>NZ_JBEPOP010000011.1:0-179348 GCF_040546855.1 Paenarthrobacter sp. 4246
CAGCGCGTCGGCTGCGCCGTCATCAAAAGCAATTCCCATGCCTGCCCCCAAACCAGCACAATAAATCCAACGACTAGCATAACTGCTGTTTGCGCGGTTGCCAGTTCACTACGCAGGCCGACTTTAGGATGGGTGTATGCCAGAGGATGCCAAGAAGCACCGGTTCCTGACTGACGACGGAACAGGTTGCCGAGGAACTGAATGTGTCAGCGAACCAGATCAGGGCCTTGCTCAAGTCAGGCGATCTGCGGGGTATCCAGGTTGGAGGCCGGAACGTCTGGCGCCTTGCTGCCACCGATGTGGAAAGCTACATCGCTGAGGCGTACAGGGTCACTGCAGAGCGGATCGCCGCCGGCGAACTTCCGGAGTGATGGCCAGACGAACAGTCTTGAAGCGATGCTGCGCCTAGCGGCGGCTTCCCCACGTCTTGTGCCAGTACTCGGCGCTCTGGCTCTTTGAGCGCACGATGGCGTCGGGTTTCGGCGTAGCTGGCCACATCTCCAGCAGGTAATGATCGACGACTTCTTCGGAAAATTCTCCATCATGGCCTTCGTCGCGGCCCATCGCACTGACCCGCAGCCGGTAGCTCCCGGGCGGCACGTTAGCTAGTTCCCCCTTCGTCTCATCGGCCCACGAGGCCCAACGCAGATCGTGTCCTGGGGGGAGTGCGAAGGATACCTCTACGATGTCTTCCCATGCGCTATCGGGTTCCGTAGCTGGCCGCTTATCAAGGAGAACGATGCACATGTCAGAACCGCCAGACCGTCGTCCGAGGTTGATATAGACGCCATTGGGAGCTGCAGCCCCGACCAGGCCGTTGACTTGGCCCTCAAAGAAGCGTTCAAAGATGCCGTCGAAGCCGCCCTCGTCAGCCCAAATGAGGTCGAACTGGCCGTAGTCCGTCATGATCACCTGATCGAGCAGCACTCTATCCATGGCATCAGGATAAGTCTTGGATAACGCAGGTTACTCAGGTACGTCGGTGAAGTACTGCGCGACGTCGTAGTTGCCGATCAGCCGCGCCAGCCCCACGGGCGTCTGGCCGCTTCCGTTGACACAGAGCGGATCAGCGCCGTGCGAACGCAGGAGTTTGATCAGTTCGCCACGGCCGTTTGAATTGAAGACGGCTGTAAAGAGCGCGGTGTTACCCCAGCCGTTTTGAAGATCAACGGTGGCGCCGGCACCAAGCAAAGCAGCAGATGCTTCTACTGAGTATTCCTGCGCAGCAAAATGTAGGGGCGTGAATCCGGCTTTGTCCTGGGCATCGGGAGAAGCGCCGTCAGCAAGAAGTTGCTCTACGGCGGCAACATCGTTTTCCAGGGCTGCGTGGTGGAGCGCTGTGCGGTTCATTCTGTCCATAGCTGCAGCCTTTCATATCTGTGCCGCAAGAAAGCGCGCGCCGGCAGGATTGCTAATTGTCTTTTCAGGGCTTGTTTATGGTTCCGGGGATGTGAGTTGTTGAGGGCTCAGTTGCAGCGCTAGTTCACGTAGTTGGCGGGGGTGGAAGGGCTTGATCAGGTAAGCGGTGGCTCCGGCTGTGATGCCATGAAGTTCATCACCACGCTCAGCGAAAGCTGTGATCAGGGCGCTGAATTTAGTCCGCACCGTGGAACAGGCAGGCTACATCCGCGCCGGTTGAGTTCTTCCCGAACCGGGGCTTAGCGGTTATGGAATTCGAACCTATCGCCCCCGTCCGGATCGCCTAGCGTATAGGTGAGGAACTGATCTGAGCCACGTTTCCAGACAGACAAGGGAAAGATTGCCAAGTCCTGTGATGTCTCAGGCCGGAGCCTGACGTTCGTGAACTTTTTGCTGACGAGGTCCTTTTTGATCGACCATTGGCCGGAATAGGTCACTAACCTTTCCCAGTCGAGCTTCTCTGAAGAGGTCCCATCCCCGAAGGTTCCCTCAGTCACACCAGACCACTCAAAGATACCGTCAGCGCAGAGCTTCAAAAGTGTGGTGTGGCCGTTCTTCGGCTTCGATGTCCACTCGCCAATAATGTCAGAAAGCTCTACCTCGTCGGGGAGCTCCAACAATGCGCACGCACTCACCGTGGCGACGAGAACTGCGCCCCCGAGGCTTATCAGTACCTGCCGGCGGCCGACCTGGGATTCCTGCAGCTCAACCCGCGCAGGAACGAAGTTGCCAATCTTCATTGATCTTTGCCTCTCTCACATGGGGGATTCGGTTCAACGCCAAGGCGCCGATGAAGGATCCATACCGGGCGCTGGTTAGTGCTAGTCGGGTTCTCCTGCGCTTGTGAGGATCGCAGCCACCACGTCCGCTTTTTGCCTGGTGTAAGCACTCCAGTCCTTGGTGCTGACGGCGGCTTCGCGCTTGACGGGGCAGTAATTGCACGGCATTCGCCAACACCGATGGGTGTTTCGCGTCACGAAACGCTTCATCGGAGCACTTTGTCAACATGCGTGCTGACGATGAACCTGATGTGCCCTGGACCCCTCCTGACCCTGGGCTGTCCAATTCGAAGCTGGCGGAGACGGCTCCCATCCTTGCCGCGAAGCTCGCCCGACTGTCTCCGGAGCAACTCGCAATGATCTTCCCACCGGAGAATTCTGTCGGCCCTGTATGACACAGTCTTTATATGACTGCTCCACTGCTTGCCCACGCTACTGATTACGGCCGGATGTATGCCCGCTCCACCACGGAGCAATTTTCGGTTCCCTCCATCACCACGGTGATCGGACAACAGGCCCACTCGCTGGATGGCTGGTTCAGCTACATGGGTGCGAGCAGTCTCGCTGCGGATCCGGAGCTTCCTGCGATTCTTGGAAGCCCGGCCAAAACCCGCCAAGCGATTACCAAGGCGGCCAAAGCTGCTGAGATATATAGGGATGCGGCAGCAGCACGAGGCGACCGCGTGCACACGTACTGCGAGCAGGTTGCCTTGCGTGCCCTGGGTCGTCCGCACCGCATGCAGGAATGCCGGGACGACCTCGCAGCCCATGGTGAGGAGGCATTTGCCGCCCGTTTCGATGAATGGTGGGAGCTGTACCGGGTGGAGCCGTTGGCCCCGGAGATCACCGTGTGGAACAAGACTGTGGGCTACGCCGGGACACTTGACCTTGTAGCCCGGATCAACGGGCGTATCTGCCTGATCGACTACAAGACCAAAGGCACTACGCGGGATGGAACGGTCAAGTCCCTGGATGACAAAGTGGTCATGCAACTCGCGGCCGGAATGAAGGCGGAGGAAAGCCTGGTCGATCCCATTGCCGGAGTGTGGGAGCCATGGAAATACGGAGACAACCCCATGCTGCTCGCTGTAGCCATCGGAGAGACCGAAGTCCGGCCGATGCGGGCCAACCCGGAAATCCTCAAGCACCACTGGTGGAAGTTCTGCGCGCTTCGGCGCGTCTGGGAAATGTCGGCAGACGTCTCTGCAGCGGGACAAGCGCTGTTGCCCATTGCTCCGCCGGTGTTCGCAGCGGTCGGCGCCGGAGCGGCAAACAGCGCCAGCGGTGACTGACCTCAACTAAACTGGCTTAGGCTCCGCAACACCCGGAGCCGGGTTTGACGATAGTGAGGACTGACAGCACATGGCAATTTTGAGTATCCGAATCATCGGGGATCCGGTGTTGCGCACCGTAGCGGACCCTGTCACCGATTTTGGTCCGGAGCTCGCCAAGCTGGTAGCTGACATGACTGAAACCATGGAGGACGTGGAAGGTGCGGGCCTCGCTGCACCTCAGATCGGCGTCAGCCAGCGTGTTTTTACCTACCGTATTGGGGGAGTGGAAGGCCACATCATCAACCCCGTCCTGGAGAACAGCGATGACTTCCAGCCCGACGAAGTAGAGGGTTGCCTCTCGATCCCCGGGCTGGGCTTCCCGGTCCGCCGTTTCCGGACCACCAGGGCCACCGGTGTTGATATGAACGGCAACCCGGTCTCGGTGGAAGCAGAGGGCATGCTTGCCCGGTGTTTCCAGCACGAAACGGACCACCTTGACGGCATCTTGTACACGGACAGGTTGGAAGGGGAGGACCGTAAGGCAGCTCTCCGCGCCATCCGGAACGCCAACTACCATGCCATCACGGAGAAGACCACGTCACAGCGCGCCGCCAGCGTGGGATCCAGTTTTGGTGGCGGCAGTTTCGGGGCACCCGAGTGAGGGTCCTTTTCGCAGGAACCCCCGCGGTGGCCGTCCCATCGTTGGACGCTCTGGTTAAGGCGGGATTCGACGTCGTCGCGGTCCTGACGCGCCCGGACGCGCCGTTAGGCAGGAAGCGTGTACTGACACCTTCGCCCGTCGCAGCGCGGGCCATGGAACTGGGTATCGACGTCATCCGCGCGGCCAAGGTCGATGCGGAAACCACCGCCCGGATCTCGGACTTCGCCCCGGATGTCGCTGCCATTGTTGCCTACGGTGGAATTGTTCCTAAGGCAGCCTTGGGAGTTCCGAGGCATGGGTGGGTCAATCTGCATTTCTCGCTCCTCCCTGCTTGGCGGGGCGCTGCCCCCGTCCAGCGATCAATCATCGCGGGGGACGAAATCACTGGTGCCGTGACGTTCCAGCTCGAAGAAGGCCTCGATACCGGCCCCGTGTTCGGTACCCTCACTGAAGCTGTGCGGCCGGACGACACCTCCGGGGACCTCCTCGAGCGCCTCGCCATCAGCGGAGCCGTGCTTCTCAGCCAGACGCTTTCCGCGATCGACGCCGGTCAGGCTGCCCCGCAACCCCAAACCGGAGAAGTCTCCCTCGCTCCCAAATTGATGCTGGAGGACGGCCGCCTTGACTGGCAGCTGCCGGCCCTTGCCGTCAGCCGCCGGGCTCGTGGTGTGACACCTGAGCCGGGGGCATGGACAACGCTGGAAGGCCAGCGAATCAAACTTGAACCACTGGCACTCCGTCCTGAGATCAAGGACCTGGCTCCGGGCGCCATCAGGGTGGAGGGCAAATCTGTGCTGGTGGGCACCGGATCCCACGCCGTTGAGCTCGGCAGGATCCAGCCGGCAGGTAAGAAGATGATGTCGTCGGCTGACTGGGCCCGCGGCTTGGCAACACCCGAGAGAGTGGTATTCGAATGAGTGAGTCCGGCCGGCGAGGCCCCAACAACAGCGGGAACCGGGACGGCGCCGGACAAGGCAACCGGGGTGCACGTGGCGAAAGCCGGCGTGACGCCCAGGGCCGGGAGCGAAACCGTGGCCCTCAACGGGGCTTCACGAACAATGCTCCCTCGCAGCGCACCCGCCGCGCTGACCCAGCCCGTCTTGTGGCCTTCGAAGTGCTCCGTGCCGTTGCTTCCGAGGATGCTTACGCCAACCTGGTGCTCCCAGCCCGCATACGGGAACACCGGTTGGATCGCCGGGATGCCGGCTTCGCCACGGAGCTGAGCTATGGCGCTTTGCGGGGCCAAGGTACCTACGACGCCATTCTCGCCCGCTGCGTGGACCGCCCCCTTGAGCAGTTGGATCCGGCAATTCTGGATGCCCTGCGGATTGGCGCCCATCAGTTACTCTCGATGCGTGTTCCAGCGCATGCAGCGTTGGACCAGACTGTTGGCTTGGCGCGAGCAGTCATCGGCGCAGGTCCGTCAGCGTTGATCAACGCAGTCCTGCGCAAGGTCACTGCCCACAGCATGGGCGAGTGGCTGGACATCCTGCTGGCCAACGAAACCGATGAAACCCGGATTGCCTCGCTCCGGCATGCCCACCCTGAATGGATTGTCCGCGCATTGCGGCAGTCCCTGGTCAACCACGGACGTCCGAAGTCGGAAATTGATGACCTGCTGGAGGCGGACAACGCCGCGCCCGTGGTCAATCTGGTGGCGCTGCCGGGTTTGGGAAGCCTGGACGAGGCTTTCGACAATGGGGCCACGGCAGGGGAACTGGTAGAAGATTCGGCATTGTCCGCCGGTGGAGACCTCGGCCGCCTGGAAACAGTTCGTCGCGGAACCACCCGCGTCCAGGATGTCGGATCCCAGTTGGTTGCCCGGGCCTTGGCCGGCGTGGACCTTGGCGCCTCCTCCGGACGTGAACGCTGGTTGGACTTGTGCGCGGGTCCGGGAGGCAAGGCCGCTCTTCTGGCTGCCCTGGCGCACAGGGACGGCGCTACCTTGTTGGCCAACGAGCCCGCGCCGCACAGGGCCAAGCTCGTTCAGCAGGCACTGTCGGCTGTCCCGGAGGACACGTGGTCGGTGCGGACCGGTGACGGACGCGACGTTGGTTCGGAGCAGTCCGAAGCTTTCGACCGCGTCCTGGTTGATGTCCCCTGCAGTGGGCTGGGAGCTTTGCGCAGGCGGCCCGAATCGCGGTGGCGGCGCTCACCCAAGGACATTGGCGATCTTGGCCCGTTGCAGCGTGATCTCCTGAAGTCCGCGATTGATGCCGTGAAGCCCGGCGGCGTGGTCGCTTATGTGACATGCTCGCCGCACCCGGCCGAAACCACCGCGGTAGTCAGCGACGTCATGGCCAAGCGTGAGGATCTGGAACTGCTCGACGCCGGGCAGGCGCTTGACGATGTCAGCCTCACCGGGCGCTTGGGCGCAGGTCACGAACAAACGGCCCAGTTATGGCCGCACGTCCACCAGACCGATGCCATGTTCATGGCCATCATCCGTAAAAAGCCGTAACTGCCGGTAGCCCGGCCTTCCATTCCCACCGACCCAGAGGGGCTGCTTTGTCTCAGTGCTGTATCAACCCGAGCATCCTGTCTGCCGATTTCGTCAACCTTGAGGCGGAACTGCAGCGGATCAGCAATGCCGATGCCGTCCATGTTGACGTTATGGACAACCACTTTGTCCCCAACCTGACGCTGGGCCTGCCGGTGGTGCAGCGGATCCAGGCGGTCAGTCCGGTACCGTTGGACGCCCATCTGATGATTTCCGACGCCGACCGTTGGGCGCCTGCCTACGCGGACGCCGGCGTTGCTTCGGTGACGTTCCATGCGGAAGCCGCCATGGCCCCCGTGAAGCTGGCACGCGAACTGCGTGCGCGGGGATCCAAGGCTGGAATGGCCCTTCGTCCGGCTACACCGGTTGAGCCCTACCTGGACATGCTCAGCGAGTTGGACATGCTGTTGATCATGACGGTGGAGCCCGGATTCGGTGGGCAGTCCTTCCTGGACATCACCCTGCCCAAGATCCGACGTGCGCGGGCAGCGGTGGAGGGCTCCGGCATCGGCGTGGCCATCCAAGTGGATGGGGGCATTACTGAGGAAACGATCATCAGGGCCGCGGAAGCCGGTGCCAATGTGTTCGTGGCAGGCTCGGCGGTCTATGGGCACCAGGACCCCGCAGCGGCGATAGACCGGCTCCGGTCGGCGGGCCAGGCTGTGACGGCGACGTTCGCCTGACGATCGTCACCACATGTTACGAAGATGGCTGGGAATAGCCCGGCCATCTTGGTAGTTGTGGCAGAATAACAACACACATACGTGCTCCGGGGTCGGTGTAAGTCCGAACCGGCGGTTATAGTCCGCGACCCGCGAGCCATCGGATTCCAAGTGATTGGATGTTCGATGGCAGACGGTTGAACTGGTGAAATTCCGGTACCGACAGTTAAAGTCTGGATGGGAGAAGCACGTACAGTCATGCCGTGGGCGTTCCTTTAGCGACGCCCGGCATTGCGCTGTCGTACACCCCCGGAGTCATCGCGGCTTACTGGGAAGGAACGGCATGGACTTTCTGCGATGGCTCTTCGAAGCACAGATCCCCGTTGGAGGATCTGCTCTTGTCTTACGCGAAGTGCTTGGAAACATCTTTGGGCTCCTCAGCGCCCTTGGCGGTATGCGCCGCAAAGTCTGGGCTTGGCCGATCGGCATAGTCGGCAACATCCTCCTGCTCACGGTCTTCCTGGGTAACGTCTTTGGTGCAGCAGCGCCGGCTACCCTGTGGGGGCAGGCAGCACGGCAGGTGATGTTCATCGCCGTCGCCGTTTACGGCTGGTACCGGTGGCAGCAAGGTCGCCAATCGAGCAGCCAAGGGCGCGCCATTGTGCCTGGCTGGGCCAGCAACAAAGTCCGCATCGCCCTGATTGGTGCCATGGTGGCCGGTACGGCAGCACTGACGCCCTTGTTTGATGCCCTGGGCTCCTACCCGCCGGTCTGGGCTGACGCCTGGACCTTTATGGGGTCACTTCTGGCAACGTACGGCATGGCCCGTGGATGGACTGAGTTTTGGTTGATCTGGGTTGCCGTGGACATCGTGGGCGTGCCCCTGCTGTTCAGCGCCGGCTACTACGCCAGCGCGGTCATGTACCTGTTCTACGGATTCTTTACCCTGGCCGGCTTCTTCGTCTGGTGGCGGGCTGAAAAACGCGAACGGACCAACCACGATGCCGGCAAACCGGGCATTGCAGTACCCGCGGGAGTTGCACGATGACGGTCGATAACTCCATCTACACTTCAGCGGAGCAAGGTGCCATGGATGCCGCACTGGCCGCAGCCTTGGCCGGTCCGCGCGGAGCCAACCCGCTGGTTGGGGCAGTCATCCTCAGTCCCGGGGGCGAGAAATTGGCTACGGGGTACCATCGGGGTGCCGGCACGGCCCATGCAGAAGCAGACGCGATCTCCGAAGCCCGCAAGCAGGGCATCGACACCGTGGGAACAACCATGGTGGTCACACTGGAACCCTGCAACCACGTGGGCCGAACCGGACCCTGCGCGCAGGCAATCATGGCGGCGGGAATCTCAAAGGTGATCTACGCCGTCGACGATCCTCACGACCCCGCTGCGGGCGGTGCCCGCACGCTCCGCTCCGCCGGCGTGGAGGTCCGTTCCGGGCTGGCCCTCGACCGGGCCTTCGACCTCAACCGCGATTGGTTCGACGCCGTTGCAGCCAAGCGCCCGTTCGTCACGTTGCACATCGCGCAGACGTTGGACAGCCGCATTGCGGCCGACGACGGCACCAGTCAATGGATTTCCAGTCCGGAGTCGCTCGCTGACAACCATGGGCTGCGGGGACGCATCGACGCCATCCTGGTGGGCACAGGGACGGTCCTGATTGACAACCCCCGGCTCACTGCGAGGGACGCGCAGGGAGAACTCTTCAGCCGGCAGCCGCTGCGCGCCGTGATGGGTTTACGGGACGTCCCTGGAGATGCCGCAGTCCGGGGGACCGACGGGCGCTTTGTGCACCTGCCAACACGGGATCCCGCAGAGGCTTTGGGCATGCTGTTCGACCAGGGAGTCAGGCACGTCATGGTGGAAGGCGGCTCGTCCATCCTGAGCACATTCCTCGGTGCGCACCTCGTGGACGAACTGATCGTCTACCTGGCTCCGACGTTGCTGGGATCCGGAACTCCTGCCCTGCACGACCTCGGAATCACCACGCTGGCTGACGCCCAGCGCTGGTCCTGGGACGATGCCGGTGGCGGAGCGGTCCGGACGCTCGGCAACGACCTTCGGTTGCACCTGCGGTCGCCCCGGGGCGCCGCCGCCAATATCAAGAATTTGGATCCACACAAGAGTTTGGTTCCGCGCGGTGAAGCTGCGGAACATGTCACAGGAGGACACTGATGTTTACTGGAATCGTTGCAGAACAAGGGACTGTGCTGGGCATTGAGCACGACGGCAATGCCAGCGCCACGCTGCGGCTGAAAGCACCCACCACCACCGATGGCTTGGCCTTGGGTGGGTCCATCGCCGTCAATGGAGTATGCCTGACCGCCACACAGATTGACGGGCAGGACTTCAGCGTTGATGTCATGGGTGAAACCCTTGTCCGGACCACCATCGGCGGGCTGGCCCCAGGGGACACCGTGAACCTTGAACGCTGTGTTCCAGCAGGCGGACGCCTGGACGGCCACGTGGTGCAGGGGCATGTGGACGGTGTGGGTGAGTTGCTGGAGCGCGAGGCGCTGGGCAACTGGGATCGGCTGCGTTTTGGTGTCCCGGCCCCGCTGGCACGCTACATTGCCGAGAAAGGGTCGATCGCCGTCGACGGTGTCTCGCTGACAGTGACCGCCGTCAGCGCTGCTGCCGAACCGGAGCCATGGTTTGAAGTGGGGCTGATCCCCACAACGCTGGAAGAAACCGGGCTGGGAGCCAAGCCATTGGGTGGCCGCGTCAACCTGGAAGTGGACGTGCTGGCCAAGTACACCGAACGCCTCCTGTCCTTCGCACCGCAGGCAGGGGGCACGCGATGAGCGCCCCTGCCAAGACATCACCGGCCGGAACTTCCCGTACAGGACTGGATCCCGTGGAAGCGGCCATTGAGGCAATGGCTGCGGGCCGGGCTGTGATCGTGGTGGACAACGAGGACCGTGAGAACGAAGGCGACGTTATTTTCGCCGCCCAGCACGCCACGCCCGCCCTCATGGGATGGACCATCCGGTATTCATCCGGCGTCATCTGCGTTCCCCTGGATGGCGAACGTGCGGACGCACTGGTGCTGCCGCCCATGGTGGAGATCAACGAGGACGCCAAAGGTACTGCTTACACCGTTTCCTGCGATGCCGCGATCGGAGTCAGCACCGGAATCTCAGCCACTGACCGTGCGCTGACGGCCCGGATTCTGGCGGATCCGAGCAGTACTCCGGCCTCGATCACCCGCCCAGGGCATATTTTCCCGTTGCGGGCAGTTAACGGGGGAGTGCGTGAACGTCCGGGTCACACGGAAGCTGCTGTTGACCTGTGTCGACTTGCCGGGCTGGCTCCGGTAGGTGTGATCGCAGAGTTGGTACATGATGACGGTGAAATGATGCGGCTGGACAGTCTGCGCGATTTCGCCGCTGACCATGGATGCCCCCTCATCTCCATCGAGGATCTGGTGTCCTATGTTGAGGCGGTAGAGTCGCGGACGGCACATGTTTTACAGGAGGACGAGGAGAAGCGATGACTGCATCGACCACACGCAGCAGTGACCACACTGGCCCCGGACCCCACCGCGTCAGCGGTGGTCCGATCGTGCAGTTACCTACGGCATTTGGCGACTTTGCGGCACAGGCGTGGACTGACCTTGAGACAGGCCACGAGCACCTCGCCGTCAGTTCGCCCAATCCGCCGAAGGACGGCCGTGCGCCGCTGGTACGGCTGCACTCGGAATGCCTGACCGGCGATGTTTTCGGCTCATACCGCTGCGACTGCGGAGAGCAGCTGGCTTTCGCATTGGAACTCATCCACGCCGAAGGCGGAACGCTGCTCTACCTGCGCGGCCAAGAGGGCCGAGGTATCGGACTGGCCAACAAGATCAAGGCCTACGCCTTGCAGGAAGCCGGGTTCGACACCGTGGAAGCCAACGAGCAGTTGGGCTTGCCGGTTGATGCACGTTCGTACAGCGCGGCAGGACAGATCCTCGCCGAGATGGGCCTCCATGAAGTCCGGCTGCTGAGCAACAATCCCGACAAACAGCACCGGCTCGACAAGGCTGGAGTGACTGTGGTGGAAATGGTGCCCACCGAAGTGCCCTCACGCGAACAGAACCTGCGCTACCTGCAGACCAAGAAGGACCGGATGGACCACCGGTTGACGCTCGAAGTCGAGCCCGTCAGCAATGGCAAGACGCCTTCGAACCACACTTTTGACAACAACCAAGACTGAACGGATCCACAGCACACCATGAGCGGACACGGCGCACCCACTATTGACCTCACTACCCTCAACCCTGAGGAAACCTCGCAGCTGAAGCTCGCCATCGTGGCGGCAAGCTGGCATACACAGATCATGGATGGATTGGTGGATGGCGCACTCCGCGCCGCCAAGGAAGCCGGGATTGCCGAGCCGACACTCCTGCGGGTTCCGGGCAGCTTTGAGCTTCCGGTCGCCGCCGCCAGGCTCGCACCACACTTTGACGCCGTGGTGGCACTCGGCGTGGTCATCCGCGGCGGGACACCGCACTTTGATTACGTATGCCAGGCCGCGACGTCGGGACTCACCGATGTCAGCGTCCGCACCGGCGTGCCGGTGGGCTTCGGTGTCCTCACCTGTGACACCGAGCAGCAGGGCCTGGACCGCGCAGGCCTGCCCGGTTCCAAGGAAGACAAAGGCCACGAAGCCGTCACCGCGGCCCTGGCCACTGCAGTGACGCTGAAGCAGTTCAGCTAAGGCCCGTTGCCTGTAGGCGCCAAAGGGGATGTGGGTGTGTCTTCACTCACATCCCCTTCGTCATGCAACGCCCCAACAAGCGGTGTCCGCCCCGGAGCAAGTAGTCTGGAGGGCGTGAAGAATTTCGAGACGCTGTTCGCAGAACTGAGTGAGAAAGCAGCGACCCGCCCGGCAGGCTCGCGCACGGTTGCCGAACTGGACTCCGGAATCCACGGCATCGGCAAGAAGGTGGTCGAAGAGGCCGCCGAAGTCTGGATGGCCGCGGAGTATGAATCGGACGAAGCTGCCGCTGAGGAAATCTCCCAGCTGCTTTACCACTTGCAGGTCCTCATGCTGGCCAAGGGCCTCACACTGGAGGACGTTTACAAGCATCTCTAGCCACGCCACTCCGCTTGCCTGTAGTGGAGCCCCTGCGTGGCCAAGGTGCCTGAAAACCTCCCTTCCAACAAGAAAGTCTCCCCATGCTCCGTGTAGCAGTCCCCAATAAGGGATCCCTGTCCGAAGCCGCCTCGGCCATGTTGTCAGAGGCCGGTTACCGCCAACGCCGCGATACCCGCGAGCTGGTCATGGTGGACCCCGATAACGACATTGAGTTCTTCTTCCTCCGTCCCCGTGACATCGCTGTTTACGTGGGCCAGGGAACGCTGGATGTCGGCATCACCGGCAGGGATCTCCTGCTTGATGCGAAGGTCGAAGCCGAGGAAATTCTTCCCCTGGGCTTTGCCCCATCTACCTTCCGTTTTGCCGGTCCGGTAGGCGACTTTGCCGGCGTCGAACAGCTTGAAGGTAAGCGATTGGCCACCAGCTACGACGGCCTTCTGCGCGACTACCTCGCCGAGCGCGGCGTGAACGCAACAGTGGTCCGCCTGGATGGTGCCGTGGAGTCCTCCGTACGCCTCGGCGTGGCGGACGCAATTGCCGACGTCGTTGAAACCGGAAACACCCTCAAGGCTGCTGGCATGGAGATCTTTGGTGATCCCATCCTGAAGTCCGAGGCCGTGCTCATCCGCCGCTCCAACTCGGGCGGTTCGGCCAATGGAACGGCCAAGGAGATCGACACCCTCATCCGCCGGCTCCAGGGCGTCCTGGTGGCCCGCCAGTACGTGCTGATGGACTACGACATCCGCAAGGACCTTGTGGAAGACGCCGCTGCGCTGACTCCCGGCCTTGAATCGCCCACGGTCTCACCGCTGCGTGATTCCGAATGGGTTGCCGTGCGGTCAATGGTCCCCAAGAAGGAAACCAACCGCATCATGGACGAGCTCTACGACCTCGGTGCGCGCGCCATCCTGGTCAGCAGCATCCACGCCTGCCGCATCTAACCCACGCAATGATCGAGTAGAGCCCAGCAGAACTGAGGAGCAGCACATGGCTGTAGCCGTCCGCGTCATACCCTGCCTTGATGTCGACGCAGGCCGCGTCGTCAAAGGCGTCAACTTTGAAGGCCTCCGCGACGCCGGTGATCCAGTGGAACTTGCGCACCGTTACGACAATGGCGGGGCAGATGAACTGACGTTCCTGGATGTCACTGCCTCATCCGGCAACCGCGAAACCACGTTCGACGTCGTCCGCCGCACCGCTGAGGAAGTCTTCATTCCGCTCACCGTGGGTGGTGGCGTCCGTGGAGTGGCAGAGGTGGACAAGCTCCTGCGCTTCGGTGCGGACAAAGCGTCCATCAATACCGCGGCTGTTGCGCGTCCGGAGGTCATTGACGAAATCACCCGTCACTTCGGCTCGCAGGTCCTGGTGCTCTCCGTGGATGCGCGCCGTACCCGCGAGGGCGACGTCCCGACGTCGTCCGGTTTTGAAGTCACCACCCATGGTGGCCGCACCGGAACCGGCATCGACGCCATCGCCTGGGCCAAGGAAGCGGCGGAGCGGGGTGTGGGGGAAATCCTGCTTAACTCAATCGACGCCGACGGTACGAAGGACGGCTTCGACCTTGAACTGATCCGCTTGGTCCGTGCTGCGGTGAACATTCCGATCATTGCCTCGGGTGGCGCCGGGGAACCGGCACACTTCCCGCCCGCCGTAGAAGCAGGAGCTGATGCCGTTCTGGCCGCCTCGGTGTTCCACTTTGGGCCGGACGACATGATCGCCCAGGTCAAGGCGGCTATCCGCGAAGCCGGCTTCGAGGTCCGTTGATCCGGAGGAGAACAAAAAGCAAGGGAGGTTCACCGCGCGGGTGAGCCTCCCTTGCTTTTAGAGGCCGATGTCGGCGGACTGCAACAGCGCGACGGCGTCCGGCTGGCCTTCGAAGGTGACCAAAGCCTGGCTGGTGCGGCCGTGCGCGTGCATGAGCAATTCGCCCGGTTCGCCAACAATGGCGACGGAAACGGGGGCACGCTTGGCGACATGCCGCGGCCCGGTGGGGCGCACCAGTACGATGCCGAGGTCTACGCCGCGATACAGGAAGGCGGCCCGTTTGATGAGGTCGTCCCAGAGGGCATCTGAATATGCTTCGTCGAGTGCGCGGGGCGCCCAACGGTCGCCCGCGCGGCGGACGTCCTCGGTGTGTACAAAGTACTCAATGAGGTTGGACGTCTCATCCAGGGCCTTGATCTTCAAGGGGGAGAGGGCCGGAGGGCCGGCGCGGAACGTCTTGATGAGGTCCGCGTAGGCGTCGGGGCTCTTGAGCTTGGCTGCAAGCTTGGAGGTGGCCTTTTCTGAGGCCTTGCCCAAACTGGGAATCAGAAGGCCCAAACCCACTGCAATTTTCCGTTCGCGCAGATACAAATGAGCAGCAAGATCCCGCGTCTGCCACCCTTCGCAGAGCGTGGGGGAGTCAGGTCCGGCCGCCAGCAGGGTTTCGGCCAGTACTTCTCGGGAAGGATCGACGAAATGCATCACTTGTGAAACTAGCACGATCGGAGCGCTCATGCGCAGGGGAACCGCCGTAGAATGCGGCTCCCGTCAAAGGCACTAGACTTGATCTGATGTCAGAGCAGTCCGCCCCCAGCCACTCTCCCGCCGTGGAGCTCTCCAGCGACCCCGCAGGCCCCTTGCCGCGGGAGATTGCCAGCGCCCTCAAGCGTGATTCAGCCGGGCTCGTCGCCGCTATCGTGCAGCAGCACGATACCAACGAGGTCCTCATGCTTGGCTGGATGGATGACGAGGCTCTCCACCGCACCATGACCACGGGACGGGTGACCTTCTACTCACGCTCCCGCCAGGAGTACTGGCGCAAGGGCGACACTTCCGGACACGTACAGTTCGTGAAGTCTGTCGCCCTTGACTGCGACGGCGATGCCCTCCTGATCCGCGTGGACCAGATCGGCGCAGCCTGCCACACCGGAACCCGGACCTGCTTCGATGGTCGCGACATCACAGTTGTTACGGGCCACCGCGACTAAGGCACCCACTACTTTCCACTGACGCACCACCTCAGACAAAAGGCGGAGAACATAGCCATGCAGGACCTTGGAATCATCAGCCCGGGCCTGGAAGAGTTCCGCGAACTCGCCGTCCACAGCCGTGTCATCCCTGTCCGACTCAAGGTCCTGGCAGACGCCGAGACTCCCATTGGCTTGTACCGCAAGCTGGCCAAGGGCCAACCCGGAACATTCCTCCTGGAATCCGCGGCAGTTGGCGGTGCGTGGTCGCGTTACTCCTTCATCGGATCCAAGTCCCGTGCCACGCTGACCACCAAAGACGGACAGGCTCACTGGATTGGCGAGCCGCCCGTAGGGGTTCCCGTCTCGGGTAACCCCGTTGACGCGGTGCGGGACACCATTGCGGCCCTCCAAACTGACCGCTTTGATGGGTTGCCGCCGTTCACGTCCGGTTTGGTCGGCTTCCTCGGGTGGGAAGCTGTCCGTCACTGGGAGCGGCTGACGTCTCCGCCCGAAGACGACCTGCACCTGCCTGAGATGGCCCTCAACCTGGTCACGGACATGGCTGTTCACGAC
Organism: Paenarthrobacter sp. 4246; assembly: GCF_040546855.1. Classification (NCBI taxonomy): domain Bacteria; kingdom Bacillati; phylum Actinomycetota; class Actinomycetes; order Micrococcales; family Micrococcaceae; genus Paenarthrobacter; species Paenarthrobacter sp. 4246. Next base: position 15,914 of record NZ_JBEPOP010000011.1, read on the forward strand.
AATATGGACGGCACCGTGCTCCTGATTGCCAACGCCATCAACTTCGACGACAGCTCCGAGCGCGTGGACGACGCCTGGCACGACGCCGTCGCCCGGGTGAAGGGCTTGCTGGACCAGATCAGCACCCCCGTGGCCCAGCCGGTCTCCGTGCTGGAAACCGCTGCCCTGGACTTCGCTTCCAGCGTGCAGGAGCGGTGGGATGAAGCCAAGTACCTGGAGGCGATCGACCGCGGCAAGGAAGCCATTGTTGACGGCGAGGTTTTCCAGGTGGTGATTTCCCGGCGCTTCGAGATGGAGTGCGCTGCGGATCCCCTGGACGTTTACCGCGTCCTGCGCAATACCAACCCGAGCCCGTACATGTATCTCTTCAGCCTGGAGGATGCTGACGGCCGCGAGTACTCGATTGTGGGCTCGTCACCGGAAGCGCTTGTGACTGTGACCGGCGAGGAAGTCATCACCCACCCCATCGCCGGCTCGCGCCCCCGCGGGAAGACCGTTGAGGCAGACAAGGCACTGGCAACAGAGCTGCTGGCCGACCAGAAGGAGCGCGCCGAGCACCTGATGCTGGTGGACCTGTCGCGCAACGATCTGTCGAAGGTCTGTGTAGCCGGAACGGTGGATGTCACGCAGTTCATGGAAGTGGAGCGGTTCAGCCACATCATGCACCTTGTGTCCACCGTGGTGGGGGAGCTCGCTCCCCAGGCCAAGGCCTACGACGTCCTCAGGGCAACGTTCCCGGCGGGCACCCTGTCCGGTGCTCCCAAGCCCCGCGCGCTGCGCCTGCTCGACGAACTGGAACCCCACCGGCGTGGCATCTACGGTGGCGTGGTGGGTTACCTGGACTTCGCCGGTGACATGGACATGGCGATTGCCATCCGCTCAGCCCTGCTCCGTGAGGGCCGCGCCTATGTCCAGGCCGGCGGTGGAATCGTGGCCGATTCGCACAAGCCATCCGAAGCGCTGGAGACGGTGAACAAAGCGGCGGCACCCCTTCGGGCCGTCCACACCGCGGGATCGCTGCAGAACATTTCCGCTGACACGGTGGGAACTGCAGACAACCACGACGACGGGACTTCCGCTTCATGAGCACCGCACCGTCAGCGTCTCCCGTCAGGCAGCCGCCGCGCTGGGCACGCAAATCCACCCTGGTTCTGGCCACCACCATCCTTGCCCTGGTGGTATTCGGTGCCACCACGCAGACCTGGATCGAGGTCAGCCTTGATCCCACCGGAGCGTCCAACAGCGTCCTCCACGTCCAAGGCAGCAAGGCAGCCACAGCGGTTACCGCACTTGCGGTGGTCGCCTTGGCCGGCGGACTCGCAGCGTCCATTGCCGGGAAAATCGCGCGCTGGATCATCGCGGTCCTCATCGTCTTGTCAGCGACCGGGATCATTCTTGCCGCAATCACCGTCCTGCTTGACCCGCTGGGCGCCGCCCAGGGGGCCATTGCGGCCGCAACAGGCGTCTCCGGCGGTCAGGCCGACGCTGCCCCCACGGCGTTCCCGGTGGCAGCCATTGCGGCGGGTGCCCTGCTGGCCCTTTGCGCTGTTGCCCTGCCGCTGGCTGGCCGACACTGGACCTCGCGGACCAAATACGACGCCGGCGCCCGGGGCCGGAAGAGCAGCAACGAGCCGGTGGACGAGATTGACAGCTGGGACAGCCTTTCGCGTGGTGAGGACCCTACGTAGGCAGCCACAGGGGGCGGGCGGGCAGGTGCGGCGCAACAAAAGCCCACACGCCTGTCTTGACGTCGGACGATGTCCCGGGCGCCGCCAATAAATGGCAGAATGTAAGCAGTATTCATCCTGAGGAGATTTCACATGAGCAAAACAACAGTGTCCGCAAACCAAGCTGAATCCACCATGGCCAGCCACGCTGACGCCATCGGCCACGGAAACAGCCCGGCTGCCTGGACCTGCGTACTTGTGATGCTGGTCGGTGCCCTGATTTCCTCCATCGCGTTCGTCATCGCCAACACGCCGATCTTCGTCGGCGGACTGGTCGTCATGGTCATCGGCCTGATCGTGGGCTTCGTCATGCGCAAGGCGGGCTACGGAGTTGGCGGCAGCAAGCTGCAGAACAACGGCCACTAATCGTGACCGTTCTTGATGACATCATTGTTGGCGTCAAGGAGGAGATGGAGACGCGCAGGCGTCTCGTGTCCCTTGCGGAGCTGAAGGACCGCGCCGCAGGTGCCGCCCCGGCCCACGATGCATGGGCCGCCCTGGGCGGTCCATCATCCGTCCGCAACGACCTCAAAGTCATCGCAGAAATCAAGCGTCGCAGCCCCTCCAAGGGCGACCTCGCGCCCATCGCGGATCCCGCCTCCCTGGCGGTGCAGTACGCCGACGGCGGAGCTTCCGTCATCAGCGTCCTGACCGAACAGCGCCGTTTCGGCGGCTCGCTGGCCGACCTCGATGCCGTCCGTGCCGCCGTCGATGTTCCTTTGTTGCGCAAGGACTTCACGGTGGACGAGTACCAGATCTGGGAAGCCCGTGCCCACGGTGCCGACCTCATCCTGCTTATTGTCGCGGCATTGTCCGACTCGGAGCTGGCGGATTTCAGCGCGCTGAGCCACGAGCTCGGCATGAATGTGCTGGTGGAAACCCACACCGAGGAAGAGATCGAACGCGCCGTCGCGGCGCAGGCCAAGATCATCGGCATCAATGTGCGCAACCTCAAGACGCTCGACGTCGATCGCTCGGTTTTCGGTTCCCTGGCCGGATTGATTCCTGCCGGGGCTGTTATTGTCGCCGAGTCGGGTGTCAGGGGCGCGGATGACGTCTCGCATTACGCAGCGGGCGGCGCCAACGCCATCCTGGTGGGGGAGGCGCTGGTCAGCGACTCCACGCCGCGCGAACGCATCACCGAATTCAAGGCAGCTGGAGCTGCCGCCATCGCCGTCAGGAACTGAGGCAGTCACTGAATCACGGCGAACGGTCGCAAGGCAGCCCGGGCTTGAGCCTGCGGCTGCCTTGTGGCACGTGGAACTACCCAATGAACTAACTGGAACAGGACGGTGAGACTGATGGTCGACGCGCCAACAGCCGGCTCAGAAGAGAATGCGGCTGACGCATTCCTGCAAGGTGGCCCTTCGCTGCGCAACGCCTCCGGGCCCTACTTCGGCAACTACGGCGGGCGCTGGATGCCCGAGTCCCTCATCGCCGCGCTTGACGAAGTTCAGGACACCTTTGAGAAAGCCAAAGCTGACCCCGAGTTCATCGCTCAGCTCAAGGACCTCAACAAAAACTACTCCGGCAGGCCTTCCCTGCTCACCGAAGCCAAACGCTTCTCCGAGCACGCCGGCGGGGCACGCATCTTCCTCAAGCGCGAAGACCTGAACCACACAGGGTCCCACAAGATCAACAACGTCCTCGGCCAGGCACTGCTCGCCAAGCGCATGGGCAAGACCCGCGTCATCGCCGAGACCGGTGCCGGACAGCATGGCGTGGCCAGTGCGACGGCTGCAGCCCTGCTTGGCCTGGAATGCGTGGTCTACATGGGTGCCGAGGATTGCCGGCGCCAGGCCCTGAACGTTGCCCGCATGCAGCTGCTCGGTGCCACTGTGGTGCCCGTGACCAACGGCTCCCAGACACTCAAGGACGCCATCAACGACGCCCTGCGCGACTGGGTCTCCAACGTGGAGCACACCCACTACCTTCTGGGTACCGCAGCCGGTGCACATCCGTTCCCTGCCATGGTCCGCTATTTCCACGAGGTCATTGGCGAGGAAGCCCGCAGCCAAATCCTTGAACAAACCGGTAAGCTTCCCGACGCCATTGCGGCCTGTATCGGTGGAGGCTCCAACGCAATCGGCCTCTTCCACGCGTTCCTTGATGACGCATCAGTGAAGATCTACGGCTTTGAAGCCGGAGGCGAAGGCGTGGAGACGGGCCGCCACGCAGCAGCCATCTCCCTGGGCCGCCCGGGCGTACTTCACGGGGCCCGCTCGTACCTGATGCAGGACGAAGACGGCCAGACCATTGAGTCGCACTCTATCTCCGCCGGCTTGGACTACCCCAGCGTTGGTCCGGAGCACTCCTACCTGGCTGACATTGGCCGCGTCACGTACGAGGCCGTAACCGACACCGAGGCCATGGATGCGTTCAGCCTCCTCTGCCGGACCGAGGGCATCATCCCGGCCATCGAGTCCTCGCATGCTCTGGCAGGTGCCATAAAGATTGGTCACCGGCTCACGGAGGGCAAGGAGAACCCCTCGGACGTCACGGTGATCGTCAACCTGTCCGGACGTGGCGACAAGGACGTGGAAACCGCCGCTGCCTGGTTCAACATGTTGGACGAGGAAGGGCACGTCAAGGGCACCACGCTGTCCACGCGGAAGCCCAAGGGCCCAACGGAGCGCACCAACGAAGCAGCCGTGGATGTCAACGAGGACCAGAACTGATGACTGAAGAATTCGCCAGCAAATCCGCCGCCGCCATTGACCGCGCCAAAGCCGAAGGCCGCGCCGCGCTGGTTGGCTACCTTCCCGCGGGCTACCCCACGGTCAAGGAGAGCATTGAGGCCGGTATAGCCCTGGCCCGCAACGGCGCTGACCTGATCGAAATCGGCATCCCGTACTCCGATCCTGTTATGGACGGCCCCGTCATTCAGGCCGCCACCACCGAAGCGATTTCCAACGGCTTCCGCGTTGCCAACGTCTTTGACGTGGTTGCAGGAATCACGGCCGTTACGGATGCTGCGGTTCTGGTCATGACGTACTGGAACCCGGTCATGCGCATGGGCGTGGATGAGTTCTCCCGCCGCCTGGCCGAGGCCGGGGGAGCAGGTCTCATTACCCCTGACTTGGTTCCTGACGAGGCTCACGAGTGGATCGAAGCCTCCAACAAGTACGGCTTGGACCGGGTGTTCCTTGTGGCACCGTCGTCCACCCCTGAGCGGCTGGACATGACGGTCAAGGCAAGCCGTGGATTCGTCTACGCGGTCTCCATCATGGGTGTCACCGGAACACGTACCTCTGTCAGCAGCAGTGCTGAAGACGTGGTGGCCCGGGCCCACGCTGCCGGAGCCGAGCGCGTGTGCGTCGGTTTGGGCGTGTCCAACCCGGACCACGTCCGCGAAATTGCTGCCTATGCTGACGGCGTGATCGTTGGAACCGCCCTGGTTGCGGCCCTCCGCGATGGCGGCGTGGACGCTGTCGGGCAACTCACCAAGAACCTCAGCGCCGGCTTGGGCCGCGCAGCTGCAGAAGCCTAGAAAAGGAAACAGCGAAGCGAATGCAGACCGTCCTCCACGCAGCGGCAATGGTCCCCATGAGTATCCCGAGCCCATCGTGGTCCGGTTTCGACATTCCGCTACCGTGGGGGACGCTGCGTATCCACGCTTACGCCCTCTGCATCCTGGCGGGCATCATCGTTGGCCTGTGGCTTACGTCGGCCCGATGGAAGCGCCGTGGCGCTCCCGAAGGCAGCCTGTGGGACATTGCCATCTGGGCAATTCCTTTCGGCATCATCGGCGGCCGGCTCTACCACGTGTTCTCCTCGCCTGACGCGTACTTCGGTCCGGGGTTTGACGGTACCGGGGACCTCTCGCTGATTCCCCAGATACAGCGGGGCGGACTGGGTATTTGGGGTGCCGTCATCCTGGGTGCGGTGGGCGCGTGGATCGGTTGCCGCCGGGCAGGCGTCAAACTGACGGCCTTCCTGGACGCAGCAGCGCCCGGGCTCCTGCTGGCGCAGGCAATCGGCCGTTTGGGGAACTGGTTCAACCAGGAACTCTTCGGTGCGCCGACCACCCTGCCTTGGGGACTCGAGATTGATCCAGCCAACGCAAACTTCCCGCCGGACATGGCTGCAGGCACGCTGTTCCACCCCACGTTCCTGTACGAGATGCTGTGGAACCTGGTGGGCGTGGCCATCCTTCTGCTGCTGGACAAGAAGTTCCACTTCCGGTGGGGACGGCTCTTCTGGCTCTACGCGGTGTACTACACCCTTGGCCGTGTATGGATTGAGGCTTTGCGCATCGATGATGCTGAACAGATCAACCTGTTTGGCATGACCACCAGGCTCAACGTGTGGACCAGCATCTTTGTCTTCATTGCTGCGCTGGCGATCTTCTTCCTCCTCGGCCGACGGGGACGCCCGGTGCCCGACACCCCTTATTTGGCGGGGCGCGAGCCGGAAGAGAATGCCGAAAAAGAGCCGATTCCGGTGACGAGCGTCACCAGTCATGATGTGGACGCATCTGTCTCAGATACTGGTTCGCGTGGTAATCTCCCTGATAACCAAAGCGATTCGGGCCACGTTGACGAGCCGCAGAAAACAGTAGGGAAGCCGGAAAAGGACACCACGTCTGCCACGGATTCCACATCTGCTGCAACTGCCGCGAGGAAGGCCCCCGGATCCACGCCGAAGGCTGACGACACCAAGTAGTCACGTTCGGTAAAGGGGCAACAGAGTCACCGCTCGTAGGGCCCAGTCCACAGCGTCGTGGCACCCCGGAAACCGGACCGCAGCATACCGATGTTCACTGGTCAAGCCGGGGCCAGAGGTCTGCGTAACTGTTCGTTGCGCTGGATCGGCTGGCCTACAATTCCAATTACTAGCGCTTTGTTGTGCCCGTCACAGGGCAGGCAAGGTGGGGCCAACGTTGTCCCTTCCATACGCACGATCTCGAGGAAGGACGTCTCCCATGACCCATCTTCATAACCCCGGCTGGTCCGAAAATATCGAACCTCAGGGTGCCATGTCTCCATTCAAGCGCTTTGCCGCGCTCCCGGAGGCCCAGGGTCTTTACAACCCTGATACGGAGAAGGACGCCTGCGGCCTGGCTATTATTGCCACGCTCCGCGGGGAACCGGGATACGACATCGTGGAAGCGGCTCTGACCGCCCTCCGCAATCTCGAACACCGCGGCGCCGTGGGCGCCGACGAAGGTACTGGCGACGGTGCGGGACTGCTCATGCAGGTTCCGGATGAGTTCTTCAGGGCCGTCACAGAATTCGAACTGCCTGCCCCCGGCCAGTACGTGGTGGGCACTGCCTTCCTTCCTGCTGAGTCCCGCGAGGCAGAGACCGCCAAAGCCGGCATAGAAGCCCTTGCCGCTGATGAGGGCCTGACGGTCCTCGGCTGGCGTGAGGTTCCCGTGGTCGCTGACCTCGTTGGCGCCATGGCGCGGGCCTGCATGCCTTACTTCTCGCAGCCGTTCTTTGCCTCCGCTACCGGTGAGCAGCTTGAAGCCAACGAGCTCGACTCCCGCGCCTGGCGTATCCGCAAGCGTGCCCAGAACAAGTTCGGCGTGTACTTCCCGTCGCTGTCCTCGCGCACCATTGTGTACAAGGGCATGCTGACCACAGCCCAGTTGGAGCCGTTCTACCCGGACCTCTCGGACAAGCGGTTCAAGACGAAGCTCGCAATCGTCCACTCGCGCTTCTCCACCAACACGTTCCCGTCCTGGCCGTTGGCGCAGCCTTTCCGCACCATCGCCCACAACGGTGAGATCAACACGGTCAAGGGCAACCGCAACTGGATGCGTGCACGTCAGTCGCAGCTGGCCAGTCCGCTGCTTGGTTCGGTCCCCGAAGAGCTGTACCCGATCTGTACCCCCGGTGCCTCGGACTCAGCGTCCTTCGATGAAGTTGCCGAACTCCTCTGGCTGTCCGGCCGTCCCATCACGCACTCCATCATGATGATGATCCCGGAAGCGTGGGAGAACCATGCCACCATGGATCCCGCTCGCCGTGCTTTCTACGAGTACCACTCCCTGCTCATGGAGCCCTGGGATGGTCCTGCCGCTGTTTCCTTCACTGACGGCAGCCTCGTTGGCGCCACGTTGGACCGCAATGGCCTGCGTCCGGGACGTTACTGGATCACCGAGGATGGCCTGATCATCTTCGCCTCAGAGGTTGGCGTGATCGAGGTTGAGCCTTCCAACATCGTGAAGAAGGGCCGCGTTGCCCCGGGCAAGATGTTCCTGGTGGACACCGAAGCCGGCCGCATCATTGACGACGCCGAGGTCAAGGCCGAGGTCGCTGCTGCAAACCCCTGGGCCGAGTGGCTCAAGGACAACCTGATCGACATCAACGAGCTCCCCGAGCGCGAGCACGTGGTTCACACTGCGGCATCGGTGAACATCCGTCAGCGGACCTTTGGTTACACCACCGAAGAGCTGAAGATCCTGCTTGGGCCGATGGCCCGCACGGGTGCAGAGCCCCTGGGCGCCATGGGTTCGGACACTCCGGTAGCCGTGCTTTCCAAGCGCCCGCGCCTGCTGTTCGACTACTTTGTGCAGTCCTTCGCCCAAGTTACCAACCCGCCGCTGGATGCCATCCGCGAAGAGTTGGTTACCTCCTTGAAGTGCGCCATCGGCCCCAACGGCAACCTTTTGGACGGCAACCAGGTCCGCCAGCCGCAGATCTCCCTGCCGTTCCCCGTGATCAACAACGACCAGCTGGCCAAGATCGCGAACATCGAAACCCCCGACGGCGACCGCATCGCCATGAAGGTCCGCGGACTTTACCGCCCGGAGGGTGGGGAAGCGGCACTTCGTGCCCGCCTGACCGAAATCTGCGAACAGGTTTCAGGCGCGATCAACCGCGGCGTGCAGTACGTTGTGCTGTCCGACCGTGACTCAAACGCCCAGTGGGCGCCGATTCCCTCGCTCCTGCTGGTCAGCGCCGTCCATCACCACCTGCTCCGCAGCGCCAACCGCACCAAGACCGCGCTGGTGGTTGAGGCCGGCGATGTCCGCGAGACGCACCACGTGGCGGTACTCATTGGCTACGGCGCGTCCGCAGTCAACCCGTACCTGGCCATGGAATCGGTGGAACAGCTGATCTCCAACGGCGACGTCACTGGCGTCACTGCCGAAGACGGCGTCTACAACCTGATCAAGGGCCTCGGCAAGGGCGTCCTGAAGATCATGTCCAAGATGGGCATCTCCACGGTGGCTTCCTACACGGGCGCCCAGACGTTCGAAGCGTTGGGTCTTTCCCAGGAGCTCGTGGACGAATTCTTCTCCGGCACGCATTCCCAGCTGGGTGGCGTCGGCCTCGATGTCATCGCAGCCGAAGTGTCGGCGCGCCACCAGATGGCCTACCCGGAGGGTGGCATTGAGCACCCGCACCAGCCGTTGCTCGGTGGTGGCGAGTACCAGTGGCGCCGCGACGGTGAACCGCACCTCTTCAACCCTGAGACGGTGTTCCGCCTGCAGCACGCTACCCGCGAACGCCGGTACGACATCTTCAAGTCCTACACCAAGGGCATTGACGATCAGTCCGAGAACCTGATGACCCTGCGTGGGCTCCTGAAGTTCAAGGACGGCGTACGCCCTGCGGTTCCGCTTGAGGAAGTGGAGCCGGTCTCCAGCATCGTCAAGCGGTTCTCCACCGGTGCCATGAGCTACGGCTCCATTTCCAAGGAAGCGCACGAGACCCTGGCCATTGCCATGAACCGTTTGGGCGCCAAGTCCAATACCGGTGAAGGTGGCGAGGACGTTGACCGCCTGCTTGATCCGGAGCGTCGCTCTGCCATCAAGCAGATCGCTTCCGGCCGTTTCGGTGTCACCAGCCTCTACCTGACCAACGCCGACGACATCCAGATCAAGATGGCACAGGGTGCCAAGCCCGGCGAAGGCGGCCAGCTGATGGCGCAGAAGGTCTACCCCTGGGTAGCCCGGACACGTCACTCGACTCCCGGCGTCGGACTCATTTCCCCGCCTCCGCACCACGACATCTACTCGATCGAAGACCTCGCGCAGCTCATCTACGATGCCAAGCGCGCCAACCCTTCGGCCCGTGTGCATGTGAAGCTGGTTTCGGAAGTCGGGATCGGCACGGTGGCGTCCGGCGTCACCAAGGCGAAGGCCGACGTCGTGCTTGTTTCAGGTCACGACGGCGGTACCGGCGCCTCGCCGCTGAACTCGCTCAAGCACGCGGGCGTGCCGTGGGAACTCGGCCTTGCCGAAACCCAGCAGACCCTCATGCTCAACGGTCTCCGCGACCGTGTGGTGGTTCAGGTTGATGGCCAGCTCAAGACCGGCCGTGACGTTGTCATTGCTGCCCTGCTGGGTGGCGAGGAATACGGTTTCGCGACTGCTCCGCTGGTGGTTTCCGGCTGCATCATGATGCGCGTCTGCCACTTGGACACCTGTCCCGTTGGTGTTGCCACGCAGAACCCCGAGCTCCGCTCCCGGTTCAACGGCAAGCCCGAGTTCGTGGTCAACTTCTTCGAGTTCCTTGCAGAAGAAGTCCGGGAAATCCTTGCGGAGCTCGGTTTCCGCAGCCTGGAAGAGGCCATCGGCCACGCCGAGGTGCTGGACACCCGCGAAGCGATCAACCACTGGAAGGCCGAAGGGCTGGACCTCGATCCCATCCTGCACGGGCTGGAGTTCGACGACGACGTGCCGCTGCGCAACATGACCGGCCAGAACCACGAGCTGGACAAGCACTTTGACCAGCGGCTCATCACCATGGCCCAGGAAGCCCTCAGCGACCGCATGCCCGTCAAGATCACCCTGGACGTCATCAACACTGACCGTTCCGTGGGTACGATGCTGGGTCACGTGGTGACCAAAACGTTCGGCGTTGATGTCCTGGCCACCGATACGATCGACATCACGCTCAACGGCACCGCGGGCCAGTCGCTCGGGGCGTTCCTGCCCGCAGGCATCACCCTGCGGATGTTCGGTGATTCCAACGACTACGTCGGCAAGGGTCTCTCCGGCGGCCGCATCATCGTCCGCCCGGACCGCACCAACGTGTTCCAGGCAGAGCGCAATGTCATTGCAGGCAACGTCATCGGCTACGGTGCCACCAGTGGCGAAATGTTCCTGCGTGGCCAGGTGGGCGAACGCTTCCTGGTCCGAAACTCCGGTGCGACCGCCGTCGTCGAAGGTATTGGCGATCACGGGTGCGAGTACATGACCGGTGGCCAGACTCTGATCATCGGCCGCACCGGCCGCAACTTCGGTGCCGGCATGTCCGGTGGTACCGCGTATGTGCTGGACCTGCAGCCCGAGCGTGTCAACAAGATGGCCCTCGACACCGGCGAACTCCAGCTTCTGGAGCTCGACGCCGAGGACCGCGACATCGTTCACGGCCTGCTCACCAAGCACCTTGAGGAAACCGAATCCGTCCTGGCCGGCCGTCTGCTCGAGAACTTCGACGACACCGCCGCCCGCATCACCAAAGTACTGCCCCGCGACTACGCAGCAGTCCTGCAAACCCGTCTCGACGCCATTGAAGAGGGCCTTGACCCCGATGGCGAAGAAGTATGGTCTCGAATCCTGGAGGTAACCGGTGGCTGATCCACGCGGATTTCTGAAAGTCCGGCAGCGCGAAACGCAGCCACGCCGTCCCGTTCCCGTCCGCATCATGGACTGGAAAGAAGTGTACGAAGCCCAGGAGAAGGGCGTCCTGAAAAGCCAGGCCGGCCGCTGCATGGACTGCGGTGTTCCGTTCTGCCACCAGGGCTGCCCCTTGGGCAACCTCATTCCCGAATGGAATGACCTCGTGTGGCGGGACAAGGGTGAAGAAGCGATTGAGCGGCTTCACGCCACGAACAATTTCCCTGAATTCACGGGCCGCCTGTGCCCTGCGCCCTGCGAAGCGTCCTGCGTGCTGGGTATCAACCAGCCTGCGGTGACCATCAAGCAGGTTGAGGTTTCGATCATCGACCAGGCTTTCGACAACGACTGGGTCCAGCCGCTGCCGCCGACGCGCCTCACCGGCAAGACAGTGGCCGTGGTGGGTTCCGGACCGGCAGGCCTGGCCGTGGCTCAGCAGCTGACCCGTGTTGGCCACACTGTGGCTGTCTACGAACGCGACGACAAGATTGGCGGACTGCTCCGCTACGGCATCCCCGACTTCAAAATGGAGAAGGAACAGGTCGACCGCCGCCTGGAGCAGATGAAGGCCGAAGGCACCCGCTTCCGGACCGGAGTCGCCGTTGGTACGGACGTGACCTGGGAGCAGCTGCGTCGCCGTTACGACGCCGTCGTAGTCGCCACCGGTGCTACCGTGCCGCGTGACCTGCCTATCCCTGGCCGCGACCTTGAGGGTGTCCACTTCGCCATGGATTACCTGGTTCCTTCGAACCGTATGGTGGCAGGGGAGAACCCCGAAAACCACATTGATGCCCGCGGCAAGCACGTTGTCATCCTTGGTGGTGGCGATACCGGTGCTGACTGCATCGGCACCGCCCACCGCCACCAGGCCGCTTCGGTGACCACGCTCGCGATCGGCAAGCAGCCGCCGTCGGAACGTGCAGGACACCAGCCGTGGCCGACGTTCCCCACCCTGTTCGAGGTCGCCAGCGCCCACGAAGAAGGCGGCGAGCGTACCTACCTTGCCTCAACCGTTGAGTTCGTTGGAGAAAACGGCAAACTCACCGGCGTCAAAGTTGCTGAAACCGAGTTCGTGGACGGCAAGCGCCTGCCCAAGGCCGGTACAGAACGGATCATCCCAGCTGACCTTGTGTTCCTGAGCCTTGGCTTTACCGGCGCTGAGCCGGCAGGAATCACGGAGCAGGTCAGCGCAGAGTTCGACGGTCGGGGCAACGTTGCCCGCGACGGCTACTACATGACGAACACCGAGGGCGTGTTTGTTGCCGGCGATGCCGGACGTGGCCAGTCACTGATTGTGTGGGCCATTGCGGAAGGCCGTGCATGTGCGGCCGCAGTGGACAAGTTCCTGATGGGAAGCACCATTCTCCCGGCACCGGTCGCCCCCACCGACCGGGCGATAGCGGTCTTATAGCGCCGGCAGGAACAACCTTTTACTCAATCAGCATGAACTACTTAGGGTAGGTATATGAGACGCGCAAAAATTGTGGCAACTTTCGGCCCGGCTATCTCCAGCTTCGACAACACCCTCGCGGTGCTGGAGGCCGGCGTCGACGTTGCTCGCATGAACATGAGCCACGGCGACTACTCCGTGCATGACATCACCTACGAAAACGTCCGCAAGGCTGCGGCGCAGCTGGGCAAGCCCGTTGCGATCATGGCCGACCTCCAGGGACCCAAGATCCGTCTTGGCCGTTTTGTTGACGGACCCCACGAGCTGGCCGTCGGCGACACCTTCACCATCACCACCGAAGACGTCCCCGGCACCAAGGACATCTGCTCCACCACGCTCAAGAGCCTCACTGAAGACGTCAACGTGGGCGATGCCCTGCTGATCGACGACGGCAAGGTGGCCATGCGTGCCATCGAGGTTGACGACGTCAAGGTAGTTGCCACCGTGACTGTTGGCGGCAAGGTTTCCAACAACAAGGGCATCAACCTGCCCGGTGTTGCCGTCAACGTCCCCGCCCTGAGCGAAAAGGACGAGGACGACCTCCGTTGGGCCCTCAAGCGCGGCGCCGACCTCATCGCCCTCTCCTTCGTGCGTGATGCCTCAGACATCAAGCGCGTCCACGAGATCATGGACGAAGAAGGCCGCCGCGTGCCGGTGATCGCCAAGATCGAGAAGCCGCAGGCAGTGGAGCAGCTCCACGAAATCATCGACGCCTTCGACGCCATCATGGTTGCCCGTGGCGACCTCGGTGTCGAACTGCCGCTCGAAGAGGTGCCGATCGTCCAGAAGCGGGCCATTGAACTGGCGCGTCGCTGGGCCAAGCCGGTCATCGTGGCCACCCAGGTGCTGGAATCCATGATCGACAACCCGCGTCCGACGCGTGCCGAGGCTTCGGACTGCGCCAACGCAGTTCTCGACGGCGCCGATGCGGTCATGCTCTCCGGCGAAACCTCCGTGGGACAGTACCCCATCGAAACCGTCAAGGTCATGGCCCGGATCATCGAGTCCACCGAAGTTCACGGCCTCGAGCGCGTCCCCCCGCTGGGCACCAAGCCCAAGACCCGCGGTGGCGCAATCACCCGTGCCGCCGTCGAAATCGCTGATCAGCTGGATGCCAAGTACATCTGTACTTTCACCCAGTCCGGTGACTCGGCACGACGCCTGTCGCGTCTTCGCCCCGTCAAGCCGGTGTTCGCCTTCACGCCTGTGGAGCACGTGTGGAACCAGCTCGCCCTGACCTGGGGCATCCAGCCGGTACTGGTTCCCTCTGTGGGCCACACCGACGAGATGACCGCACAGGTGGACAAGAGCCTGCTGGAAATGGATCTTGTAGACGAAGGCGACCTGGTTGTCATCGCCGCCGGTTCCCCTCCAGGACAGGCCGGTTCCACAAACTCGCTGAAGGTCCACAAGGTGGGTGACCTCGCCGATACCTCCAAGGTTGATGATGGTTCCCGCAAGGAACCTGTTGGCCCGTGGCCCGAAAAGAAGTCCAAGACCAAGAGCTAGTTCTTCGGTTGTTGAATGCGGGCCCCGCCTTATGGCGGGGCCCGCATTTTTTTGGCTTTTTAGTGCTTACGACGACGGCCGCCCACCTCGGGTGAGGTGAGCGGCCGCCGTCGTTGTTTTGGTTCTTGCGTTAGTTGACCTGGTTGATGATGGTTTCGGCAACCTCACGCATGCTGAGGCGACGGTCCATGGAGGTCTTCTGGATCCAGCGGAAAGCTTCCGGCTCCGTCAGGCCCATCTTGGTGGTCAGAAGGCTCTTGGCGCGCTCTACAAGCTTGCGCGTGGCGAACTGCTCCTGGAGGTCGGAAACCTCGTTCTCGAGCGCCTTGATTTCCTCGTGGCGGGAGAGAGCGATCTCAATGGCCGGAATCAGGTCCGCGGGGGAGAACGGCTTGACGACATATGCCATGGCACCGGCGTCGCGTGCCCGCTCCACCAGTTCCTTCTGGCTGAAAGCAGTCAGAAGGACAACAGGCGCAATGCGTGCCTTGACGATCTTCTCAGCCGCCGATATGCCGTCCATCACGGGCATCTTCACGTCCATGAGGACAAGGTCAGGCTTCAGTTCCTCGGCCAGCTGCACAGCTTTCTCGCCGTTGTCTGCCTCGCCGACGACGTCGTACCCCTCGCCCTTCAAAATCTCGATAATGTCCAGGCGGATGAGGGTCTCATCCTCGGCTACGACAACGCGTCGGGCCGGCTGGGCTGTGGGTGTGGACTCCGTCTGTTCGGTCACGGGATCTCCTTGAAAAGGTTCGGCGGGTTCATGTCCATCTTAGTGCGGACTCTTTGATGGCTGGTTTTTGTTGCATCAGCGCGCCCGGTTCTTTGAATCAGCCTATCTGCATGTAGAGTAGTTTCGCGTGCTGGGAAAGGATCGCGTTGCTCACAGAAATGAGAGCGGTCAGCGAGATTTAACTTCCCGGTAATCCGCGCCCGAGTGGCGGAATTGGCAGACGCGCTGCACTCAAAATGCAGTATCGAAAGGTGTGTGGGTTCGAGTCCCACCTCGGGCACAGGAAGACCCCCTCTACGGAGGGGGTTTTTGCTTTAACGTGGGTACATTCTGGTCGGTCAGGTCCCTCTGACACAGGCCGCGGGGTGTGCCGGCGCCGCGGGTCGCCTGTTTGATTGTGGGGGAGCGGGTTCAGGGTCGTGGCTGGTCGGCCCTCCGCTTGCTCTGAGCTGGGTTATGGGTTCCTGTCTTTCGTCCGGTAGGTCGTGGTTGCCCTACACCTGTTCATAGGTAATGGCGGTGAGCGCAACATGACTTAGAGAACCCACGCCGAGACCGGCTTGGTTTCGGGTGGCTCCTGGGGGATGGAGACGAGGTTGGTGGCAGCTCTGCCAGTCCAAAGAGGGGTGAACATTGTCCACACTTATGTCTTCTCAATTGAGTCTGTTCACGGCCATTGCCTGCCCCTTGTTCGGCCTTCATCTACTTAACGCGTGGGTCCGAGCCGAGACGCCTGTTTGCAAGCGCACCATCTGTAGCACCGCGGCAACGTGAGAGTCCAGCCGCGACGGGCGCCCGGGTACTCAGGGGAGGTCTCTTCCATGTCGTCGACGCGTAACTATGACTAAGTGGGGAGGGTTCGGCGCGGATCGCGGTCCCTTTCAAAGTCGCCGAGCTTTTGGATCGCGTTTATGGAACTCTTTACGGACTCCCGCGAAGGCCGCAAGCGTCAGTTACTCCGTCCCCAAAGCTCCTATTAGGCCGCTAGCGCTGCACCGTGTGACGTACCGCGCCATGACCGATCAGCCCTCGAGGGATTCGGCCCAGCTGCGCGAACCCGTCGAGCTCCCTCCGGCGCCGCAAAGAAGTTTGGCCAGTTAGCCACCTACTTATGTTCAAATTATGCTTAAGTGGTCTATGCTCGTAGCATCCCCCTCAAGGAAAGAGCAAAGATGCTTCTCGAGCGAGACCTCATTCAAGCCACCGGCTTCCGCAATGTCCGCGACGGTGATCGCGTGACCGGCTTCCAATTCAGGGTGCGCATGCCGTCGTACCGCGGTATGCCTGCGTCGCTCATCGACGGCATCGCAGTACGTGTAGGCGATGTAGTGGACGTCCCGGCTGAGATTCCTCTCTGGACGCTCAGTGGAAACACGTACACACTTCGGGAACTCTGGGCGAGCGATGGTGCTCGTTGGCAACTCGAAGAGGCTGCAACCGTCACAGTGCCGTTTGAAGGTGGGCTCCCCCAGGGAGTGCATGACGTCCATGTGGAACTGAAGCTGCGTATGTCCTATATACCGATCGAGCATCAGCCCACTGTGCACCGGGCATCGCGAAGAATCACTCTTGCCCCGGAGGGTGGCGACGGCGTGTTCCGCTACGGCGTCTCCCTCTACAGTTTCATGCACGACTACGGAACAGTCCTGGATTTGGAGACGGCCTTGGCAGCCGTGGCAGATACCGGAGCCACCGGGGTCGAAATCCTGGGTGAAGGCCACGTGCCAAACTATCCGGAACCAACCACCGTATGGATCGATCAGTGGTTCAGCCTGCTGGAAAAGTATTCGCTGGAGCCGACCAACTACGGCTCATGGATTGATACCCGGCTCCGACCTGGCCAGGCGATGACGGCTCAAGAGGGAGCGGTAGCACTGCAGCGGGACCTCACGCTGGCCAATCGGCTGGGTTTTGGGTTTGTGCGGCCAAAGATCGGAGTGGTGTCCAGTGACCTGATTCCGGATCCCATCTGGACCGAATCCGTGGAACGTTCTTTGGACCTCGCCCACGAACTCGGAGTGGTCATCTGTCCGGAGATCCACTCGCCGACTCCCATCAAGCATCCGGTAGTGGACGACTACATCGGCTTGATCGAACGCACCGGAACGAAGAACTTTGGCTTGCTGATAGACACGGGAATTTTCCAGGACCGGCCCATCCCTTTGCGCGAAGGCGAAACGCGTGAAACAAGGCCAGCTTTCCTCGATGGCATTGGCGTTGATCCGGCTGACTTCGTAGATGTTGCTCAGTACGTGGTCTTCGTTCAGGCCAAGTTCCACGACATCAACGAAAATCTCGAAGACCAGCAGATTCCTTGGCGTCCTGTGCTTCAAGCGCTGAAAGACGCCGGCTACAACGGCTACCTGTCCAGCGAGTACGAAGGCGAACGGACGCCATGGCGTTCCATCGAACAAGTTCGCCGTCAGCACTCGCTCATCCGCACCATCGCCTCCGAGCTCGCCTGAGTATCCTCACAGTTAGAGAAGAACAATGCCCAATGGACTAATTCACGAAGACAGCCTGCGCGCTCACCCTGAGGGCCTCGCCGTATCGCTCACGCTTCCCTGGTACAGGAGCCTCTGGCTCTCATCCGTATCCACGCTGAAACTCACAGTCGATGGAGAGGAGGTTCCGAGCGAAGAACTGTCCCTCAGCCTCGGCGGTGCGAGCTATGCCCTGGCCGACCTTCCCCAACAATTCGAAACATTGTGGTTCCTGCAGGAGCACCCGCTGCTGATCGCCAAGCGACCGGAGCCCGTTCAAGTAGGGGAGCGGCACACCATCCAGGTCTTCGGTGAGCTTCGACTTCCCTACATGCAGATAGCGCCAGGTCAGGATGGCGGCCCCGGCATGTACGTACCGAACTTCGTCAACCAAAACCTCGAACTGACGGTCGTGGACGCGGACGCACCGGCACCGAAAACCACGACGGCGGTCACGCCCCCACCGCCGAAAGCGGACGAAGGCCCGTTCTCACTGGGGCTGACTCTTTACTCAGCCAGTGCAGAATTCCGGGCCGGGTGGTACGACTTCGATGGCTTGCTGAACAGGGTGGCTGAGCTTGGCATCGGTCCGGGCATCGAGATTGTCGCTTCCCAGGTACTGCCGACATATCCGGAAGTTACTGCTGATTTCGCTGCATCCTGGCAGCAAGCGTTCGACAAACACGGCTTCGACGCGAGTTCCTTCGGAGCAAACCTGGACATGGGGCGGCGCCGGGACCGCGACATGACTCCGGACGAAGAGTACGAATTCACCGAGAGGCTCTTTCAAGGCGCCAGTAAACTGGGCTTCCCTTTGGTGCGGATCCAGAGTGCCAAGCCGGAGCTGCTACGCCGGTTGCTGCCTCTCGCTGAGAAGCTTGAGCTCAAACTCGCGTACGAGATCCATGCTCCGCTCGGGCCCAACTCCCCGGAGATCATGAAGGTCCGGGATGTCTATGCCGAGCTGGACTCGCCGCTGCTGGGGTTCGTTGCCGATTTCTCGTCCACCATGCACAGCATGTCTCCGACGCTGCTGCGGGCCGTTTCCCGGGCTGGCTTGGACGGGGAAGCGCTGGAACGCCTGCAGGCTATTTGGGCAACCGACGCCACCATGCGGGAACGCCAGCAAGAGTTTATCGGTTACCTGCGGGGGCGGGACTTTGACCCTGCCCGGCTGAGCTCTTTCGCCCACTTGGCATTCAACATGCACGGCCACGTCAAGCCGACCGAGTGGGCGGACATCATGCCGCAGATCATGCACGTCCACGCCAAGTTCTATGACATCGATGAGCAAGGCAACGAGCCCGCCATCGACTACCCGGAACTCGTCAGGGTCTTCGTGGAAGGTGGATACCGGGGCTACTGGTCTAGTGAATGGGAGGGGCACGCCTTCGCGGAATTGGGCGAAGTCGACCCGCTCCTGCTGGTCCGCAAGCAGCAAGACCTGATCCGTCGCAGCATGCGTGCTGCCGTGGCACCAGTCTGATATGTACCGCATCACGTAATGCCCGGCCGGATTCTCCGGCTGGGCATTACGTGTTGGCGGCAGTTCCGGCGGCCACAATGGCAGCGGCCTCTTCGAAGAGTCCGCGCATCCAGATGTGCTCGGAGTCTGCGTTGTGAACAGGGTGCCACCACAGGGCGTTGACCAGCGGAGTAGCCGGGAAAGGCAACGGAAGGATACGGACGCCACCCAGGCGCCGGGCAATGGGAGCCAGGGCTGCCTGAATGAGCCCAATCCTGTTGGTGCCGGCGATGAAGTGGGGGAGTGCCTGGAAGCTTTCCACAACTACTTCCACCCGCGGTTCAATGCCCAGTTGCTGGATCTGGCGTTCGGCGGAGGTGAATGCTGACCGGGATTGGTAGGTCATGACCCATGGCAGGGCGGCGATGTTGTCCATGGAGACCTCATCCCCGACGGACTCATTGGTTTCCGAAACCACCGCCAGCCAGTCATCGCGCCACAGGTCGACAAAGGGAAGGCCGGTCAGGATCCCGTGCGGAATCACCATGCCATCTGCAGCCCGTAGCCGATTGGCCGCGTCTTCGACCACCACAGGGTTGTGCAGCATAAAACGGAACCGGACTCCGGGGGCCCGCTCGGCTGCGAGCTCTGAGACGATGCGGCCAACAGTGGTGAAGCCGTAGTCGGATCCGTAGATGGAAAATTCACGCGCCGATTCGTTGGGCTCCCAGCTGGCCTGGCTCTCGAATACCCGGCGCGCGGCGTCCAGGGCAAGCGTGGTGTGTTCGGCGAGCCTGAGGGCAAATGGCGTGAGCTCATACGTGTTCCCGCGCCGGGCCAGAATTGGATCGCCGAAGTGGCTCCTGAGTCGGGCCAAGGACGCGCTCAGTGCCGGTTGACTCAAATGAAGGCGTTCGGCGGCCCGCGTCACGCTGCGTTCGGTGATGAGGGCGTCCAAGGACGTCAGCAGGTTGAGGTCGAGCCTGGAAAGCAGTGCGTGGTCCGTCACCCGGGGATCCTTTGAGTCTGGGCCTTATGGGAAAGAAGGCGTAGCAGGACCAGTGTATCCATGCCCTTGATGACTCTCCGGTAGCTCATCGGAGGGGCAAATACGGGGTCCGCAACCGGCCGCGAGGCAGAACAGTGGGACTTATGTGCGGCATTCAAAATACTTATGTGTCTTTCTGGCAAATGCCATGCATACTGATGAGTGACCGGGGTCACGGTACTCCGACAGACAAAGAAGTCAGAAAGGCTGAAAATGACACAGCACCGCTTCCGGGGACTTAAGCTCGGCGTCCTCGTTGTCCCAACCGCTGCTGCACTGGCACTAACAGGCTGCTCGAGCTCCACTCCCGCGGCCAGCAACGGCGGCTCCAAGGAATTCTCGCTGACGTTCTCCACGTCCAACACCATCGAGAGCCCCTTCCAAAAGCTAGGCGAGCAGTACATGGCCGCTCACCCGGACGTGAAGATCACGTTCAACGCGCAGCCCAACGACTCATACGACCAGACTGTTCGCACCCAGCTGCAGGCTGGCAATGCCTCAGATGTGATCGTGACCTCGCCAGGCTCGGGCACCGGCCGGAGTATCCTTCCGCTGGTCGAGGCGAACTTCCTCGAGCCGCTGGACGAGTCCGCGAAGAAACTGGTTCCCGTAGGGAGCGAGGCACTGTTCGGCAAGGATGGGAAAGTCTACGGACAGGCGCCGGAGATCACCGTTGTGGGCATCGTGGCCAACGAAACTGCCGCCAAGGCGGCCGGCCTCTCCGATTTTCCTACCGACTTCGCAGCTTTGGAGAAGCAGTGCTCCACCTTGAGCTCATCCGGTAAGTCGTTCTTTGCCCTTGCCGGCTCGGCCGCACCGAATACTGGCCTCATGGCCATGTCCTTGGCGGCGTCCCGCGTCTACGCCGAGGACCCGAAATGGAACGAAAAGCGCGTCAACAAGGAAACGACCTTCGCTGATACCCAGGGCTGGAAGGACTCCCTTGAGGCCGTCAAGACGCTCAACGATGCAGGATGCTTCCAAAAGGGAGCTGCGGGCGCCGGCTTCGATGCCATCACCAAGGGGCTTGCCAGCGGGTCTTCCATTGCCGGCTTCGTCCCGGGTCCCACCTGGAAGCAAATTAAGACGGCGGCCGCGGATGCAGATTTCGCAGTCCGCGCCCTGCCTGCTGAAGGTTCGGGCAAGAGCTACGTCTACGCCAGCGCCAACTACTCCTTCTCCATCAATGCCGCGTCCAAAAACAAGGAAGCTGCCAAGGCATTCCTGGATTGGGCAGCCGAACCTGAGCAGACCAAGACCTTTGCTGAGGCCGACGGCGCCCTCCCTGTGAGCGGCCTCGAGAGCTATGACTACGGTTCGGGCGCCTACAAGAACGTCGGGGACCTCATCAAGGATGGAAAGTACGGTCCGCTACCCAACAGCCAATGGCCAAACTCCGCTGTCTACGACGCACTTGCCACTGGTGTCCAGGGACTCCTGACCGGACAGAAGTCCGTTGACCAGGTCCTGCAGGCCATGGATTCGGCCTGGGGCTAAGAGCAGATTCAGACCAACGACGTTCCGACGACTCAAAGGGACAAGCAAGGATTACCATGACTGCGACGATGCAATCGAAAACCGAAGCAGCAAATGCGCCCCGGCGAGGCAGGCGGAACCCGGGGGCGGCCCGCAAGGTCCGCTCCCGGGGTGGCTCCCTGCAGTTCGGACACTGGTGGTGGGCCCTTCCCGGCATAGCCCTCGTCATCGCCATCCACTACGTGGCCACTGGCATCGGCGGCTACTTCGCCTTCACCAACTGGACCGGAATCGGGTCCTTCAAGGTAGTGGGCCTGGCCAACTTTGAGGCCATCTTTAAAGACCCCACCAAGCTTGGGGCCTTGATGAATACCCTGTTCCTGGCCTTCTCCTCAGTGTTCCTTGGCAATGTAGCCGGCTTGGTCATCGCCCTGGGATTGAACCGAGTGGTGAAGACCCGGTACCTCCTCCGCACCCTGTTCTTCATGCCCGTAGTCCTCAGCCCTCTGGCGACGGCCTACATCTGGAAGTACATCTTCGACTTCGACGGTCCCATCAACGTCTTCCTCAAGTCCGTCGGCCTGGAAGATCTCGCCAAACCGTGGCTCGCCGATCCACAGTGGGCCATCTGGACAGTATTGGTAGTCCTGGTATGGGGCAGCACCGGCTTCGCGATGGTCATATTCATGGCCGGTCTGGCCAGCGTCCCCGTGGAAATCGAAGAAGCCGCCGCCATCGACGGCGCCAACCTGTGGCAACGGTTCTGGAACGTCACGCTCCCGGCGATCCGCCCCGCGGTAGCAATCGCAACAACACTCGGCATCGTCCAAGGACTCAGGGTCTTCGACCCCATTATGGCACTCACCGGCGGCGGTCCAGCGGGCGCCACCGAAACCCTGGCCACGCAGGTCTACAAGCAGGCTTTTGCCCTGGGTAACTTCGGTGGCGGTGCCGCCCTGGCCCTGGTGCTTGCACTCATCATCTTGTTCTTCGCCGTAATCCAGCAGCGGCTGACGCGATCGAACCCGGAGGACTAACAATGTTCCGTTACACGAAACTGACTCTTCTCCGCGAAATCGGGCTGTGGGTGTTGGCCCTCCTTTTCCTGGCACCCTTCTACTTCCTGGTGACCACCGCCCTGAAGTCGGACAGTGAGATCTACACCACCTCGCCTCTCGCGCCGCCGTCAAGCCCGGATTTCAGCAACTTCACGGCCGTACTGACTGCTACAGGCAACTCCAACGTGATGCTGGGGCTGATGAACAGCCTGATCATCACGGCGGGCAGCATCCTGGGCCTGATCGCCCTTGGCTCCATCACCGGCTACGTGATCTCCCGTTCAACCAAGCGCTGGAGCAAGGGCGTTTACTACCTGTTCCTGATAGCGATCATTCTACCGGGGCAGCTCGGGGCGGTTCCGCTGTACATGGGCGCCCGCTCCTTGGGCCTCACGGGTTCAGCCTGGGGTCTGATCGTTCTATACACAGGCATGTTGCTGCCGCTTTCGATCTTCCTTTACGCCAACTTCTTCCGCGGTCTCGGTACCGACTACGAGGAAGCGGCAACCATCGACGGTGCCAGCAAGACGCAGGTTTTCTCCAAGGTGGTCTTCCCCATGATGGCGCCCGCCACCGGAACTGTGACGATCTTTGCAGGCCTGATCGTGTGGAACGACTTCTTTACCTCGCTGATCTTCCTGGGCGGATCCAGCAACCAGACCCTGCCGGTGGCCATGTACTACTTCATCGGCTCCCTGGTTTCCCAGTGGAACTCCATCTTTGCGATCGTGATCGTGTCCATGATCCCGATCCTGGCCCTGTTCCTCTTCGCACAGAAGCGCTTCATCCAAGGCTTCTCCGGCGGCCTGAAAGGCTGAGCGAGACCGAAAGCCGGCTTCAGTCCGTCCCGGCAGATGCAGCCCACGACCACCCCATGTTTTAGAGCAACCCCCTAAATTTCAGGAGACAGCCATGTTCCAACTTGCGCCGAATATCGACCTTCTATTCTCCGAAGCTGGCGAAAGTGCCGCCGACCGGGTGCGGGCAGCAGCAGCTGCCGGCTTTGACGCCGTCGAAATGTGGGGACCCACGGGTAAAGACATCCCCGCCTTGAAGGCAGCCCTGGATGAAACGGGCGTGCAACTCACTGCCCAACTCGCGGAGCCGCGGATGCAGTTCATGATTCCGCCAAAGAACCACGCCCCCTTCTACGAAGGTCTGGATGCAGGAGTCGCTGTGGCTCAGCAACTGGGATGCCCGCGCATGGTGGTGGGAAGCGGGACCGGTTTCGGCGGACGCAAACGCCAGGACCAGCTGGACGAACTCATCGAAATCTTCACCAAGGGTGTCAGTCACATCCAGGGGTCAGGCATCACGCTGGTTCTGGAACCGGTCAACGTTCGCGTGGATCACCCGGGGGCCCTCCTGGATCGGACGTCCGAGGCCGTCTACATCGCCCGCGGCGTCAACTCACCGTCCTTCGGCGTCCTCTACGACCTTTACCACTCCACGGTCGAAGGCGAAGATATCGCCAAAGAGCTCGCCAACGCCGGCGAGCTCATCAAGTACGTTCAGATCGCCGATGCACCGGGCCGCGGTGAGCCGGGCTCCGGTTCCATCGACTGGGCTGCCCGTCTCAACGACCTTCAGTCCAGCGGCTACACGGGTCCGATCGGCCTTGAGTACTACCCAACCATTGACTCTGCCAAGTCGGTGCGGCGCATCCAGGAACTGGTGGCTTCACGGTGACTCAGCGCTCTTACCCCGCGGCGGTGGACGTCGCCATCGTGGGCAGCGGCCCCACAGCCTCGGCCTACGCGCGGATCCTCAGCGAAGAGGCCCCCGGTGCAACCATCGCCATGTTTGAAGTGGGCCCTACGGTCAGCAACCCGCCGGGGGCCCACGTCAAGAACATTGCAGATGAGCAGCGGCGAACGTTGGCGCAGCGTGCCTCTGAGGGTCCGGGGGCGGGTGCTGCAACGGTCAACTCGCCGGGCGCCGTCAAAAGCGGCGAACGCAGGGCACGTCCCGGAACCTACCTGCTCACCGAAGGCTATGCGTTTGCGGGGGAGGACGGCCTGCCGGTAGCAGCCATGTCCAGCAACGTGGGAGGAATGGGTGCCCACTGGACGGCTGCGTGCCCCCGCCCCGCAGGCAAGGAACTTATTGGATTCCTGCCGGACCTCGACGCTTTGCTGGACGATGCCGAACGCCTCTTGGGCGTCACGACGCACGCTTTTGATGATGCGCCCTTCTCGGACATTGTCCTCAGCAAGTTAGCCGCGGCAGTGGACGATGGGCGCGAGTCCGCCCGCCGTGTCCAACCCATGCCTCTGGCTGTCCACCGCGAGCCGGACGGCCGCCTCATGTGGTCCGGAGCAGACGTCGTCATGGGCGAAGCTACCCGAAACAACCCACGCTTTGACTTGTTCGACGAATCGCTGGTCACCAAGGTGATGCTCGACGGCGGCAGGGCAGTGGGTGTGCAGGTACAGGACCGCCGGACTGGCAGCAGCCATCACGTTGCCGCCCGCTTTGTCGTCGTGGCGGCCGACGCACTGCGGACCCCGCAACTGCTGTGGGCTTCCGGCGTTCAACCGGACGCCCTTGGCCGCTACCTCAATGACCAACCGCAGATAGTCTTTGCCAGCCGGCTGGAAGGCGTCACTGTTGCCGAGACGGCTGAGTCGAACGGTCACGGCGGGCTTACCCGGCAAAGTGGTGTTGCCTGGGTTCCGTATTCCGACGACGTTCCGTTCCATGGCCAGATCATGCAGCTGGACGCCTCACCGGTTCCCCTGGCAGACGACGATCCAGTGGTTCCCGGCTCCATCGTGGGACTGGGCCTGTTTTGTGCCAAGGACCTCCAGCGCGATGACCGTGTGGTATTCGACGACGACGAGCGCGACGCGTACGGAATGCCGGCCATACGCATCCACTACCGCCTGACGGACCGCGATCACGAGGTCATTGAACAGGCAAAGAGCGAGATCGTCCGGCTCGGCAATGCCGTAGGCCTTCCCCTGGACGACCGGCCGTTTGTCCTGCCGCCGGGTTCGTCCCTGCACTACCAGGGCTCTACCCGAATGGGTGCATCCGACGATGGCGAGAGTGTGTGCTCGCCGGACAGCGAAATCTGGGGAGTCGAGGGCCTCTTTGTGGCCGGCAATGGGGTCATCCCCACGGCGACGGCGTGTAATCCAACCCTGACGGCGGTCGCTTTGGCTGTTCGTGGAGCACGCAGAATCGCCCGGAATTTAGCTGCCACTTTACTTATGTCAGAATCAGACAATAGAATTACTAAATAAGGAAAAAGTCGCTGAGGGGCACTGCTGCTCCCAGTGAGACAAGGAGATTTCCGATGATTGCCGACCGCATGATCGAGCAGGGAACGCTCACAACCGAGGCGGGCCGAACCGCCGTCGAAGTCCGTATCCCGTGGTATCGGGCCCTTCCGGGTTCGTGCATTGCCGGGGCCGCGCTCACCATCGATGGTGTTGCTGCTCCTGAGGAATCACTTCGCTGGACCATGAACAACCGCACGTTCAGCTTCGCTGAACTCGTCGAAGAAACGAACGAATGGTGGTTCCCTCTGGATTCAGCCGTCCTGTCCGGCGAGCTGCCGA
Source organism: Paenarthrobacter sp. 4246 (assembly GCF_040546855.1). NCBI lineage: Bacteria > Bacillati > Actinomycetota > Actinomycetes > Micrococcales > Micrococcaceae > Paenarthrobacter > Paenarthrobacter sp. 4246. The sequence goes on from NZ_JBEPOP010000011.1 coordinate 42,009, forward strand.
TCACCGACACGGACGCCGAGCATGAAGTCCGCGTGGATCTCAAGCTCTACATCCCCTACATCATCACCGACCACGGCGTGTTGCACATCGAAGAGAACAACACCAAGACCATGAAGGTAGGACAGCGATGACCGGCCTCGGCACGCCCATCCAGGGCGTTACCCTCTACAGCTTCACAAGGGCTTTCCATAGCCGCCAATACGACCTGGACAGCCTGATCCGCAAGGTTGCCTCCGAAGGCTACGGACCCGGGCTCGAGATCATCGGCTTCTCCAGCCTGCGAGGCTTTCCGGACCGGGTGGAGGACTCTTTCGTGGGTCACTTCCGCGACCTCGTAGCCGAAGTCGACCTGGTTCCCACCTCGCTTGCCATCAACGTTGACACCGGCATCCGCAGGGACCGCCTGATGAACCACGACGAACTCGTGGAATACATGCGCAAGCAGATCGAGGTCGCATCCAGGCTCGGTTTCCCGATCGCGCGAGTACAGATCTCCCTGACGCCCGATGCCATGGAAAGTTTGCTCCCCGTGGCGGAACAGTACGGCGTAACCCTCGCGCTGGAGGTCCACGCGGACCAGCACGGTGCCCACGAGCGCATCCTCGCCCTGCGCGACCGGTACGAAAAGCTCAACTCGCCGCTGCTCGGTTTCACCGCAGACTGGGGAGCCACAGTCAGCGGTTTCGCTCCATCGCTGCTCGAGGCGTACCGCCGCCGCGGCGCCTCGGAAGAGCTCCTCCATGACGTCGTGGAACTGTGGAACGGCTTCTACGCTGAGGGCCCGCCCATCACGCAGAAAGTCCACGGCGAGCGCTTCGGCGCCTTCATCGGATTGGCCGCCCGCAATGGACGTCCGGACCTCGGAATCGACTTCGCCATCAACGGAACCGGGCTCTTTGGCCCTGCGCCGATTGATACCTGGCTGGAGATCATGCCCCACATCCGCCATGTCCACGGCAAGTTCTTCGGTATCGACGAGAACGGTGAGGAACCATCCGTTCCGGTGCGTGACCTGGTCCGCCAACTCGTGGAGAACGGCTACTCCGGTGCGATCTCCAGCGAGTACGAGGGCTGGCACTGGAACAACTGGGAGGATCCCTTCGACATCATCCGGGGCGAACAGGCCGTCCAGCGCTCAGCTGCGACCAACGCCGGCTCCAGGATGATCACCGATCCCGCTGAAGCCCGCAGCATCCTCAACAGCCACCTCACCCAGCCGGTCCTCGGCTGATACGAACGGATAAGAACATGTCTACAGGCATCGCAGGCTCGGGTATCGAGCTTGGAATCACCCTTTACTCCCTGACCTCCGAATTCGCCGCGGGCCACTACACGCCCGAGACACTCATCAAGGCCGTCGCTGATGAAGGCCTGGGCCCCGGCGTCGAATTCAACATCGCACAGATGTTGCGCACCTACCCGGACGTCGACGCTGAGTTCGTCAAGCTGTGGCGCGACAGCATGGACCGATACGGGCTGACCCCCAGCGCGGTGGGCACCAATCTGGACATGGGCCGCCGCAAGGATCGGGACATGACCCCGGACGAAGAGTTCGACTTCTTTGCGCGCCAGCTGAAGACGGCAAACACCTTGGGCTTCAACAAGATCGTCATTCGATCCGCTGGCAAGGAGCTGCTGCGCCGCCTCCTGCCGCTCGCGGAGAAGTACGACCAGAAGCTCGGTTACGAAATCCACGCCCCGCAGGGACCGAACGACCCCAAGATCCTCCAGATACGGGAAATGTATGAAGAGCTGGGAAGCGAGCGGCTGGGCTTCACGGCAGACTTCAGCTCCACGATGCACAGCCTTTCGCCTACCCTGTACAGGACCCTGACCGAGATGGGGCTGCCGCAGGAACACTTCGCGGTGATGCAGGAGATCTGGAAGAAGCCCCTTCCCATGCAGGAACGCAACCAGGAGTTCGAGGACTACCTGCGTTCCAAAAATTTCGATCCGGCGAACCTGGGGCCCTTCACCCGCCTGGCGTTCAACATGCACGGGCTGGTGGCACCCGAGGAGTGGCTGGACATCATGCCGCAGATGTTCCATGTTCACGCCAAGTTCTACGACATCGACGAGCACGGCAACGAGCCCGCCATGGACATCCCGCGCATTGTCCGCCAGTTCGTCAAGGGCGGCTACACAGGCTTCCTTTCGAGCGAGTGGGAAGGCCACGCCTTTGCCGACCTCGGCGAATCGGACCCGATCGACCTCGTCAAGAAGCAGCATGCACTCATGCGCCGCGCCATCGAAGACGCCGTAGTGCCGGCCTAGGGAGATGTCCATGCCAGCAACCGATACGGACCTCAGCGCGGTGATCCAGCAGCTCCAAACCGAACTGAAGGAAGCCCAACGTTTGGCTCGCCGCGCGAACGACCGCGGCGACATCGAGAACCTGTTCAACCGCTACATGTACCTGCACAACGCTTTCCAGGACGAGCAGATCATCCCTCTGTGGGTGAAGCCGGGAACTCCCGGCGTCCGGGCCCGTTACACGAACGCGGGGCAGTACACGGACTACGACAGCGTTATCCGTTACCACCAGGGCCGTCCGAACCCGGAGGGCAAGCTGATCCTGCACTACACCACAACCCCGGTCATCGAAGTTGCGGCCGACGGCGAAACCGCCAAGGGCGTTTGGATCATGACCGGCAATGAATCGGGCCTGACGGACCCGGACGTTGCTAAGGAAAGCCCGGACTATATGTACTCTCCGGGCGAAGTCCTGGGAAAGAAAGTCTGGGCACACTGGGTGTGGTGCAAATACGCCGTGGACTTCCTCCGCCAAGACGGTGAGTGGAAGATCTGGAAGTTCCGCTGCTACGAGCTCCTGCGGGCACCATTCGAAGAGAACTGGATCAGCTTCGCCGAAAAGAATCAGCACGCTTTCGCGCTGGACCTCATGTACTTCGGGGACGATGGCAAGCCCGTCTTCATGCCGCCCGCGGACGAACCCGTGCCCAGCGAATACCACCCGTACAACCCGACGGCCCGGCAGACACTGGAGCCGCAGCCGCCGGTACCGCATCAAACCTTCGTCGAGACCTTTGAGTAAGGATCATCATGGCAACCCATAACTCCCTTTTCCAGGACGCTGACGTCCGCCGGCACCCCGAGGGCATCTCTGTCTCCGTGCAGCTGCCCTGGTACCGCAGCTTGTGGCTCTCCGCCGTGGATGATGTCGCCGCCACCGTCAATGGTGTTGAAATTCCCAAGTCCGCCCTGCGGTTCGAACTGCAGGGAAGAAGCTACTCCATTGAGGAACTCCCGGAACAATGGGAAACCTTGTGGTTCGTGGCCGACAAGCCGGACATTATCATCCCGCTGGACCGGGTCCCCGACTCCGGTGAGGAAATCGACGTCGAAGTCATCCTGACCCTCCGCCTGCTGTACATGCAGATCGCACCCATGCGCTACGTGGGCAACCGGGTGGCGGTTGAGCGCAAAGTTGTGCTCGCATGACAAGCCTCCGGGTGGCCATGATCGGCTATGGGTTCATGGGCGCTGCCCACTCCCAGGGCTGGCGGACGGCACCGCGTGTTTTCGATCTTCCGCTTGATGCCCAGATGGCTGTCATCGTTGGCAGGGACGCAACGGCGGTGGCCGCCGCGGCCAGTAAATGGGGCTGGGCCGAATCGGCCACTGACTGGCGGGATGTCATCGCCCGCGATGACATCGACATCGTGGACATTGTGACTCCCGGCGATTCCCATGCGGAGATCGCCTTCGCCGCCTTGGAGGCAGGCAAGCACGTCCTGTGCGAGAAGCCATTGGCCAACACCGTGGCGGAAGCAGAAGCCATGGCGGCCGCTGCTGAACGTGCCGCGGCGCAGGGAGTGAAAGCGATGGTGGGCTTCACCTACCGTCGGGTGCCGGCCGTGACGTTCCTGCGCCAGCTCATCGCCGAAGGCGCGGTGGGTCGGATCGCCCACGTCCGCGCTTCCTACCGTCAGGATTGGCTGGTGGATCCGGACATGCCCTTGGCATGGCGGCTCCAGAAAGAACACGCAGGCTCCGGCGCGTTGGGGGACATCGGAGCCCACGCCATCGACCTGGTGGAGTTCGTTACCGGGATGGACGTCGAACAGGTCTCCGGCGTGCTGGATACCATCGTCAAACAACGGCCGCTCCTGGGTAGCGGATCGGGACTTTCCGCGAAGGCGACTGCCGGGTACGGGCAGGTCACTGTGGATGACATTGCCATCTTCACAGGACGACTTGCCTCCGGGGCGCTGGCTACCTTCGAAGCCACGCGCTTCGCAACCGGGCGGAAGAACGCACTCTCCATCGAAGTTTCCGGCGACAAGGGTGCCTTGGCCTTCGATTTGGAAGACCTGAACAGCATCCAATTCTACGACCGGACCGCCCCGGCCGATCAGCAGGGTTTCCGCAAGATCCTGGTCACCGAACCCGTTCATCCCTACGTCGCTGCGTGGTGGCCGGCCGGACACATGCTGGGCTACGAGCACGGCTTCTCCCACCAGGTCAAGGATCTCGTGGAAGGCATCTACAGGAACACGGATCCGCACCCGACCTTTGCCGATGGCCTGCGGGTTCAGCGCGTACTGGAAGCCGTGGAACGCAGCTCAGACAACGACTCTGCCTGGACACGCGTGGCCGCGGACGTCCGGGTGGAAGCCTAGGAAGGACACTGACATGGCACGACCAATCACCCTCTTCACAGGGCAGTGGGCCGATCTGCCGTTCGAGGAGGTGGCCAGACTCGCCGGCGAGTGGGGCTACGACGGGCTGGAAATTGCCTGTTGGGGAGACCACCTCGACCCGTGGCGCTGGGATGACGATGCCTACATCCAGGACAAGCTCAACATCCTGGAGCGCAACGGGCTCAAGGTCTGGACCATCTCCAACCACCTTAAGGGCCAGGCTGTCTGTGACGATCCCATCGACCAACGGCACCGGGACATCCTTCCGGACATCGTGTGGGGCGACGGCGATCCCGAAGGGGTGCGCCGCCGGGCCGCCGAGGAGATGAAGAATACCGCCCGATTGGCTGCGAAACTTGGCGTCAAGACGGTCACCGGCTTCACAGGCTCATCCATCTGGAAATACGTGGCGATGTTCCCGCCTGCCAGCGAGAAGATGATCGACGCCGGTTACCAGGACTTCGCGGACAGGTGGGACCCCATCCTGGACGTCTTCGACGAGGTTGGAGTGCGCTTCGCCCACGAAGTCCACCCCTCCGAAATTGCCTATGACTACTGGACCACTCAGCGCGCTCTGGAGGCGATCGGTAACCGCGAGGCCTTCGGACTGAACTGGGATCCCAGCCACATGGTCTGGCAGGACATCGACCCCGTCGGATTCCTGTGGGACTTCCGCGACCGCGTGTACCACGTTCACTGTAAGGACACGAAAAAACGTCTCAGCAACGGCCGCAACGGTCGACTGTCTTCCCATCTTGCATGGGCTGATCCTCGCCGTGGCTGGGACTTCATTTCCACGGGCCACGGTGACGTTCCGTGGGAGGACTCCTTCCGTATGCTCAACGCTATCGATTACGCAGGTCCTTTGTCCGTGGAATGGGAAGATGCGGGCATGAATCGCTTGGTTGGCGCACCGGAGGCGCTGGGTTTCGTGCGGAAGCTATCCTCGTACGAGCCCTCCGCTGCGGCGTTCGACGCCGCTTTCAGCACAAAGTAGGGGATGACCATGCGGTCGCGCAGACTCAGGCTCGAAGGTAAAACTGCCGTTATCACCGGCATCGCCAGCGGCCAGGGCCGCGCGGCCGCTCTCGCGTTTGCGGAGGAGGGGGCGGTCGTCGTGGGGTGTGACATGAACGACGACGGCGCTGCCGCCACCATTGACATGGTGCGGCAAGCCGGTGGCAGGGCCGAAAGTACGAGCGTAGACCTTACCGACGACGAAGCTGTCGCCAGCTGGGCTGCCAATGTGGCCGGTGCCCACGAACGGGTCCATATCCTCTACGCGAACGCGGCCGCCACCCGCTTCGCCCCCGTGGAGCAGATCTCCTTTGCCGATTGGCGGTGGAACGTGGCGCACGAAATGGATGTCGTCTTTCTACCCGTGCGGCACTTTTGGGGACAGTTGGCCGCGGCCGGAGGAGCCGCCGTCGTGCTGGTGGGGTCCACCGCCGGAGTCACCGGCTCCGTCACCAATGGGCGCCTGGCACATACCGCCGCCAAGGGCGCCGTGGTGGCCATGACCAAGCAGCTTGCCGCCGAAGGAGCGCCGGTCGGTATTCGCGTCAACGCAGTGAGCCCTGGCATGATTCGCACGTCAGCTACGGAGGGCGATCTCTTGGCCCCGGGACATCCCATGAACGCTATCGCCGTGCACATCCCGCTGGGGCGCATTGGTGCACCTGAAGAGGTGGCCCGATGCGCCCTTTTCCTTGCCTCTGACGAAGCCTCTTACGTGACGGGGGCCAACCTGATGGTCGACGGCGGTTGGTCCGCCGTGCTGCCAGGTTGACGCCCCGTCATGCGGGTAACTACTGGCCGAGGCGGTCACCTGCGCCGGCAGCCAGCGCATTACGCGCCATCGCCAGATGTCGCCGGGTCATGTCGCTCGGATCGTCCTGAAGCCACTCGTGACCGCCCCATTCGCTGGTCAGCGTGCCGGTGAATCCGTGCTGGTCCAACAGCCTTCCCAGTTCCAGCAACGGCTGGGACACGCGGTTGTCGGCATCGTCAAGGTCCCAAAACTTCAAGTGAAACGCACCCACCAGCGGGAGAATGTCCGTAAGATCAGAGGCCTCGCTTCGTCCGAACCGGATGAGCAGGTTCATGAACAAGGTGTGCACTCTGGCCGGTATTGTCCCGGAGCGCAGTGCTGACATCACCGCATCGTTGATGGAAGGGTCCTTCCAGTCTCGCGCGAGCAGCCCGCACAAGACGGGGGATAGGCCCCCTTCGGACAGTTCTTCCAGGTAGGTGACAGGCAGCGCGGGCATCAGCATGCTGATGTCCACCAATACCCGGATTCGGCGATCATCCAATGCGGAAATGTGATCGAGGGCTGGCCTTACCTGAGGATTGAGGGGGCTCTGCTGCCCTTGGATTTCCTCAAACAGCACCAGATCAAGATCGTGCAGAATCGGCTGAAGCAATCCAAGCAATTTCGGTCCCGCCTGACCAATCGGGAGCCGGACGCCCGATGCCCCGACACGGCGTGCGGCGTCCAGCTGCGGAACCAGGAACTCAAGGCGCTGGCCAGTGGTGCGGCGGTCCGACGTCGTCGTGAAATCGTCCAGACTGCAACCAACAATACTGACCTGACCGCCCGCTGCCTGGAGCGCAGTCCGGAATTCGTCAACCTCGTGGTGTTGTGGCGCGGGAAATGTCCGCCACAACAGTCCGGGCTCCAGTTCGATGACGCTGGCCACCTTGTTCCCGGCGATGCCGGTCACAATGTCCTGGCTGCTCCGTTGGGCGGAGATGATCTCCGGAGCCCAATTGAAGGAACTGGCCGCGGTGGTCCACCTGGGAGGCGAAGTGGCTTCCATGATGATCCTTTCCAAATAAGTATCTTAATGACAAACTTATGTCACTTTCAGACAAAGGAGAAGGAGATGTTGGAGAACGCTTTACATGACGGCGCCCTAACTGCAACCCCTGGTGGTTACGAGCTCCGGTTGGGCCTGCCGTGGATCCGCTCCATGCCGTTGTCCTGCATCTCCGGGATCACCGTGACAACGGACGGGTACTCGGCGCCCAGTGAAGATGTGAACGTTAGGCTTCGCGATCGCACGGTTCCGGCGGGTTCACTTATTAACGAGTCCGGCTGGTGGTTTATCCAGGACAGGCTGGTGCTGGCCTTCCCCGCCGGGCCGGTCTCTCGGCGAAAATCTGAGGGCAGGCATCACGTGTCAGTGGACTTTAACTTGTTGGTTCCGTACCTACGGGGCGGCGGGGATGGGCCGCTGGTTCTTCCCATCCACGTGGAGTCCTGGATTCGAGAAACCTGCGAAGGATCTGCTGGCGCGGCCCGGGACGTCGCGTAGCAATTGCAGGAGGAGCTCGCCTTAGTTCAGGGCCATGGTCCTGGCCGGCCGGGGTTTGCCCTGCGCGAACCACCGCGGGAAAGTGGTTTCAAAGAGCTGCTCGCGCGCCAGCTCGATGCCGCCACGCAACGGTTCCCGCTCATCGTTGACGGACAATTGGATCCGGAGGTCCCGCGTGGCAAGCGGCAGGGACAACTCGTACACCCTTTGCCTTACCTCCGCGAGGAATACTTCGCCGGCAGATGCCATGGCGCCGCCGATCACGATGACTCCGGGATTGAACATGTTGACGAGGGCGGCGATTGACTCACCGACGACACGCGCGGAACTCTGAAGCAACCGCACCGCCAGTCCGTCGCCGCTGTTGGCTGCAAGGGCGATGGTCTCCGGTGACAGGGCCCTACCTTGCTCAACTGAGGCGGCGAGTGGACCGGTAGCGCCTTCTTTGATGGCGAGCTCTGCGTCCCGGATCAGAGCCCAGCCTCCGGCGACGGCCTCAAGGCAGCCAACTTTGCCGCACCGGCAGACAGCATCCGAATCCGGAACGCGGACGTGGCCGATGTCCCCTGCAGCGCCGTTGGCACCCCGGTGAATCCGACCCTGCGAGAGCAGTCCCGCGCCGATTCCAGAGCCAATCTTGCAGTAAATGAGGTCGGCGTAGGCGTCCCGACGGCGGGCCCGTTCGCCCAAGGCGAGCAGGTTGACATCGTTATCCACCCACACGGGAGCGTCAAAGCGCTCCTCGAAGGGCAGCCGGATGTCGTAGCCGTTCCATCCCGGCATGATCGGCGGTGCAACGGGTCGGCCGCTTTCAAAGTCCACGGGACCCGGAACCCCTACAACCACGGACCAAACCGGCAAGGTTGCGGCCTCGCCGAGGAGTTCGTCCAGAAGATCCATGGCAGCCTGCAATGTTTCAGCCGGCCCCCGGGAGATGTCCCACTCCCGGTGCCGCTGGTCAATGATGTCGCCATCCAGTTCTGCATAGCCCACCCTGATGTGGAGGGCGCCAAGGGCGCAGACAATGATGCGCCCCTGCTCCGAACGGAAGCGGAGCGTCCGCGGTGCCCGGCCGCCGGACGAAGTCCCAAACTCGCCGTCCCCCAGGAAGCCCATCTGGATGGCCTGATCCACCCGCTGCGTCACGACACCCCGGCCCAGGCCTGTCACGCGGCCAATTTCGGGTCGGGTGGTTGCTTCGCCGGTGCGCACGAGGTTGACGATGCGGAGCAGGCTGGTGACTTCGTCGGTCTGTGCGCCGAAGCGAAGCGTCGAATCTGTGGTCATAGCTCCAGATTCTCCCACAAAGCAGACACTAAGGTGCGGATTTCCAGTGTCTATAGCCAAAATCGCAAATACTTAGGAATAATTCTGACAAAAGGAGTGGGACATGACATGGAACATAGGTTTTCTCGGGGCTGGTCCGGGGGTAGCTGCCCTGCACATCCCCACGATCGCGCGCCTGGGCAACCTGTTCCGACCAGTGCACTTCACCGACGTCGGCAGTGGAAGGGCGCAAGCGCTTGCGGAGTCCCAGGACGCAAAGTGGTCGGTGGGGGAGCGGGATCTGTTCGCCGACCCCGAAGTCAATGTGGTGGCAGTATGCAGCCCGCCAGCGGAGCATGCACGGCAGATCCTTGCAGCTGTGGCTGCAGGGAAGCGGGCCATCTTTTGTGAGAAACCGTTGGCCACCAGCGCAGAGGAGGTGCTTGAGGTGGTGGCCGCGTGCCGCTCGGCCGGCGCCGTCATGATGGTGGGCACCAATCACGCGCATGATCCCGGCTGGAAGCGGGCCCAGCGCCTACTAGACGGGCACCCGGTCGAAGCCATCACGGTGACTCTCGCGCTTCCGCCTAATGACCGCTATCACCAGGTGGTCTCGGAAGGGGGCCCCTTTCAGTCGCCCGCGCGTGGGCGACCCGACACCGGAAACCCCACTGTTGCCGCAAGCGTCGTCAAGCAACTGATCACGGGCCTGGCCGTCCACGACCTTCCCGCAGTCCGGCGCTTCGCGCCGCGCATTGACAGCGTCGAGTATGCCCGCTTCATCCCGCCGATCGGGTACGCCGTGGGATACAGGGCCGGCAGCGTGACCGTTCAACTGGCCCTCACCATGCTCCCCGCAGGTCCGGATGCCCTCTGGCGAGTCACGTTCTCTACGTCCCACCTTCAGGTGGACCTGGACTACACGCCGCCCTTCGTTCACGCGGGAAGCGGGGCGTTGGCGGTAATGCATGCGGACGGGTCCCGGACGGAGTATCCGACAACCCCCGATGATGGCTACGAGGAGGAGTGGCGGTATTTCGCGAGCCTCCTCGAGGGAGCCGCGCCCGTTGACTACGACGACATCCTGGAGGATGCCTTGTATCCACTCCAGGTGGCAGAGCAAATTCACGCTGCTATGACTGCGGGGGTGCTCCGTTGAAGACGGCTTTGCCTGTAGCGGCAACGTCCTGGAGCTACGAGGCGGCAATAGTTGAACTGTCCGAAAGTGTGCGCCCCAGCGCTTCCTGGCAGAGTGCCATCGTAGCTGTTGACGGACGGGGCGCTTGGTGGGATACCGTGCTCGATGCGCAGCGTGCAGGGGCCCTTGCGGTGATGGTCGCTGATCCACAGGATGTTCCGTCGGCGGCGGTGGCCGCCGTCACACGTGCGAGCGTGCCAATTTTGGTGGAGCGGCACCGATTGCGCCCGGACGTACTGGGCGACGCACTCGTACTGAGGGCGGAGACCGTAGCCACGTTGGTGACGGTGGAATGTGCGGCACCTTCCTCGAGCCTCGAAAGTGTGCTGCGAGATGCCGTGCGGTGGGCGGCCACCCTGGCTGGTGGCCCACTCCGTAGTGTTGCCGGCAGCTCCGGAATGTTCCTACTTGAGGCGCAGGCTCCCGGAGGGCCGGTCTCAGTGACACTAAGGACCCGGCTGCCCGCAGATACGGCGCAGCACCCGCAGTTCAAGGTGATGGCTTTGGGCGAGGTTCGCACGGAGGTGGAGTGGGGCAGGACTGGGGACAAGGTCGCGGTGACAACAACCACCGCGGACGGGGGATTGCTGGCGCCGGTTCGCTATGAATCGTCGGCTCGGCTGACTCTTCGCAGGGCGGTTGAAGCGTCCCGTTCGAGAGTAGGCCCCAATGACATCGAGATGCTGCTCGAGGATCGGGAGCTTGCAGTGCAACTCCTCGGGCTGCATAACCAAGGCTGATCTGCGGCATAGGCAATATCGTCTTCCCTGATGTGCATGCGACGCTGAGACTTGATGTGGGCAGCTTCACAAAACCATTGAAAGGATCGAAGATGATCAAGCTTCTCTCCCACCTCTCCTACGTAGCCATCACGACCCCCGACGTCGAGGCCTCCGTTGACTTCTACGTCAACCAGGTAGGCCTCAAAGTTGTGGACCGCGTAGACGGCGCCGTCTATCTCCGCTGCTGGGGGGACTACTACCGCTACAGCGTCGTGGTGGTCCCCGGCACAGAACCGGCACTGGACACGATGGCATGGCGCACGTCGAGTGCCGAGGCTCTCGATGAGGCGGTCCGTCGCATCGAGGCCGCCGGAGTCACCGGCGAGTGGATTGATGTCCACGGCATCGGACGCGCCTACCGCTTCGTTGGGCCATGGGGCCACAGCATGACGTTGCACTGGGATGTTACCCGCCACCAGGGGGAGGGTAAGGAGCTCTCGACCTACCCTGACCGCCCTTCCCGCCGCAGCATGGTGGCCGGCGCGCCCCGCCAGTTGGACCACGTCACCGTCGCAACGTCCGACGTGGACGGCTTTGCCAAATGGTACAACGACGTGCTTGGATTCCGGATCATGGCCCGCACGGTCCTGGACGAAGCACCCATCTCCGTGTTCTCCGTGCTGACAACCAACGAGAAGTCCCATGACCTCGGCGTCGTTCTGGATGGCTCCACCAGGGCCGGCCGCATCAACCACTATGCCTTCTGGGTGGACACCCGCGAGGAACTCCTGATCGCTGCGGACACGCTGATCGAGAATGGCGTCCCGATCGAGTACGGTCCCTCCATCCACGGCATCGGGGAGCAGAACTTCCTCTACTACCGTGAGCCCTCCAGCCTGCGCATCGAGCTGAACACCGGCGGATACCGGAACTATGTTCCGGACTGGGAGCCGAACACCTGGACCCCGTCGCTTGGCTCGAACAACATGTACCGTAACGGTGCCATGCCGATGTCCATGACTGAGTCCTTCCCGCCGGCAGACGGTCCCAGCGCCACGGAAGAAGGCGTGCCGGACGAGATCAAGGAAGCGCTGTTCAACCCTTACGCACGCCAGGGGCAGGGCTAGAGTCTGCCGCGCACCGGAAACTGCTGTTCCTGGTGCGCGGCAGCCCTGGCTCTACTTGGGCATTCACATCGGTGATAAGCGCTATAACCAGAAATTGATTTACTTATGTCGAATTCCGACATTAAATGAAGTGGGCCGAAGATGGCCCACGAGGGGAGTTACGTTCATGACGACGTCGTCAGGCCAGTTGGAAGCACCGTTCGCACTCGCGCGTTACCGGGAAGAGGACGCAGTGCTGCTGGGTCTTATCGCCGGAGACCGGATCCGGGCGCTCGGTGAGAGGGAACTCGGGGCTGCAAGCCTCAACGATTTCCTGAGCGCACCCGACTGGGACCGTTTGGAAGAGCTCACGGGAAACGAGGATGCGTGGGTTCCGCTGGACAGCGTGGTTTTGACGGCGCCCGTCGAGCCGCGGCAGGTGTTGCAGACCGGTGCCAATTACAGAACCCATGTGATCGACCTCGTCGTAGCGGGCCTGGACAAGGCTGACCCCCGCACTCCCGAGGAAGCGCGCGAATGGGCAGGCAAGATGATGGACGATCGCCAGGCCAACGGTGAGCCCTACTTCTTCATCGGGCTTCCTGCCTGCGTTGTCGGCGACGACGTTCCGTTGGTTCTCCCCGGCTACAGCGAGAAACACGACTGGGAGTTGGAACTTGCTGTGGTTATTGGCAAAGAAGTCTTCAAGGTAAGCCGCGAGGAAGCGATGCAGCACGTTGCTGGCTACACAGTGGTCAATGACATCACCACCCGTGACCTGGTCTTCCGCCGGGACATGAAGGAGATTGGCACCGATTGGTACCGCGGTAAGAACGCTCCTGGGTTCCTCCCCACCGGCCCGTTCCTGGTCCCGGCGCAGTTCGTGGATCCCGCCAAGCTCAAGGTGCGGCTCGAGCTCAATGGTGACGTCATGCAGGACGCCTCCACGGATGATCTGCTCTTCGACATCCCCGCCTTGGTTTCAGCCGCTTCGCAGAACATGCCGCTCCTGCCCGGCGATCTCCTCCTGACGGGAAGCCCGGCGGGCAACGGCGCCCATTGGGGAAGGCTCCTCCGGGACGGCGACGTCATGACGGGCAGCATCCAAGGCCTCGGCACCCAGGTAGTGCGCTGTGTGGCCGAACCTGTCGATGAGTCAGCGTAAGGGTCGGCAATGAACCTGGACAATCCGGCATCGCTGGACCGCAACGACCCTGAAGGTGAAATCTCCCGCCGTGGCAAGGCCTACCGGAACTGGGGCCGATGGGGTGAGGACGATGTCCTGGGCACCCTGAACTTCATCGACGCAGCCAAGCGGAAGCAGGCAGCTGCCCTGGTACGGGAAGGCGAAGTCATCTCACTTTCGCAACCGTTCGACATGAACGGGCCGCAGAAGGGATGGCGTCGCCGGACAAACCCCGTCCACACGATGCTTGACACGGGAACGGATGCCGAGCGGGGTACGCAAGGCTTTCCTCACGGACTTGGCGGGGCTGACGACGTGATCTCCATGCCTCTCCAGTGCTCCACCCAATGGGACGGGCTGGGCCACATCTTCGATCACGGTTCAGCCTGGAATGGGCGCAGGGCTGGCGACGTCGTCACCAGCGACGGCGACCTCGTAACCGGCATCGAGCACGCCGCGGCGGCTCCGGTGTCGCGAGGTGTCCTCCTGGACGTCGGCCGCCACCTCCACCCGGAAACGGGTGAGCTCACTGACGGGTATGCGATCACCACCGCGGACCTGGAGTCCTGCATCGAAGCCCAGCGCAGTGCTGTGGGTCAGGGCGACATCGTCCTGGTGCGGACCGGGCAACTATCGCGAGCAAAGCGGGACGGGTGGGGCGACTACGCGGGAGGCCCGGCGCCGGGACTGTCACTTACGACGGCGGGCTGGTTGCACAGCAGCGAAATCGCAGCCATCGCCACCGACACCTGGGGCTTCGAAGTGCGACCCAACGAGTTTGACGTCCCGGCCTTCCAGCCCCTCCATCAGGTGGTCATCCCCAACATGGGCCTCACCGTGGGCGAACTGTGGGATCTGGACCAGCTTGCGGAAAAGTGCGGGGAACGCGGCCGCTACGACTTCCTGCTGGTCGCGGCTCCCTTGCCCATTACCGGGGCCGTTGGTTCGCCCATCAATCCCATCGCCATCCTCTAACAACCCGACAACTACTAAGGGGTAATCATGACAGCAGTCCAGAAGGTCGCGATCGCCGGCAGCGGTGTTGCTGCCATGGCGACCGCGATCCAGCTCGCGAAGGCGGGGGTCGCCGTCGACGTTTTTGAAGTTAAGCCGGAGCTGAGCGCCCTCGGCTCGGGCATCACGTTGCAGGGCAACGCCCTGCGGGTCTTCGATGCCCTGGGCGTGTGGGACGACGTGCGTGAGAAGGGCATGGCCTTCGAAGGCCTGACACTTCGTGCACCCGGCCCCGACGCGCCGGTCATCGCTCAGCTTCCTGAGGTCAAAACAGGTGGCCCCGATTATCCCGCCTGCATGGGCATGTATCGACCCGACCTCGCCAAGATCCTGCTGGAGCACGCCGAAAAGGCGGGAGCCAAGGTTAGCTTCGGCGCCAAAGTCACCGGCATCGACGTCAAGGACGACAACACCGTGGAGGTGTTCGTCAATGACGCCACCGCGGGAGCCTACGACCTCCTGATCGGTGCCGACGGCGTCAACTCGACAGTGCGGAGCCTCATGGGCATCGACACCGCACCCGAGAGCACCGGGATGGGCATTTGGCGGGCCTTCGTTTCCCGGCCCAACGATGTGGAACACAGCGAGCTTTACTATGGTGGTCCGGTCTACATCGCGGGCTATACGCCCACGGGCGAAGACACCATGTATGCGTTCCTCGTGGAAAAGGCCCAGGACCGCTTTGGTGTGTCCGATGAGGAAGCGACGAACATCATGCTCGGCGAATCCATGGCCTACGGCGGGGCATGGAATTCCATTCGCGACGACCTGGGCGCCGGAGTGAAGGTCAACTACACCTGGTTCACCCAGCACCTGGTACCAGGACGGTGGAACCGCGGCCCGGTGGTGATCATCGGCGACGCCGCCCACAGCTGCCCTCCGACGATTGCCCAAGGCGCTGCTCAGGCCCTCGAAGACGCCGTGGTCCTGACTGAGCTGCTGATTGAATCCGATGCCCTCAACGAGGAGCTCTGGGACAGCTTCCACGAACGGCGGGTTCCGCGCGTACAGGCTGTGGTTGATGCCTCCGTCCAGTTGGGTCAGTGGCAGATTGAAGGGAAGAAGGACGCGGATGCGCCTGGCCTGCTCTTCGGTATAGCGCAGAAGATGGCGGTCCCCGCATGAGCATCGATGTGCACGCGCACGTCCTGCTGCCGTCCCTCCAGGCGGAAGTTGAGCGCCGTGCGCCCGAGGCTTTCAAAGTTGCAGGTGAACTGGAGGCCCGACGCAACGGACCTCAAAGCCTCGCAGCTTCCGGGCGCATGATTGGTGAACGGTTTCCGCGGTTGACAGATGTGAACGCCCGCCTCGCTGCGATGGACGCTCAGGGCGTGGATCACCAGTGGGTCAGCGCGTCGCCAAACCACTTCTATCCTTGGGCCGAAGAGGGCCTGGCCGTCTGGACGGCCAGCGAGGCCAACCGCCTGGTGGCTGAGCACGTCGCCCAAGCGCCGGAACGACTCACAGGCCTCGGGCTGGTGCCCCTTCAGCATCCCAGCCGAATCGTGGAGTGTGTTGACGACGCCATCCTGGGCCGAGGCCTTGCCGGCATAGAAATTTCCTCTTTCGCGGGTGATGTTGAGTTGTCCGACGAACGCCTGGAACCCTTCTGGTCGCGTGTGGAGGAGTTGGGGGTGGTGGTCTTCCTGCACCCGTTCGGCTGCAGCCTTGACGAGCGGCTGGACAGGTACTACTTGTCCAACACCGTTGGGCAACCGGCCGAGAATGCCGTCGCCCTCTCGCACCTGATCTTCTCGGGAGTCCTGGACCGGCACCCCGGACTCAAAATCCTTGCCGCCCACGGCGGCGGATACCTTCCGATGGCCATCGGCCGCTCCGACCACGCGTGGCGGGTCCGCCCGGAAGCCCACGGCTGCAGCGAAGAGCCATCCAGCTACCTTCGCCGCATCTGGTTCGACACTGTGGTCCACGATCCTTCGGCTCTGCGCCGACTCGTGGACGTCGCCGGACCCTCGCAGGTACTCATGGGCAGCGACTTCCCATTCGACATGGGGCCCGAAGACCCCATTGCCGAAGTCCGCGCTGCAGGACTGCCGGCAGAGGTAACCGAGAGGATTCTTTCCGGCAACGCCCAGGCACTTCTGGCAGAGCGGGTACGAGCATGAGAATCGCACGGTGGCAAGACAGTACGGAAATCGGCGAGGGCTTCATCATTGATGACACGGCAGTGCCGTTTCCGAACGGCCTCCGCGTCGCGGACGTGTTGGCGCGCGGGTTGGACGGCGCCCGCGCACTTTTCGACCGGGCGAATCACGACGACGGACGGCCCGTTTCCACTGTCCGGCTGCTTGCACCTTTGGTCCCGGCGGCGATCAGGGATTTCGTGGCCTTCGAAGAGCACGTCGAGGGAGTCAGTGCATCTGTGGACGGCAAGAGCGAAGTGGTACCCGAGTGGTACGAGGCGCCCACGTTCTACTTCACTAACCCACACACGGTATTGGGGCCGGACGAGCCGGTGGTGCCCCCCGTGACGCAGCGCCTCGACTTTGAACTGGAAATCGCGGCGGTGATTGGAGGCGCTGGCGGTACCAACCTCGCAGGTGCTGAGGCTGCCGACGCGATCTTCGGCTACACCATTATGAATGATTGGTCCGCGCGGGACATCCAATCCAGGGAAATGAAGGTCCGCCTTGGCCCCGCAAAAGGAAAGGACTTTGGCACCAGCCTGGGGCCATGGATCGTCACCGCCGACGAACTTGAAACATACGAGGATGAGGATGGGTTCCTGGCACTGAGGGCCGAGGTGTTCATCAACGGTGCGCGCGTCGGGGAGGACCTCGTCTCCAACATGGGGTGGACGTTTCCGGAGCTCGTCACCTACGCCTCGAGGAATTCCCGCGTGGTGTTCGGGGACGTCCTGGGATCCGGCACCGTTGGCAATGGTGGATGCCTGGGCGAATTGTGGGGTCGAAAGGGAGAACTCAGCCCCGCACCGCTGACTGACGGCGACGAAGTACGGATAGTCGTCGAAGGCATCGGTGAGCTGACAGCCACCGTGGGTGCCGCCGTCGAGGGGCCTTCAATTCCGCGGGCCCGCAGCCGCAGCCGCGCTCGGATTCGTGTCTAATTCAAGCGATCTTATGTTGTTTTTCGACTAAAGTGCGATAGAATGAAAGTGGCGTCGGGATCTCTTCAAAGATCCGTTCTCGGCAGTGACGATGCCGCCGAGGCACAAACCGTCGCGTCGACGGCCCGATCGTTCGGGCAGAACACCATGCCACTCTCACCCATAAGATTTCGCTTCCTCGTCGCGTCCCTGCTGACCGTGTCCTTCTTGGGGGCACTCGACCACACCGTCGTCTCCACATCGCTGGCCACCATCGCCGGCGAACTCGGAGCACTGGAGCTCATGAGCTGGGTGGTGGTTGGTTACACCCTCGCCAGCACAGTTCTCTTGCCCATCCTGGGAAAGCTCGGAGATGTGCTCGGCCCACGGCACGTCTTCATGGTTTCCTTGGTGGTCTTCCTCTTGGCGTCCCTCGCCTGCGGGTTCGCCCAAAACATGACGTGGCTTGTTACCTTCCGTGTAATACAGGGAATGAGCTCTGCCGGCCTCCAATTAATGTCGCAGACCATCGTCGCCAGGGTGACCACACCCAGGGAACGCCCCCGATACCTCGCGATCATCGGAGCAGCGTTTCCAGCCGCAATCCTAATAGGGCCAATCCTTGGCGGGGCGATCACCGATTACTGGGGCTGGTCCTGGGTTTTCTGGGTCAACGTACCGGTGGGTGTGATCGCCCTGGCGCTCGCATACGTTGCTGTTCCCAAACTGGAACGTGGCGTTGCCCCACGCCACTACGACGTGACAGGCGCTGTCGCGTTCACTGTGGGCTTGGTATTTCTTGTCCTGGGTGTCACCTGGGCTGCGGAACGAAGCGGCGGGGCGCAAGCATTGGCGGCCCTGGTAGTCAGTGGCGTGGCCTTGCTGGGGTTCTTCATTATTGAACGCCGAGCCCCTGAACCCATGGTCCCTTTGCACCTGTTTGCCAACCGAACCATAGCCGCATGCACCGCACTTTCGGCGATTATCGGCGTCGGACTTTTCTCTATCACCGCCTACCTTCCCACCTACTTCCAGATGGCTTACCAAGTCAGCGCAACCGTCTCAGGGCTTGTGCCTATTGCTACGGTCCTTGGCATGCTGGTCAGCAACCTTCTGACCGGGTGGTTGGCGAGCCGCACTGGACGGTACCGGGTATTCACCATTATTGGTACGTGCATGGGGTCGATGGGGCTTTTTGTGATGGCCTGGCTGCCGATCGGTCTTCCGTTGTGGGTACCCATGATCGTCATGGGATTTGTGGGTATCGGGACAGGGTCCTTCATGAGCCTGATCGTTGCAGTCGTCCAAAGTGCAGCACCCCTCAGCCAGACAGGCAGCATCACCGCGACAGTAAATCTGGTGAGGCAAGTTGGTTCCACGGTAGCTACAGCCATCATCGGAGGCACCATCGGTTTCGGGGTTGCGGCCCTCCTGCCCTCCGGCCTCACTGCGGCCAGCCTCACCCCGCATGCTGTGCAGCAAGCAACGCCGGAAATCCAGGAAGCCGTCGCCGGAATTTATGGACAGCTGTTCGTTCCAATCTTCATCGCACTCGCGTGTGCATACGCAATCGGCATCATTGCCGCCGTCCTGCTTCCCCAAGGTCGCCTGACGGACGAAGCGGAAACTACCCAGTCAGAAGTTCCTGAGCCCCTGTCGGCCTGACATTCCACCAAGGAGAATCAATGTCCAAGAATCAGACCATAGCCATTGTTGGCAGCGGACCAATCGGCTCAGCGTACGCCAGGCTTCTGGTGGAAGGCACACCCGATGCCCGCGTCATCATGTTCGAAGCAGGACCGCAGCTGACCGACCGGCCCGGCGAAAGCGTGCGCAACATCGCCGACCCCGATCAGAAGGCCAAAGCGCGCGAGATGTCGCAGGGGCCGCAATCCGGGGCATATCGGGAGTCGCTTGGCATCCCGGCCGGGACCGTGACCGAAGGCATGTTCACCGCGCGCCAAGGTACTCATCTCCTGGATTTCGGAGCAGCGGGATCGGCCCACGCAGAGACGTTCCCCGCCGCCGCAGCGGCCACCAACGTCGGGGGTCAAGGCGCCCACTGGACGTGCGCGACGCCGTCGCCGGCCTTCAGCGAAAAAGTTCCGTTCATTGCCGACGACGAGTGGGAAGACCTGCTCGCTTCCGCCAAAGACCTGCTGCACGTGCAGAGTGCCGCCTTCGCCGACTCCGGCGTCGGGGCAGCCATCCGTTCCCTGCTGCAGGAGGAGTTTGAGGGCGAATTGCCCGAAGGGTACGGCGTGGATACGCTTCCCGTCGCGGGGGACCCCCAGCCTGACGGTTCCATGCGATGGGCAGGAGCGGACGTCGTCCTAGGACCGCTCATCGATCCCCGGTCCCCATTGTCCGAGAGATTTGAACTCCGTGACCTCTCGCTGGTCCGCTGCGTGGAAACTGATGGAAACCGCACCACAGGGGTCACGGTGGAGGACCTTCGCACGGGGGAGACCACTTTCGTTCCCGCCGACGTCGTGGTGGTAGCAGCGGATGCCTTCCGGTCGCCCCAATTGTTGTGGACTTCCGGGATCAGGCCAGCGGCGTTGGGGCGCTATCTGACAGAACACCCCGTGGTCATCTCCACTGTGGCACTCGATCCTCAGAAAATGGAAAGGTTTGCCAGCGAAACGGACCTGGAAGCTGAGCTGGCCCGCCGCGCGCAGAACCCTGCCGATCCCGTGGCCGCCGTTAACAGAATCCCGTTTTCCGAACCCGACCACCCCTTCTCCGTCCAGGTCATGTACTCCGAGACGACGCCGTTCCCTATGGCGGCGGATGCGCCGCACGCCCGGAACCGCTGGGGCTACGTCAACATGGGCTACGGGATGCGCAAGCACCCGCGCGTTGAGGACGGCGTGACGTTTGACGACAACGAGCTGGACTACCGGGGATTCCCGAACATGACCATCAGCTATTCCCTCACCGAACGGGAGAATGCGGAGATTGAAGACGCCACCGCACGTCTGCGCCGCGCCGGCAATGCGTTGGGCGTCTTCGTGGCAGAGCCCCGGCTCATGCCGAACGGGTCCAGCCTCCACTACCAAGGAACGATGCGCATGGGTGCGTCCGACGACGGCACATCGGTAGCTGATCCATGGTCGCGTGTGTGGGGCTACGAAAACCTGGTGGTCGGCGGAAACGCGCTCATCCCCACGGCCACAGCCATGAACCCGACACTGATGAGTGTGGCCATAGCGGTTCGCGGGGCGCGGAGAGTAGTGGACGAACTCGCTTCGCGGGGTACTGCGGCAGTTGAAGAAGATCTCGGGCGGGCGCGGGTCTGAGGTGGCGTAGGACGTGTCTTGGACGTCCCTGCATCGTCCGGACCGGCTGCATGACGACTGTGTCGTGTCCTGTAAGTAGTCACCTAGAACTAGGCGGTGCACATTTGCAGGCGCCGCACACGGGTGCGGCGATGGTGTCTGGCCCCTGTGTAGGGTGCTCGAAAACGGCCAAAATGGAAGTGTGGACAATGTCTACACTTCCACCTCGGATTGCCTCGTACAACCACCGGACGCCCCGGATTCCGCCTGTTTCCGACACTTCCCAGCAATGCCAAAGCTTGGAATCCCGTTCGAGTCCCACCTCGGGCACGGCAAACCCCCTCTACGGAGGGGTTTTTGCTTTAACGTGTTGACAATTGTTGACACGGTGATGGATATGCCGCACTGCGTACGGGTGGTGGTGCCTTCTACTCTTTTAGGGGTGGTCGGGAGAGACGGCGGCACGGGATCCAGGTACCGCGCAGCCATCGAGCGCACCGCGCTATCTGCTGATGCGCCTTGGGGCCGGTCACTAGGGAATGTGTTCGACACCAGAGGCAAGGTTTCGTTCCATCTCGCTGCCGACTTCCCGAAGTTTGTCGGCGAGCAGCGCCGCGCTGGGAGTCAGTGGGCGGTCCGGATGCAGGAGCAAACCAACCTGCTGTGCCAGGCCATCCAGATGCAGGTCGAGGATTTTGATATGTGGTTCGGCCACTGCCATGGACTCCGGCATGAGCGCAAGGAAACCGCCCTCCACAACGAGGGTACGTAAAGTCGCCGGTGCCCCCGCTTCGACGTGCTGTGCAGGCGGGGCCAGACCTGCGTTCTTGAAGTTCAGTTCCAGTTCGTCCCGCAGGGGAGTATTGGCCAGCGGCACCACCCACCTACTCGCGACCAAATCGTGCAACGACACATCGGGCAGATCGTGCGCAGGGTGTGTCGATGCTGCCACAATCCGGAACTCTTCCCGGTAGAGCGGGATAAGCCTTAACCGCGCTGTGCTGGCGTGATCTGTCACTCGACCCACGAGCAGGTCCAAATCCCCACTGCCCAATTCTTGGATGAGGGTTTCAGGGGGTGCCTCGCGCAGGCGAACTTCAACCCGAGGCTTGTCAGCCATGAGCCTGGCAACGGCCCGCGGCAACAAGAGATTAGCGCCCGTTACGTGAGCCCCAACCTGTACAAGGCCGGCATCAGGGTCATTGAGTTCGTCCACCCGGCGCCGCAACGTACTGAGGTGTCCTACTATCGCCTTGGCGTGCTCAAGACAGGCCGCGCCGGCCGGTGTTGGCACCATGCCGCGCCCCGTCCGCTCAAAAAGGGACGCGCCCACAGCGTGCTCGGCTTCCCGCAGGGCACGGCTGAGCGCCGGTTGTGTGAGATAAAGTTCCTCGGCCGCCCGAACCAGGCTTCCGTGTTCTGAAACGGCGAGCACGATGACAAGGTGGCGCAGCTTCAGGTGGGTAGTCAGCAGCGCCCGCAGGTCCATACGCTTATCCTACGGGCGGCTGCCTTCCACAGCCGGCGCTCCAGAGAGTGGTCGCGGGTCAGTGGGCACCGACTGCAGTTGTGTGCCTGGGCTGCGCCACTTCCCGATCCCATTGGGCAGCAGCTCGGCCGGCGGCCTTCAGAACCTGCTTGCGCACCTTGCCGTTCTCCGTCTGGGGCAGTTCGTCCACGGTGCGGAAAAACCGGGGGATGGCGAACGAGGCGAGACGGGGAGCGCAGAACTGACATAGCTCGCTAAAATCAACCGGCTCCCGGAGGATCAGGGCGGCCATGACTTCGTCTTCGCCGAGTTCAGAGTCGACGGCGTAAACGGCAGCTTCCTGGATGGCAGGGTGTTGACGGAGAACCTGCTCCACTTCAAGGGAGGAGATGTTTTCGCCGCGTCGGCGGATCACGTCCTTGATCCGGTCAACAAACCGCACCCAACCGTCGTCGTCGATTACTACTCGATCGCCACTGTGGAACCAAAGGTCCTGCCACGCTTTCGCCGTGGCCTGGGGCATGTGGTGATAGCCGGTGGCCATGGCGTGCGGTTGATCGCTGCGTATCAGCAGCTCGCCCGGCTGGCCATTGGGCACCGGGACGCCGTCGGTGTCCACCACGCGGATGGAGAATCCCGGCCTGACCTTACCCATGTAGCCTGGCCGCCATTGTTGAGGTGTGGATCCGATGACGGAGTTGGTTTCGGTCGAGCCATAGCCGTCCAGGAGCTGCACCCCGAACCTTTCCCTGAAGGGCTCAACCAGTCGCGACGGCGTGGCAGGTGAGAGCGCCAACCGGATCTGATGTTCACGGTCGCCGGGGCCTGGGGCGCGGCTGTCGAGTATGCCCACCATGGCGCCGAGAAGATAGGTCACCGTTGCTCCGGCTGAGGATGCATCGGCCCAGAATCGCGTGGCAGAGAACCTTGGCCCAAGCACGTACTCACCGCCACAGAGCACCGCTTGCATGAAGGCGTTGAGGGCATTGGTATGGAACAGCGGCAAGCAGGTGTACAGCACGTCATCGGGCCGGAGCCCCAGTTGATCGGACATGTTCGCCGCCCACCAATAGAACTGTCCCTGCGGGCACAGAACACCTTTGGACACTCCCGTGGTTCCGGAGGTGTACAGGATGGCTGCTGTTTCTGCCGGGCCGGTGGCCAGGGGCTCGATGGGGGCGGTGGCTTCAGGTACAGCTTCGACCTTCAATTCAGGATGGGTTTGTGCGCCCTCCTCATCGAGAACCCAGATCTTCACCCGGCCAGGCGCCTGGCCGAGGGCAGCAAGGTGGGGAAGGAATTCGCTCTCGGTAACAACCAGCCCGGGTTCAGCGTTGCTCAGGATGTGCCGCAGTTGTTCACCTCGGCAGGCGGTGTTGATCGGTACGGCAACTGCGCCGATCCACGCGCACCCCAAGATGAAGTCCATCAGTTCGGTCCTGTTGGAAGACATCAGGGCAACGCTCTGGCCGGCCTGGATTCCGGCTTTCTGCAGCAATCCACCCGTGCGGGCTGCGGCCTCAACCACCATGGTGCTGTCCCTGCGGACCTCCCCACAGCGGAACAGTGGAGCCGAAGGAGCTTTGCGGGCGCGTTCGAGCAGCATCTGCGGTATCGTCATCGGCCGTAGGCTTTGGTGGGCAAACCCAAAATTCATGGTTGTTCCTCGTTCGTGGTTTCTTCGTTCACAGGTGAGTGGAGTGGAAGGTAGGCGAAGACGCCGTCGTTGTTCAGATGGTTCGCAAGTAGCAAACGGTCACCGTAGGTTGCCGTGCCGCCGGTTACACGCCCGACGACGAACGGCCCACCCGGGATTTTCAGCGTTGCCAGAAGCGTGCCGTCGGATAGACGCGTTGTTTCGGCAACGTCCCCGTGATCCACCAGCACCGTTGCAAAGTTCTCCTGCCCGCACTCGGGGCAGAAAAGCCGCGAGGGGAAGGAAAGGTTCCCGCAGTTCAGGCAGGTTTGGATTGCCGCGCTCATCGTGCTGCCTCCAGAACCGACATGGTGGCACAAGCCCCGTAGCGGTAGAGGACCATGCCGTAGCCGCTGATCACTGCATACCGTGCAGCTACCTGACGTGCCCCGGCTCGACCCAGGAGCTGACTCGCAGCTTCAACTAGCCCGTGCATGCCACCGGAGGCTCCCGCTTGGCCGGCGGAAAGCTGCCCGCCGGAGGTGTTCACGGGCAACTGGCGGGTGGCGAGCCGGGCTTTGATGAATGTTGCCGGATCGTCGTGGTCGGAAAGGATTCCCAGATCTGAAAGTTGAGCCACCACCATGGCCGGGTAGTCGTCATAGACGCAAGCGAGGCCTATGTCCTCGGGTCCTATCCCCGCTTGGTCCCAGCCAATGGGAGCGCAGTCCCGGAGTCCGGTGACCAATCCGTCACCTGATTGCTGGTCCGGGTTGTAGGAGGCCCGAACGGTGAGCACTTTCGCCCGGGGCGTTCCTTTGCCGCTATCTGCCATGACTACCACGGCATCGGCTCCGGTGACAGGCGGTACGCAGTCGTACCTACCAAGGGGTGTGGCAACCATGGGGGCGTTGAGGTATTCATCAAGGCTCAGTGGGTTCCGGTACACGGCACCCGGGTTGTCGGCGGCCCACTCGCGTTGCGCCACAGCGATACGGCCGTAGTCTTCCCGGTTGAGGCCGAGCTTCTCCATCTGACGGGTGGTCAACATGGCAAACAGGGCGTTCGGGCCGTTCATGGGTAGCGGCGCCAGATGGTCCTCGGTGGCCTTGTTATAGCTGGCTACCAGGCGGGAGAAAGCTGCTTGATCCATCACATCCCCTGCGGCGAGGACTATGACCTTTACGTCGCCGGCTTCGATGGCCCTGACAGCATGTTGGAGCATGCCTCCCGCACTGGCGCCGCCATTTGTGTCCTGCATCAGCCATGACAAACGCAAACCCATCCGCCATGCCAAATCAATAGCGTGATCGGGGCCGAGGGTGAAACTGGAAACTGCGAACCCGTCAACGTCGCTTGGCCGCAGGCCGCAATCTTTGAGGGCGTTGCTTACGGCGCGTGCAATCACGCTGGAGGTGTCTGTTCCGGCAGCGGGATGCCGGGTGTAGGGGGACTGTCCTGTCCCAATAATGGAGACCGTCACGGTACTTCCTTTCATAAGCGTCACTGCAAGCAGGGTGAGATTTTCTCCGGCTCCCTACGTCACGCTCTGTACGGTGCGTTCTGTTATGTGGCGCTCTTCGGCCTTGCTACCTCGGCGGGAGAACATCAGCGCTATGAGGGTGATGAGGACCATCCCGATTACGTAAAGGGACACCGGGACCGAGGTACCGAACTGGAGCAGCAGGGCCGTGGCGATGAGAGGTGCGAACCCCCCGGCGAAAACTGCTGCGAGCTCGTGGGCTATCGCCATAGCGGAGTAACGCACTTCAGCGGAGAACAGCTCGTGGAAGAAGGCCGGCTGTGTTCCGATCATGGCCCCGTGGCAGATGCCGTTCCCCACCAGGAAGGCCAGGATAACCACCGCTGGGGTATTGGAATCGATCATGGCGAAGAAGGGGAATGCCATGGCGCCCATGCCGATCGCGCCGAGGGCGTACACGGGCCTCCGCCCGATCCGGTCCGAAAGATAGCCGAAGAAGATATAGGTACCAAACGAAACGAGCATGGACACGGCCACTGCCATCAGGAGCAGCCCCTTGTCCACGCCGACGTGAACTCCGTATGCGATGGAGAACGAAAGGAAAATGTAAGAGCCACCGTTTTCGGCGACGCGGAGGCCCATGGCAACCAGGATCTCCCTGGGGTGTGTTTTGATGGCGGCCAGCACCGGGAGCCGGTGCTGCTTTGTCTCGCTAACGGCAGTGAACTCCTTGCTTTCGGGCAACCGGAAGCGGATGTAAGCGCCCACGGCGAGCAAAACGAAGCTCAGGAGGAATGGAACGCGCCAGCCCCAGGCCATGAACTGTTCGTCAGGCATCAGTTGCACGAGGAAGAAGGCCAATGATGAAAGAACGAAGCCCAGCGAGATGCCACCTTGGCTGAAGGCTGAGAGCATTCCTCGTCGGGAGTCCGAGGAGTTCTCACTTATCAACAAGACACCGCCGCCCCACTCGCCGCCTGCTGCGATGCCTTGGACGATGCGGAGCAGGATCAGCAACGTGGGGGCCCAGAGTCCAACCTGGGCGTAGGTTGGCAGCAAGCCCATAAGTGCTGTGCTGATCCCCATGATGGTAAGTGTCATGACCAAGGCCCGTTTTCGGCCCAGCCTGTCACCGATATGGCCGAAGATGATGCCGCCCAAGGGCCTTGCAGCGAATCCGACGGCGAAACCGGCGAACGCTGCCATGGTGCCGACGAGCGGGTCGACGTCCGCAGGAAAGAACAGCCTGCCGAAGACTACTGCCGAAGCAGTGGCATACAGGAAAAAGTCATACCATTCCAAGGCATTGCCTACGAGCGAGGCGACAACGTACCGGCGGACTCCGGGTCGTTGCCCTTGCAAGGGCTGCAGGTGATCGGACATTGGGGCTCCTTGGTAAATGCTGTGGCGTCCGTCCGGCCGGAGCGACGTCGTTGTCGCGGTCGGGACGGTTGAGGTGGGGCTTGGGCCCTACTGCCGAAGCGGATGGACTGTGATGGGCGTTACAGCTGCTAATTCAGTTTCTCCCTAAGCCATGAGCACGTCGAATGCCTGTTTTGCCAGGGGCTATGCCTTTCCGGGTAACTCGTGATGTGTGCCTTGAAAAGCTGTTCCGGACGGAGTGCGCGGGTGCTAACGTCGCTGCCACAAGACCCGTTTGACTCTTCACGGGCCCTGCCCGGGTCAAAGGGCAAAATCCCTCTATCAAGGAACGTACTCATGGAACGGAACAGCACTACGGACGTGCCTCAGGGCAGTGTCGCCCAGCTGGGCGTCGCCCATCTGCTCGAGGGTCTCGCAACACGATGGATCGACGTCATAGACCTGACCACCGAACTTTCCCACTCCACGCCAACCTTGGAACTACCCGAGCCGTTCGCGAACCTCATCGACTTCAGCCTCGAGGAGGTCTCCGCCTACAACCAACCCGGCCCCTATTGGAAGCATCACAACATTCATACGGGGGAGCACATCGGCACGCATGTGGACGCCCCGGTGCACTGGATCACCGGGCGCGGCGGCAAAGATGTGGCCAGGATCGAGCCGGCCCGCCTGATAGGGCCGGCCCTGGTCCTGGACGTGACCAAGGAGGTTGCCGCTGATCACGACTTCCTTCTGGACATCCACCACATCAAAGCCTGGGAATCCAACCACGGTCCCATCCCCGAGGGCGGCTGGCTGCTCATCCGCACCGGATGGGAAGCCCGGGCCGATGACCGACAACAGTTCCTTAACAATGACCAACAGGGCCCCCATTCACCCGGGCTCACAGTGGAATGTGCCCGGTGGATCGCTGAAGAATCCTCGTTGTCCGGCATCGGCGTGGAAACCGTAGGGATTGACGGCGGCGCCGCCGCCGGCCAAAAGCCCCCTTTTCCCGCGCACCACTTTTTGCTGGGTCATGACAAATACGGTGTCACTTCACTTCGTAACCTTTCCAAGCTCCCGCCAGTCGGGGCAGCCCTCATCGTGGCACCCCTGCCGATTGTGGGCGGAACTGGAAGCCCTGCCCGTGTACTCGCACTCATAAACGCCTGACGTGCGTCACTACGTCCAGACGTGGACCCTTACCTCCCTGAAGGAGAAAAACGCATGACACTTACAACCAGCAACCCCCAGGCCGGTACCGCATCCACGCTGGACATCTCTGGACCGGGCACTGCCAATGTGGCGGAACTCGTTGGGACTACACTCGCCAGGCTTGGCGTGGGTCATGTCTTCGGCGTGGTGGGCAGTGGCAACTTCGTGGTGACCAATGCCCTGCGCAAAGCCGGCGTCCCCTACACCGCAGCCAGACACGAGGGAGGCGCTGCGACCATGGCTGATGCCTACGGCCGCATGTCCGGCAAAATGGGAATTGCCACTACCCACCAAGGATGCGGACTGACCAATGCCATCACCGGCATTGGCGAGGCAGCCAAGAGCCGGACCCCAATGATCCTCCTCACCGCAGACACGGCGGCATCGGCCACCCGCTCCAACTTCAACATCGATCAAGACGCACTCGCCGTCAGCGTCGGGGCCGTCGCTGAACGGGTTCACAGCGCTGAAACTGCGGTGGCAGACACCGTACGCGCTTACCGAACAGCGGTTAACCAACGTCGAACAGTGGTTTTGTCCTTGCCCACCGACATTCAAGACACTCGGGTTACTGAAGATACACAGCAAACTGCACCCCTCGCTCCTCCGCAGCGCATCAGGCCAACCCAGGCAGCCATTTCGCAGCTCACAGGACTCATTCAGCGTGCCAACCGACCAGTATTTGTGGCAGGGCGCGGCGGACGGGAAGCAGGACCGGAAATTGCCGCGCTCGCAGACGAGGTGGGCGCCCTGGTGGCGACATCGGCAGTGGCGCACGGCCTCTTCAACGGCGACCCCTACAACCTCGGCATCTCCGGTGGGTTTTCTTCCCCGTTCACGGCGGAAACCATCTCAGAAGCAGATCTCATTGTGGGGTGGGGTTGCGCGTTGAACATGTGGACCATGCGTCACGGCACTCTCATCGGCGAGTCCGCCACGGTGGTGCAGGTGGACCTTAACGACTCAGCCCTTGGCGCCAACCGCCCCATCGATCTTGGAATCTTGGGAGATTGCGCTGAGACAGCGGCCGCGGTCCTTAATGAAGTGCGCTCCACTGGATACAAGGCCAGCGGATTCCGCACGCGAGAGATGGCGCAACGCATCGCCGAGCACGGCCGGTGGAACTCGGTGGAAACGGAAGACCTTTCCAGCGGTGAGACCATCGACCCTCGCGTGTTGAGCCGTGAATTGGACATGATCCTGCCGGAAAATCGCATAGTGGCCGTGGATTCAGGGAACTTCATGGGCTACCCCAGCACCTATCTGGCCGTCCCTGATGAGTTCGGTTTCTGCTTTACCCAGGCGTTCCAGTCGATTGGACTGGGTCTTTCCACGGCCATCGGGGCTGCGATTGCCAGGCCTGACCGCTTACCCGTCCTAGGTACCGGAGATGGTGGTTTCCTCATGGCGATTTCAGAACTCGAGACCGCCGTTCGCGAATGCATTCCTTTGGTGGTCATCGTCTACAACGATTCCGCGTACGGGGCCGAAGTCCACCACTTTGAGGCGGATGATGAGGACCTTGAGGTAGTGAGGTTTCCAACCACGGATATTGCCGCCATCGCGGCGGGTTATGGAGCGGCAACCGTGACGGTTCGGGGACTGGAAGACCTCACACCGGTTGGGGAGTGGTTGTCCGGCCCCCGTCAGGCACCGCTGGTCATTGACGCACGAATCGCCTCTGACGGCGGAGCGTGGTGGCTGGCCGAAGCCTTCAAGGGCCACTAACGCCTGAGCCGACTTGATCCTTCCCAGCTCTGTTCAGCCTGTTCTGCGAGTTTGATCAGCCACGTCGGGCACATGGGCGTCGTACCTCATCAAGCTCGTGATCAGTTGGATGGGTGACGTGGCTGCCCTGGCTTGATGAGCAAGCGATGGAGTACGGCACGGGTTCGCTGTACTTCTCCCGGCTGAACCCGCTGAACATATCCGGGTGGCGCCCCTCGGAGTAGTCGGCGGCATCGAGCAGGACAGTGGCGATCTATTGAGGCTCCTCCACGAATCGGTATCGCATCGGCCTCGCCGCGATGACGGCGTTGTCGTGCGGCAAGATAGATCGTTTGTGATTCCTGGCCGTGTTGTAGTTACTCATGTCGCAGCCTGTTTGGTCTTGGGCCCCCTCAGCCATCCTCGATCTGGAGGCACACAAATTAGCAGTAGGAAAGTGTGGACAAAGTCCACACTTTCCTACTGGGACTGGCTCGGACAACCGCCGGATTGGTCCGGATTCCGCATGTTTCCGCTGCTTCCCAGTGTTCCCATGACCCAGAATCCCGTTCGAGTCCCACCTCGGGCACAGCAAACCCCCTCGTGTGGCTGATCGTTGCCTTGTCAGCCGCGTCTGCGCACATCGTCCACGATAAAGACCCACTCCGACGTGAGAGTGCAGCCGCCATGGCCCGGCCGGTAGCGCAAAGGACAGTGGGGTGTGCTCATACGTGCACACCCCGCCTCTCCTCTAGTCGGCCCAGGCCGCGCAAAACGGACGAAACCCCTTGGCCTGAGGGACCATTTAGCCGAGGTTCGGGATGAGCA
Organism: Paenarthrobacter sp. 4246; assembly: GCF_040546855.1. Taxonomy (NCBI): domain Bacteria; kingdom Bacillati; phylum Actinomycetota; class Actinomycetes; order Micrococcales; family Micrococcaceae; genus Paenarthrobacter; species Paenarthrobacter sp. 4246. The sequence continues at coordinate 72,556 of NZ_JBEPOP010000011.1, forward strand.
GGACTTTGCAGGCGTCTCCTGTGAGGAGTTCTACGGCTTCGTCGATTTGGCTGAGTTTCATGCGGTGGGTGATGAGCCAGTCGAGGTCCAATTTTCCGGAGTCCAGCAGCAGCAGGCTTTGTTCCCAGGTTTCCCAGAGCCGACGTCCGAAGATGCCACGCAATGTGATGCCCTTCTTGTTGATGTATGCCGCAATATCAACTTCCGCGGGGCGGCTGGGGTGTCCGACGGTGATGACGGTGGCTTCGCGGCGGACGGCTTCGAAAAGGGTTGCCAGTGTGCCTGGTGCTCCGGAGCATTCGAAGGCGACGTCGAATCCGCCACGGCGCCCGGTCAGTTCGCGGCAGCGTTCAACGATCCCGTCGTTGGGATGCAGCGCGGTTGCGCCGAGCTTTCCGGCTTGGGCGCGGCGGTAGGGATTGGGGTCGACGGCGATGACGTGGGAGGCACCCATGAGTAGTGCGAGGTTCACCACGACGAGGCCCACTGGTCCTGCTCCGCTGACGAGAACTGCCCTCCCCGCGACGGAGTAGTCGGCCCTCTGGATGGCGTGGACTGCGACGCCGGCTGCTTCAAGAAGAGCGCCGGATTCCAGGGACAGGCCGGTAGGGAGTTTGACGCAGATGTCCTGCGGCACGGCGGCGTACTGGGCGAAGACGCCGTCGATGTGCATGCCCAAGATGCCTGTGCGTTCGCAGGTGTGCGCGTCTCCTGTGCGGCAGGGGAAGCACTGGCCACAGGTCAGGTGGCTTTCGAGGGCAACTTGGTCGCCGACATTGAGGCCGGTGACGCCGGGACCGATTTCGACGACGGTGCCCGCGCCTTCGTGACCGAGGACCACCGGAAGGTTGAGGTTGAAGGCCTGGGCCGAGGGGGTCCATTCGTAGAGTTCGCGGTCGGTGCCGCAGAGGGAAGCCGCGCCGACTTCGATGACCACCGATCCCTCGGTTGCCTTGGGGTCGCCGGCATCGGTGACGTACGAGACGCCTCGTTCAGCTGCGTTTTTGACTACTGCCCGCATGTGGGCCGCCTTTCGATGGTTCTGGTGATGAGTTTTGTTGGGGGAGTCAGCGGGGGAGCTGGCCGGTGAATCGGCGCAGGATGTCTGTGGGGCCCACCTGCCCGCCTTTGAGCAGGAGCCTGCACCCGCCCACTGCGGAGTCGTCGTCGGCCTGCAGGATGGGGCCGGCTGTGACGAACTGGTCAGATACCCGCAGCTGGCGAACGCCCATGGCGATAAGTGCGTGGCTGGAGGTGTCGCCGCCACAGACGGCGATGTCGTGGGTGAGTCCGGCTTGGGCCATCCGGGCGGCGATCCCTCCGATTAATCCCCCAACGTACCCGGGGTCGGCCGGTTTGGTCGCGCCGTACCGGGGATCTCCAGGACCCCGGGTGGTGTGGACCACCACGTTGCGGCCCAACTGAAGGGCCTTTGAAACGTGCCGATCCAGCGCGGCCAGGGCTCCGGCGTCGTGACCCTGTAGTAGCTCAGCCGAAACAGGCGCGTCCTCCCAACCGTGGGAGACGGCGTCGTTGATCTGCTCTGCTGTGGTGCTGGAAGCGGAGGCGCTGATGGCCAGCACGGGTCCTGATGGCTGCTGCGGGCCCGAAGTGCGGGGAGCCTGGTCCGAAACAGACCTGGCGAGGGCCGCCATGATTCCACCGGAGCCCACAACAAGGGAGGGCCCGTGTCCATGCCGCTCGCGGGTCAGGGCTTCGGCGACTGTATCCATGTGCTGTTCGTCAACTGCATCCACCACGAAGGCCTGTGCGTTGTGGTCCCGTCGCCGGTCTGCCCAGGCGTCCTTGAACGTCCCGTCGTCATAGGTGGGCAGGTGAATGGCACCCGGTTCCCGGGCGGCGCTGCCGAGCTGTTCGGCGAGGACTTGGCGCAGGTCGGCTTCGGCCATGGGGGTGGAGGGATGCTTGGACATGACGGGGTGGCGGTCCAGCCGGTAGGTCTTGCCGGCGTAGCTCGCGTAGTGGTTGCTGAAGGCTGTGTAGCGACCGAACCCGGGCTGGGCCGGCACTACAGGGACTGGTCCGTGGAGGGGAAACTGCTGATGCAGCAACTGAATTCCGCGGCCGATGCTGCCGACGGTGGGGGAACTATCGAACGTGGAACAGACCTTGTAGAGCAGCACTTCCAGGTTCAGTTGTGCAATGGCGGCAAGGTCACGGGCAACCAAGGCATCGAAGGCCTCACCGGCCAGGGACCTGGCCGGTCCGGCGATTCCGACGACGTCAGCATCGGTGGGCAGCGGAGAGTCGCCAATGACGAGGACAGCTTCCAGCCCGTAGCGGTGGGACTGGGCCAGGACATCGGCGGCTCCCGTGAGGTCGTCGGCGACGAAACCGAAGGCGGGCATCTTCAGACACCTTTCCCGAAGGTTTGGACTGCGTGCAGGAGGGCGTCGTCCCCGCTGTGGGAGCGTTTGTGTGCAGCTTCCTGCAAAGGTACGCCGGCTACGGCAGCTTCCCAGGCCTGACGCAGGCTGCGCACCCCGGCCCCGGGGCCGTCCGGGTGGGCGGCGACGCCGCCGCCGGCGAGCATCATGAGGTCTGTGGAGCCTACGGCCTCGAAAGTGGGCCCTGGGGTGGTGACGTTTTGGCCCGAGGACAGGACGGGCAGGGGTGCGAAGGTCTGTCCCAAGGGTTGGAGCAGGCTGCGGATGTTCGCGGCGACTTCTTCGTCCAGTTCGTAGAACTTGCTTCCGAGTCCGCTGGCATGGAGATGGTCCGCGCCGGCGAGGCGTGCCATCTGCTGCCACACCCGGTAGTCCATGCCGAGGCCTTTGGACCGCATCGAGGCGGCGAGGCCGGCGCGGTGGCCGTGGATGGGAACTTCGGCGAAGCTGCGCAGCAGGGCCAATGCAGGAAGGCCCATGACCGGGATGTTCAGCATCACGCACCGGCCGCCGGCTTCGACCACCAGGTCATGGCGCCTTTTGAGGCCGGCGAGGTCCCCGGTGATGTTGAAGGCATACATGGTGGAGTGGCCGGTGACCTGCTCTGCGGCGCGGATTTCTTCGGTAGCGACAGCAACCCGGCGTTCCAAGGGCAGGTACGCGGGGTCGGTCATCAACTCGTCGTCTTTGATCAGGTCGATGGATGCCATGGCCAAGTCCCGCACCACGAGCCGGAATTCCTCTTCCGAAAGCCCGACGTTGGGTTTGACGATGGTTCCCACCATGACGCCCTGAACGTCGCTGATGAGTTTGCGCGTCCCTTCGATGCCGAAAGCCGGGCCGGGATGGGCGGCAACAAAGTCCTCGGGGAGGGCGATGTCCTGCAGCCTGCAAGCGTAGAGATCGCCCAGTTCGAAGAGGTTGCCGGCGATTGCGGTCTGGAGGGTGGCCAGATCGGTACCGATATTTTCCATCGGGAACTCGACTGTGACGAGCGCTGCGCGGACCTTCTCCGGGGTGGACCGTGACGGCAGTGAGGGGCGGCAGAAGCCGAGCTCCTGGACCTCTGAGACACGTGCGGCGTGCCGCTCCCGGATTCGGGCTGACTCGCCGGGTACTGGCATGAACGTGCCGCTGGATTGTTCGCCTGCCATGATGGCTGCGGCTTTTGCAGGGTCGATTTCCGACTCCAGGTAGTAGGTGCATCGCACCGAGCGCGGATCGCGCATGGTTTCTCCGTCCGTGATGGGGATGTACAAGGAAAGTCTTAGACAGCTGCTGGTACAGGATCCGCCGGCTGCAGGCCACCGGCCCGCTTCAAGGCCCAGGATGCGACGATTGGGGCCAGCAGCGCTGTCACGAGAACGGCCGTGGCGGCCTGGGCTGACGCGGAAGCGACGAAGGGTTCGAACCTTGGATCTGCGACGGCGACTACCGCAGGTACGGCGACGGCGTTGCCGGCCGTGGTGCCCGCCGCGAACCCGATACCGCTCTTGGACCCGCGCCGGAGGACGAACCGGTATCCGAGATACGTCAGGCCGCCGGTGAAGACCACGACGATCAGGCCGAGGAAGATCCCGGCGAATCCGCCGGTGAGCACGGTTTTCAGGTTGATGCCCGTTCCAACAGCGAAGGACATGAAAGGGATCACGATGTTCGGAACATGGTCCAGGGCCTTCGTCCACTCCCGGTCAACAGCGCCGATGAACAGGCCGATGATGAACGGGATCAGTGCCGCGGCGAAGGCGAGCACGGGAATATCGCCCAGCCCTGATGCGCCCAGGAAGATCAGGGCCAGGAACGGGCCATCGTCAAAGGCGCTGGCCACGTACGCGCCGGTGTCCCTTTCGTCGCCGTACTGGCCGGCGAAGGCCAGCCACAGGGCGCCGTTGCTGTTACCAAAGATCGCCAACATGGCCAGGATCGATACCCCCGCGATGCCATCGATGCCGACTACCAGGCCCAGGATCACGGCAATGGTGGCCGGGATCAAGGTCTTGCAGACCAAGACAACCGTGGTGGTGGATGCGGCGGCCTTGCCGCTGTGGCTTCCGGTGATTTGGGCTCCGGTGGCCAGGATCAGCACCGCGATCAGCGTCAGGGCCCCGTCCTTGAAGAGCGCCGTGGTGAAACCGCCGATTTTCAGGGCTTCGGGCGCGAAAGTGTTCATCAGCACGCCCAGCATGAGCGGGATCAGCATCATGCCGGCGGGCACCTTCTGGAGGAAGGCAAACATCGGCAACCGTGAACGACCTGACCTCAAATGCATCTGCGTCATTATTCGACCTCTCTACGTCATTGTATGTTCCAGCCGACGGATCAAGTCCGTACAATTAGTACGTACATTACATGTGGGATGGATCACGCGTCAAGGATAAGAAGAAGTCCGGGCGGGCTATGATGTGCTCGAACGCCAAAGGAGTCAGTGTGAGTGTGCAAACCACCGGGGGAGAGCCCCGGGAGCGGTCCAACGGCCTGAACCGTGCGGAAGGGCCGCCTCTTCATGCGCAGATCCGGGACATCCTTCACCGGCAGATCCTGGACAGGCCTCTGTTGCCCGGTTCGCCGCTTCCCACTGAGGAGGAACTCCAGAAACAGTTCGGCGTCTCGCGTAGCGTTGTGCGCCAGGCGTTGTCCGGACTTTCCGACCTCGGCCTGATCCGCCGCCAACGCGGCCGCGGCAGCGTGGTGGCCGCCGCTCCTGTCCTGCGAAGGCATCTGCAACAGGCCGGCGGACTTGACGAACAAGCAGCGGCGCACGGTCAGCGCCTCCGAACCCACGTCATCTCCGTGGAACACGCCACCCCGCCTGAGCCGGCGGTAGAGGCTCTGAATACCACCAACACCTGGAAAATCGAACGCATCCGCTACCTGGAAGAGACCCCAGTGGCGTTCATGCGCACTTGGGTTCCCCGTGACCTCTTTCCGCACTTCACCAAGGAGTTGCTGGAGAACGCATCACTTCTTGGCCTCATGCGGGAGCACGGCTATCACCCGGCAGGCGGACCCCGGCAGGTTCAGGCGGTGGCAGCAGATGCCGACCTTGCACAAAAACTCGAATCCAATGCGCGTGAACCCCTGCTCCTGCTTCAAGGGGTAACGAGTGACGCGCTCGGTCATGGCCTCGAATGGTTCAGCGTGTGGCACAGCCCCAACACCGTCTTCGACGTCGACGCGCAGGTAACCTCACAGCCAGGACGAGTGTCGCAGGATCACATCAGCCGCCTGCGGAGCCTGACGCGGCAACTTGAATCCGAACTGGCAGATATTGAACGAGGTGCCCGCTAAGGGCGGCGCCGGTCTACGCCGCACCGCATAGACGTGGCCTTGGCATGAGCCGCGGGCACACCAGCAGGCGAAATTCGACCCGGTTAAGGCACGTCGTGATGCGTTGAGCAGGGGTGCCTTTATTGGTGTTCCAGTCAGCGATGATGCCAGCGCCGAGCACCTGGTCGGAGTTGTTGAGCCCTTTTGGGCCCCGACCATTGAGGTGCGGTCCCTGTTTGGGTGAAGGGGGTGGTTCGTTTAATGCAGGGACGTCTGCCATGGTCCGGTTGCGGATCTGGGAAACTGGAAGTTCGCAAGCACCGTGGCAGGTTTATTGTCTGCGCTACTTCGATCTGTCCGGACAACCTGTCACCAACCCGACTGCCCAACTGACATGCGCAGCTGGGCCGTATCTGAAGACGTTGGCGATCGTGGGGTTCGATCCATTGGTTTTCGGCATTCAGGCTGGTGCGTATCCCTGGCCAGCCAAGTACTTGAAGGCGCTCCACGCTGGCGCATTCAATTGGCATCCGTGCTGATGCTGCGCGGCGAACGATGGCCGACGCTTCGGTCCTGCCCGAAATACAGCCGGGCCGTCACAAGACAGGCAAGCCAGCTCCTGTCGGGCCAATTTCTGTTCTTGTGGAAGAAGAACCGCGAAGTCAGTGGCGGTCCATTCCGTGCCATCCAAGATATTCTTTGCCATGAACACGGCGCCTCTTTTAGTGCAGCTGTTTGGGGGACGAGTGGTTTTGCTTTGGATTTTGAATAGGGTCGTTGCCGAGCTCCTAAATAGCGATATGCCGAAGTCTGTCGCTGGTCCACTGAGTGGCCGGACCCGTGGGTGGGCGAGAGACGGGCCCCGCCAGCGCAACGATGCATTACCGGCTTGTCGAACCGGGCATCCGCCATGTCTGGCGCAGCCGGTGGTGACGGTAGCGGTGGCGGGGCAAACCTCATAATCTGGGGTGTCTGTACAACTTGGGCCTCAGGGTTTGGAACTTGGCCGTCCCGGAATATGGCTCAGAATGGACTTTGAGAAGCCGCCATCGACACAAATGTCTTGCCCGGTGACGTAGCCGGCCAGCGGGCTTACAAGGAACTCAATCACATTCGCAATGTCCTTGGGATCTCCAATTCGGGCCAAGGGGATAATATTTTCCCTCGCTTTCTTGATGTCGGGATCCGCGTACATCTTTTCGGTCATCCGGGTGTGAGTCATGCCGGGGGAGACTACGTTGACGCGGATTCCTTCAGGTGCCCATTCCAGAGCGAGTGTTTGGGCAAGCATTGTCAACGCAGCCTTGCTGGGGCTGTAGGCGCCTGATCCAGCGTGGGGGATCTGACCTGACATCGACGAGGTGAAGCAGGCGGCACCCCGGCTCTGCCGCAAGTGCGGGTGGCTGGCTTTGGCCAGGAGCCACGCGCCGCGAAGATTAACGGAGAACATGTCGTCCCAGTCCTCTATTGTCACATCGCAGATCGCGCCAGGATTGGCAATCCCGGCATTCGCAATCAGTGCATCCAGCCCCCCAAACTCAGCCACGGCGGCGTCGACCAATTTGCCGGGCACCTCCGGGTCGCCGAGGTCTCCCGCCAAAGCGATCGCGGAGCCGCCCATTGACTCGATTGAACGCACTACCTGCTCTTGGCTGCTGTTTGTGTCGTGTCCTGCCACTGCTATTCGGGGGTGTTCGCCCCGGGCGAGAGCCGCCTCTGCAATTCTCAGGCAGGCGGATGCTCCAATGCCGCTACTGCCGCCACTAACCAATGCTCTCATTGAAAAGACTCCTTATACAGCGGTCACATTCGGGAATATTCCGGATCACTCCGCAACGTCCATTGGCATTGCGGCACGATGAGCAATGTGACGTATTGACTATTTCTCTCGTAGATCTTCGGCGGAAATGCCGTGATCTCAGGCGTTCGGTTAGTTTCCCAGTTCCCAGCCTCGATCCTTGAGGTCTTGCATCGCCGTCTTGAATTCCTGCAGGGGGTTCTCCTCGCGAATAATCTCAAGGACAACGTTGTCCACCCCGCACGTTTCCTTTACGGCCTTGCCGAGTCCGTTCCAATCGATCACTCCTGTGCCGATCGGATCGTGCCCCCAGGTTTCAGTGCCTGTATCTGAAACATGCACCAGGCCAATGGATTTGTGATGGGAGAGAAGGCTCTCTACTGGGTCCTCACCTATGTAGGCTGCGTTTGCGACGTCATACACGATCTTGACAGAGTCATCGTTGATCGTGCTGACGACGCCTGCCAGATCCTCGATGGTAGGCGTGAAGCAATAGGGGGTGTTCTCGAAGAGGAGACGCGTGCCGACCTGTTTGGCCAGCGGAATCAGGCTTTCCAGACTCTCATACATCCACCCGTAGGTTTTCTCCAGCGAGGGGGAGATCATGGGGCGGCGTGTCCCGGGGGATATGACTACCTCCGAGACCCCCCAACCTTCGGCAAGCTCAATCACTGACGTGATGTGCTCGATGCTCTTTCGCCGCATATTTGCTGCGGGGCTGGCGAGATTGATGTCGTATCCACCGGCGTTCAGAGACCTGATGGAGGCGCCGTACTCATTGAGCCGGCCATAGATTTCGGAGCGCTCCGCCTTGGAGATTTCGTCGGGCCAACAGTGCGGAGAACTCACTGGAACCTCAAAAATCCGGTATCCATTTCCGGCCAATTCCGCAATCGCATCTATGGCCGTGGACGACCATAGGTAGGAAAACGTATTGATGATCATGTGGTTCACGCGGAGGTGTCCTCTCATTTAGGTGTCAAGGTAGACAGCGTTCATCAGCAATTCCACTGGCGGGGCGGCCCGAGAAACTTCAAGGGTCGTACCCGCTTTGAGTATTGACGGGCCGCCTTTCAGGGGAGGGCGCGGCTAGCGGGTACTGTTGGCCTCGTTGCCGGCCTGCGCGGTGCTTGCCGCCAGGTGCTTGCCTTCGAGCACCTCCGGGTCGGTGAGTGCCACGGTGGAGCGGTCGCCGCGGTTGCCGGTCTCCGGAAGCGTGAAGTAGACGACCAGGCAGAGGGCGACGACGACGATCATGTAGACAGCCACGAGCATTGGCTGCCCGGCGCCAACGAATGCGGCAGCGATCAGCGGTGCGGTGCCACCGAAAACGGCAATCACGATTTGATGCGCGAATCCGATGCCTGACACCCGGACCGATGCCGGGAACAGTTCGGCCTGAATTGTCGGATAGACCGACTGCCAGATACCGAGGACAACCCACCCGGAGGCCGACACCAGAACGTATACCCAGAAGCCAGGCTGGTTGAGGAGCAGGAGCAAGGGGTAGAAGAGAACGATCATGCCGATGGCGCCGATGATAGGGAAGATTTTGCGCCGGCCGAGGCGATCAGAGAGTGCGCCGCAGACCGGCACGATGACCACGAGGAGTGCCAGCCCGATAACGCTGCCAGCCAGTGTGGAGGACAGATCCCGGCCGGAAGTCAGCTTGGCGTAGGTGGGAAGGAAGGTGGCCCAGGTGTAGTAGGCCACGGCCGGGGCAGAGAGTGCGGCTGCCTGCAGCAGGGCCTTGGGGTGTTCGCGAAGCAGGTCCATCAGGCGGGCTGCAGCGGACTTCTGATCGACGAGGGCCTCTGCTTCGAACTCGGGGGTTTCTTCTGCCCGGGCCCTCAGGATGAGGCCTACGATGCCGAGGAAGCCTCCCACAACGAAGGGGATGCGCCATCCCCACGCGGCGAGATCGGTGGTCGAGAAGGATGAGGTCACCAGTGCTGCTGCGCCGGTAGCTGCGAGGGTCGCGAGGCCGCTCGCCATGTTGGTGAAGGAGCCGAACAGGCCCCGCCGGTTCGCTGGAGCGTGTTCCACCATGAATGCGATGGCGCTTTGGCCTTCGCTGCCGGCCGAGATGCCCTGGATGACGCGTGCAACCAGGAAGAGGACGGGCGCCGCGTAGCCGATGCTCGCGAATGATGGTGTGAGACCGATGATAAGCGAGCCGAGCGCCATCCCGGATACGGACAGTGTCAGGATGAGCCGTCGTCCAAAACGGTCGGCCAGCGGAGAGACGATAATGCCGCTGAGTGGACGTACAACAAACCCGACCGCATAGGTCAGCAGTGCTGCGATGAGTGAGGCAAACGGGGAATCGCTGGGAAATATCTGTGACGAGAATACGGCCGCCAGCAATCCGTAGATGTACCAGTCGTACCATTCCACGAAGTGTCCGATGGTGCCGGCGACCATATTAAGGGTGCGGCGAGGGTGCTTCGTCGCTTCGGGAAGTTCCGAAGCGGCCAGTCCGCTGTCGGCTTCTTTTGAGGTCTTCATTGAACTCTCCATATTTCACAATTGTTGCAGAGGGGGATTTGAAAAGTCCCGGACACTTCGGTGCTACGGTCAGGCCCGGCCATTGATCCGCTCGAGGGACAACGGCTGTCAAGAACAACGATGGCTTGAGTGCTCGTGGCTGTGCCGGACGTCAAATCGAAGGAGCTTCCTCAGCCCCTGCCTCTGCAAATGAGATCGGTTGCTGAGATCGGTTGCAGACAACGATACGGATGTAATGTGATCCTTGTCAACGTCTCCACGATGTTGCGGGGGAGATTTTCGATGAGTTAGTGGGGTGTGCGCACAGCGAGGCTTCGGTGGTACCGGCGCCTATGAGGTGCCGGTTGCAACAGGCTTGGATTCTTCACGGCGCGTGAAGGGGCGCCTCGTTGTCGAAGTCCTGGTATTTCACTCCGGACCAGGTGCACTCCAAGCGGCCATAGAGGGACCAGTAATCATCCCAGTGGGCAAGTTTCCACTGATCCCGTTCCAGTCCGCGGTGGATAAGACGCGCACGCAAAACGTCTTTAGGTACCCGTACCCGGACGACAGTGATCGCGGACGGTGGCCATTGGAAGCTTTCCGCCGCGCGGGTCACATAGCCGGGGTCCCCGAAATAGGACCCAAAGGGCGCATCGAGGACTACTGACCGGCCGAGGCGCAAGTTGACTCCTGCAACATCCATGAGGGTTTCGTACTCAAGGGGAAGCAAGTTATCGCGGTAGTAGTCGCTGGACTCCCTGTCTGTGGGATCGTGTCCGGTGGCGGTCAGGGCGAACTCAACAAACCGGCCACTGACCCGGTCCTTATCCAGATATGCCGCTTGGTGCTTCTCTGCCGTTTGCTGGGCAATTGTCGTTTTTCCTGAGCCCGCCGGCCCAATGACAATGAAGACTTTGGGAGACATTAGCGGCGGGCCTCTGATACCGCGGCGAGGAATGCCCGGGCTGCTTCGCTGACGCGGGTAAAGTCGCCGTCCGGCTGCCACGCCTTGGTCACGTAGCTGCCCACCCCGACCCCTGCCACGCCGGCGGCAAACCACTCGCCGACGTTGTCCAGAGTTACGCCGCCTGCCGGCATGATGGGCAGGTGCGCCAGTGGAGCCAGCACTGCTTTGGCGTAGGCGACTCCGCCGGCCTCCGTGGGGAAGAGTTTGAGGATGTCGGCGCCTGCTTCGGCGGTCTGGACGAGCTCGGTTGGTGTGTATGCCCCGCTGATTGTGGGCACCTGGTACCGGTTGGCTGTTCTGATCATCGCGGGGTTCAGTTGGGGGCTGACCAGGAACTCAGCGCCCGCGCGAATGCACTCGTACGCGGAATGCTCATCAAGCACTGTGCCGGCTCCGATTGCCACGCCGTGAGGTGCGTGCTTTGCGGCCAGCCGGCGGATCACGTCAACTGCCCCTGGAATTGACAGGGTGATCTCCAGGGCCCGGAAGCCTCCGTCGATGGCAGCTTCCGCGACCTGCTCAGCAAGTTCAGCACTGTCCAGGCGCACGATGAGGACGGCTCCTGATTCGTGGATGGTCTGCAGCGTGCGGAGTTTCTTGTTCATACTGGCCTCTCTCTGGCCGGGTGGTGTCATCTTCACGTTTGGCCCGGCTGAATTGATGTTTCGTTGACAAACTCTCCCACCATCCATAGTGTTATTGCAACCGATCTCAGCAACCGATCTCATACAAGGGGGTATTGCGGTTGACTCATGTACGAACAATTGTTCTGGGCGCTTCCCACTGGCATGTTCCACTCTGCGCGCAAGCTATCGCTGAAGAACACGACGTGGTTGGAGTGGGCGACGAGGATGTATCCCGTGTCCAGGTGAAGGAACTGGCCTCTCAATGGGGGGCAAAGGCTGAAGCTGACTGGCAGAGGCTGGTTGATCTGCCAGACATCGGCCTCGCATATATCTTTGGTCCCCACGACGGTATGGCAGAAAAATGTCTGGCCTTGATTGAGCGGGGAATTCCGTTCGTTGTGGAAAAGCCCTTGGGTACCTCCCTTGACGAGCTCTCGAGAGTCCACCAGGCCGCAGAATCAGCCGGTGTGCCAGCCACTATTCCGCTGGTTCAGCGCGGTGGACCCACGGAGAAGTGGCTAGCCAAGGCAGGCCGCCCCAGCTATCAGCGAGCTTCATTTATTGCTGGTCCACCGTCACGGTATCTGGACAATGCCAATCCTTGGATGACCGATCCGGTCAGGGCCGGGGGAGGATGCTTGGCGAACCTCGGCCCGCATTTCGTCGATCTGTTTCTCCGAGGTTGCGATGAGCAGGCAGCTCACGTGGATTCGCGCCTCTCTTCAACGCTTCACCGCCAAGCCGTTGAGGATCACGCCAGTCTCATCATTACGACGCCGGAGGGCCGGGAAGCCATCGTGGAAGTTGGCTACGCATTCCCTGGCTCGCCGTTGAAACGGTATTGCAGCTTCACCTCGGTCGGTGAGGCCGGATTCGCCTCCGTTAATTCTGATGGCACCGCTACCTTTACCGCGTTGGACGGAACTACGGAGACCGACGAAATCAACGTGGACAGCGACCCGCTCTACGATCCCTTTGTGCGGAACGTCGCCCGGACGCTGGAAGATGGATTCCGGGGCCTGCCCACGCTGGCCCAGCTCGAAGATGTCATGCGCCCCATTTGGCAGGCCTATGACCACCAGCACGGAGGAAACAAACATGCCTGACTTGAGTATCGACGTCGTTGCAAAAGCTGCCGGTGTCCACCGTTCGACTGTCTCCCGGGCGTTCTCACGTCCTGAGGCGGTGAAGAGTGAAACGCGCGAGCACATCCTCCGGGTTGCCGAAGGGCTCGGCTACACCATGAGTCCTCTGGCGCAGGCACTGCGTCGAAAGACCAGCAACATCATCCCTCTGATCGTCCCTGACATTACGAACCCGTTCTTTGCAGAACTTGCCAAGACGATGACGCAGGCAGCTGACGAGCGCGGCTACCAACTCATGCTTTGCGTCACCAATGGTGACCCGGCCAAATCGGATGGATACTTCACAGCCATGCAGGCGATGTATGCCCCGTTCGGGATTGTGGCACCCTCCACGAAGGTGGATAGCGAGGCGCTGAAGCGTTTTGCCTTCGGCCATAAGGTGGTGGTGATTGACCGCGTGGAAGGTGACGATTCCGTTCCAACAGTCACGGTCGACAGTCGCAAGGGAATCATGTTGGCGCTGGATCATCTGCATTCCTTGGGACACACTTCAATCGGCTATGTATCCGGTATCGCCGGGACGCACACGGCCCAGGACCGGATGGACGCCTATCTGGAACTCACCGCGCAAAGCGGCAGCAAACCGGTCGTGCTGGACAGCGGCTCAGATCTGGATGCGGGCACGCGCGGGGCAGAGCATTTCCTGGAGATGGACAATCCGCCCTCTGCGATCATTGCGGCCAATGACATGGTGGCCTTTGCAGTGATTTCGGCGCTCGGCCGAAGTGGCCTGCGGGTACCGGACGATGTGTCGGTCATCGGGTTCGATGGGCTCGCTCTCGGTGCCCGGTTCAACCCTCCCCTGACAACAGTGCGGCAGCCGATCGCTGACATGGGACATATCGCGATCGAACTGGCGGAGAAGCAGAATGGTGATGGTTCGGTGGACCATATTGTCCTGGAACCCGAGCTCCTGGTCCGTGGCTCCACCTCGGAGCTCCGAAAATGAGCGGGGGTGGGGAACCGACGTTCCGACGCCTGCCGGGGGTCCAACACACGGACCACGTCGGCCTGACGGTTCCAAACCTTGAAGAAGGCATCCGGTTCTTCGTCGAGGTCCTCGGAGCCGAAGAGCTGTACCGCTCCGAACGCGGGCCCGACGAAGAGTTCATGCCCACAAACTTCGACGTCCCATCAGATGCAAAGCTGACGCTCGCCATGCTTCGCCTGCCACCGAACCTTAACATCGAGCTCTTCGAGTGGAACAGTGCTGACCGGCGGGAGACGCCACCGAGGCATTGCGACGCCGGGGGGCACCACCTGTGCTTCGTCGTGAACGACGTCGATGAAGCAATTACAGTGCTACAGCAAACACCCGGAGTGCGCGTACTCGGGGACCGCAAGGAAGTCGCTGGTGATAGTCCCCGTGTAGCCGGCAACCGCTGGACCTACTTTGTTACCCCCTGGGGACTGCTGATGGAAATCGTGGACCGATCCCGAGTCGCAGCACCGCCCCCGCTGGTCGGTCCCGCGGACTGGACGGCAGCTCCAAACACTTTAGAAAGGACATGAACAATGCGGCTAGCGGGTCACACACTAGGTACCCCGAACCACACGGTTCCCCAAGCTCTCCAACTCTTCCGGGCGGCAGGGCTCGATGCCGCCGAGGTCATCTATCAGGATGACTACAAGTCCGGTTTGCCCCTGGGGGACCGGCGCTCGGCAATGGAGGCTTTGAAAGCGGCAGAAGGTGAAGGCGTACCCATCGTTGGTCTGACGCCTTACACCACCGCCATCAACTCACTGGAGGACACCGAATGGCACAAAGCCGTTGACGAATTCCGTGGGGCCATTGATACCGCCCACCTGCTCGGCGCTGACCGGGTCCGTGTCTATGCTGGTTCCTGGCACGCCGGAGACACCGATCACGCCGCGCGGTGGGGACAGTTGCGAAAAGCCTTGGAGACCCTCGCCCCCGAAGCCCAGCAGGCCGGCGTCCGCCTCTGCGTGGAGAACCACTTCGGCACCATGACCCAGACGGCAGCGGACACAGCGGCCCTGGTTCGGGAAATTGCGCTGCCGTCCGTCCGTGTTCTCTATGACCAGGCGAACCTGACTTTCACGCACGACGAAAACTACGAAGAAGCCTTCGCTGTTCAGGGAGACCTGATCGGTCACGTCCATGTGAAAGACCTTGTCTTCACAGATCCCAACGCAGCCTTTCGTGCCACAGAAACAGCCAGAGTCAACGCCTCAGAGCGGGCAGTCCGTTCCCGCGTTGTCGGAAGCGGCGTTATCCCGTGGACCCAGATCCTCGCCGCGCTGCTTCAGCACGGATATGACGACGTACTGAGCATCGAGCTTGAATATCGCTGGCACCCGCAGGACCTTCCGGCTCCTGAAGTCGGTTTCCGGGAGTCCGTCGCCGTCCTGCGCTCAATGCTCTCTGATCCGGCCAAAGTAAGGAATGCCTGATGAAAAGCAACCGCCTCCGTGTCGGAGTTATCGGTGCCGGCAACATCGCCACCATTGCCCAGCTGCCCACCCTCGTTCAACGTGATGACGTTGAACTGGCTGCCCTGGTTTCCCGGCGTGAAGATCCCAGCAGCCTGGTCCGGCGCTGGGGCTTCCACGCCGCTTACAAGACAGTGGAGGAGATGCTGGCCGCGCAGGAACTGGATGCAGTGTTCGTGCTGACCCCGCGCTCCGAGCACGCCCACGCCGTCGAGCTTTGCCTCAACCGCGACGTGGACGTGTTCTGCGAGAAACCGCTAGCCCCAGCGACAGATGAGGCAGAGCATCTGGCAGACCTCGCCGACGAGCGGGGACGGATACTCATGGTTGACTTCAACCGGCGCTATGCACCCGTCTACACGGCCGGCCGGGAGGCTTTTGGCGACAAAGGCGCCACCTTCTGCGTTGCCCAGAAGAACCGCCCTGGATCCGAATACCGTGCAACGTTCGAGAACGCCATCCACATGGTCGATCTCCTGCGCTGGTACTGCGGGGGCGACCCTGAGCACGTGGCCGCCCACGCTGCTGGTGAAGATCCTTGGGAAGAAGACGGAATCGCAGCGACCATCCGCTTCAGCACCGGCAACACCGGCGTCCTGATGGCAGCCCGAACAGCGGGAGCATGGAACGAGAAGCTGGACGCGTACGGTGACGGGAAGACCGTCGAAGTCAGGGCGCCCGAGACAGTTTCCACCACCATCAACGGCGTCACCACTTCACGGGAACTGAGTGCAGAAGCGTACGGCTGGGCTACGGCGACAGACACGCTGGGATTCTCGGCCGCCGTTCACCATTTCCTGGATCGGGTCGGCGACCGGGCCCAGCCACTTACTTCAGGTCGCGAAGCTGTTCGCACCCAGCGCCTGCTGGACCAGATCCTCGCCGCGGCTGGCCTGCCCACAGAGGAGCAAACTGGGCGCGAGTGGGCGAGCCACGCAGTTAACGCACGCTGAACTACCAGCCCCATCTGCCGAAATTGCACGGGTGTCTGATACGGGTTCCTTGAAACTGGTGTCTTGAGCCAGCCTGTCGGATATAGGGAGGTGCCAGCATGGCTCCACGTCGCCTGCCTCAGCGTGAATTGCGAGTCAAGGGAGCCGGGAGACGGCCGTTGCGCGGGCGTCTCACCGCGCTTGCGGGCATCCTGCTGGTTGCCTTCAGCGCAAGAGAGGCGGTTTCGGCGGTGTCGCCGCTTCTTGGCCACATAGGCGCAGACCTCCCCCTTGACGCCGTGACCACAGGGACCCTAGGGATGCTGCCGACCGCCAGCTTCGCGGTGATGGGCTTCCTTGCGCTGCCGCTGCTGCGGCGTATCCAGCTTGAGCACCTCCTACTGGTTGCCATTCTGCTGACAACGGTGGGTCAGCTCGGCCGCGCAGGGGGATGGGACGTGTTGGCATTTTTGGTGTTCACGTGTATCACCATGCTCGGGATTGGTCTGGTCAACGTCGTGGCGCCGCCTCTCTTGATGAAGTTTTTTCCCGACAGAATCGGGGGTCTCGCGGCGCTCCACGTCACGCTCCTGGGTGTCAGCACGGCAGTGGCCGCCCAATTCGCAATTCCTCTAGGCACTCTTTATGGCTGGCGGTTCTCCATTGGTATCTGGGCTGTACTCAGTGCGCTTGCTGCGATCCCGTGGCTGATTCTTCTTACGACCAGACGGATCGTTGCCCGCACACCAGCCAACGATCAGCAGTCGCCTCCTGCGACGAGGGCCAATCCTTGGAGATCATCAATCGGATGGGGCACTGCATTGGTTTTTGCTGGTTGTTCCAGCAATACTTTTGCGGCGCTTACGTGGCTCCCGGCTGTCCTCGTTGACAGAGGACTAAGCGAGGAAACTGCTGGATCCATGCTGGCGCTGTATTCGATCCTTGCTTTGCCGGTCGCTCTGATGGTGCCCATGGTTGTTGTAAGAATGTCCCGCCCGCTACCCGTGGCCGTCCTGTTTGTGGTCGCGTTCGCCATAGGTTACGGAGGCATCATCTTCGCGCCACCAGCTTCTGCGGCGGTCTGGGTGGTCATTGCCGGACTAGGCCAAGGGTCCTATTCCTTTGCGTTCACCATGATCAATAAGCGAACACGAACGCAGGCCGGCTCAGGACGTCTGTCCGCGTTTGCCCAGGGAACCGGCTACGCCCTGGCGAGTGTCGGCCCGTTCCTTTTCGCGCTTCTGCACAGCCCCGGGGATGGCTGGCTGGCCTCCTTCGGCATGCTCGGTGCCTGGCTCGTGGTGCTTCTGGCAGGGGCCATCATGGTCAACAAGCCACGCATGCTCGAAGATCACTCGGCGGTACCGGGGCTGGCTCCCGGAGAATTACTGCTCTTCCAGGGTCCAACGGCAGCAAGCTGCAGAACGGAAGTCGGCGTTGACACCGAAGACCTCCGCCCTTCGGATCCGAAAATGCCAGGTATTTAAAGGCCTTCTGGGACATCAAAGTGTGGTGCCCCCGATTTACACAACTGATCTCGTCGATTTTCTGAATTAACTCAAAGGAGAGATTTCATGAGCACCTCTTTCAACTTCGGCCTGATCTTCGAGGGGCCCGCATCATGACGACGTCGGAACAGTCGCCGCGCGTCGCCGTCGTGGGCGCTGCCGGGTGGGCAGGTTCCCGTCATGCCCGAGCCTTCGCCAAGGTGGGTGCGGACGTTACCCATCTTGTGGAGAAAGACGAGAGGGCGGCCTCGTTGGCCCAGGATCTGGGAGCGCAGATGGTGCCCGGTGTCCAGGAGCTTCGTTGTGATCAGCTGGACTTAGTCGTCGTCGCGTTGCCCACCACGCTACAACCGGATGTCTGTGCGGATCTGCTGAACAGGGGATTTCGGGTGCTGATGGAAAAGCCCGTGGCGGCAGATGCCGAAGGTGCTGCCATCATGGCTGCCGCTACGGGGGTGGGCTCACGGCTGATGGTGGGGTACACACTCCACCAGCATCCGGCCGTCCCGCTTATCTCTCAGTGGATCAGAGACAACGACGTGATCGCTGTAAACGTTCGATCGGTCGCATATAAGGAGACCATCGACTCCTGGCGTGCTGATCCGAAGGAGGGTGGCGTTGCGGTGGTGAATGGCATCCATGCCATCGAGCTGGTCTCTTCGTGGTTCGAGGGAGACCCAAGAGTCCTGGCGACCAACGCCAGCAGCAGCCTGTACGGGTCTCCGGTGCCGGAACACGTCGTTTCCACCCTCGAATTCCCCTCTGGAGCGGTATTTACCTTGCAGAGCTATTGGTCTCCCTGGCAGGAACCCCAAGGGCTCAACCAAGGGGATTGGAGCCTCACCATCGATGTTCTGGCCACTGGCGGCCGGATGTTGTGGTCGAACGATTCCCTGCATGTGTGGGACCGCGACGGCGGACACCAGGAGAAGAACTTCGCGCCCTCTGACCTCTTCCTCCGCCAGGCAGAAGCTGCCCTGAGGTTCTGTACGGGTGAAACGCCTCCGGTGACATTCGCCCAAGCGCTCCGCGCCACGGAAATCGCCGATGCAGTTCGATCAACGGCGGCCCCCGGCGCCCGGGAGGCGCTCACCCCTTAAGCATCATCGAAATCCAAGCAAACGGCGACCGGCCGAACCGTGAAATCTCGAGTAAGGAAACGAACATGAAGCAAGTACCTCACGCTCCGACCACAGGAGCACTGCAGTCACGCTGCGCCCAGAGCGGAGAGAAGCGATGAGCCTCAAAGACCAGGTGGTTTTGGTAACTGGATCAAGCGGAGGAATCGGCGACGCCGCGGTCAGCGCATTTACAGCAGCTGGAGCCAAGGTTATCGGCGCCGACCGTTCCCCCAAAGAGGACCAATCCCTGGAGGCGTTTTATCCGCTCGACATCACCTCGGAACAACAGTGCGCAACGGTCATCGAGGATATCGAGGCAAAATACGGCCGTGTCGATGTCCTCGTGCACGCCGCCGGGGTGCTTGGCCCCACTCCTGACATCATGGAAACAACCACCGAAGAGTTCGACTCCATCCTGAGGATCAACGCCACCGCGACCTTCACCATGGTCCGGGAGACCGCGAAATCCATGCTTGCGACCGGCACAGCCGGCGCCATCGTGGTTCTCTCTTCAGTTGCGGCCAAAGAAGCACGCCTCAACTACCTGCCCTACAACGCGAGCAAGCTCGCCGTCCTCCACATCATGTGGTCCTTTGCTGAGCTGCTTGGACCCAACGGCATTTCCGTGAATGCTATCGCGCCAGGACCGGTGAACACACCCATGTGGGCGCAATTTGCCCGGGACTCCGGCCCTGACGCAGCAGCAAACCGGGCGAAGAGGGCAGCGCAGCTGCCGATGCGTCGGTTTGCCGAACCAGATGAAGTTGCCCGGGCCATTCTGTTCCTTTCTGATCCCGACAACCGCTACATCACGGGAGTGTCTCTCGACGTGGCCGGCGGAGCACATTTGGGAATCGGGACCTGAGCAATTCAGTAATCAGCGACGGGTCCTTTACCTATCAAGGAGACACATCATGCGACACCATCACACTGCCCTGCACGTTTCAGATATGGAGCGCAGCGAGCGTTTCTATGTGGATGGCCTCGGATTGACACGTTTGGACGCGTGGACGTCGGGGCCGTACATCGGCGAACTTTATGGCCGTCCCGAGGTTAAGGTCAGAGCCATGCTTCTTGCTACCAGTGACGGATCGTTTCGGCTGGAACTCGCCCATGCCGAGCCGTTGCTGCCTGCCGTCAATCCATCAGGGGCGCAGCCGGGCACAGCTCACTTGGCCTTCACAGATATTGACGTCCGACAGGTTTACGCCAGGATGACAGCGCTTGGTTACGGCGCGGTATCCGAACCCGTTGCCCCGACCTCTGGCCCCATTGCAGGCGGCTGGCTGGTTTACCTCCTCGATCCTGACGGAAATCGCGTGGAGCTCATTCAGTCGCCGGATTGGCGCTCGAGCGAGGACTCGTAGGAACTTTCCCGGTATCGCAAAAGCAGGCCCCGTGAGCCGTTAGGCGGTCACGGGGCCTGCTTTTGCGATACCGGAGAGTGCGGCTGAACTGTTGCGTCCGCTATCCCTTGACACCACCGGAGGTCATGCCGGCAACAAACCAGCGCTGGAATGCCAGGAATATTGAGAGAACAGGGATGAAAGCAACCACGATAAATGCGGCAAAGAGTCCCCAGAAGCTGCCGAAGCCTGTGGTGATGTACCGCACTATGCCGTTCTGTACGGTCTTCATGTCTTCTGTGGTGGCGAGGACGGTGCCCACCAGGAAGTCGTTCCAGACGAACACGAAGATGAAGATGGCCACAGCGGCGATACCAGGCCGGATGAGTGGAAGGATGATGCGCCACAAGATTTGCATGCGGGAGCAACCATCAATTGCTGCCGCTTCTTCAATCTCAACGGGTATGTTCTCGATGAAGTTGCGCAGAAACAGGATGGTTTGTCCACAGATGATTGCCGTGTAGACGATGATCATCATGGGGTAGGTGTTGATCAAGGCGGTTTTGACAAACATGGAGTAGAGCGCGATAAAGACCACGATCGCCGGGACCATGGACAGGACTAGAATCCCTGTCATCAAAGTTTCCATGCGGCGGCTCCGATACCTCGTGGCAACATACGCTGCGGGTATGCAAATGGCCAGAGCCAGGACGATGGACCCACCGGCGTAGATGAGAGAGTTCGCGAAGAAGCGGACGTTGGTCGATGTCAGAAGACCAACATAGCCCTCGGATGAGAATGGTGCGGGTATCCACCTTGGTGGGAATTCCAGTGTGCCCGAGGCAGTCTTCAAGGACGTGGACACAATCCATGCGACTGGCGGGAGTACCACTGCGGCGGAAAGCAGGATGTACGTCCAGGCCGGAATGGCCCGGACGAAATTGCCCAAGCGTAGCTGGCGGCGCGGGGTTGTGGTGCTCACAGGCTTTCCTTCCGTCGGAAGCGAATGGCGACGAGAGTCAGGGCGATGTTGACGGCGAAGAGCAGGATTGCCGTTGCTGAGGCTCCGGAGAGATCGAATTTGTCGAACATTTGGTTGTAGACCCGCATGGACAACGTTTCTGTGGAGCCAATAGGGCCTCCTCTTGTGGTGACCAGAATGATGGTGACCATCTGCACGTAGAGCATGAGGAGAACCACTACCACCGAGACTATGGTGTTGCGCAGGTACGGCAGAGTGATGTTGACGAACTGGTGCCAGATACCGCCACCGTCCATT
Organism: Paenarthrobacter sp. 4246; assembly: GCF_040546855.1. Classification (NCBI taxonomy): domain Bacteria; kingdom Bacillati; phylum Actinomycetota; class Actinomycetes; order Micrococcales; family Micrococcaceae; genus Paenarthrobacter; species Paenarthrobacter sp. 4246. Next base: position 93,897 of record NZ_JBEPOP010000011.1, read on the forward strand.
TTGAGGCTTTCGCGGAGCTCCTCGGGAATTGTTTGAAGGGCCCCCAGGAAAAGGAGCATCGCTTGGGGGTAGGACCACCATGCCGTCATCAGAGTAACTGCAACAAGGGCGCTGGCCGGTGATGAGAACACATCCGTGGGACCGAATCCGAGGGATTTGGTGATCGCTGAAGCAGGACCGTAGTTGGGATTGAGGAACCAAAGCCAGATGGTTCCTGCGGTGGCTTGAGACATCAGCCAAGGCAGGAGGAAGAGGCTTCGGACGGAACGTTTGAAGCGGTGAAGATTGTTGAGCACGATCGCAGACAGAAGTCCCGCCGGTAGTGCGATAACCAATGCGCCGAGTGAGAACACCAACGTTGTCCAAATACGGCTCGGCAGGTCTGAATCTGAGAACAGTCGGACAAAGGAATTCAAACCCGTGAATTTGCCGATCTGATAATAGTTCGTCTCGTGAAGGGCCGTCCACGCTGTGTAGATGAGCGGCCCCACAAAGACAAAGAGGAAGACGGCGCTGACGGGGAGGACGTAGAGCCATACCATTCGATCCCTCCGGATTCGGCGAGGGACCTGAGCGCCTAAGGGGGAGGCCGCGGTTTTGCGTTGGCTGCGGGTGGGGCTTGCTGTTGACATTGCATGTTCCTTCCGAGGGGAGCCTGATTTCTCAGGCCCCCCCTGGTATCGGGCGGCTACTTCTTGTTGGCCGCATCCTGAGCGGAACGAATGAAGTCGTTACCTGATGAACCGTTGAGCGTCAGCCTTTGGCCTGCTTGGGAGAGACCGGTAGCAAGTGCGGTCCACGTGTTGGAATACGTGCGTGGTTCGCTGTTGGACTTAACGTAGGCTGCGATGTCATTTACGGTCTTTGCCTCCGGGGTGGAGAAGAACGGTTGCTCGTAGGTTGCAGCACGTGTGGGTACCTCGCCGCCGGTTGCCATCAGAGCGCCGGCTTCGGGCCCGGTCATGTACTCGATGAACTTCCAGGCAGCGTCAGTGTTCTTGCTGCCATTGCCTATGCCCAAGGTCCACCCGATGGTGGTACCGGTCGTATCGCCGGTACTGGCTTTAGGCAAGCTCGTCCACTTGAGGTCCTTGTTCTGGGAGCCGAAGGAAACCGCCCGTTCTGTGCCCAAAACTGCCATGGCAACAGTGCCGCTCGCCATCCCGTCAGCTACGGTGCCGTACGTGTCTGACACGACGTTGCTACCCAGAGCCTTTGCGTCCCTGAGGTTGGCCAGGAAGTTGCCAAATTCGTTGCCTTTTTCCGTCGCGAAGTTCGCTTGTCCATCCTTGTTCCAGATTTCCTGGTCAACCTGTGACATGAAGCAGTTGAAGAAAGTACTGACGATGGCCGAGTTGTCCGTATCAGAGAAACCGGTCCCGAAGCCGGTATAGCCTGCGGCAGCAGCCTTCTTGGCAACGTCAACGACTTCGTCGTACGTGGTGGGAACGGTCGCGCCGATCTGACTTAGGATCTTTTCGTTGTAGTAAAGGGCGCAGGTTCGGTATTCGTACGGTACGGCGACGGGTTTGCCGTCAGGGCCAGCAAGAGTGTCGGTTGGGCGCAGCCAGTCCGTAACCCTTGAAGCAGCATCAGGCAGCGGGGAGTAGACACCAGCCGACGCCATCTGGGGAACCACTGGAGTGAACATCTTGAAGACGTCAGGGGCCTGACCTGCTGCCGCGGCTTGCGGCAGTCTGTTCAACATGTCGCCAAGCGAAACAACGGAGAGGTTGATCTTGATGTCTGGGTTGGCCGCCTCAAACTTGGCAATGTTCTCCTTCAGGGCCTTGGATCGGGGGTTGGCCTGGCTGGGATCGAGGAAGTCCCAATAATTCAGCGTCACGGGCCCTGTGGGCTCCGATGCTGAGGGGGAACAGCCACTGAGGGCAAGGCTGGCTACGACAGCTGTTACGAGCGCCAAGCCCCATCGCTTTTTGATCATGAATTTCTCCTGTGAACGGAATTGTTGATGCGGGAGCATGCTGTGCTCAAGCGGCACGTGCTAAATGCAGGACAACGATGGTCGGGAGAAGGTGAAATGATCATCAATCTCTCCTTTGAGATCGGTTGCATCTTACGAACTAGCAGTGAGATCGGTTGCTGAGATCGGTTGCACTAAATTTAGAGCCGAAGGATGACTCTGTCAAGGAATGATTTGATGTGGATGCCAGGCTGCCCGACTTCGTGACAACAAGGGGTGCTTGACCACCATCAGTGGTCTGCCCAATCTGACTAGACTCTTAACGCCTGGGTCATGCCGGCACGCTTCGGGATGAGTCCCGGAGCCAGCACTGATGCCGGACCCGAGGATTCGGTCGGTGGGTCGTGAAAAACGGTAACTGGGGGCTTGTGTGCGGAAAATGAAGGCAAGTGCTAAACGTTGCGCAGTCCTCGTCGGGGGCTGCCGTTACTGTCCAGCATGGTTGTAACACCCTGTGTTGGTACTCACGAGGAACTGCGAAGTACGTAAAATGATTGCCCTGATAAAGACGTTGTCAACCGCAAGGGACTTCTCAATCAGTATCCAGCGAAGTACTGCTGGCCAAACTCGGGTCCGTAAAACCGCCACACCAGGAGGCCAAAACCCACGCCGAACGCTGTCCACACAGCGGACCACGCAGCGGCTTCTCTCACCTTGATAACGTGCGCCCGTCGATGCGCAAATAAGTCAACGGCCAGCATCGCGAGGATAAAGCCGATGACGGCCAACCAGGACCACAACGGAACGTGCATTAGGAACCTACTTCCAGCCAGTAAACCAACTGGAGGTCTTTCCCGGCCATCTTCAGCAAGGCCTGCTCCGCCGGACCGGACTTTGCCGGCCGTAGTGACGACGGAGCATCGGGGGATACTCCCCTCCGCTAATGGGAAATATCATAATGCGCGACACAAGACTCTGCATCTGGGCAATAACCAGAAAGCTCATTCTCGAGTTGCTATGGTGTGGCGTTCAACTCTCCGGACGGGGTGGCCCCGTGGGGCCCGGTGTCCCTGTCCAAGCTGTAGGGGACTCGAAGAGAACATCCCAGATCCGCCAAGAGCTCGTTAACGGCGTGTGAGACTGCATCCCGGTCCCGTTGACCCAGCATGCTCTCTAAGCGGGCGTAGGCGCAGAACCGCGACCACCCCGCATTGCCGCCTATGGCCAAATGCGCCACCCACACCTCGTTCAGGTCGAGGTCCAGGAACTCAATGACGCCTACTGTGAGAGCTTGCTGGTCGACTCCGTTCATCTCCCACCTCGATAAAACTCGATGCCGAAGATGCTAGTTTATCTAGTGATTTATGGGATGACTAGGTGCTGCCTGAAGTTCGTGAATGGTCACACCTTGCTCGTTCCGTGCGGGGTGATCCGCTCCGTAGCTGTCGTCGTCGACGTCAACCAGCACGGTCCGGGGTCCGACTTCTTACCTCAGTACCTCTGTCACGATGAACCTTCTGTTAATGTGGCTGCCAGGCTAACGCTGGTCCGGAACCTGCTCTGGTGGGATGACGATGGTTGGGCACGAAATGTGCGTCAAGACGCCGTGCACGGTAGAGCCCAACAATAATCGCGAAAATCCACCCCGCCCCCGAGTGCCCAGAACAAGCAGCCTTGCGTTAACAGATGCTTCCACCAAGGCGCGGACCGGCTCCTTGTGGGGCTCCGACACCTTCTTCACAGGCAAATCGGGATATGAGACGCTCAGCCCGGCGATAGTCTCCGAGAGGATGAGGCGCTCTTGGTCGTTGATGAGCCGCCTGAGTTCGGCTGGAGCCAACCCGGCGTCGGTGGAAGGCTCCGGTGCGCTGTATGCATGAAGTACCGTGAGTTCCTGCCTGTCCCGATCTGCCTCCGCGGCGGCGAAAGCAACGGCTTTGAGTGAATGCTCGGAACCATCCACGCCAACAATGACTCCGTCCCTGTCCTGGTAAGCGTCTATCGCATCAACAACGGCCACAGAACCTTCCGAAGCGCCCGCTATCTGAAGCGCACGGTCCGTCAAGGTGCCGCCAAGGTGGGGGCTACCCGAACCGACGACCATAAGCGAGGTATTCCGGGCGAATCGTCCCCATGACGCTGACACGCTCCCGACCAGCAGTTCGGTGGTGACATCGATGTGGAACAACTCGCCGATTCGGGCCGATGCAGCCTCCAACAGCTTTTCGCCGGAACGCCTGAAGGAATCCCGCCACGATGAAGGTTCAATCAGTCACCTGTCGTCAACCACATGCACTATGGTGAGCGGCAGTCTTCGTTCCTCGGCCCGACGGCCCGCCCATATCAGAGCTGCTTCGCTCTGGGTGGAGTCCTAGATGCCAACGGCAATGGTGTGGTTCTTGCTCATATTGCTGCCTGCTTTCGGTGAAATTGTTTGGTGCCCAGTCAAGCTGGCTGTTGTGAAGAGTCCTCAATCCGGAGGCGGCACGGAAGGCGGGCGGGATCCGCCGAGAGGGGAAGCAAGCTGTTGTTGGCAACGTCCCGGAGCTGTTCCAGTGCGTCGTCCGTGATACTGGCATGGCCGAGATCCACGGAGATGGCCGCGCCGGGAACAGCAGCGTTGATCCTGCGCGCAACGGCGAAGATGACCAGGATGTTCCGGGTTGAGATCCGTCCACCGACGATGATGCACGCAGCCGGGCAATCCGGCTCCACCTTCACCACCATCTGCAATCTTCCGCTGACCTTGGCCCTTTCTTCGTTATCGCTTTGTGCCCGGTGGTCCAGATGGTGCCCTCGCTCGCTTTTCCGTAGGGCATTCGCTGGGATTCTCATGATCGAGAGTCCGCCCTGCTCAGAGGATGGGCCAAACAACCCGGGTCTGCCACTTGTCCGGATCCGGCTCTTGTCCGGGATCGCTGAGATAGAACTCCCACATGGTGTCTGAAGGTGTCATTCCCTCTGCACTCATGCGCTCCAGGATGAGCGCGTAGGTCCGTTCCAGAGTGTCGTAAGGTCCCTTGTGCACAGCTTCAATGGCGTCCGACGCCGGCAGCAAGCCACTGATAACCTCTCCAGCAGCGGAAAAACCAGGCGTCACGGGAAAGCCCGCCTCTACGTCGACGGTGTCGGTTGGCATCCCGTGATACATGGCGAACGGCGGGCCGGTAGGGCTGGCATTCTGCGCCTGCGTAGCGGCCATGACTGCCCCGAAGGCGCGGCCGAAGAAATCCGTGAGATTCGCCATGGGGACACGCTCGCGGACCACTGCAGTGGGCTGGTCGGCGGTTCGAATCAATGTGGGTTGCTGGTCAACGATGCTCATGTTTCAAAGCTTCCCTGATCGGGTTGCTGACGGTAGGGTCGAACGACTCTAAACGGGGAAAGAGGCTGTAGATGCGCCGGCAGCCCCCGGAGGTAATTCAGCTATGCCGCCTCAAAGGCCTCCCTGATCCATTGACTCACTTCGGCATCAACCATGCTGGGATCGTTGAGTTCCAAGTGATGCATCCACACGGAAGGAGCGGGATGAGCTACTTCTTTGAACCTTGGTGAGCCGAGCTCATAGGGCAACGCCAACGACAGCACGGCAGGTACCTCCGAATGGACGTACTTGCCAGGCCGCCACAAGTAGGCGAATCCACGATGCCGCCGTAGGGCAACCTGGCTCTTGGAGACGTGGACCTGAAAATCACCGAGTCCACCGGCTATGGCAAAGACGGCCTCGCAGATCGCGAGACCTTGAGGAGACCCACCAAAAAAGGACACTGCGTCCGGGGGAGGAACTGCGGTCATAGCGCCCTTTGGAGGCTGCGCCGGAGGAGCCACGCACCACTCAAAAGGAGAGTTGCGGCCATCGCTGCCAAGACGCCCAGGGCAGGCAGGATGTCGGTGAAGGTGGCGTCCCGTCGTTGGATCATCGCCAACGCGTGATATGCCCACCGATGCGGGGTGGCCCACGATATTGACTGGAGTGGTTCGGCGAAGAACTCCGGTGGCACCATGCAGCCTCCCAGGCCAGCCAATACGAGACCGGCACCTATTCCGATACCTGTTGCCGCGCCGTCGTGATCCAAGAGCGAGCCGATAATCATGGCACCAGCTGCGGCCACGGCGCTGAAGGCCATCAGCACCAATGCGGTGAGCCAGATATTGCCCCAATCGACGCCGAAGAGCAGGGCCGTGCCAACCAGGATGTACGCACCTTGGACTGACGCGATCCCAAACCTTCCCACGGCCTGTCCGGCAATCGTTTGACCGCTGGATACGGGTGCTGCCATGGTGCGCGAGATGACGCCGTAGCGGCGGGCCTGGATCAGCGTGGCGGCGCCAGTTAGGGAACTGAGGAAGATAAACAGCAGCAGCTGCTGCACCGCCCCAAGATCGAAAACCCCAAGTCCACGGAACTCCTGCGCGGTGTTGTCGGTGTCGAGGATGTCTACCCGGGGTGCCTGGACAGCTTCCCGTGCCTGCTCCAAAGCGGACTCCGCGGCCTCCGCCGGCAGGCCGGCCTGTTGCAACGCTGCGAGCTGGCTGTGTCGCATGCTGATGGCCTGCAGGGAACCCCTCACCTCCTGAAGGGCGGCTTGGGCTGATGCTTGCGACGCAGTAAGAATGTCCAGTTCCGCACGGCGTCCGTCGTTGAATGCGGCGGCGGCTTCGTCGCTGATAAGGAGCCCGACGTCGGCCCTTCCGCGTCCCAGCTGTTCGCGCACAGTTTGCGGCGTGCCGGATTCCACCTGCATGCCGTCGGCTTCCAACTGTTCCGTCACAACGGTCTGTAGCGCTGTTCCGGATCCTCCGGCCAGAGCGACCCGGGTTTCCGCACGGCTGGAACCGAACTGGGTGCCCAGCAACAGAATCAACAGGAGCGGGAAGATGAAGACGAAGAAGATATTGGAGCGGTCGCGCAGGAAACGCCGCACTTCCACGCCGGCGATGGCCAGGATCGCTTTCACGACCTGGCTCCCCGGTCCGGAAGGAATCGGGAGACGAGGACGCACACAACCGCGAATCCCCACATCGTCATCAACGGCACGGCGACTTCTGCGACGCCGCCGCCGCCGGCCGAGATTCCCAGGCCCCGGATGAACGCACCCACCGGGTTCAGGTCCATCAGGACCGCCATGAAACCCGACGCTTGGATGGGAAAGAAGGCACCTCCCGCTATACCCAACACCATGGCAACAATGGATTGCGCCACATTGGCTTGTTCGGCTGTCCGAACCACCTTTGCCACAATAAAGGTCAAGCTGGTGGCCGCCGCCGCTGCCCCCAGGACCAACAAACCCACAACGGCCGGAGAGCCGAAGTCAACGCCGAAGAGGAGCGTGCCACTGGCAAGCAGCACCGCACTAGCGGCGACTCCCAGTGAAAAACCAACAGCCGCTTTGGCGGCGACAATGGTCCATTGCGGCACAGCTGTGGACCTGATCCGGCCGAGGGTTCCTTGTTCTTTCTCCGCCAACAGTCCAAGGACACCGAACCCCACTGTGAACAAAAGAAACAACCCCGTTTGACCGGCCACCAAACCGGCTCGAAGCGACAACTGCCCAGCTGGCGCGGTTCCTTCCGTGATCTGAAGAATCGGTTCGCCGGCCACCGCGATCCGTCCAATGCCTGCCGCCGCATCAGGGGAGACTCCACCCAGTCTTGCGGCCGCCTCCGTTACTGACGCAGCGGTGAACTGGTCCACGATTCCGGTGACGATCGAAATCAGGACACTCGTCTCGAGGACGGACCCGCTGCCTTCGATAAGTTGGAGTGTGGACGGTTGCCCCGTAGCCAAGGTGGAACTGAAGTCGGCCGGGATGACGATGCCCAAGGCGGCACCGGTAGTGCGGGTTTCGGAGCTCACGGCATCCGCTGGCACCTCTCGGACAGTGACCTTCATGGCCTCGACCGATCCAAGCGCGTCCAGCAGCGCAGCTCCGAGCGGACCGGAGTCTTCGACGCTCGCTACGACCGTGGCTGGTTGCAGGTCGACGCTGCCGGTACCCAGCCGGCCAAAAGCCAAGCTCAGCACGCCCATCAGCGCCAAGGGGACGATCAGCGAAAAGATGAGCACCGATTTGTCCCTCAGCCGTTGACGAAAATCATTGCCGACCATGGTCCACAGCGCTCGCACGGTCAATCCCTGAGCGCTTTGCCGGTTAAATGCAGGAAGACCGATTCGAGGTCCGGACGTGTCACGGATACCGATACCAGCGTCATTCCTGATCGGGCTGCGGTGGTAACGATGCCTGCGAGGAGAGCTGCGCCGTCCCTGACGGTGAGTAGCAGTTCGGTTCCTCCGGAATCGGTGACGCGGTGAACGCCGTCGAGCGACCTCAGTGCTTCAGCGGCTGCCGTGGTCCGGCCGGTCCCCACAAGGCTGATCCGGTCCACGCCGCCGGTGAGTGTAATGAGCTCGTCCCTGGTTCCTTCAGCTTGGACCCGGCCTTGGTCCAGGATGGCAATCCGGTCACAGAGGCGCTCGGCCTCTTCCATGTAGTGCGTCGTGTAGAGGACAGCGGTGCCCTCCGTCGAGAGGTTTCCCACCGCCTCAAGAATCGAGTTCCGGGACTGGGGATCAACACCCACGGTCGGTTCATCCAGGATCAACAACCCGGGGCGGTGCAGCAAACCGATACCAATGTTCAAACGACGCTTCATACCACCGGAGTACTTTTTGGTTTGTTCATCAGCCCGCTCCATCAGTCCAAGAAGGTCTAAAGTCGTCTTCACCCTGGAGGACAACTCCTTCCGGCCCAGGCCCTGGAGCCGGCCGAAGAAGTTAAGGTTCTCGCGGGCCGTCAGATCCGGATAAATGGCAAGCTCTTGAGGTACCAGCCCCAGATGACGTTTTGCCGCAATGACTGCCGGGTCCATCCGGATACCGGCCACCTCCACAGATCCGGAATCGGCGGGGACCAGACCGGCGACCATGTTGATGATGGTGGTCTTACCGGCTCCGTTCGGGCCCAAGAGACCGTAAGTCTCACCAGGGCGGATGGCGAAGGAGACGTCGTCGACGGCGGTCAGGTCACCGAATCTCTTGACGAGCCGGTCTGCTGACAGGACTATTCCGGTGCGAGGAGGTGCCACCTGATTCTTCAAGGGCGCACCGGACTATTCCAGGCCGGCCCGTGTTGCGTCGTTGAGCGGAGTGCCAAGGGACATCGGCGCTGAAAGGTCGAATCGTCTCCCGGTCACCGAGGCCGGAACGATCCTGAAGAGGTGGTCCTGACCCACTCCCTGCCAGGGGAAAAGGGCGCGCCTGATCTCATCAAGTCGAGGGCCTCCGGACCCTGCGTTCTCGACTGTGCCTTTCACGACCACACTCCATGCAATCCCGAATTCGGCACTGACGGAGTCCGCCTCGATGGCTACCACGGCGTCATCCTCCATGGCCCACTGTTTGGTTCCCGGCCCGGTCCTGAAAACCACAGTGTTGTTGTCCACTGCGAAGTTCACGGGAAAGATATCAGGGTGGCCGTTGACGATCACAGAAAGTCGTCCAACGTTGGCCTCGCCAAGGAGCCTCCAACTATCGTCCGGTTCAAGTACTTCTGCCTCAGGCACTATGTTTTTGTCGCTCATGCGGAGATCCTACGGCCGCTTTCCGGTCCCCAACAGGGCCCAAAGGCCCGATTGATCCCGGAACGTCTCCCGCCGGCTCCGGGGAGGTGACTCCAAGCAAAAGCAGGAGCAAACCTACTTCCGCCAAACCCGCTCCGAAGTAGGCCGCCTGCAGCGCACTGAACGGAATCAGTGCCATCTGGACGAATATCCACACGAGGATGGAGTAGCCTGCCGCGGCAGCTGCCAAGGAGGCGAAAGCACCCCGCCGCAGATGCAGGATGAAGGCCAGCCCATGCAGCCCTCCGACGACAACTGCCAACAGAAGACCCGGGACCAGGTAGCTGCTGAAGGGCGATCCGCTCAGGTATTCCTCCGGTAGTTGGATCTCGGGCGGCAAAGCGCTCCTGTCCACTCCCGGCCAGGACCCCACGGCCATGACCAGGCCGCCGGCAATCGATGTCACCGCGACCAATCCTTGCACGGTTAGAAGCATCATTCGAATCATCGTTCCTCCTAAATGATGGTGTGTCGAAAACGTTTGTCCGCAGCTACCGCCACGGAAGCAACTACGCCGACAACCAGAATTCCCAACCAGGTGTCCGGTGCAAGGGGCGCGGTGTGGAAGAGGCCGTTCATGACCGGCAGGTTGGTTATTGCTGCCTGACCCGCGAGGTGGAACAGGACTCCGATGACCAGCCAGTGCCCCTCAGTCGACCGACGCAACATGGTCTATAGGGGAACGCTGATAACTTCAGGAAGCGGAGCCGGCTTGAGGAGGCGCGGACAGCGGCAGTCAACGTGTTCGTCGTCGTACAGTTCTTCTATCTCCCCAGTTTGTGGTCCTCATTCACGGCTGGTTGGCCGTCCCGTCAGAGGGCGGGGGCTGCAGTGAGTCGGGGTCGGCGGGACCTTGGTCAAGGCGGAACGGCGGATATTCGTCGCGGAGGAGGGCCCCGTAGATGAGCACGCGGTAGACCCATCGGTTGATGCCCATGATGAAGGCGAACAGGGGGCGCGGATAGTTGCCGGTGAACAACAGGATTACCAAGGCGATGAGGACCAGCAGACCAAGCAAGGACAGTCCTCCGCCGCGATCGTTGATCACGCCGGCGGGTCCGTCCTGGGTTCTCCAAGCCCACGTCGCCGTCCCCGTGAATGCTGCCACGATCAACAAGTGCGGTATGAGCAGTAGCCAGGACTTTACAAGAACCAGGCCCCGCGACAGGCGCGGCGGATAATCCACCTCAACGTTCGCCGGATAGTCCGTGCGGGAGAGACTGAACGGCGGATAGTGATCGGTCCCGCCCACGCCGTAAGCGTAAAAGGCCACGCGCCAGTTCCATCGGAGGACGCCCACATTGAAATGGAAGAGGGACAGCGGGTAGCGGCCCGTGAAGAGGATGGCGAACCAGGCCATGATGCTGGTGACAGCGAACGCGAACCAGAGAAACAACAGCACGAAGAAATGGGGGATGGCGAGGAACCATTTCACCAGCCACATCCAGGGCGACAGAGCGGGGTCCAGTTGGCCGGTGAAATGAAGTGGTGAACTCATGGCCCTTGCCGGTGCGGGGCCTTGCGCTGCCGCGGATGTCGAAGGGGGCTGCCCGGGCGATCCTCCGGCACGGCCCAGACCTACGGCGCCCAGCACCAACAGAGGCACGCCGATAAGGATGGCCAGCACGCCGGCGAACAGCAGGCCCATTGCGGCGGGCTTGATGAGGTCCGAACGGAAACCGGCTTGCAGATCTGCGGAGACCCCGCCGCTGGCGTCAGCGTTCATCACCACAACCGTCCAATTGCCGGGGGCGATGTTCCACGTGAGCTCCTGCTCACCAGGGCCGGAGGCTGATGCTGCCCAGAACCGCTGGGCCCCGGGTGCTGCGGGGGTCGATGATCCTGGAACATCCCTGTAGACAGGCCGGAAGGGTTGGAATTTCACTTCACGCAGCTCGGTGTGATGTACGCCCGCGAGGTACCCGTCCACCTCGTTTTGGGGTGCAATGCCGATGAAAACTTCACGGCCAGCCTCCGTCGCAGTGGCCCGGAGCCTGAGGGTTCCGACGTCGAAGGGAAGCCTTTCGGGGGTGCCCTCGCCCACAGCATCGAGTTGGGGGGAGACCAATGCGCGGGACGAAACCGTATACCGCTCTGTTGGCGAGGTGAAGAAGGCTCCGTCGTCTTGGGAAGAGGCTAGCCATGCCGCTGCCGCACCCGCCGCTGCCATCGTGACGCCGAGCAAGGAAAGAATTATGCCCACAACAAGAAGGACGATATGACCTGGCTTTTTCATGGCTAGAGTTCTTTCCGGTTGAAGATCAGGGAAGCAACCCCGAGGGCTGCGGCAGCGGCAACGAGGCTTGTTACTGCCGGCCAAGCCGGAGAGGCGTGTTCCTGGCCAGCGGCAATCGCGGCCGCGATGCCGGGTACGCCTGCCGGCCCGAAGGTCGCGAGCGGGTCCCAGGCCGCTCCCACAGCCAGCAAAGCGTAGATCCCCAAACCTGTTCCAGCGGCCCCGGCCGCTGCCGGGATCAAAACCGAAAACAGCGTGGTGTAGGACAGTGCCAGGAGCCCGTAGATCAGGAGCAGGAACGCCGCGCCCCACAACTGCCCGGAAGGTGCGGTCCCGAAGGTCAACAGGGTGACGAACCACGTGGTGAGGGTCCCCAAGGCAAACACGACCGTGATGAACATGGCGTGCATGGATGCCTTCGCCGCTATGAAAGTGGCCCTTGATACTGGCTTGGTGAGTACGAAGGCAGCGGTGCCCTCGCGGATCTCGCTGGAAACCACTCCGCCGTACATGATGATGATGGTGAACAGGACGATTTGTGAGAGGTTCTTTATCCACTGCCCGTACGCGTCAGTGAAGGTGGCATCCGGCAATGCCAAGGTACCGGGTGCAGACGCTGTCAGGGAGCCCAAAAGCTCCGGAGTTATTTTTGCCAGGGGCGGACCAACCACTGCGAAGAACATGACTATTCCGGGCAACACCCATATCCTCCAGGTACGGAAGATTTCGTGGCCTTCCTTGGCTGCCAGGACTGAGAAAGTGCTCACTGGTTCCCCTTTCCGACGAGTTCCAGGAAGACCTCTTCAAGACCCGATTCAGCGTTTTCCATGCGTACCAGACCCGTACCCTGCCTGCTGATCAGGAGGGGGATTTCACGCTGGGCGGTTTCTGTATCCGACACCCGGACCTCAATCTCACCGTGTGGTCCGGGTTGGACTGAGACCGCCCAGTCCTGTTGCCCGAAGACTCCGGCCAGGGCTTCGGCACCATGGCTGACATCGATCAGAATTCGCCGTTGCCCGCGCCGCGAACGCAGTTCGTCCATGGTGGATTGGGTCAGTACCCGTCCCTTGTCCAGGATGGCCACGGAATCGCAGACGCGCTCCACATCGCTGAGAATGTGGGTTGAGAAAAACACCGTGGTCTTACCGCGCAGCGCTCCTATGAAATCCAACAGTTCCCTGCGGCCCTCCGGATCAAGGGCGCTGGTGGGCTCGTCAAGCAAAAGCAGCCTCGGGGAATTGATCAGCGCCTGAGCCACACCAAGTCGTTGGCGCATTCCACGGGAATACTTGCCGATGGGTTGATCGATTGCGCTGAGCCGGACGAAATCCAGCAACTCATCCGTCTTGGCATCCAACTCCGGTCCGTCAAGCCCAAACAACCTGCCTGCGAGATGTAGCGTTTGCCGCGCGTTCATCCATTCATAGAACGCGGGTACATCCGGTAGGTACCCTATGCCGTCACGGATCGACGGCGTGCTCGTTGTCGCGTCTTCGCCGAGCAGCCGCAGTGAACCCGAACTCGCCCGGGAAAGTCCGCTCATCACACGGAGGAATGTGGTCTTGCCAGCCCCGTTCAACCCCAGGAAACCAAAGATGGAACCCTCGGGCACCTTCAGGTTCATGGCGTTCAGCGCATGATTCTTCCCATATGTCTTGGTCAGCGCTACCGCCTCGATCACAGCAGGCGCGCCGGCCGCCGGTCGCCCTGGAGCTGAGGGGACGGACATCTGCCCGGTGGTCATCTCATTGACCCTTTTCGGGGGAGTGGACCACCAGAACCGGGCAGTGCGCGTGCGCGACGCAGGCCGAACTCACCGAACCCAGGAGGAGTCCGCCAAATCCACCGTGACCGCGCCGGCCTACTACAAGTAGGGACGCATGTTTGCTGCCTTCAACAAGCCCCGCCCGGGGCGAACGTTGAACGAGGCGGGAACTGACGTTCCGGGGCTTCTCAGTACCGAAAGCCTCGACCACTGCCTTGTCGAGTCGTTCCTCGGCATCATGGGCAAAGCCGTCGATACCCATGGCCAGGTATCCCTCATATCCCAGTGGCATCTCCCAGCACCCCCACGCTTCAAGTGGTGCGTTGAGCGCCAGGGCAATGCGCTGTCCTTGCCGAAGTGCCTCCACCGATGCTTCGGACCCGTCGACGCCAACAATGATCTTGCTCGGATCAAGCCACCCGGCCATCACGCACTCCTCTTGGTTCCATAGGCTTTGGCATTGGCCAGGAGTTCTTCAGCCCACGCAGCTGCACGGGAGGTCTCTCCCTCAAGCAAGGGCCCCTCAGTTCCTTTCACGTAGAAGGCCATGGGTTTGGCAACGATGCTGGCTCCGGCGTCTTTCAGGGTTTTCGTGATCTTCTTTGCCGCGTCACCGTGGATGAATAACTTGACCCTTGTATCAAAGCCGGCAGCAACCACTCCGGAAAGCCCACGGCTGCCAAGACTGGACAGGGCCTCCATGGTCTTCTGTGTGGGACGCCAACCATTGATGGGGCTTCCCACCACCAAAAGGTCACCGACGGAGATATCTTCAGATCGGAGCTGTCCGACGGGCAACACTTTCGCGTTGAGCGAGCTGAGGCCTTGTGCAATGGCCTCAGCGATCGACTTCGTGTTGCCAAAGCCGGAATCATAAACGACGAGTGCTTTCATGACTGTTCCTTCTTGTTCTCGTGGGCGTTTGTCCGGGAACGCGGCTTCCCGCGAAGGGGGCGCTCCCCTATAAAAACGGTTGCCAAGTACGTTCCTCCACCCATGATGAGGAAACCCAGCACACCCAGTGCCAGACTGCCCAATGGGAAACTCACCAGCAGCAATCCGAGCCCGGCGAGCGCAGCGAGGACGCCTCGCTTGATGCCCTTCCAACGGCGCCGATTCAGGTCGTCCAAGCTCATCAGTGCCGCCAGCCTGGGGTCATCCTCCTGAAAGGCTTTTGATATTTTCTCCAGTTCGAGCCGTTCGAACTCCGAAAGCGCCATGGTGTGCCTCCTGCCTTCCCTCCCAGCATGTGTGGTGCCGGGATCAGGAAACAGGGCCGAAAGTCACTCCAGGGTTCGGGACCAAAGACTCTGCCCTCTCTGTCCCGCCCCGCCCAGAATCAAGGCATGCAGCCAGCCAGCGAAGAGTCACATGTCAAATGGTTTGAGGACATCGGAATGGGGGATGTCGCCGAAGTGGGCGGTAAGAATGCATCACTGGGTGAACTCACCACATCGTTGCGCTCAGCAGGGGTTAAGGTGCCCGACGGCTTCGCAACGACGTCCGGGGCGTACAGGAAGTTTTTGGCTGCCAACGGACTCGAATCTGTCATCAGTGATTCCATCAGTGAACTCAGGGCAGGCAGGTTGTCCCTCCGTGAGACGGGACACGCCATCCGCGAGTCGATGTTGGCCGGGGACTTTCCGGCCGGGCTTATCGAGAGCATCAGGCAGAACTATCGGCACCTGGGTGAACGGGCGGGTCAGGAGCGGTTGGCAGTGGCTGTTCGCAGCAGCGCAACGGCCGAGGACCTGCCGGATGCCAGCTTTGCCGGGCAGCAGGAAACATTCCTGAATATCTCCGGTGAGAGCGCGCTCCTTGATGCCTGCCGACGTTGTTTTTCCTCACTTTTCACTGATCGCGCCATTAGTTACCGGGAAATCAAAGGCTTTGGACACTTGGACGTGGCACTGTCCATAGGTGTCCAGCGCATGGTTAGATCCGACGTCGGTGCCTCAGGGGTGATGTTCTCCATCGATACGGAGTCGGGCTTTCCCCAGAGCGTCGTCATCAGCGCGGCGTGGGGATTGGGCGAGACCGTTGTTCAGGGAACCATCAACCCGGACAAGTACCAAGTGTTTAAACCGCTGCTGGATAACCCCGCTCTGGTGCCTGTGATCGAGAGATCCCTGGGGTCCAAAGAGCGGAAGATGATTTACCGCCTGGGAGGGACCGTCTCCACCAGGATGGTGGAAACCACCGACAAAGAACGACGTGCCACTGTTCTCCCGGACCTCGACATCATCAAACTCGCGCGGTGGGCCGTGTCCGTGGAAGACCACTACGGACGTCCGATGGACATGGAATGGGCCAAGGACGGCATCACAGGCGAGTTGTTCATGGTTCAGGCGCGACCGGAAACAGTTCAGGCCCAAAAAAGCGGGACGCTCTTCCGCATGTACCATCTGGGACAGGATGGCCGCCTCCTGGCATCCGGTGCCGCGGTGGGGAATTCCATAGCTGTAGGCCCCGTATGCATCATCCGCGATGCCAAGGACATCGAGGCGTTTGTGGATGGGGCCATTTTGGTAACCCGCATGACGGACCCGGACTGGGTTCCGGTGATGAAGCGGGCAGCAGGAATCGTGACTGACCACGGGGGACCTACCAGCCACGCGGCCATAGTGAGCCGCGAACTTGGCGTTCCGGCAGTGGTTGGCACTGGCGACGGAACTGACGCGCTGGCAGGCAGGGAAGTCGTCACGCTCTCGTGCGCCGAAGGAGAAGAAGGACACGTCTATGACGGAAAGCTGGACTTCGACGTAGAAGAGGTGGACACCGGGCGCCTGGCCACAACGCGCACGGACATCATGGTCAACATCGCCAGCCCGGCCGCAGCCTTCACGTGGTGGCGTCTTCCTGCGGCCGGAGTTGGCCTCGCGAGGATGGAATTCATCATCAACAACCTGATCCGTGTTCATCCGATGGCCCTTATCCATCCCGAGTTGGTGATGGATGACGACGAATCCGCTGTTATTGAGCAACTGACCATGGACTACACCAGCCCCGAGGAGTATTTCGTCAGTGTCCTTGCCACAGGCATAGCCAAGATTGCTGCTCCTTTCCATCCGAAACCAGTGGTTGTCCGGCTCAGTGATTTCAAGAGCAACGAGTATGGACATCTCGTAGGAGGCAGCTTCTTCGAACACCCCGAAGAAAACCCCATGCTGGGATTCCGAGGGGCTTCCCGCTACTACAACAAGCACTACCGTGAAGCTTTCGCATTGGAATGCCGGGCCGTGAAACGCGCGCGTGAAGTCATCGGGTTCTCAAACGTCATTGTCATGGTTCCTTTTTGCCGCACAGTGGACGAAGCGGACAAGGTGCTCAATGCGATGTCGGAGAACGGACTTGTGCGTGGAGAGCACGGGCTGCGCATTTACATGATGTGTGAGATCCCTTCCAACGTGGTGCTGGCGGAACAATTCGCCCGCCGTTTTGATGGGTTCTCCATCGGCTCCAATGACTTGACCCAGTTGGTGCTCGGCGTAGACCGTGATTCGGAACAATTGGCGGGGCTCTTCGATGAACGCGATGAAGCCGTGACCACCATGATCTCCGAGGTTATTAGGAAGGCTCATACAGCAGGAATCCGGATAGGGATTTGTGGTCAAGGTCCAAGCAACCATCCGGACTTTCCGGAGTTCCTTGTTCGAGAAGGCATTGACTCGATTTCACTGAACCCCGATACCTTCATCCGGACGGTACCCTTGATAGCTGCTGCAGAAAAGCACTTCAAACGGCCGGACCCAGCGTAGAGCCATGAAGGGATCACCCACGGCGGCTGCGGCGAGACCCCCGTACGACGCGGTCATCTTTGATCTGGATGGAGTTGTCACCCGGACAGCCATGGTGCATCAGCTGGCGTGGCGGGACGCTTACGAGGCGATTGTGGGTGATCCCAGATTTCCCAAGCTCAAGCCCACGCGGCCGTTTACTTCAGACGACTATCTTTCCCTGGTGGACGGCAAACCCCGCGAAGCCGGGCTGATGAACCTATTGGCGTCCCGAGGAGTCGTGGTTGAACTCGGCGAACAGAGCGACGCAACCGGTGACTGGACCGCCTACGGGCTAGGGGCGCTGAAGAACAAGGCTTACCTCGCCCGTCTAAAGAAGGACGGCGTCCAGGCATACCCTGGAACGCTGGAACTGCTGGACAGCCTGCAAGCGGCTGGCGTTCCAGCCGGAGTGGTCACCTCCAGCCGCAACGCCACACCTGTACTTGCCGCAGCAGGATTGACGGAAACCTTCGCCGCGGTGGTGGATGGCACCGTCGCCTCAAAATTGGGGCTCCCCGGCAAACCTGAACCGGATGTATTCCTTGAGGCTGCCAGGCGCCTGGGGGTCTCACCGGGACGCGCCGTGGTCATTGAAGACTCGGTGGCGGGGGTGACATCAGCCCGTCGCGGAGGTTTCGGGCTTGTGGTGGGCATCGACCGGCAGGGGACCCGCCGGCAACTCGAAACAGCTGGCGCGCACGTGGTCCTCAACGATGTGGGCGAGCTGGACCTGGGCCTGGTCATGAGCGATCCCTGGCAGCTCACTTACGAAGGTACAGCGCCGGAGCATGAGGGGCACCGTGAAGCCTTAACGACGCTGGGCAACGGATACATGGGTGTTCGCGGGGCCGTTTCCGAGGGCGGCCGGGAGTCGCGATATGCCGGCATGTACCTGGCTGGCGTCTATAACAGGGTAGCCGCCCGGATGAACGGGGAGACTGTTATCGAAGAGCACATGGTCAACGCGCCCAACTGCCTTCCCTTTGACCTACGCCTGGAGAACGGCACATGGTGGTCGGAGGGCGGCTTGCGCTTGGTGGAGGAGCGGCGGACCTTGGATATGGGACAGGCACTGTTAATTCGTCATGTTCTCTTGGAGTCTGGGGACGGTCGGCGTCTGGACGTCGTCGAAAGGCGTCTGGTGTCCATGGCGGAGCCGCACGTGCTGGCTGTCGAGACCCTCTTGACGCCGCTGGGCTGGAACGGAACAGTTTCGGTGCGGGCCGGTGTCGACGCCGGTACCAGGAACGCGAACCTGCCAGAACCGGCCATGGGAACCCGCGTCCACCTGCGCGACAAGACGACAGGAATCCAAGGCGGACCCAGCTGCGAGCTTCTGGTCGAAGCTGAAACCAGCCAGAGCCAGATTCGTGTGGCCATCGCCTTCCATGCAGATGCTGCAGGCAATGCCGGGTCGCCTGGAAGCGTCAAGGCATTCCACTTCCTCACGTTTGACGTTGCTTGCACTGATGGTGCGGCAACCGCCTTCACCAAGGTTGCCGCCGTCGTGACATCCCGCGATAAGCCCATATCATCCCCGGGTTCGGCCGCTTCGGCCGTTCTTGCGCGCGTTGGCACAAACTTTGAAGCCCTGCTCAGTTCCCACGTGGCCGCGTGGAAGCGTTCCCTTCGGCCGTTCCTAGTGGAACTCGACTCTTCCACACAGGTCCAATTGGTCATGAACCTTCATCTTTTCCACCTCCTGCAGACCCTGACGCGCCATACGGCGGAGCTCGACGCCGGTGTCCCGGCCAGGGGACTGCACGGCGAGGGATATCGGGGGCATGTCTTTTGGGACGAGCTCTTCGTCCTGCCCGTACTTACGGCCAGAACCCCCGAGGTGGCCCGGGCTCTGATTGAATACCGGTGGCGGCGGCTCCCCGCAGCAAGACAAGCGGCGTCCAGGCTTGGATTGCCCGGAGCAATGTTCCCGTGGCAAAGTGCCAGCGACGGCGGCGAAGAAACTCCGCATTGGCTCTACAACGCCAGATCGGGGGCTGGGTGCCGGACCATTCCAGAATGCAGCGGCACGTGGGGCTCGCGGTTGCCCTCAACGTCTGGGAGTACTTTGAAGCCACTGGTGACAAAGCTTGGTTCTTGCACAAGGGAGCAGAACTCGTTGTGGAGGTGGCACGCTTCTTTGCTGCCATGGCGGCGTATGACCACAACGATCACCGCTTCCACCTGAAAGGCGTTGTGGGCCCGGATGAGTATCACACCCGCCGTCCAGGGGAGCCCGATCCGGGCCTGGATGACAACGCCTACACCAACGTCATGGCGGCATGGACCTGCGAACGCGCTGCAGAGATTCACGGGATGCTGAAAGGCCATGAGTTAGCCGACCTCACGGAGCGTTTGAGCATCACGGCTAATGAAGTGTCGTTGTGGAAGCGGGTGTCCCGGAGGATGTTTGTACCGTTCCACACCGATGGTGTCATCAGCCAGTTTCATGGGTACGACTCCCTTGAAGAACTTGACTGGGACAAGTACCGCCAACTGTACGAGAACATTGAGCGGCTGGATCTCATCCTTGAAGCGGAGGGCGACGACGTCAACCGTTACAAGCTCGCGAAGCAGGCCGATGTGTTGATGTTGCCATATCTGCTGGGCCGTGAGGGGCTTCGTGAGTTCATGATGAGGCTTGGTTACACCGTGACGAACGAGCAACTGGACCGGACCGTTGAGTACTACTTGGCCAGGACAGCCCACGGTTCAACCCTGAGCCGCGTTGCCCACGCCTCTGTCCTGGCTTCCTTGGACCCGGATCGGGCTTGGGATAGCTTTCGGGAGGCGTTGGACGCAGATCTCGACGATACGCAGCACGGGACAACCAAAGCGGGCATTCACCTGGGTGCCATGGCCGGTTCCATAGACGTTGTACAAAGGAGCTTTGCCGGTTTGAAGTTGGGGCGGGATGGTTTGTCTTTCACGCCGTCCATGCCGAGGGGATTGCGCGCGGTTACCTTTCATGTGAAGTACAAGGGACATTCGTTGAAGATCCAGCTGAAGGACGGTCGCCTCCGCGTATTTTCCGCGGATGGCGATGCCGCTCCCATTTCTCTTCGGATGGAAGGGCAGGCTGTCATGTTGGCCCCCGGGGAGACCAGGAGTTTCAGGATGAAGCCTGGCCAGGAGGCGCGCCGGTCATGAGGCGCTTGGGGATTCTTACAAGTGGTGGTGACTGCCCGGGTGTTGACTCCTCGGGTCGATCGATCTTCGCTCGGCGGTCCTCCATCCGAGGGTCAACTCAACGGGCTTCCCGCGGGATGAGCGGCTTGGTGATTCTTCATGTTGAAGCGAACTCAAACATATCAACCAAGCCACAATCCACACCTTGGTCAACGTAGATTGGATACGTAAAGGGGCAAGCCCCTGCGCCCTGTTAGTGACTCGGGCACCGAAAAATCCCACCTGCTTGTGGGCTGGGCGGCCCCGGAGGCGAAAAGGTCTTCCGGGCAAATACGCCCTCGCCACCGTCTCTTGAACGAACTCGTTGAGTCTGCAAATGATAAAGCCCTGGCAAAGAGCATCTCCAGCTGGTTTGCTGACCGAAGTGGCAAGCTGCGTCGAGAGCATGCGACATCTCGCTAGTTAGTAAACGAAGATCGGACTCCGCCTGTGGAGCAGCACTCCCAGAGAGCTGTGCTGTTGTATGTTCCGCCCAGCCAGGATCCAAGTTCGCAATAGTTGTTCGTGTTTCCGTTCAGAGCCGGAAGCGACGCCCTCACTTTGCTTGAGCTGGTGCTGTAGATGTTGTAGGCGTACGGGGTGCCGTTGCAGTTTGCGTACGCGGCTTGGGCGGGAGCTGCGGCGCCCGCTGCTGAGAGCCCGGCCGCGATAAGAAGGGCCGCGACGGCGGCACGCAAAGTGCGGATCATGAGTGGTATGCCTTACTAGCCTCGAAGGTAGCTTCGCTGGGGCCTGATGGCAGAGTCTCGAGACCAGTATCGGCCTTGTCGGTTTGGGATGCTTCGTAGCCGATGAGCCAGCGAACTCCGAACCTGTCGATGATTTGTCCGTCGTAGGCACCCCAGCTGCGTTTTTGCAGCGGATCGAGAACGGATCCGCCGCCTTGGGCGATGGTAGCGAACCACTGCGTGAGAGTAGAGGCGTCGGCCGTGCCGAGCAAGGCGATGCTGACCCCTGTCATCGAAACGGATTCTTCACCATCGGAGGTGTCTGTGGCGTATAAGTTCACTGGTCCGGAAAGCTCGCCGTGTGCGATGGCGGCTGGCGGCCCATCGGTGCGGCCGAACTCCTCGAAGGTGTGCAGGGTCAGTTCTCCGCCGAAGGTTTCATGGTAAAACCTGAGCGCCTCTGCGGCGTTGCCTGGAAACCACAAGTACAGCGTCTGGGTCGTCATGGTCATATTCTCCTGTCACGTGTAGCCGCGGTTCTGGCGGCCAAGTCATCTATGCAACGAAAGGCGAAGACAGATTTCGACAGGATTTCCTCAAGTGCCGGCGATGACGCCGCCGCTGTGCACCGGACGGACCTCCACACCACCACCTGTGAGGATGGCCGGATCTTTGCTGGCCAAGTTCATTGCTTCGTCGATGTCGGCCGCGTTCAGGATGTAGAACCCTGCAACCACGTCACTACCCGGAGCGTATGGCCCGTCTGCGTTGCCGGCCTCACGGATCGTGCGAGCATGGTCCCGCGGCGTGAGGGCATAGGCGATGTGCATGCGTCCGGTGGCGACGAGGGACTCGAAGTGCTCGTCGCACTCCTTGAGTTCCTCTTTCGTGGCGGTGGGCGCGTGCAGGGAGTCGTTTGCGTAGATGAGTACTGCGAATTCAGGCATGCGTTCCTCTCTGGCTGATAGCCGGGGGATTGTCAGTTTTTGTCCCAGGGAAGTGCTACGACAGGAAGTATGTATATTCGGCCGTTCACCGCGGTGGGGTGCTTGGCCATGTAGGCTGCTGCGTCGTTGATCGATTCCGCGGTGATCATGTCATAGCCGGCAAACCATTCCTTGAATTCGGGGAATGGGCCGTCAGTAATGACCACGTGGCCGTTTCTGATGGCAACCGATTTGGCTTCGTCAGGGCCTGCGACGGGCGCTCCGTCGTGCAGTCTCCCCGTTGCGTTTCCTTCTTCTGCCCATTTATCGAGCAGACGCTGATCATCCGTGTGGGGCAGCGGAGTGCCGGTCGGGTCGCTCATGTGGATAACGAGGTATTGATTACTCATGCTGTCTCTCCATTCGTTGTCATCCCCGGTGTCCCGGGCACAGGTGTTGGTGCGAGCTGGTCGCGACGACGGATAAGGTGGGCGATCTCCGCGGTATTGGTTGCCAGGGCGATGGCGCGGTCGTATGCGGTCCGGGATTCGGTTGGTTTAAGGGTGTGTAACAGCTCTGCTCGGGTGGCGTGGAAGGCGTGGTAGCCGTCGAGCCTGACTTTGAGGCTGTCCACGATGGTTAGGGCGACCTCGGGTGAATTGAGTTCTGAGATCGCGATGGCCTTGTTCAGGGTCACGATGGGCCCTGGATCCAGGCGTTCGAGCTGGTTGTAGAGGTCAACGATCTGAGACCAGTCGGTGTTGTCGGCATTTGGGGCGGTGTCGTGAACAGCATTGATCTCCGCTGTCAGCAGGTACCGTCCTGGTGGCGTTTGTTTGAGTTGGAGTGACTTTTGTGTTTGACCGATGATGGCCAGGCCCTCAGCGATGAGGTTCCGATCCCAGGATCCGCGGTCTTGGGCATCCAGCCGTACGAGGTCCCCTTCGATGGACAGGCGCGCGGGCGTGCGGGCCTCAGTGAGGAGCATTAGTGCCAGGAGACCTGCTACTTCGCCTTCCTCTGGCAGCAGGGCATGGACAAGGCGGGTAAGCCGGATCGCTTCGCCAGTGAGCTCGCGTCGAATCGGAGGCGTGTCTGGTGCCGAAGCGAAGTAGCCCTCGTTGAATATCAGGTACAGCACGGCCAGCACCCCGTCGATCCTGGCCGGCAGGTCTTCTGCCACGGGGATACGGTACGGGATGCGGGAAGTTCTAATCTTTTCTTTGGCACGGCTGATTCGCTGGCCCATCGTTGTTTCCCGTACCAGGAATGCGTGTGCGATTTCCGGGACGGTGAGGCCACCGATGATACGAAGAGTGAGGGCCACCCGTGCGTCTAAGGGAAGCGCGGGGTGGCAGCAACTGAAAACCAACCGCAGTCGATCGTCTTCGAGCACGCCCAATGGTGAGGGAGGTTCTGGGTCGTTGATCAGAAACGCCTGCACGTGCTTTGCTTCGCGTCGGGCCTCACGGCGGAACCAATCGATAGCCTTTCGGTTCGCTGTGGTGGTGATCCATCCGCCCGGATTCGGAGGAACTCCTTCCGTTTTCCATCGCTCGAACGCTGCGGCGAAGGCTTCCGCAGCCATCTCCTCGGCGATATCCAAGTCACCGAATCGGCGGACCAGGCCGGCGACAATCCGCGCCCACTCCTCTCGATGCGTGCGTGAGATCGCCTCCTCAGCCGCCGTTACAGCATTTTTCGCATGCATCACGGCGCTAACCCCAACTGCAGGACTCCTGGTCCGACTCTGAGTACGTGGTGCTCTATTCTTCGCAGCTGTGTGTCTGGCCCGATGATTGGAATCCTGTAAAGCCGCATGTCTGCCCAGTCTCTCCCTATGGTTCGTTAGTGCGTTGACGTGTTCCGGAAGTGCCACGAACGGGATCGCCTTGATTCGACACTCTTCCTGAAAAAGGTATGGCCAGCAATATCGTCGCAGCACCGACCTACCCAAGCGCCAGCGCGAGATTGACTCTGTGGCCGCATTCTGGGCGCCCTACTACGGCATCACTGAACGCCGTCACCAAGCCATCAATCCAAAGTGGCGCGGAATCCTTAGATCGGAATTCATAAAGGGAGCGCGTTAGCAGTGCACTTCACACCTCGGTGCGGCTCCTAACGGTGGGAGCGTCTCACCTGATCTCCCACGCCCCGGATCGCGGCTGTTCCTGTATCGGCGTCGAACAGCCGCTCGAGGATGTCGATGGGTGAGCGTCCCGTATCGGGGCTTAGGCTCCCTAGTGCCAGCATCCGCCGTTGGACGTATTCCCTCCAGCGTCCAAGGTCCCGCAATGGGACCGGGGATCCAAAAGAAGCGGGACTTCCGGCCCTTACGGCCCAACTCTGTCTGCGGGCATGCTGATGGAAGGCATAGGGGGACCGATGATGCCGTGATCAGCAAGTGCAGAAGGGGCGGCCCCATGAATGGGATCTTTGAGCTTTTTACGGACGGCCAGGCCAACGTCAGGTTCCGGCTGGTGGACTCCGAGGGGCGGGAACTCGCAGTCTCGTGCTCTTACGTAGACAAGGACTCCGCGGTGCAGGGCATCTCCCATGTCCGTGAGTGTGCAGGGATGGGTTTGGTCCAGGACCATTGTTCGCCTATGACGTCAGCCGACACGAAGCCCGCAGGAGGCCGGGTTCCTGCGAATGGGCGGATGAGCAGGGCTGCCGAATGAAGATCGAACGCATTCCTGAGAATCCGGATCCGGTCGGACGTCAACGCCCATCTGAGGCGGTTGAGCCAGCGACGGGCAATCAGGGCCGGCAACCACAACGCGGAAGGGTCCGTTCAATCCCACAGAATCCGTTGGTTCAGCAGTTGTTCCGGCTGGGAAAACGCCGCGAGGACGCGGAAGCGAAGCTTGAGAAACGGTTCGCTAAAAGAAAGAAGACCTAAAGCCCAGAGCACGCTGACTCGTCATGAAATCCTCAACACAGCAGCTCCAGTGATTCTGTCACTCGCGAGGTCATCCAACGCCTGGTCAGCTGCCGCGAAGGGGTATGCCGTGGTGGTGGGAATCAATGGCATGTGCGCTGCGAGGGCAAGCAATTCCGTTCCGTCAGCCCGGGTGTTTGCCGTGACGCTGCGGACTTGCTTTTCGTAGAAGAGTTCGTCGGCATAGCTCATCGAGGGGATGTCGGAGAGGTGGATGCCGGCGACCGCAAGAGTTCCGCCCCTGTCCAATGCCCTCATCGCGACAGGTACCAGGTCACCGACCGGTGCGAAAAGAATGGCTGAGTCCAGCTTCACGGGGGGAGCGTCGAATGCGCCGCCGACGTATTCCGCCCCCAGGCTTCGGGCCAAAACCTGGGCCTCTTCGGATCGTGTCATGACGAAGACCGACGCGCCTGAATGGATTGCGATTTGCGCGGTCAAGTGGGCTGAGCCTCCGAACCCGTAGATGCCCAAGCGGCCGCCGGGGGGAAGGGCAGCCCGTTTCAGGGCACGGTAGCCAATGATTCCCGAGCAAAGGAGCGGCGCAGCCTCCTCATCGCTGAATTGGGGAGGAATGGCGTAGGCGAAGTCCTCCCTGACCGTCATCATTTCCGCGAAGCCGCCGTCCCGGTCCCAGCCCGTGAAAACCGGTCTGCTGCACAGGTTCTCGGCGTCGCGCCGACAATAGCGGCATACCCCGCAGGTGCCGCCGAGCCATGCCACGCCCACCCTGTCGCCTGATTTGAATCTGCCGGCACGGGGGCCTGATTCCACGACGATTCCCACAGCTTCATGACCTGGAACAATCCGGGAATGACGCGGAGGAAGGTCACCTTCAACCAGATGCAGGTCCGTGCGACAGACCCCACACACATTGACCTTGACCAGCAATTCGCCCTCGTCAGGTATCGGCACGTGCTTGGTCCCTTGCTCCAGCGGGTGAGTCGAAGTGATTCCTGGCCTTCCCACCCACCACGCCTTCATCATGTTTGCCATGCAATGAGCGTGATGGAGATGTGATCCGGCAGCAAGAGTCAAAGGTCCTGCAGAAAAGGGAGTGGGGAGCCTGCTCATCTCAAACGAGGTTCGGTCCGAAGGCAACGGACACCGGGGTCTCCACTGTGACCTTCGGCCCTGTTCGATGCTGTCTGTTCACGGCATTCTGACAGAAAGGAAAGTCACAAGCGCCAGGAGGACAAAGATGGGCATTGACGGATCACCAGGGAAGATTGTTGTAGGGGTGGATGGTTCGGAGCCGTCCATCGAGGCGCTCCGCGAAGCCCAACGTTTGGCAGTCGCCTTGGGGGCAACAGTGGAGGCGATTGCGTATTGGGATTTTCCGCCGGTCTATGAGGGCTATGTGGCCGTGGGGATCACGGGATTTGAGGAGGCTGCCGGGCAAGTCCTGAAGGTGTCAGTCGAAAAGGCATTCGGCATTGACGTGCCGGACAACGTCACTTCGCATCTGGAACAGGGCCATCCCCGGCAAGGACTGATCAAAGCAAGCCGCGGAGCGGAGATGGTGGTCGTGGGCAGGCGCGGCCATGGCGGATTCGGCGGCCTACTGATGGGATCGGTCAGTTCCGCCTGTGTCGCCCACGCCCATTGTCCGGTTCTTGTGGTGCACACTCCCGAAAAGGAAGCATGAGATGACGGCGCCCGGCCAAGAACCTGTTCGCATAGACGGTGCCCGGCACGTCAGCGAAGAACTCAATGAGGTGCAATGCTGGGAGAGGCTGCGTGGACACGACACAGGGCGAATAGGTTTCGTCCATCACGGCAGAGTGATGATTTTGCCCGTCAACTATGTGGTTCATGATCATGCCATCTACTTCCGAACCTCGCTCGGAGGTTTGATAGGTGGGCCGGCGGCCCGAATGCAGACGTCTTTCCAGATCGACGATGCCAGGGCTGATCGGAGCGAAGGGTGGTCGGTGCTGGTTAGCGGGTCCTCATCCCATGTGGTTGACCGGGAGTTACTCACACGCCTATGGGGCCATATGACGGTAGAACCGTGGGCCGGTGGGGACCGAGGCCTCTTCATCTGTATCCAACCCACCATCATGACAGGCAAGCACGTTCATCTCGCCTAGCTGGCATCGGAAAGTGTGGGCTTCACCGGAGAACCGGTGAAGCCCACACTTTTCATGACCAGCATTCGTTGCTTTCAGTCGGAGTGCTTGACTGCGCTGATCCTGGTAATGATCGTGGGGCAGGGCAATTTGGTGAGAACCGCGTGCGCCGTCGAACCCAACAGGAGGCGTTTAAAGCTGCCCCGGCCGCGGCTTCCGACCACCAGCAATTGTGCAGTGGCACCGGCCGCGAGCAGTGCTTCGGCGGGCCGTGTGTGGGTGTCCAGGACCTGGTGAACTACCAAATCCGGATACTTGTCCGCCAGGCCGGCGACAGTCTCGGCCAAGACGACCCGCGCCTCCTCCGTGACGATCTCGAAGTAATTGCCACTGGGAACCCCGCGGGTCACCCATGGTTCGGGTGTGCGGAAGGCATGCAGTACGGTCAACTCCTGGCCTTGGCGGTCGGCCTCTGCCGCGGCAAACGCGACAGCCTGTGTCGATTCCTCCGAGCCATCAACGCCCACCACAATGCCGCGTCGACTCGTCATGTCGTGCTCACCGATTACCGCAACCGGACAGCGTGCGATGGCGGCTACCTGAAGTGCCCGGTCCGTCAGCGAACCGCCCACCCAGCCATGGCCGGAACCAATGACCACCATTGAGGCCTTCTTGGAGCGTTTGCCCAAAGCGTAACCGGCCCCGCCCGAGACCAGGTCAGTGGTGATGGTGACGGTGGGTTCCAACTTGGCAGCCCGCTCCTTGGCGGCTGCCAGGAAGTTGACGCCGGATTCGCGGATCCACTCGTTGTAGCCGACGGCGTCATAGGCCCAGCGGTCATCGACAGCATGCACGAGCTGTACCGGCAACTTCAAAACGGCTGCTCGATGCATTGCCCACCCCATGGCGGCCTCGCTACTGGGGGAATCATTGACACCGACGACAATTGCTTCATTCATGGCTGGGCCCGTTCTACGTTGATGGGTTCCCCGGACGTCGGCCGGGGCCTTGTTGCCAGTTTGTACCGGGTTCTTAGTGCCGGTTAGGGCCGGAAGTCCTTATTCCGGGGTGGCGATGGAGATGGTCTCTTGGTATTCCGGGACGCGGGCCTTCCAACCCAATTCGTGCTTGATGCGGAGGCGAAGCGCGTCAGATGCATCCGGCTCTCCATGGGTGACGTACGTCATTCGTGGTGCTTGGGGGGCTGAATGCATCCATCGGATGATGGCGTCCGAGTCGGCATGTGCGCTGAATCCTTCCAGCTGGACCACCTCGGCCCTGATCTTGATGTCTTGTCCATAGATCCTCAGTTCACGCGATCCCGCCGCCAGCGCTGCACCCCTGGTGCCGGCGGCCTGGTATCCGCTCAGGACAATCGCGTTGTTGGGGTCATTGCCGTACGCCTCGATGTGATGCAATATTCGACCTCCGGTCAGCATTCCGCTGGCTGAGATGATGATCATGGGACCACCCCGGAGGTTAAGGAGCTTGGAGTCGTCCGCTGATCGGGTCATAGTGGCCACCCGGTACATGTCCTTGAATTCATCCGGGTGAAGGCGGTGTTCGTCCGGATGCTGCTGATACATATAGGAAGCATCGATGGCCATGGGGCTGTTGAGATACACGGGAATATCCGGAATGAGGCCTTTTCGGCGAAGCCGCGCCAACTGAAGCATGAGTGTCTCCGCCCGGCCAACGGCAAATGCCGCGATCAGTATGACTCCGCTGCGCTTCGCCGCTCGGGAAACCACCTCGCCGAGTTCCACCTCAGAGCTACCTGCTGGGTGGGTCCTGTTGCCGTAGGTGGATTCCGTTACCAACACGTCGACGGCCTCAAGCTCCCGGGGAGGATACATGAGCGGGTCATCGTCGCGGCCCAGGTCGCCGGTGAAATGAATGGAGTTGCCGCCCACCCGGATATGTAGCTGCGCCGCTCCCAGGATGTGACCGGCCGGCACGAAAGTGGCCTCGACGTCACTGCCGAGGTCCAATGCCTCGTCGAACTCAACGGGGCGGAAACTATTGAGCGACTTCACTGCATCCGCCGCCGTATACAGGGGCAAGGCAGGAGTGTGGATGGACGATCCACGGTGGTCGGCGTACCTGGCCTCTTCTTCCTGCAGGTGTCCGCTGTCTGGCAGCAGGAGTTTGCACAGTTCGGTGGTCCCGTGTGTGGCATGGACGGGACCTCTGAAACCATCACTCACGAGCCTGGGAACGTACCCTGTGTGATCCAAGTGGGCATGCGTCAGCAGGACAGCGTCGATGGATGCGGGGGCCACAGGAAAAGGCTGCCTGTTCCGAAGGCGCAGCCGTTTGTAGCCTTGGAACAGCCCGCAGTCGACCAGGATTCGTGTTCCGTGGAAATCCACAAGGTAGCGGGAGCCGGTTACGGTGTCCGTGGCGCCAAGAAAGCGCAGCGTTGCGGGGTTTTTGCTGGCCATGACGATGCTCCATCCTTAAGGGAGGGTTCGGCTCCACCGGGTGAACCACGGCCGGGCCGTTGAGGGCTGATCGCTGCAATAAAGCCATTGGCGCCACGCGGTGACGCGGCGCCAATCAGTGGTTTGGTGATTATTGGGTAGACGCCACATGGTGATGCCGGTATTCCTCAGTGCTTGGCTTGATCGCCAGAGCTGTCACCACCAAGGCCACAGCCCCCGGGATCCAAGCACTCCATGCTGCGCCGGTCGCGGAGGTGAAGCCACCCACCCAAGGAGCCAGGAGAAGGGCTACTGCCACGATTGCCTGGGTCCACTCAGCGGCGGGCATTCCAGGCATCGCCAGGTTCACCGCTCCTCCAATGACCAGCAAGAGGCCCAACGTGACCATGATTGCCGTCGACGACCCGGTTTGTGTGGTCCACAGGACAGACAACGCTGCATATGCGCCGGCAGCGATCACGGTATAGTCCTGCCAACGCGTCCATTTCTTCATGGGGATCGATTCTCCTTCATTTTGTTCGATGCCGGGGCCGCCCACCTTCTGCGAGCGGTTTCGGGTCTCCCGTTCTTCCAGCGTCGGTAAAAAGGCGCGTTCCCAACAGGGCCTAAAGTCACACGCGTCGGCAGGGTCCTTGGGCCCTTGTGGGCAGGGCAGGCAGTCGGCAAGAATTTGGCAGAGCTGCCTACACAAAGCTCTCGATATTGCGGCCATCGGCCGCCGGACAGGAGAATCATGGATCGCCCAGAAACAGCCGGTCAAGCCACCGGCGTTTCCCCCGGAGAGCCAATCCGCGTTTTCATCCTCGACGACCATGAGTTGGTTCGCAGAGGCCTCCAGGAACTCTTGGAAGGCGAAGGTTTCGTGGTTGTCGGCATGTCTGGTTCGGCGGAAGAAGCGACGCGCCGGATTCCGGCATTGCGTCCCGATGTCGCTGTCCTGGACGCACGGTTGCCCGACGGCACCGGAATCGAGGTGTGCCGGGACGTTCGCTCCGTGGACCCTGGACTTAATTGCCTGATCTTGACTAGTTACGACGACGAACAAGCCCTCCGCGCCGCTGTTCTTGCCGGGGCTGCAGGCTACGTCCTGAAGGAAATCGGGGGCACAGACCTGCTGGGCGCCTTACGCAAAGCTGCCCACGGCGAGTCGTTGTTCGACGAAGCCGTCAAGACGAGAATCGTCCAGGGCCTCACGGCGCCGAAGAGGCAGGATCCCAGGACAGCTTCCCTCACGCCGCAAGAGCGCCGTGTCCTTGAGTATGTTGGTCAAGGCATGACCAATCGCCAGATCGGCGAGGAAATGCTTCTGGCAGAGAAAACGGTCAAGAACTACGTCTCATCCTTGCTGGCCAAACTCGGGTTTGAGCGCAGAACCCAGGCGGCGGTGTACATGGCGCAAGCACCTGAAGAG
Organism: Paenarthrobacter sp. 4246; assembly: GCF_040546855.1. Classification (NCBI taxonomy): domain Bacteria; kingdom Bacillati; phylum Actinomycetota; class Actinomycetes; order Micrococcales; family Micrococcaceae; genus Paenarthrobacter; species Paenarthrobacter sp. 4246. The sequence goes on from NZ_JBEPOP010000011.1 coordinate 124,875, forward strand.
GATGCCGGTTCCCTGCGCTAAAGGATCAGCTCAGCGGCACGGACCATGTCATCGATGTCCCGTTTCCAGGCGCACTGGTGATGGTACTGGTGCCGTTCATCTCCTTTGCACGCAGAGCTATGTTGGCCAGACCGTTTCCCGGGGCAGGATCGACAAACCCACATCCGTCATCCACCATTTCCAAGGTCAGCCGTCCTTCTGCCACTGATACTGAAACGTTGATGGATTGAGCTCCTGAGTGGCGCACGGCATTGCTGAGGCCTTCAGATACGACAGCCAACAGGTGTTTAATGATGGCTTCGTCATCTACCGAGTCAACGGCACCAGCCAGCGTCAGATGTGGCGCGTACGGTAGTGACTTGGCGCCGGCCTGGATCGACTGGAGGATGCGGCCGCTCAACGACTCCCGCTCACGGGTACTGGCTTGCAGCGAATAGATGGTGTTGCGGAGATCGCGGATACTTGTGTCCAGCTCTTCGGTCACTGAGTCGATCCTGCTCAAGGCAGCCTCGCCAGTTGTGAAACGCCGGAGGCTTTGGACGCTCAGGCCAGCTGCAAACAGCCGTTGTATGACCAGGTCATGGAGATCCCGTGCGATTCTGTCCCTGTCGGAGAAGACCACCACTTGTTCCCGGAGCCGGTGAATTCGCTCCAGCGCCAGCGCGAGGGCCACATGGGAACCGAAGACCGCCCCCATCTCCACATCGGTCTTTGAAAAATTGCCTGTACCGGGATCGCGGGCAAGGACCAACAGACCGTGATGGGCTCCTTGGGCGCTGAGGTCGATGATCAGCAGCCGGGCCGACGCCCCTTCAATGGCGAGGCCGAGGAGATCCGTGGAGTCATCAAGGCAAGTGGCCTTCCCGGTGCTTGCGACGCCCTGCACTTCCGTGGCTTTCATCGCCAAAGACGCGCCAGCGAATTCAGCGCCACGGGCTCCAGCCGTGCCCGCCACTACATAGGGCTCATGAGGAGACGGAACCAGGATCAAGGCCAGATGGGAACCCGACTCCCTGAGGGCTCTCGCCGCGATCAGGTCCAATGCCGAGTCTTCTGCCTTCCCCAGCTGGTCGGCGCCGAGCATTTTTCCCGTAACGTCCATGCAGGCCTCAAGCCAAGAGGCGCGGCGGCGTGCATCCTCATAGAGCCGGGCGTTCTCGATTGCCACGCCGGCCGCCGCGGCCAACGCCACGGCCAAGTCCTCATCCTCCGGCGTAAAATCTCCGCCGCCTTCCTTTTCGGTCAGGTAGAGATTCCCGAACACCACATCCCTTACCCGCACCGGGACTCCAAGGAACGACTTCATCGGAGGGTGGTGCTGCGGGAATCCGTAGGCTTTTGGATGGTGGCCGAGGTCGTGGAGGCGCAGCGGCGCCGGCTCTGTGATGAGCAGTCCGAGGACACCGTGTCCAGTAGGGAGTGGGCCGATGCGTTGGGCGAGCTCGCCGTCTATACCTACCGTAATGAAATGACTGAGAGCGTTGTCCTCCCCGATGACACCCAAGGCACCATAGCGCGCCTGAAGCAGCCGACATGCCGAGGTCACCACGCGGTCCAGCACCGCTTCGAGGCTCAGGTCTTCTGCCACTGCCACAACCGCTTCGAGCAAACCCCGCGTTCTTTCCTGCGCCTGGAGAAGCTCGCCAGCGCGGCCTACGAAGTCCTTCAGGAGGTCCTCAATCCGGATCCGCGGCACAACGTTGGGCTGGGGCTCAGGTGCTTCTGAGTCGTTCACCAGTTCCTTTCGAAGAAGGCCGGAATTCCTGTGGGACCGAACGGCGCCCTGTTGCCAGACTACTCTGGCGCCCGCGCGGCAGCCATGGACATTGTGCATGTGGGCCTTTGTGCCCTGTTGTCCGGGCGCCCCTGGACCTACGGTCAAACCATGACGAACAAACCCACGGTTCCGGAAGCTGAAATCCTGGACAACAAACAGTGTTGGGAGCTGCTGCGCAGTGTCTCGGTGGGCCGCCTCGCAGTCTGGGCGCAGGACCATCCCGACATCTTTCCCATTAACTACAAAGCAGACCACGGCACGCTTGTCTTCCGCACCGGCGAGGGGAGTAAGCTCCACGCCGCACTCAGTTCCACACCGGTAGCGCTGGAAGCTGACGGAGTAGACCCGCAGTCGGGCGTCGCCTGGAGCGTGGTGGTCAAGGGAAAAGCAGAGAGCATCAAGCTGACCCAGGAAGTACTCGACACTGTCGGTCTGCTGCTCTTCCCGTGGCAGGCCGGGCGGAAGGATCATTTTGTCCGGATCGTTCCTACCTCGTTGACCGGGCGCCGCTTCAAAGTGACCCCGCCGCTGACGTGGTGGAGTCCGCTCGACGACGCCACCCGGGCGGGTTTGGAATGAAAACAAAGACAAGTGCCGCCGTCGAACGTCTTGCCCCGGACGAATGCTGGGACCTGTTGGCGCAGACCAACGTTGGCCGCCTGGCCGTCCTGGTGGACGGACATCCCGATATCTTTCCAGTGAACTATGTGCTGGACGGTGACAGCATCGTGTTCCGAACCGGGGCGGGCACCAAGTTTTGGAGCACACTGACAACCCCCTGCGCCTTGGAAAGTGATGGCTACCGGACTCTCAGCGGAAAGGCGTGGAGCGTGGTTGTCCGAGGGCAAACGCACCTGATACTCGACCGGCAGGAAAGATCCGACGTCGACGCTCTGGGACTGGATCCCTGGCAACCAGGCACCAAGGACTGCTACCTGAGGCTGACTCCGCATGCCGTTACGGGGCGCCGGTTCACAACCACCAGGCCAGACCTTTGGGGGACCCCCTTGAACGACGCCCGCCTGGACGACTTCCACTAGCACCCACGCCCGGTGTTTCAGCCAAGCACAACAAGGACGGAACAACACAATGAAGGCACTCGTCTACGGCGGCCCCGGCGAAAAGTCCTGGACCGACGTTCCGGACCCCGTCATCCTGCACCCCACCGACGCACTTGTGCGCATCGACACCACCACCATTTGCGGTACGGATCTGCACATCCTCAAAGGAGACGTCCCTGCGGTCCAGCCAGGACGCATCCTCGGGCACGAAGGGGTGGGGACCGTCACCGATGTCGGCAGTTCGGTTAGTTCACTCCGCCGGGGGGACAGAGTGATCATCTCCTGTATCAAGTCATGTGGGCATTGCGGCAATTGCAGGAAGGGCCTGTTTTCGCACTGCCTCGGTGAAGAAGGACAAGCCGGAACCGGCTGGATCTTCGGCCACCTCATCGACGGTACCCAGGCCGAATCCGTGCGGGTTCCCTATGCCGAGAACTCCCTGCACAAACTGCCCCACGGCGTGACCGACGACGAAGCCGTGATGCTCTCCGACATACTGCCCACGGCCTTCGAAATCGGAGTCCAGGCCGGGCACGTGGCCCCGGGTGACGTCGTGGCCATCGTGGGGGCTGGGCCAATTGGCCTGGCGGCCACGGCAACAGCCGGACTCCACGGTGCAGCCACCGTGGTGGCCATAGATCCAGACGAGGGCCGTCTCGCCAAGTCCCGCGAATTCGGAGCCACACACACGGTCAATCCCAGCAACCCCGAATGGATTGCGGATGTCCTCGCCGTGACTGATGGTGCCGGGGTGGACGTGGCCATGGAAGCCGTCGGACTACCGGAGACTTTTGACATGGCCCTGCGCTTGGTCCGCCCTGGCGGGTACGTAGCCAACATCGGGGTCCACGGAAAACCCGTCCAACTGCCCCTCCAGGACCTGTGGATTCAAAACATCAACATCAGCATGGGACTGGTCAACACCAACACCACCCCGATGCTGCTTCGCTTGGTAGCCCAACACAAGCTCCCGGCGGATAAGTTCGCTACGCATCATTTCGGGCTGGAACAGATCATGGATGCCTATGACACGTTCTTGCGAGCGGCGGAAACAGGTGCCCTGAAGGTGGTTCTCAGCCGAAACCCTCATGACTGACCAGCGGACATGACACAACGTCTGCTGCACTCGGCCTTGCGCTTTCCATTAGTGACAGCAACCGTGGTGGCGCTTGGCACCGTCGCGGTCCTGACAGTCATCGGACTAATACAAGCAGCCCAAGGGCTGGCGAGTATCTTTGCCCTCAGCGTTGCCCTCTACCGGGCAGGCACCATGATCAAGGGGCTCCTCCACGGACGATGGGGCATAGACCTCCTGGCCGTGATGGCCATATGCTCAACTGTTGCGGTGGGGGAATACCTGGCATCCCTGATCGTGGTGCTGATGCTGACAGGCGGCGAAGCGCTGGAACAGTATGCCCAAGGCCGCGCCACCAAGGAGCTCCGTGCACTGCTTGATCGGTCCCCACGGAACGCGCACCGGGAACGGCCCGGCATGCCCGTGGAAGATATCCTGGTGGATGCTGTGGTTCCGGGAGACGTGCTGCTGGTCAGACCGTCAGAGTTGGTTCCGGTGGATGGAACCTTGCTGTCCGACGTCGGAATCTTTGACGAGTCCGCGCTGACAGGCGAAAGCCTGCCTGCTGAGCGAACCAAGGGCGACTTGCTCCTCAGCGGCACTGTCAACGGGGCAGATGCCGTGCGGATGAAGGCCATGGCCACCGCAGCGGAGTCACAGTACAGCCAAATAGTTGCCTTGGTTCAGGAAGCTGCGGCCAGCCGCGCGCCAACCGTAAGGCTTGCCGACAAATATGCTGTGCCGTTCACTCTGGTCGCCTTGGTGCTGGCCGGCGCTGCGTGGTTCTTCAGCCAGGATCCAGGACGGTTCGCTGAGGTTCTGGTGGTAGCCACCCCGTGCCCTTTGCTGATAGCAGCACCTGTCGCGTTCCTCGCCGGGACCAGCAGGGCCGCACATGCCGGCATCATCATCAAAAACACGGGGACGCTTGAGCAACTCAGTAGAGTCAAGACCGCCGTCTTCGACAAGACCGGGACCCTCACCCAAGGCAACCCCTCCTTGGCCGGAATCCGGGTGGCTCCAGCCTCAAATCTGTCCGAAGACGCCCTGCTGCAGTTCGCCGCCTCCGCCGAGCAGTATTCCACTCACGTCCTGGCTGCTTCAGTCATGTCAGCAGCCCGAGCGCGCAGCCTGGTACTTATAACGGCAACGAGCGCCAGTGAACACGCAACCAACGGTGTCACTGCCGACTGCGGTAGCCACCACATAGTGGTCGGAAAGCCTGCTTACGTCGGTTCCCTGGTGAGCGGTTTCGAGAAGGAGGCGATGCCCGGAGGCCATCTCGGGATTTACGTGGGTGTGGATGGCAGGTTCGCCGGCACTCTGATCATGAGCGATCCACTTCGCCCAAATGCGGAGGACACACTCACGGAACTTCGGAGGCTCGGGGTCTCGGAGACAATGCTCCTGACCGGAGACACTGCAACGACAGCCCGGCACATCGCGGCGGAGGCGGGCATCAGCAACGTCATGGCCGAATGCCTGCCTGCTGACAAAGTTGCCGCCGTCTCCGCACTTCCACTCAGGCCCGTGATGATGGTGGGCGACGGCGTTAATGACGCCCCTGTGCTGGCGGCGGCCGACGTCGGCATCGCCATGGGTGCCAAAGGCGCCACCGCTGCCAGCGAGTCAGCGGACGTGGTGATTATGGTCGACGACCTGTCCAAAGCCGCCGTCGCTGTTGGCATCGGGCAGCGTACTCTTCGCATCGCCCGGACCAGCATTTGGACCGGGATTCTTCTTAGTCTCGGCCTGATGGTGATGGCCTCGTTTGGCATGATTCCAGCCGTCGCCGGGGCGCTGCTGCAGGAGCTGGTGGATCTTGCCACCATTCTCAATGCCCTCAGGGCCTTGAGCCCCGGACGGTCTGCAGCGTCAGTGGGATCTACGGCCGTCCACGCCATCAATACCGTTCCGGCTCATTACCGAGTTCAAAGTGGCGGCCGTGGACCCGGGTAGGAGTGATCTCTACGTAGGTGTATTTGCGCGTCGGAATCCACGGCTTCAAAGGCAGCTTGTCCGCTTCGTCGATCTCCGATTGTGACTCGATCACCCTGGCAGTTCCCTTAAGGACCACACTCCAGGCTTCGGCGTCGACGATCTCCTCCACTTCGAAAGCAACCTTCTCGTTGACGGTCAGCTCAGCGAGCTTCGTCCCCGGATTTGTCCTCAGAAGCAGCCGCTGGTTGTGGGCGATGAAATTCAGTGGGTAGATGTCCGGCTCGCCCAGAACGCTGACAGCCAAACGACCATGCTGGTTACGTTCCAAGACCTTCCATGAGTCGGCTTCGGATAGGACGGTTCCGGGACGTTCATCGGTTTCCATGGTCTATGTCTCCTGCGTGGGATGGTGGTAGTTGGCGAATCGCCACGTCGCCGTCGGTTTAGATGTTCCCGAGCCTATGGCTCGCTCCCCGCCACCAACAGAGTCCAAGGTCCCAAGGGCGAAAGCAGCCATCATGACCTTCGACTCTGGTGTTGTGCGCCTACGGGGTGGAACCTGTGAAGCATCGGATGATCTGCCCGGAGGGTTACACCATGGTCCAAGGCGTTTATGTCATGTCCGTTGCACCGGAAGCCGGGAAGTCACTGGTGGTCCTGGGCCTGGCTGACGCGCTGCACCGCAGAACAGGACGCTTCGGTTTCTACCGGCCAATCGTGAACGGAACAGATCCGGACGACGACCCGCTGCTCCGGATGCTTCAGCGGCTGTACAAGATGGAGTCATCCCGTTGCAGGGGCGGAATGACTCTAGCCGATGCCCGGGCAGCACTGGCGGCGGGCCGCGAGGACGAGATTGTTTCCCGGGCACTCGAGGAGTTCGGGCGCATCGCCCAAGAATGTGACGTGGTTGTGGTGGATGGTTCGGACCTGAGGGGACCGGACGCCGGGAGGGAGTTTGACCTGAACGCTCAACTTGCCAACAATCTCAGCCTGCCGGTCCTAGCCGTCATCGGGGCCCAAACCTTGGGTCTTAGGGAAATCACACAGGCTGTAGTAGACGCGTCACGGCAGCTCGCCGCAGCCAAAAGCACAGTATTGTCCGTCGTGGTCAACCGTGCCCAGCCAGCAGATATTGACTCAGCCCGGCGCGCCGTTCGGACAGTCACCGGAAGCCTTCCAAGCTATGTGATTCCCGAGGTTGCTGAAATCTCGGCACCCACCGTGGCCGATGTGGCCATGTCACTGTCGCTCAAACGGCTCTCGGGCAGCGCAGAGCTGGACCGGGACGTGGGCAGCATGAAAGTGGCGGCGATGAACGTAGAGAACTTCCTGCGGCTACTCGAGCCAGGAAACCTGGTGATTGTTCCCGGGGATCGCGCTGACATCGTCATGGCTTGCATGGCCGCGGCCTTGTCACCTGAGCTGCCCACACCCTCCGGAGTCATCCTTACTGATGGCCTGGTCCCTGCCAGCTACGTGTTGCCTTTGGTGGCACATGCGCCATTTCCTGTCTTCGCTGAAACAGCGGATACCTACACTACGGCTCAACGGGTCTCGCACGTCCGCAGCGAGATCCACGCCGGAGAAAGCCGCAGGGTGGCCGCGGCGTTGGGCATCTGGGCCCGCTCCATCGACGAAACAGAGCTACTGGAACGCCTGGCACTCCCTCGTCCGGCCACCATGACTCCGCAGCGCTTCCTCAACGACCTCGTGGAACGCGCCCGCCAGCAGAAAAAGCGCATCGTTCTGGCTGAGGGCACAGATAGCCGGGTGTTGCGTGCAGCGGAGATTCTCCGTCGCCGGGACGTATGCAAAGTAACGCTTCTCGGGGACCCGTCGGCGGTCCGGGAGCTGGCCGATGCCGAAGGTATCGAGGTGGGAGGCATCACCATCATCGACCCCACCCAATCGCCATTACATGAGCGGTTCGCGATGGAATATCAGCGATTACGCGCCCACAAGGGCATGATCCTGGAACGAGCAAAGGAAGTCATGCTGGATGGTGCCTACTTTGGCACCATGATGGTCCACTTGGGGGAGGCCGACGGAATGGTCTCCGGCGCGGCGCACACCACGGCCAACACGATCCGTCCTGCCCTGGAGTTCATGAAGAGCCAGCATGGCAATGGACTGGTGTCCTCGGTGTTCTTCATGCTTTTCCCGGACCGCGTGCTGGTGTACGGGGATTGCGCCGTGGTGCCCGATCCCACGGACCGGCAACTGGCGGACATCGCGCTCGCATCGGCCGCGACGGCGGCGCAGTTCGGCGTCGAGCCAAGGGTGGCGATGTTGTCGTATTCAACTGGCGTATCCGGCGCCGGAACGGCGGTGGATAAGGTCAGGCGTGCCACGGACATGGTGACGGTTGCCCGGCCGGACCTTGCTGTGGACGGGCCCATTCAGTACGACGCCGCTGTGGACGCGGCCATCGCCAGTTCAAAGTTGCCATCTTCTGCTGTCGCGGGAAAAGCAACCGTCTTCATCTTCCCTGACCTGAACACAGGCAACAACACCTATAAGGCCGTGGAGCAGTCTTCCGGTGCTGTCGCCGTCGGGCCTGTTCTTCAGGGGCTTCGCAAACCCATCAACGACCTGTCCAGGGGGTCCACGATCGAAGACATCATCAACACTGTCGCCATCACCGCCGTCCAAGCGCAGGGGCGGAGCTAGCCCTTTTCGTCCTGAGTGACCACCAGGACAGGGCACTGCGCGTGGGCTGCGCAAGCCCGGCTGACGGATCCTATGGGCTGATTAAGGAATCTACCGGAGCCCCGCCGCCCCACCACGAGTAGTTGTGCCCCGCGGCTTTCCTCGACGAGGACCTTGGCTGGTTCGCCGAACTTGACCGTGACTTGCAGGTCTTCCGGGCGGTCTGCACCAAAGGCTCGTTCCAACGCCTCGTCCACCAGCCGCATGGCAGTGTCTTCCAGCTCCGTTGTGAATCGAGTCAGCTCGGGCTCGAAGCGGGAAGCGAGGAAGTAGTCGGACATGCCAATACAAGTGACCACGTCCAGCGCGCCTTCCAGCGCCGATGCTATTCGACCGGCCATCTGCAGAGTGTTGGACGAGTATTCCGAGCCATCGACGCCGACGACGATCCGGTTCGACCGGGCTTGTGGGTTCATGGACCCAGAATGCCTCCGCTTCCGTTCGCTCACTAGGGCCGAAGGGCACGGGTTTGGCGGTCAAGATCACCGGAGAGGCGCGGACCCACGCAGCCGTTTGTAGAGCCAGTCGGCGCCCAGCACGCCGGGTATCGCCAGGAGCGCAACCGCGTACCCGGAGAGGGGAGGCGGCGCCTGCCCGAGAATCCCCGCCACGGGAGGTGCGTAGAGGAACAGCGCCAAGGCCGCCAGTTCCACCGCTACAGCCCACAACAGGAGACGGTTGGTGAACCATCCCTGCTTCCACGCAGGAGCTGTAGCACTGCGGCATGCGAAGGCGGTTGCCAATTGGCCAAGGACTACTGCCGTGAACGCAGACCCCGACGCGCTCATCAGGACGTCCGGGTCCAACGGATCCCCACGACTCCAACCGCTGCCGAAGAGAACCACAGAAAAGGCGCCCATGGCGAACAACGCCTCCGTTGGACCCATCACCGCAAACACCCTCAGCATGAGTTGTCGATCCAGGAGATGTCGCTTTTCGGGAGGCCTGCCCAACACGCGTTTACCTGGTGGTTCCGCCCCGAGGGCCAAGGCGGGAAGCAGATCGGTTCCAATGTCCAAGGCGAGTATCTGGAGGACGCCGAGGGCCAAAGGGAATTGACCACCGGAAAGTGCCCAGATCACGAAGGGCGTTAGTTCAGCGACATTGTCAGTCAGGTGATAGGTGAGGAACCGGTGAATATTCGAGTAGGTGGCCCGGCCTTGTTCTATTGCGGCGACGATGGTGGCGAAATGGTCGTCCAGGAGCACAAGGTCTGCGGCCTCACGGGCTACATCGGTTCCGCTGAGTCCCATGGCCACGCCGATATCAGCTTGACGTAAGGCGGGACCGTCGTTGACGCCGTCGCCGGTCATGGCCACAACGTGCCCACGGCTTTGCAAGGCTTTGGCCACCCTCAGTTTCTGTTCGGGGGTTACCCGGCTCACCACCACTCCATCGCGGTCCAGGAGAGCCCCGAGGACCTGTTCATCGTGGGGGAGGTCTGCACCCTGAAAGACCAAGTCCGGGTGCCCCAGCAGTCCGATTTCCCGTGCAATTGCTGCTGCTGTTGAGGGGTGGTCGCCTGTGATCATTGCAATACGGATTCCCGCACCCCTGGCAGTCTTGATGACATCGGCGACGTCCGGCCGGGGTGGGTCATGGAGGCCGATGAGGCCTATTCCCTCGAGGTCCCGCTCAGCCTCGTCCGCCGGCCGGTTGTGCCAACCGCCGGCTGCTCCAGGCAGTTCCCTTGTGGCGACGGCAATGACGCGCAGGCCTTTGGCAGCCATGGTTTCTACTTCTTCGGACAGTTGAGCCGCTTCGACTCCGCAGAGGGGAAGGACGGATTCCGGGGCTCCCTTCAGGTATAGCGTGTTGCCCACAATCACAGACTCTCTTCGACGGTCGGCGTCGAAGGCAAACCGTACCGATGGCTGGAGATCCTCTGGTGCGCTCCCCACAACGCGTCGTGCCAAAGTGTCGATCGCTGCTTCCATGGGATCCCCGCTTGCCACCCATTCTTCGCCGTGGAGCACTGCGCGCCCCTGCGAAGCGGCCCGGGCCGCACAGGCCACCCTGATTGCGGCCGGCAGCCCCGGGCCTTCCACCTGGGCCTCGGGCGCGTATCCGTCACCCTTGATAAACAGCGGCCCTTCCAACGTAAAGACCTCGACGGCGTTCATCCGGTTTTGCGTCAGCGTTCCGGTCTTATCGGTGCAAATGAAGGTGGTCGAGCCAAGTGTCTCCACTGCTTCGAGGTTGCGGACGAGTGCGTTTCTCGACGCCATCCGCTGTGCGCCCATGGCGAGGGACAAGGTAACCGTTGGCAGTAGTCCCTCGGGGATCAGCGCAACCGCAACCCCAATGGCAAACAGGAAGGAGTCACGCCACACAATTCCGACAAGGACGGAGACCACGAAGAACAGTCCGGCGACCGCGAGCGCCACTGTGGCCACCAGCCGAACTATTCTGCGAAGTTCCATTGTCAAGGGAGTTGGCGGAGATTTGGTGCCGCTGGTCAGCGCTGCGATGGCCGCCAGCCTGGTGTTGGCCCCAGTGGCGGTCACCAGCCCTTCCGCTTCGCCATTGACCAGGAACGTGCCGCCCCACGCTATGGCCGTCGCAGTTTTGGGTACGGCCTCGCTCTCACCGGTGAGCATGGATTCATCGACGCTGCACGCTGACGCCGAGATGAACTGCACGTCTGCCGGCAAGCGGTCGCCCGCAGTCAGGACCACAACATCACCTGGTACCAAAGCACTCGCATGCACGTTCTGAAGCCGCCCATCCCGCCGGACAGTGACTTCCGCGGGAAGCAGCCCCTGCAACCGTTCGGCAGCGTGTTGGGCGCGTTCCTGCTGAACATGGGCGAAAACGCCGTTGACGATCACCACGATGATGATTGCTATGCCCAGTTGTGGCATCCCTGCCACGTAGGCGAGCCCCGCTGCAACCCACAGCATCACGGCAAAGAAGTGTGTCAGTTCACCAAGCAGCTTCCGCCATTGGGGGACCCTCTTGGCGGTGGGCAGTACGTTTGGTCCGGCGCTTTGCAGCAATTCACTGGCGGCACGCGAACTCAGTCCCTCGGCGCTTGGCGCTTCGGGCAGCGGCGCAGGGGATTTCCTCCCAAGGGACATCATTTCTCCAATGCGGGATGCCTGTTCGTTGAAAGACTCCACCAGGGGACTATGTGCGTCTAGGGCCGAAGGGCATGGTTAAGGGAAGGACCTTCTGCCCTATAAGTGCGTTGCCGGGAAGGATAGGCTCGGCCCCATGGAGAACACATCGAGGGACCAAGACGTTAAAGACCTCAGTGTCCACGACTGCTGGAAATACCTTCAATCGGTGTCCATTGGCAGGATCGCCCTCATCAACGGCGACGAGCCTGAGATCTTTCCAGTGAACTACGTGCCCAATTTCGGAACGCTTCTCTTCAGGACCGGACCCGGGACGAAGCACAATGCTCTTCGTGAGGGGGCGGTGGTAGTTCTGGAAGCCGATGGATTCAACCGGTATGGAACCATCGCATGGAGCGTTATCCTCAAGGGGACGCCGGAATTCGTCACGCAGCCCGAAGACATCCAGGAAGCGGTGGATGCTGGCCTATCACCTTGGCAGCCCGGCACAAAGGACATTTTGGTGAGGATAACGCCCACGGAAATCAGCGGACGGCGGTTCGTTATCAGCCCGCCGTCCAAGTGGTGGCCGCCGCTGGATCCAGCGGCTTCTGAAGGGGAAGCTTCTGACAGGGACGACGACGGATCTCAGTAATTGCCGCCCGGCACCTCTCGATGGGGCCGGGTCAGGATGGTGGGGCACCGCGCATGCAGGAGCACATGCTGGGCCACTGACCCCAGCAGTACGCTCAGACCTCCACGCCCTTTGCAGCCCATTACCAGCAGCTGCGCTTCTCTTGCAGCAGCTTTCAGCGCTTCTCCGGGGTCATGGGTCTTATCAAGGATTTCCTTCACGACGACGGCCGGGAACTTTTGGTTGATCCGCTGGACGGCCGTGCTGAGGACATCCCCGCCTTCGGCAAGGTGGGCGGCAGAACCTGCTGCATGGACAACGATCAATTCATCATCCAAACGTTGAGCCTCCCTGGCCCCGTGATCCAGGGCCTCGACCGACTCAGCTGAGCCGTCAACGCCAACCACTACACCGGAACGCTTTTCAGGTGGAAGCCCCGGTACGACGGCGACGTCGCAACCGCTGGTCATAGCCACTTGGAAGCTGACCGAACCGTATCCTTGCCCCTCCGTGCCGGGTCCGCGGTCGGCGCCCACCACCACCATCAGGTAGCCCGGTGACATGGAAGCGATTGTTTCGGCAGGTTCGCCGGACAGACGTTTCGTGGCAATACGCAGCGTGGGAAAGGCTGCCGCGAGCCGTCGCGCTTCGCTGTTGAGCAAGTCGTCAGCGCGGCTTACCGCCAACTGTTGGTCGTTCTCCCCAGGGTAGGCCCATTTCCCGGGAACCACATGGACCAGGTCCAAGCCAAGGCCAAGGGCGTCCGCGCGGGCAGCGGCCCAATCGGCCACATGACCGCCCGCCCGGGAACCGTCAAGGGCAACGAGGATCTGTTTCTTCACGAAAACCGACGTTCCCTTCGAATGGCCAACGGTGGTGGTCTCCACTATCGGTGGGATGAGCCGCCGTCGCAAGGGCCGGAAGGCCCTCCCACTGAGCGGCGCAGTGCGTTAGGGTCCACAGCAGAACCATCGATCGTAGCTTGCCAACAGAAGCGAGAGGAGAACATGCGTGTCCTTGTGCTGAACCCCGGGTCCTCATCGCTGAAGTACCACCTGCGAGACACAGCAGCTACGAATCCGGCCGCGGGCATCCTGGCCTCCGGACAGGTTAACTGGCCACCGCAAGAACGCTCCACACCCGGCAGTTTGCAAGCTGCCTTTGAAGAGATAGTCCAGAACACTAAGAGCCTCGGATCCTTGCACCCGGAGGCGATTGGACACCGCGTAGTCCACGGAGGTCAGCGGTTCAGCACCCCGGTACGTATCACGGAGGATGTCATAGCGGACATTGAAGGACTAAGTCCCTTGGCCCCCCTACATAACCCGGCCAGTGTTGCCTGCATTGACGCCGCTGGCAAATGTTGGCCGGGCCTCCCACAAGTGGCCGTCTTTGACACAGCGTTCCATCGCTCCATCCCGGTCTTCGCTGCCCGATACGCCATTCCAGAGGACGCTTACCTGGACTATCCCGTGCGGCGCTACGGTTTCCATGGAATCTCGGTGGAGATGGCCTGCCGTGACGCAGCACAGTTTCTCGACGTGTCGTCGTTGAATGCGATCGTGGCGCATGTTGGCAACGGCGCCTCCGTCACCGCCGTCAGAAATGGGCTCAGTGTGGACACCTCCATGGGCATGACGCCCTTGGAAGGCCTGGTCATGGGCACACGATCGGGGGATCTGGATCCTTCCATCGTCTTGTTGCTGCAGCACGGCGGTGCAACTGCGGAAGAAGTTGATGACATCCTCAATCACCGCTCGGGCTTGTTGGCGCTGGCCGGCACCGCCGACATGCGTGAGATTGGCGCCGCTGCTCTCCGAGGAGAACCTGCTGCGATCCTCGCATTGGACATGGCTGCCTACCGTCTCGCCAAGTACATCGCGGCCTACTCCATGGTGGTCGGCCGGCCTGACGCTCTGGTGTTCACCGGCGGCGTGGGTGAGAACTCTGCGCTGTTCAGGGACAAGGTGGTCGCCTGGCTGGGACCACTGGCGCTCGGCCTTAATGAGCGCCTCAATATGGCCGTCCAGGAAGGCGCCCGCATAATCAGCACCAAGGACTCCGCATTTCCCGTGCTGGTAGTGCCCAGCGACGAAGAACGCGCCATTGCAGAATCGACGGCGGCTTTGCTCGCTGCCCCTAACGAAGGTTGATCGCAACATGAGCCTGGACGAGAACGCCACCGCTATCGACGCTGAGCCGGAAGTCGAGAATTTTGACCTCCTGCACCGGTATTGGTCCGCGGCCAACTATCTGACAGTTGCCCAGATCTATTTGCAGGAGAACCCCCTGCTTAGAGAGCCGTTGCAAGTGGAGCACATCAAACCAAGGCTTTTAGGTCATTGGGGCACAAGCCCCGGGTTGTCCCTGATCTATGCACACCTCAACCGCCTTATCCGTCGCACGGGTTCGGAAGTCCTGTTCGTGGCCGGTCCCGGCCACGGAGGTCCCGCCGTCGTTGCCAATACCTATCTGGAGGGCAGCTACTCCGAGGTTTACCCCGCTGTTGGCAAAGACCTGAAAGGGCTTCGGAGACTGATCCGGCAGTTTTCGACGCCGGGAGGCATCGCCAGCCACGTCGGCCCTGCCACGCCTGGCTCCATCCATGAAGGCGGCGAACTGGGCTACTCGCTGATGCATGCCACAGGCGCGGCCATGGACAACCCGGACCTGATCGTAGCCTGCGTAGTCGGTGATGGTGAGGCCGAAACCGGTCCACTCGAAGGTTCTTGGAAGGCGCCCTCGTTCATCAACCCGCTCAGGGATGGGGCCGTACTTCCCATCCTTCATCTGAACGGTCATAAGATCTCCGGCCCCACCGTCCTGGGCAGGCGCTCGAACACGGCCGTTGCGTCGCTACTGGAAGCGCACGGCTGGGATCCCGTGATTGTCTCCGGCGACGATCCCGCCCTTGTCCACCCCGCTCTGGCGTCAGCTCTGGATTCAGCCTACGCATCGATCCGGGCCATCCAGTCCCACGCCCGCACAGAGGGAGTCACGGGGCCCGCACGATGGCCGGCCATCATCCTGCGTACCCCTAAAGGATGGACAGGGCCGGTGACAGTGGACGGAAAGCCCGTAGAAGGAACCCACCGCTCCCACCAAGTCCCACTGGCCGCAGTCAGGGAAAACCCCGACCACCTAAAACAACTTGAATTGTGGATGCGTTCCTACCGGCCTGAAGAATTGTTTGACGCAGACGGACGGCTCACCGCTGAGCTGACTGCGCTGGCCCCGGACGGCGACCGACGCATGGGGGCGCTTCCCGCCAGCCGAGGGGGTGGAAGCCGGGATCTTGTGATACCGGACCTTGGCCGCTATGCCATAGACGCTGTTCCCCGTGGTGCCGTGATGTACGGGAGCACTAAACCACTGGGGGAGATGCTGCGGGATATCTACGTCGATACGGCCGGTGACCCCAGGTTCCGACTCTTTTGCCCCGACGAAACCAACAGCAACAGGCTCGGCGCCGTCTTTGAAGCGACCGACAGGTGTCTCCTCGAACCAGCTGCGAACAAGGATGCCGGGCTTGCCGACGATCACGTTTCTGCCAGCGGACGCGTGATGGAAGTCCTGTCCGAACACTTGTGCCAAGGGTGGCTGGAAGGATACGTGCTGACGGGCCGCCACGGCTTGTTCGCGAGCTATGAGGCGTTTGCGATGGTGAGTGCTTCCATGACCATTCAGCACGCCAAATGGCTTCAACATTCCAGGGACCTGGCATGGCGCCATCCGGTTCCGAGCCTGAACATCCTGTTGACCTCTACCTGTTGGCGTAACGATCACAACGGTTTCAGCCATCAAGGCCCTGGACTCATCGATACGGTTCTATCACTGTCCAGCACCGTCATCCGTGTCTACTTCCCTCCCGATGCAAACACTCTCCTTGTCACCGCGGAACACATGCTCAATAGCAAGGACTACGTAAATCTGGTCGTGATCGATAAGCAGGAACATCCTCAATACTTGACGCTCGAAGAGGCCCGGAAGCATGCGGCTGCGGGCGCAGCCAGATGGGACTGGGCCGGAAGTGAAACGCCCGGATCTCCGGCCGGCAAGGGGCCGGACATTGTCCTTGCATGTGCCGGAGATGTTCCTACGCAGGAGACATTGGCGGCCGCGTGGCTGCTTAGGAAGTACGTCCCGGACTTGTGCGTCCGGGTAGTCAACGTCATGGATGCCATGGTGTTGCCACCTCCAGAGACGCATCCACATGGGCTTGATGGTGACAAGTTCGAAGAACTCTTCACTGCTGACGTGGATGTGGTGATGGCCTGGCACGGATACGCGAGGGCACTGCACCAACTCCTGCACGGCCGCCCACATCCCGAGCGGTTCCATGTCCGTGGCTACAACGAGCAAGGCACCACCACCACACCGTTCGACATGGTGGTTCTGAATAGGGTCAGCCGTTACCACTTGGTGATGGAAGCGTTACGCCGGGCAAGCGGCCAATTTGCGGGGGCGGACCAACTCCTGGAACACTGCAGGACCCAGCTGGATGCCCATTCGCGCTACATCCGCGAGCACTTCGAAGACCTTCCCGAAATCAGGGACTGGGTGTGGACGCAACGGCAGTAGGCTTCCAACGCCGGTCCGGTGTTCATAGTCTGTGCCCATGAGTGAGCGAGAAAGTACTTGGCATGGTCAGCACCAAGCCAGTCTAAGCAGGGGAGAGCGGGCAGCCGACTACCTCCGCAACGGCATGGGCAGCTGGATCTTTGTTGGATGTTTCGTCCTGGTGATGGTGGTCTGGGCCGCAGTCAATTCATACCTGCTGGCTGAGGATGCGTGGGACCCTTACCCGTTCATCCTGTTGAATCTTTTCCTGTCCATGTTGGCAGGCCTCCAAGGCGCAATATTGCTCATCGCCGCCAAGAGGCAGGACGCCATAGCCGCAGCCATGGCCCAGCACGACTACGACACAGACGTGCAGGCCAAGACGGAGATCGATCGGCTGATGGCCATCAACAACCACCAGTTGGAACTGCTGCAGGAGCTACGGGTGCTTCTACTGCAGCCGCGGCGGCTTTCCGGCTTAGAAGACGGTGACGGGATTCCTCGCCATACGGGTGGTGACCAGCCTTAGTCCGAGAGCCGCATAGGACCTCCTGAACTTCAGCGACGGCGGAGGTGAGGCTGAGTCTATGGGTGCCCTGTAGGTTAAGGGGCTGGTGGCGGGAAGTTTCGCCGCAAGCGGTTGGAAGGTCACCCGGGCTGATTGTCTGCGGCGACGGAACGGGGCCTCATGGTTTGGAGCAGCCGCCACAGCACGGCAAGCGTGGCGGCGGCGAGGAGGCCTATTGGCACGAGGATGGTCCAATTAACTATCTCGCCGCGGGCATGTGTTACGAAGGGAATGACTAGAATCGGCAGGCAGGTCAGACTGAGGAAGATCAGCGAGCCCGGGGCGGAGGCATAGCCGATCCTATGGTGGCGTAGAAGCAGGACGCCGCTGGCGCAGATGGCCGGGATGTATAGGGCAAGGTCAAGAACGTGGACGGGGTCGGTCGGAACGTCCCAGAGCGCAGCGCTGGTTGATGGTCTGCCCGCCAGTAGATCCGGAACGATTTGGCTGAGCCACAACACGGCGAACATCACCCCCAGCGCTATAAGGAACCAAGCGGGCAGGCCCACGTGCTGACGCACGGATGCTGCTCCCGAGCCGGGCCGGAGGAGCCCTGCCAGGCTGCCTGCGGCAGCGAAAACGGACAGCCCCAGTACGGCTACCCAGAGCAGGAACAGTGGCCCGAAGTGAACGGAAAATGTGTAGATCGCGTAGTTGTAGGCGGTGAACGCTAGGAAACCGACCAAGCAAAGCCCGGACCGCAGCGAGCCCCGGGATGCGCGAATAGCGAGAATCAACATTAGCGGTGCGACGATGAAAAGGTTTACAAGGTCTTGAGCGATCCCGGCATTGAACAGGACCGGTGTTTCCCGGCCGTAAATCACGTTCGGTACAAGTAACCCGATAACGCTGCCTGCGGCCGCGAGGACGGCGGCCGCAGCCGACAGGCGCACCCACAGTGCCGGCAGTCTGTCGAAACCCTGCGTCTCCGGCTCTTCACTGATCACCTTTTCACTCATGTCGCCCGGTCCCGTTGGACGAGGCCGGGAGGCGGGTTCAGGCTCAGCCCGCGTTCCCGGCTGCTTGCCATGTGTTGATTTGCAGGTCGTTCCAGCGAGGCGTGCCAGGGTGAAACTACTGCCGGGGCGATACCAAGCAGGGCGAGAACGAGCACCAGCTCCACGATGCCCAACCCGAAGTACACGCTTTGCAGCCATGAGTATCCGATGATGGCCAGCTCAGTGAAATTCCAGATGAGCATCGCGAAGCCGGCAACCGCGGATGCCAGCAAAGCCCACCGACGCCGTCTCAGCAACGCGAACGCGGCAAGTACGTGGGTGCCGCCGAGGATGACTCCCAAAATGAGACCCAGCACCAGAAACGACTGAAACCATGAACCGGCAAGCACTTCCAGCGGCATGCCAGCTCCGTTGAAGAAAATGGCCATGATGGCGCCGCCGAATGACGACACGGCATTGAAGATCAGCAGGACAACCAGTACCCGTGAAAAGGGTTTGCTGGAAAGCGGGAAATTCATGATTCAGGACCTTCCGATCGTTGCACTGCCAGGAATCCCCTGGTCGGAAACGGCTATGGCAGCACCACGCCGTTACTCCATCTGCACTCCTGCTCGTCAGGCGCCAGCCCGATCGTGAGCGGAGTTGACCAAACGAAGGATCATTTGCGCTTGTAGACGGGCCACCCGGAAGCACTGGTTTGAGAAACTTGTACCCAGCCGTCCCTAATTAGATCCCGCTGTAATTCGGCCAGTGCGGCGGTCATACCCGGAGCCCAAGCTTCCTCTGGTGAGGCGGGGGTGACCGACCGTGCCGCCGGAAATGTGGGGCTCTTGTAGCGGACCTTTCCATCGACTTGGCCCACGAACCTTTGCTGGGTGTTTCCGTACTGGGATCCCAGAGTGGTGAGGATGCTCGCCCACCAGGATGTGTCGCCGACATTCTCAAGGGCCACTACGAGGTTGTTTCCGGCTGACCTCACGTCAACGCTCCCTTGGCGGCCGTTCTGCGCTGTGACGGGCGCAACACATGCAACATGTTCTTCGGGTGCTGCTCCGGAGCGGTGACACTCAGAACCGTGTTGACGCCCACGGCCATAATGATGAAGAAGACTCCGACGAAGATCCGGGCTGCGCCAGGCCTGAAAAGGCACAACAGCAAGACGGCCATGCAGAATATCAGCCACGGAATAAGTTGTTCCATTTGACCTTGCTCCTAGCTTCCCAGTGAAGGAAACGCGCCTCTGACCCACGGAATCCTGCGTTACCCAAACAGCAGAATCGCAGGCTTACCCATCCCTGGGCAGAGTCCAAAGTCCTACTCACGACACGAGAGGCTCCGACGCGGCAAGACGGTCCACGGGGTCGGCTCCGGACAACGCGATTGTGGACGACGCCTGGGGGAAGCGCAACTGGCTAAGGGCCTCGCTCGCAGCACAGAGCCGTCCCGTCGCTCGGGTTAGGCCGTGAGGTCGCGGCGCCGGAACAGGTAGGCCGCCATCCCAGCAACGACTGCGGCAACGGCAGTCATGGCCACGGCCCCTTGGAAGTTTAGCGGCTCCACCGGCATCGCCGAGGAATGATGGAAAGGACTGAGATCCTGCAGCCAACCGGGAAGTCCAAGGAGTTCACCGAACTGGCCCAGCACCAGCGCTACGGCCAGGGTGCTCCAGCCGACAGGGCTGCTCCATCGCGGTGCCAGGGCAAACACCAGAGCCGTCATGGCAGGGAAGACAAGTGCTGCCGGGATGTGTGCCACAGCGGCGGCAAAAACCGTTCCGGGACTGCTGCCCCCTGCTTGCCCCCAGGCAAGCACGACGGCGGCCGAGGCTCCGGCTGCAACGCCAACAACCATCGTTGTCATGACTGCGACGGCGAGACCGCCGCCCAGCCAGCGGAAGCGTGACGCCGGCACGGACAGGAGCAGCTCGGCGCGGCCTTCTGCCTCTTCCGCCCGTAGCCGTAGCACTGCCTCAACCCCGGCGGCAGCTGCCAGGACCCCGGCAATGCCCAACATGGCGGTAGTGAACAGGTCAACCATGTCGGCGTCTCCGGGAACAATGCGGTTCATAAGCTCCGCCACGGAGGGGTTTCCTTCCAATGCGTCGCGGACCACCGGGCCCAAACCGCCCGCCACGGCTCCCAGCGCGACGGCGGTGATGGACCAGCCGGCAGTACTTCCCCTCTGCAACCGCCATGCCAGGCCCAGCATTGACGCCATGCCCGCTCCCGCCCGAGGCGCGCCCATTTCATGCGCGGGGATGTAGCTGGCGCCCAGGTCTCTGCCATTACGGAGCGCTACGGCGACTCCTGCCAGCACCAGGGCGACGGCTCCAATCACCAGCACTGGTTGCGTGTCCATCTCGGTAAAGGGCCGGATGCGCTGGCCCCAGCCGATGGGTGAGAGCAAGGAGGGCCAGGCGGCCGCGACATGCATCAGTGACAGGTCGGCTGATCCAAGCGCGTCTCCGGTACCCCTCAGCAGGTAGGCGCCGCCCACCAGCGCCACAGTTGTCCCGTTGGCACTCCGTGCCGATGGCATGACCTGTGCTATCAGTGCGGCCGTCGCCACGAAGAATAGGCCCACCGCGCCAACGGCCACCCCTGCCAAGAGCGATCCCCTTAGCGGGAGGCCGGCCATGATGAATCCGGTGGCCACGACACCGGCAAGGATGACGTTTGCGCAGGTGCCGAGCAGCAGGGTTGAGTATAGGGATGTAATCCTGGTGACTTGGGCGGAGCCAACCAGCTCGGCCCGGCCTTGATCCTCATCCGCGCGGGTGTGCCGGATCATCAGCGAAGCGCTCATCAGCCCGGCCATCACTGCTGTGAACGAATATCCTTGGAAAAAGGTGACAGCCCCGGAGCTGATGCCGTCGGGCAACCCCCGTAGGAAGAGGAAGGCCGGGCTGGACGCAGCCACTGAAATGAGAGCAGCTCTCTCGTTGTCCCCGCCGAACTGGGTGGTAACGGCGATGGCGGCCGAATAGCCCAGCACAGCGATGCCTAGGATCCAGCCCGCCAACGTTCCGCGGTCCTGACGCGCTTGGAGCAGCGCCAGGCGGAGAACAGCTGGCATCACAACACCTGGCTCGGCTGGCTGGGATACCCGTCGGCCTGCCCGCCGTAGTGGCGCATGAACAGCTCCTCCAAGGATGGCGGTGCAGCAGTGATGCCCGTGACGCCTGCTGTCGCCAAAGACTTCAGGACGTCGCCCAGGTCGGCTGCATCCACGTCGAATTCCATGACATTACCCTCAGCGCGGAGATCGTGAATGCCCCGCCAACTGGACAGGTTCTCAAGTGTCGCTGACATCGAGACACGGAAGCGAGTGCGGGTGAGGTGCCGAAGCTCGGTCAGCGTCCCCGATTCCACGGCAGCCCCCGCGCGAATAATTGTCACCCTGTCGCACAGCTGTTCCACCTCGGCAAGTATGTGGCTGGACAGCAGCACACTGGCACCGTCGGTCGTGACTCTGCGGACGTGGCTGCGAAACACTGCGTCCATCACAGGATCCAGACCAGAGCTTGGTTCGTCCAGTAGGTAGAGCATGGCAGGGCGGGAAAAAGCCGCTATCAGGGCCGCCTTCTGCCGGTTGCCTTTGGAATAGGTCCGTGCCTTCTTGCGGGGATCGAAGTCGAACTCGTCAATGAGCCGGCGTCGCAAACCTTCGTCTGCGCCCCCGCGCAGGCCAGTAAGAAGGTCAATGACTTCACCGCCGGTCAGGTTGGGCCAGAGCGTCACATCACCGGGCACATATGCCACGTTCTGGTGCGCACGGGCAGGTTCTGTCCACGGGTCAATGCCGAACACTCGGGCCGTGCCCGATGTTGGCCGGATCAGTCCCAAGAGGATGCGGAGGGTAGTGGACTTCCCTGCCCCGTTGGGGCCCAGGAATCCGTGGACCTCACCCGGTAGCACAGACAGGTCCAAGCGGTTAAGCGCGGCCGTCATTCCGAATCTTTTGGTGAGCGACCTTGTGTCAATGACAGGGGTAGATGTTGTTGTCATAGCCGTACCGCTTCCTCGGTCCACCAAAACAACCGAGGCGGTCGCCACGGCGTTCCGCGGGCAACATGCCCCACGGGCCGACCAGGCTTCCCGGCTCTCCATTGCACAGCTTACGACCGTGCAGACGTGGGCGGAAGCCCCAAGCCGGTGTCTGAATCGGTTCAGCGGTCCACAATGCTGATCACGAGTAGGGCCACTTCCGCCGTAGGTCACCGGCCACAAATTTGCGTTTGAGCTCGAGCCCGACCTTGAGATCCCGCAGAGCGAAATAGCTGGACCACCGATGCCCAAGCTCTGACCGTAAGGTGGACCATGGACTTCTCAGATATTGTGCTGACAGTCATCGGTGTGGCGCTGATCCTGTTGATGGCCGTCGACGTATTTCATACACTCCTCTACCCTCACGGTGCGGGGCCAGTATGCAAGCTGATTATGCGCGCATTGTGGTTGTTGTCCCGACGGGTCCACGACCGCTCAGCACCTGTAGCAGCCCCCGTTGCAATGGCGGCAGTGATCGGAGCATGGGTGTCCTTGTCCGTCAGCGGGTGGGCCTTGGTGTATCTTCCACACCTGCCGGACGGGTTCGTCTATGCAGACGGCGTCCCCGACCGCGGAGACATCACAGAGGCCCTGTACATTTCGATGGTCAGCCTGTCTACCGTCGGCTACGGAGAGATAGTTCCAGCGGCGCCCTTGCTTCGCCTGGTCACGGCAGCCCAGGCAGTGACTGGTTTTGGACTGCTCACCGCCACGGTCTCCTGGATTCTGCAAACATATCCTGCACTGAGCCGTCGCCGGGCCCTTGCCCACGAACTGAATCTGTTTCGAACGGCAATCGGCTCGGAGGGGATATCCGCGTTGGAACCCGGACATGCTGCTGCACTGCTCGAATCTTTTGCCAGAAGTGTAGCCACGGTCAGCATGGACCTGCTGGCCTTCAACGAAACGTACTACTTTCACGAAGCCCAGAAGCGGGGATCGCTGCCGGCCACCATCACTTATGCACAACAAGTAGCCGCAGAAGCCCAGAAACAAACCAACCCTGACCTGCGCTTCGCCGGCCGGATGATGCATGCCGCCCTTGATGACCTGGCCGACGTCCTTCGCGGGAAGTTTGGTCACTCGGGCCTGACAACCTCAGAGGTATTTCAAAACTACGAAACGAACCACAGTCCCCGCCGGAACCCAGATGCAACGGACAGTTAGAACGTCTTTCAGCAGCAAGCCGAATGTCGCGGATCCGCGGGCATTCCAGACCATGTTGCTGACTTGAAGCTTCGGGATCGGGCCGGGTGCTGGAGCGTGATTGAGGTTGCATTGTCGGTGATCCTGAGGGCCAAACACGGCAAGGAGAAGGACGTCGCGGATTTCCTCCGCTCCGCATGTTCCGTCGTTGAGCAGGAGCAAGGTACGTGTGCTTGGTTTGCCCTCCAGTTCGACGAATCGACTTCTCCTTGCCCAAACCCTTCCAGGTGGTTGAAGACCGCCATCGGCTGGAGAAGAAATCATTCTCGGCGGCTGCAAGCCTGACGCATTCCACCATCCATATCCAGCCGTAGTCGCGATACTTGGCCACACTTACGTTGCAAGCGGGATTCCCGACCCCTAGGGTACTAAGGAAGCTTACCTTTTTGGTTGAGTGCAGTAATCGATTTGCCGATCAACATCGAGGAGAACGCGCAGTGCCAGTTGAGGACAACATTAAGATTCCAGGGGCTCCGTCGATTGAGCAGCCCGCCGTAGAAGAGCCCACAGCGTCGCGTGAGCCGTTGCCGCCGAAGCCTGATCAGCAGGGGCCGGAGGCCGTGTCACCCACGGGGAGCCCCACCGGCGCACCCGCAAACTCACGTGCCCAGTCCGGCCAGTACCTGACAACGGCCCAAGGTCTGAGGATCGGAGATACAGACCATTCCTTGAAGGCCGGGCCGCGGGGCCCCATTCTGCTGCAGGATCATCACTTGCGTGAGAAGATCACGCACTTTGACCACGAGAGAATTCCCGAACGCGTGGTCCACGCCAGAGGAGCCGGGGCGCACGGAACCTTTCGCTCCTACGGCACGGCTTCAAAAATCACCAAAGCAGGGTTCCTGGCTCCGGATGTGGAAACCCCGGTATTCGTGAGGTTTTCCACTGTTTTGGGATCCAGGGGGTCCGCTGATGCAGTCCGTGACACCCGTGGCTTCTCCACGAAGTTCTACACGGACGAGGGCACCTACGACCTGGTAGGAAACAACATCCCTGTCTTCTTCATTCAGGACGGCATCAAGTTCCCGGACCTCATCCACGCGGGAAAGCCGCACCCTGACAGGGAAATCCCGCAGGCTCAGAGTGCGCACGACACATTTTGGGATTTCGTTTCGTTGCATACCGAAGCGCAAGCCCACACGATGTGGAATATGTCCGACCGCGGAATTCCCCGTTCCTACCGGACCATGGAAGGATTCGGCGTCCACACCTTCCGGTTGGTGGATGCTGCAGGTAAGACCACTCTGGTGAAATTCCACTGGAAGCCAAAGTTGGGTGTCCACTCACTGGTGTGGGAAGAGGCCCAGATTATTAACGGCATGGATCCCGATTTCCACCGTCGTGATCTGGCCGATGCGATCGAATCAGGTGCGTACCCGGAGTGGGAGCTTGGCATCCAGACATTCCCGGACACTGAAGATCAAATGTTCGAAGGAATCGACCTTCTGGATCCCACCAAGTTCATCCCTGAGGAACTGGCGCCGGTTCAGCCAATCGGACTGATGACGCTGAACGCCAACCCGACCAACTACTTTGCCGAGACCGAGCAGGTAGCTTTCCACCCTGGACACCTCGTCCCAGGCATCGATGTTACTAATGATCCTTTGCTGCAGGTCCGGTTGTTCTCCTACCTCGACACGCAGATTTCCCGGCTCGGTGGACCGAACTTCGCCCAGATTCCCATCAATCGTCCCCACGCCCCGGTCAACGACATGCTGCGGGACGGGATGCACCAGACTGCCGTGCATGGGGGAGTGGCCCCTTACCATCCGAATTCCCTTGATGGTGGCTGCCCCTTCATGGCCGGGCAGGACGTGGGTGCATTTGTGGATGTTCCTGAGGAAATTGCAGCAGGAATCAAGGAACGGAGGAACCCGGCGTCCTTCGATGACCACTTCAGCCAAGCCCGGCTGTTCTTCCGCAGCTTGACTCCCGTAGAGCAGGACCATGTGATTCAGGCCTACACATTTGAGCTTGGCAAGTGCTATGAAGCGGCGATCCGGGAACGGCAACTCATGGCGCTGGCCAATATTGACGCCGGACTTTGCGCTGCCGTCGCCAAGGGCCTCGGGATGCCCGCTCCTACGGCCACCGTTGACACACCGGACGTGGAGCCCAGCCCTGCTGTGTCCCAGATTGGTGGGAAATGGCCTGTTGCTGGCCGCGTCGTTGGCATCGTCGCGGACAGTGAAAGCGACCTGTCCTTGGTGGCGGCAGCACGCGAGGAGCTTGACGCGGCAGGCATGGTCCCGCTGGTCATTGCACCGTCCGGGGGCGTTATTGAGGCGGGAGAGGGAGCCGCAGTGACTGTTCAAAGGAGCTATCTCACTGCGCGCTCCACCGAATTCGACGCAGTCATTGTGGCTGGCGGAGGCACTCCAGCACCCGATGCCATGTCGGGCCGCGACGCAAAAGCGGGTGAACCGGGGGCAACCCTTGATCCGCGCGTGGTTCTTATGGTCGCTGAAGCCTTCCGTCATGGCAAAGCCATTGGTGCTTGGGGTCCAGGTGCCGCAGTTCTGGACGCGGCCGGCGTCCCTCAAGATGCCCCCGGAATCATCAGTGGTGAAGGTCCGGATGCGGTGATTCCGGTGGTTGGGGAATTGCTCTCTGCACACCGGGCGTGGGAGCGTTTCCCGGCAGCAGGATCAGCTTCATAGCACTTCCAATAGAACGCTGTTAGGTTCGACGGCGGTGGGTTGCCCAGGCGGGCCGGCCCGCCGCCGTCGTGATTTCCTGGTTAACGCCAGCCGACGCTCAGTTGCTCAGGCCTGTCGCAGAGTTACGAACGAGCGCATGTGCCTTTTCTCACGCGTCCACTTTGTCGGCGGCAATCGGAACCAGCCCTGGTCCAAGGCAGCAAGCTGTCGCCAATGTCGGGCGTGGACAGGATTCAGCACGAATTGATCGGTCACGAATCAAAGGGTGCACGCATTGGAGCGCTTGCCGCCCACGGCGGGCTGGCATCATCCGTAGGATTTGAAACCGGTCGGCTCTCATTGCTGCGCTGATGGCTTCCTTTTCGGGGAATGAGGCCGTGAAGAGACTGGATGCAACGGCCACAGGAACAGGAGGCCCCCATGGTGACCGTCGACACCGTGCCGACGTTGCGCAGAGTGGGCTGTCGGCCACAGGTGATTGCCCTACGTCCTCATTTCCGCCGAGAAGATGGCTTGGAAGCGGGTCCGCAGAGAATGCGGATTTCGTCTGAAGCGCCATCGATCGCCCCTCATGCAGTGGACACACGATGCGCTCGATGACTACACTGCCACGACTGATGGAGCGGCTTAGAGCGTTCTTCGGAGCATCTCTCCGTCGGCGTCTGATGCCTATGTCTCCAGGGTTGACTGACGGCGTCCGCCCTCCTGCAAGTGTGTGGGCTCGATGGTTGCTATCCCTGCAGTTGGGCGCGGTGCTATCGACGTTGTCGGTACTCCTGCCCCTTTCTCTCGGACTCGAGCCGTGGGCCGACCTGGAGGCGCATGCCAGGGTTTGTGCCCTCATCTCGATCCTGCTTTTTCCGGCCGCTGTTCATGGCACGTGGCAACTCATACGGACACGACATGGTGGGCTCATCGAAGTGTCACACACCTCCGGCCTCACGGAGCTCAAGACCGCGGAGGCCCCTCGTGCGCCGAAGCACGGGGACCAGGACGTCGCTGCACGCGTCGAATCCTTGTTTGCGACCCGGTCACTGATTACCGTGTTCCAGCCGATATGTCATTTGGGGACGGGCGAGATCGTCGGCGCCGAAGCGCTCACGCGGTTCATGGACCCTCCCTTCAGGCCTCCGGATCAGTGGTTCGCAGACGCAGAGTCCATCGGTCGCGGCCTCGAAGTCGAGTTCCTTGCCCTGGAAACAGCACTGACCGCCGCAGCGCGTCTTCCTGCCCACGTCTACGTGGCCGTCAATCTTTCCCCATCTGCGTGCCTTGACCTGAGGCTAAGTGGGATCGTGGGGAAATCAGGTCTCAGGCCCGAACGAATCGTCGTTGAGCTGACGGAGCGCTCACCCGTGGCTGACTACGCCCGTCTCACGGCGGCACTAGCCCCACTGAGAAGCGCCGGGGTACGAATAGCTATTGATGACGTCGGAGCCGGGTTCTCATCCATGCGACACATCCTGAGGCTCAGCCCGGAGCTCATCAAACTTGACCGGTCGATTGTCGCAGGAATCGATGACAACCCCGGCCAGAAAGCTCTGTTCGCGGCGATGCTCAGTTTCGCTTCACACGTTGGGGCGGGGCTGGTCGCCGAGGGGATCGAAACCAGTTCGGAACTGGCTACGCTCGCTGAGCTGGGGGTGGACACCGGGCAGGGGTACCTGTTGGGACGACCATCCGTACTTCCCGCGGACTGGTCGCGGTTGCAGAACGGGTCGCCAACATGTGGGATTGACGATCGTCACCATATCCAGGGCTGATCCTTGGGAGTAAGGGGCCGCGACCGTCGGCGAGTACATTGATGTCCACCGGCTCCGGTGCCCCTCCGAATCCGACGCCGAGTCTCCGGGCTTATCACTCTGACACAATGCGGTCTGGCGATTTCATGCAGGGCAAGCTTCAGCCCGACGGTTCACAGCTCGGTCTGTTTTCTTAATTCGTCGGCTCGAGTTCGCAGGAGCACAGGGCTCTCCTGCGCATCCCTTAGCGAGAGGCCAGTGAATTCCTTGACGGCGCGCCGCATGGCGGGGAGGCTTGTGAACCCGCTGGCGCCGGCGATGTCGGTCAGGGAACGTCTCCAGGCAGTTGCTTCGGCGAGGAGCTCAATGGCTTCCAAGGTTCGGAGGGCGCGGATGTGTCCGCTGACCTGAAGGCTTTCGTCGTCGAAAAGATAGTAGAGCGCTCGGCGCGAGAGAAAAGAATATGCCACGACCTCGTCAACAGTGAGCGCAGGATTTCTGAAGTTCTTGCGCACGAATTTCTTGATCGATGCGATGCGGGCCAGCCTGAGATCGTCGGGATCGGCCCGGGCCTCGAGCAAGGAGCTGACCAGAGCCAGCATCATCGATCGGACGACCGGTTGGAGATGCTGAATCTCCTTCGCAATGACCGAGCCCTGCCAGCCCGACAAGGCAGGAAGAATCAGCCCACGCAGTATGGGATTTTCCCTGATGTCTGCCAGCCCTTTCAGCCGTTTCATCGCTTTCTCATCCAAGCCCAGCAGGTCCGGATCGAAGTGGACGCGTACGGCGCTGAATCCGGCTGGTGCATGGAAGTTGCCTGGCAAAGAAAGATCAAAGAACCTGACTGTTCCGGGAGAGACGGACTCCGAGCGTCCCGAGAAGCTGAACTTGTTGCATGCAGTCCTGAAATATATAAGCCAGTCGCTGGGCAATGTCTGCCCGTTCCAGAAGCAATTGGCGGGTTCATTTGTGACGTCAACGAGGCTGAAGCCGGGACCGTCAAGACTTACTGCGGTGGGATTGAAACTCGTCCCCACCAGTTTGCCGGTCTTCTCCAACCGAACGGGAGCGTCGATTGCACTGCCGTACCAACTCCGCCAGTGTTCGAACTTTTCCTCGGGAGTGAGCCCAACCGGAACGGCGTAGCGTCGTAGTTGGTCATGAGGTGACACATCCGGGCCGCCAGCCGAATCGTCGAGAGGTGTGTTTTCCATGGGGTGGGACTTTCTGGCTGGAACTGGATTCAACGCGACGCGTCCCTGCGACAGTGAGTAATCATGTTGTGGGGGTGGCTGACCGACAGTAAATACTACCTGCGGCTGGTCAACAGATGCATCCGCGGACGGTCGGACTACTCGCGCGGAAGTGGCCACTTTGCTGAGGTCCAGGTGAAGTCGCTTGCGTTGGTGCTTCCTTTGAGCCAACGGGTGACAAGTCAGGGCCACTGCATCGCCGGTCTTAGCGGGCATGACTCAGTGCGAAATAGCAGTCTCCGGCATGACGGGCTCATTCGCCGTCGTCGACCGACTGGCGACGATGGCGTTCCCGCTGACCGTACGCGGCTCGAAGGATGTCGTCCTTTGACTCGAACCCCGAGCCCAACGCTCCACCGATAAGCGCCGCAGAGGTGGTCATCCATGCGACTTCAGCAAAGTCCCACACAGTTACTGGATGTTGCAGGGTCAACGCCAACAGGGCATTGTCGATGGTGAACGCTGCGGCCAGCAGCACGGCGACGAACAAGAGGGTATAGCTGATCACGACGCCGATTGCCAGTGACCACACGGTCGAGATGTTGTACAAGGAAGCCTTGTATCGTTCGAGGGCATCGTTGCGTTTGGATCCTTCCCACAAGTCGTGCTGGGCGATGATCCAGAACACCATTGAACTGATGGAAAGCGCCATCAGCAAAGTCAGCCTTGGTGCCCCGAGGAGGTCAGCGAGCTGCCAAATGGTGTCCGTGACAAGTGCAAAGGCGCCCGTAGCGATCGCGGCGGCCATTGCGCTTCTCAGTCCAAAGACGAGTCGCCAAGGGCGGTTCGCCCGCAGCATGCCCGCCAGCAACCGTCCCCGGCCGAGGCGGGTTGCGGAGACGTAGCGGAACCCAATCGGCCCTTGGTCGGGAACGGTGGTCTGAATGTGCCTGGATTCGTGGAAGGAAGGTGGACCGAACTCCACGACGTTATCCTCGGGATCGAAGGGGCGGTGCATTGCCCAGCTGAGATCGACGACGGCAGTGCGGACCCGGCGGTCGATGTTGACGGCGCCGAGGGCAGGCAAGGAAACCAAGGAAATTTGTTCTTCAAGCGCTACTTCCGCTACGACAGTCCGGCCATCCAGACGAATCGGAAGATCGGTTAGGCAGACCATGACATCCCAGGCGCGGAGACTGCGGTGCTTGGCTAAGGAGTTCAGCATGGGCGCCAACCCATTGCCGGCAGTAAAGTCCTGGTATTCGACGACCACGGACCAGACATGGCGCTCATCGGCAAGGTTGAGCAGATCGCGCACTTCGCGCCCATTGCGCTCGGCGAACTCAGCAGTGACCTCCGGTTCGGCGAGGACGCCCAGCGTACGTGCGATTTTGGGGTTAGCATCACCCGAATGGTCCGGCACGCCTTTGCCTCCCTTGGTTCAGTGTCGTTACCAAATGAGTGTCACCGTCACCCTGGATACCGCTTATCCTTGTTTGACTTTGTGGGCATGCTCACGGTCGCTCTGCACGATCACAACGTGGCTAGGGGATGTGAAACGGGTCGCCGTGCGGACGCAGGCGCCATGCTCGCGTCGCGACGTGCAGGTTCAGGCGGGTCTCGGGATCGGCAAGGTCGAAGCCGGTGACCTGCCGAATGGAGTTCAAGCGGTAGCGCAGGGTGCTTCGATGGATGGCCAGACTTTCGGCTGTACTGTCGTAGTTGCCGCCGTGGTCAAGGTATTGGGCCAAGGTTTGAACCAGGTCAGACCCCCGGCTGTCGTCGGAACGCTGGAGCGTGCCAAGCCACTCGTCGACGTAGCCCCCCAGGTCCGGTTCGCTCCCGGCTGTGTCCAGGATCCGGTAGATCCCCAGTTGATCAAAGCGGGTGAGGCCGTAGCAATCAATTGAAGAGGATCGAATATGCAACGCGTGCAAGGCTTCCGAAAAGGAACGCGGAATGTGGCCGACATCCAGGCATGGACCGCCGATGCCCATGGAGCCGGTGGCACTTCGCAGGGTTTTGGCCAGGACTGAAAAGACCTCCGCACCCAACGGGTCTCCTTGTACTACAGCAATTACCATGTCCGAGCGCCGTGATACCAGTGCGGATGAATGGAGTTCCTGGAGCGTGCGGCGCAGTGCGACCACGACCGTATCGTCAGTTCGCGGCGGTTCCCACACAGTAACGATGACGTGTTGCGGACCCTTGATGTCATAGCCCAATGCCGCGGTACGAACGCCTGCGTTGGTGGGTTCCATCCCGGATACGAGTTCGTCCACGAGGTCCCGCCCCAGCTTTAGTTCCAGCAGGGCAAGGGCGCGGCGGTGCGACAACTCTGCTTCCAAGAGCCGCGTGGCATACTTCAAGGCGAAGACGTTGGCAGCTGTGATCGGCAGCTCGGTTTCCAACATGCAAACAGCTCCCAGAACCTCACTGTGCGACAGAGCAACGGCGACGAGCCTTCGGGGTTCGCGGACTGGTGAGCCAGAGGACATCCAGAGTTGGGCCGTGCGCGACCTGGCCGCCGCGGTCAGCTTGGGGTAGGGGTACGTCGACCCGATCCCCGCTTCCGCAGCGATCTTCCCGAATGCGTCTTCAATATAGATGGGACGCCCTGTCAGCCGTGAAAGGACCTCCGCCAGGAATCCCTCCCTGGTGTCATTTTGCCCGAGGTCGCGGGTCGCACCTTGGTCCAAAGCATCCCGGATACGGTCTTGTTCTTCCAGCTCAAGGACTCGCGCCGAGAGGGACAGCAGATGTTGGTCGAGGTCCACATTGTGGCTCGTCTGACCCATTGCGTCATCCCGGGATTCGGCGGGGGAAACCGTGGCGCCAGTCCTGGTGGCCATCCCCGCAATCTTTCGGAGCTGTGTCAGCTGCGGACCGTCCGGAGGTTCGGTGGCGGACAGTACCAAGCATCCGTTCAGTTCGCCCTCGCTAACGGTGAACAGTGCGTATCGCCACCCCGGCGTTGCGCATGGCAGAACTGCGTCATTGCCGTTGAGGAGTCGGAGGTCATAATCCTGGGGAACCGCCGTGCCTGCGAGGACGGGATTCAGCTGGCCATCCACTGCGAGGTAGCGGTCCTGGACTTCACAGAACGACAACTCCGATACTGCTTGCGCGGCAGTGTTAAGGAACTCTTCTGCCGCACGTCGATCAATCATTTGATCCTCGTGTCTGTCCGGAGGGCGTTAAGGAGTGGACACATGCCTGGATGGACGGCAGTCCGGGGCCCACTATCCAACGAAGGGTGGGTCCGATAGAGGATCCATCCTCTCTTGCCGGCCCCGCCCACTCTGCGGCCGATGCGGCACGGGCTGGATCAGCATTGCACCACCAACCTACGCCCGTATGGCGCCAATGTTAAGATGTTGTCGTTGGCCTGCCAATTGGTCCATCGCGGAGGATGCGCAGGTGCTCGTGGATCATTGCTACGGCTGTTGATCCTTCGCCGGCAGCAGCTGTTACGCGTTTCACCGATCCATGTCGAACGTCCCCGACCGCGAACATCCCGGGGAGGCTTGTTTCAAGGGGCAGGCGCCTGCGCCCCAGATGGCTGGACTCCGGAGGGAGGTCCTCGAGATCAGCCCCGGTCAGAACAAAGCCTTGGTCATCCAGCGCGAGGATACCTTGCAACCATTCTGTGTGCGGCACAGCACCGATGAAAATGAAGAGGTAGCGGGATTCGAAGATGCGTCGTTCACCTGTGGTGCGCAGATTGACCACGATCCGCTCGAGTTCGCCTGAACCACCCACGCCCACGATGGTGGCCCCCAGCAGTACCGTTATGGCGGGTTGCTCTTCGATCCGTTCCGCGAGGTATCGGGACATGTCCGCGCGTAGGTCTGCCCCCCGCACCACCAAACGTACTGCTGCTCCGGTTCCGGCCAGGAAAAGCGCGGCTTGACCGGCGGAGTTTCCACCGCCGACGACTGTCACTGCCTGCGACCCGCAGAGTCTGGCTTCATGGACTGTGGCGGCGTAGAAGACACTGCTTCCCTCCAGTTCCTCAAGCCCAGGGATCGGCAGGCGGCGGTAGCGGACCCCAGTCGCCAGCAACGCTGCCCGCGAGGAGGCAGGGCCGCTGCCGTCAAACTCGGCGCGGAACTCGCCGTCCCTCAATTCGATGGTGCGTGCCCCGCACGCGACGTTAATTTGGACCCCGAATTTACGGGCCTGAAGGATCGCCCTTTCAGTGAGTTCGCCGCCGGAGATGCCGGCGGGGAAGCCCAGGAAGTTTTCGATCCGCGGCGACGTTCCGGCCTGCCCACCCAATCCGACGCTTTCTTTGAGGACGACGGACAAGCCGTCGGACGCTGCGTAGACTGCGGCTGCCAGGCCGGCCGGGCCAGCCCCGATCACCATGAGATCGTATGGGGCCGAATGTTCTTTGACAGCGCGCAAGCCTGTGGCGAGTGCCAGGTCTGCATTTGACGGGTTCCTGAGGACTTGCGAAGCATTCAGCACCACTGCGGGAAGGTCACTTGCGAGGATACCGGCCCGGTCCAGGATGGCTTGTGCTTGGTCGTCGTTCTCCAGATCAACCAGCCGATGAGGCAAGCGATTGGATGCTGAGAACTCAAGGAGGCGAAGGGTGTCCCGGCTGAAGCGGGAGCCAACGATCCGGATCCCTGCGCCAGAGCCGATCAGCAGGACTCTGCGCTGAAGATAGGCACGCAGGATGGTCTCGCCCACCGCGGCGTCAGTCAGGACCACACGGCGCAGATCATCCCCGCTGATCTGGAGGACTTCAGAAGCTTCGGCGGACACACTGCTGACAAAGGCCGGTTGCCCCTCGACCAAGCCCAGTTCACCGAGGAACCGCCCCGGACCGTGGACTTCGAGGATTCGGGTGTCCGGACCCAGCTCCGCGTGTTGTTTGCTGTGAACGTCATGCAGCCCCTCCACGACCAGAACTTTGCCCTGCAGTATGACGAAGAAATCACCTCCGGGCTCGCCCTCCGGCGTGAGGACTTCTCCCGCTGTTATTGCCCTTATAGCGCCGACGCGGTTAAGCAGTTCGATCTGGGCATGGCTCAGCCGCGGATAGGCGCCAGAAACATCCGGTGTTTCGGCCGGCGCAGAGTCTGCAAAAGGCTGCATCAGCTGGGTGCACCCGTCGATTTCTTAGACAAACGCCTCATGGGGATAGCACCAACGCCAGTTTTCGCCGGGCTCCATGGAAAGAACGATTGGATGCAACTCCGTGGCGTGGGCTCTGGCGTGCCGCATGGGGGAGGAATCACAACACCCTACATGGCCGCAGGTCAGACACAGCCTAAGGTGAACCCAGGGAGTACCCAGGGAGAGACATTCCTCGCAGCCTTGCGGTGTGCGAACCCTGACCGGATTAATGTGCGCGAGATGCGGGTCAGGAATTCGTGTAGCCATGTCGGCTCCTATGTTGGTTCGTCCATGGAGCCGACCGGCCGTGAGGGCCAACAGAGATGGTACGTCGGCATTGACCGATGGCGTAGGTACCATCCGGCCCTGCGAGCGGGTGCACCAGATAAAGCCCAGTAGTAGACCCGGCTCGGCTGCCTGTCAAGTGGTTCACGTGCCCGTGACCCTCGAATGGTCCGGCCAGCTGCTGGGCGGTTCCCTACTATTTCAGTGCCTTGGACTCCACGCTCCTGGTCCCTTCGCATGACAGGTCAGTTCGATGGCGCATATCTGACCTCACAGGGTCATGCGGCTCTCCCGTCCGAGGGGCAGACTCAACCTCATAAGTCTGCATGACCCAGCCATGAAAACCTTGAGCTTTTGGCTCAGCGGCGCGTACGTCATGCGGTGCAACCTCGGGCGGACATCGTCGCAGGGCCGGTCGCGTCCTCTAGGACCGGAGTGTGTCATGGGCAAGGCAGTAGGAATTGATCTCGGAACAACCAACTCGGTGATTGCTGTCTGGGAAGGTGGGGAGGCACGCGTCATTCCCAACGCGGAAGGAGCGCGGACGACCCCGTCTGTTGTGGCTTACACCGACAGTGGGGAACGGCTTGTGGGGCAACTCGCTCGCCGGCAGGCGATCCTCAACCCGAAGGGAACCATCACGTCTGCCAAGCGATTTATCGGCCGTCACAATGATGAGATCACTGATGAGGCCAAGGCGGTGAGTTTCGACGTGGTGGCGGACGACAACGGTGTGGCGCGTTTCCAAGTGCAGGGTAAGAAAGTTGCACCTGAGGAAGTGAGCGCGCTCGTCCTCCGTAAGCTAGTGGACGACGCCGCGAAGCAGTTGGGTGAGAAGGTAACGGAAGCTGTCATTACGGTTCCTGCGTACTTCAACGATGCACAGCGCACAGCGACCAAGGACGCTGGAAAAATTGCGGGGTTGGAAGTCCTGCGGATCATCAACGAACCTACCGCAGCTGCCCTGGCCTACGGCATCGACAAACGTCAGCATGAGACGGTTTTGGTTTTTGACCTGGGCGGAGGAACTTTTGACGTGAGCCTGCTGGATGTCGGCGACGGCGTTGTGGAGGTCCGATCCACGGCCGGCGACACGCACCTTGGCGGGGACGATTTCGACCGCCGCCTTGTCGATTACTTGGCCGACGATTTCCAGAAGCAGGAGGGCATCGATCTTCGGGCGGATGCGCAGGCACTGCAACGGCTGTTCGAAGCGGCCGAGAAAGCGAAGGTCGAGCTAAGTTCTGTGACCCAGACACAGGTGAGCCTTCCTTTCGTCACTGCGGATGCGACAGGCCCCAAGCATCTGACGACCACCGTTCGGCGCTCCGTTTTTGAAGACATCACCCATGACCTGGTGGAAAGGACCATGGATCCAGTCAAACAGGCGATGACGGATGCCAAAGTTACCGCCAATGACATCGATGAAGTGATTTTGGTCGGCGGCTCCACCCGCATTCCCGCGGTACAGAACGTTGTTCGGCGCCTGACCGGTGGAAAAGACCCTAATATGAGCGTCAATCCGGACGAAGTCGTGGCCATCGGCGCGGCGATTCAGGCCGGAGTGCTCAAGGGCGAGGTCTCGGATGTCTTGCTACTGGACGTCGTGCCGCTTTCGCTGGGAGTAGAGACCCGCGGCGGTGTGATGACAAAGATCATCGAGCGCAACACGACCATCCCCGCAAGGCGCAGCGAAGTATTCTCCACTGCCGATGATAACCAGCCCGCCGTGGACGTCGTGGTCCTGCAGGGGGAAAGGGAAATGGCTGCGGATAATCGGGTTTTGGGCCGTTTCCAGCTGACCGATATCCGACCAGCACCTCGCGGCGAACCACAGGTTGAGGTCACGTTCGACGTCGACGCAAACGGGATTCTCAACGTCACCGCCCGTGACAAGGACACGGGCAAGGAACAAGGCATCACGATCAGCGAGGGCTCCAACCTCGACGCCAGGGAAGTCGAGCGCATGATTGCCGAGGCCGAGTCCCACAGAAGCGAGGATGTGCAGAATCGGGAACGCATTGACACTCTCAATGAACTCGATGCGGTGGCCTATCGCGTTGAACGGGCCGTCAATGAGCTTGGTGACGCAGTCCCGGTGCACGATAAGGCCCGAGCTGAACTACTGGTTGGTCAGGCGCGGGATGCCGTCAGTAACCAGACGGACGTTGGCGCCGCGAGGGAACTGATTTCCGAGCTTCAACAGTTGCAGTCAGCGTTGAGTGCCTCGGCCGCCTCCGTGGCCGGTGCGGGGGCGGGCCCGGGACCTGTGTCTCAGCACGGGTCCTCTGACAATGTGGATGAGGATGACATTGTCGATGCAGAATTCGATCGTGGCTAGGTGCGGCCGTGAGCGACCACACAGGGCTGGATGGGCACGCCGATCCAGGGAGTGATGGGGCAGAAGCCGCCTCAGCCGGCGCAACCGCAACCGGGACGGGGGTGCCGGCGGAAGCGCTGGCCAAGATGGAGGATCTTTGGCGCCGCGCGCTGGCTGACGCAGACAACATTCGAAAACGCGCTGCCCGGGAGGCTTCACAGCTAAGGGCCCAGGAGCGCGCAGCGGTCTCGCTGCTTTGGCTGCCTGTCTTGGACAATCTGGAACTTGCACTCGCGCATGCCCCCTCTGCCAGGGACCCCCTCGTCGACGGCCTGGCCGCTATCCGTACTCAGGCCATCGAGATCCTGGCCCG
This sequence comes from Paenarthrobacter sp. 4246, assembly GCF_040546855.1. NCBI lineage: Bacteria > Bacillati > Actinomycetota > Actinomycetes > Micrococcales > Micrococcaceae > Paenarthrobacter > Paenarthrobacter sp. 4246. The sequence goes on from NZ_JBEPOP010000011.1 coordinate 162,179, forward strand.
CCTGGGGTACCCGCGGATCGACGGCGAGAATGTCCCCTTTGACCCGCGGATTCACGAGGTGGTGAGCGTGACGGAGACGGACGACGTTCCGCCGGGGACAGTGCTCAACGTTCTGCGCCCGGGCTACGGCGGGACTGATACCGTCCTCAGGCCTGCCGCCGTCGTGGTGAGCCGGGCGGTGAACGCTGACCGTGGCTAAGGATCACTACTCAGTGCTCGGCGTCCCTCGCACGGCACAGCCGGATGCAATCCAGCGGGCCTACCGCAAACTGGCAAGAAAATACCATCCGGACGTCAACCGTGAGCCGGATGCTGCGGACAAGTTCAAGGAGATAGGCGAGGCGTACGATACTTTATCTGATCCCGAAACCAGGGCGCGCTATGACCGTTTCGGCACGGAATTCCGGCAGTATGCCGGTCGCGGTGCTGGTTCCGAGGGCGGCGGCACGGGGCCGGGTTCCGGTGGTCCGCGCCCGGGTCCCCGTCCGGGAAGCGGCGCGTACGGCGGCGCCCATGTCGACATGGGAGGCGACGTTGATTGGGAGGATCTGCTTGGTGGCTGGTTCCGTCAGCAGGGGATGGGTCCGGCGCCTGGCTCAGACCATGAGGCAGAGCTTCGGCTGACCCTGGAAGAAGCGATCCGCGGCGGACGGCGCACGGTTCGCCTGACAGAGCCGGGTGGCGAGACGCGGAACTACGACGTCGACGTGCCCCCCGGTGTGGTGGACGGCCAGCGCATCCGGCTCGCGGGGGAGGGTGCCGTTGGCCGCGATGGGGGTCGGCCGGGGGATCTCTTCCTGTCAGTGCGCATCCAGCCGGACGCAAGATTCCGTCTCAAGGGCCGGGACATCCATTTCGACCTTCCCGTCACTCCGTCGGAAGCTGCCCTCGGGGCCAAGATCAAGGTCAACGCGCCCGGCGGCCCGGTGACCATTACCGTTCCCGAAGGATCGTCCAGCGGACGCAGACTTCGGCTTCGCGGGCAGGGAGTGCCCGATCCGAAGGGCCACCCGGGGAACCTCTACGCGGAGATCCGCGTCATGGTGCCCCCGCGGTTGAGTGGTGAGGTGCGCAAGCTCTACGAGCAGCTTTCAGCCGTGTCCGACTTTCACCCGAGGGAGGGGCTGTTATGAGCCGGGAATATCCGCTCGCCTATCCGTGGCGCCTGAGTCTTGAAGCGGTGGCTCGCAGCAGCGGTGTCCACTCTGACGTCGTCCTGAGGTTCGTGGAGTTGGATCTGGTCCGGCCGCTGGGAGGCGATGGTCCTGGCGGCCCCTGGTTCTCTCCGAGGGCTCCGGAACTGATTGCGCGCATCCTGCGGCTGCATTCGGAGCTTTCGCTGAACTATGCGGCAATCCCGCTGGTACTGGATTTGCTGGCGAGGGTAGACGCGCTGGAACGACGTTTGGTTGAAGTCTCGTACGTGGAAAGGACTGCTTCGCGATGAACATGGAGAGCTTTACCCAGAAGTCGCACGAGGCGTTGGCGGGGGCACAGCGGATCGCCCGGCAACACGGCCATACCGAGACCGACGGGGAGCACCTTCTTGCGGCCCTGCTGGAACAGGAGGGGGGACTGGTCCCCCGGCTGCTCGTGGGCATGCAGATTGACGTGGAGGAGCTGAACAGGGCGGTCGAGACCGAGCTGCGAAAGAAACCGAAAGTCACGGGGCCAGGCGCAGCGCCCGGCCAGGTGTACGTCAGCCGTAGGCTTGGCGCACTCCTCGATGCCGCTGAACGTGAAGCCAAACGGCTTAAAGACGAGTACGTCTCGGTGGAGCACCTGCTGGTTGCGCTGGCCGAGGAAGGACGGTCCACTGCAGCCGGCAGGGTGCTGGCTGAGCACGGCATTACCCGCGAGGCGTTCCTGTCGGTCCTGACCCAGGTCAGGGGAAACCAGCGCGTAACCTCGGCAACGCCGGAGCAAACCTATGAAGCACTGGAGAAGTACGGCCGCGATTTGGTGGCGGACGCGCGTACCGGAAAGTTGGATCCCGTCATCGGCCGCGACGCGGAAATTCGGCGGGTTGTCCAGATACTCTCACGCAAGACCAAAAACAACCCGGTGCTAATCGGCGAGCCTGGAGTCGGCAAGACCGCCATCGTGGAGGGACTGGCCCAGCGGATCGTCCGGCAGGATGTACCGGAAGGTCTGAAGAACAAGACCATTTTCTCGCTGGACCTGAGTGCCCTCGTGGCCGGTGCCAAGTACCGCGGCGAATTCGAAGAGCGGTTGAAGGCGGTGCTGGCCGAGGTGCTGGCGGCAGAAGGAAGGATCCTGCTCTTTGTGGACGAACTGCACACCGTCGTCGGGGCAGGCGCTTCCGAGGGGTCGATGGACGCCGGTAACATGCTTAAGCCCATGTTGGCCCGCGGGGAGCTGCACATGATCGGCGCCACCACGCTCGACGAATACCGCAAACACATCGAGTCTGATCCCGCATTGGAGCGCCGCTTCCAGCCGGTCACGGTTGAGGAACCCGACGTCGAAGACGCCATTTCAATCCTTCGAGGCTTGAGGGAGCGCCTCGAGGTATTCCACGGCGTACGGATCCAGGATAGTGCCCTTGTGGCTGCGGCCTCCCTTTCCCACCGGTACATCACTGACCGGTTTCTTCCGGACAAGGCCATCGACCTTGTGGATGAAGCGTGCGCCCGGCTCAGGACGGAAATTGACTCGATGCCGGCGGAACTGGATGAGCTCACCCGAAAGGTGACGCGGCTCGAAATCGAAGAAGCTGCACTCGCCAAGGAAACCGACCCGGCCAGCAAGGCCCGGCTGACGGAACTAAGGCGTGAGTTGGCTGACTTGCGCGCCGAAGCGGACGCCAAGAGGGCCCAGTGGGAAGCCGAACGGCAGGCAATCCACAAGCTGCAGGAAATACGTACAGAACTGGAACGGGCGCGGCTGGAAGCTGAGGAAGCCGAACGAAACTACGACCTCAACCTGGCGGCAGAGCTGCGCTACGGCCGACTTGCCGACCTCGAACGGCGGCTGGCCAGCGAAGAGGAACGACTTACCGCGAAACAAGGTGAAAATCGTTTGCTCCGCGAGGTGGTGACCGAGGACGAGATCGCCGACATCGTGGCGGCCTGGACCGGGATACCGGTCGCCCGGCTGAAGCAGGGCGAACGTGAAAAAGTCCTGCATCTGGATGAAATCCTGCGTACCCGCGTCGTCGGGCAGGAAGAAGCTATTGACGCGGTGTCGGATGCCATCATCAGGGCCCGCTCCGGTATCCGGGATCCCCGCAGGCCAATCGGATCCTTCATCTTCCTCGGCCCCACGGGCGTCGGGAAGACCGAGCTTGCCAAGGCATTGGCTGCATCGCTATTCGACAGCGAGAGCGCAATGATCCGGCTGGACATGAGCGAGTATCAGGAGCGCCACACAGTGAGCCGCCTGCTGGGGGCACCACCGGGCTACATCGGCTACGACGAAGGAGGGCAACTCACGGAAGCGGTACGCCGGAAGCCCTACTCGGTGGTGCTGTTCGACGAGGTTGAAAAGGCCCATCCGGACATCTTCAACACCTTGCTGCAGGTTCTCGACGACGGGCGGATTACGGACTCGCAGGGCCGGACCGTTGATTTCCGCAACACTGTCATCATCATGACCTCAAATATCGGCTCCCAGTATCTCTTGGAAGGCTCGGCGGAAGGCGGGACGATCACCGATGAGGCGCGCGGCATGGTGCTGGGTGAGCTCAGGGCTCATTTCCGACCCGAGTTCCTTAACCGTGTCGACGACACGGTTTTGTTCGCACCCTTGGGTCTGCCACAAATCGAACTAATCGTTGATTTGCTGTTCCAGCAGCTGCGGCAGCGGCTGGCCGAGCAGCAAATTGAGCTGCACTTGGCCGAAGAGGCACGCCTTCAGATTGCTGAACGCGGCTTCGATCCGGTCTACGGAGCCCGGCCGCTGCGCCGGTATATTTCCCATGTGGTCGAAACACAAGTGGGTCGGGCCCTGCTGCGAGGCAGCATCGCGGAAGGCGGAGTGGTCAGCGTGACCGTGTCCGGAAACGAGCTCGTGGTTGAATACAGCACAACAGAGCTTACGGAGGCCGGAACCACATGAACAAAGCCATCATTAAATGTCCTCATTGCGGCAAGTCGAACCGCGTTCCGGCCGCCGCTGACGGCCGACCGCGCTGTGGGAACTGCCACAGGGAGCTTCCTTGGGTGGTTGAAGCGGGCGACGATGACTTCAGTGCGATCGCCGAACAGGCAGGCGTTCCGGTGTTGGTGGACTTTTGGGCGGTGTGGTGTGGACCGTGCCGGGTGGTGAGCCCCGTGCTGGACACGTTGGCCCACGAACGCGCTGGGCAGATCAAACTTGTGAAGGTCGATGTGGACCACTCGCCGCAGCTTTCCGCCAGGTTCGCAATACAGGCAGTGCCAACGTTGATGGTCATCGTTGACGGCAAGATCGTCGCTAGGCAGGCCGGTGCGGCTCCCGCGCCGGTGTTGAGGTCCTGGTTGGAGGAGGCACTCACGAAGTAGCCCGGGGAACAGCGGACGACGACGGGCAGTGGCAGAGTTCCGCTGGCGTGCCTTTAAAGAGAAGACCGGTAATTTGCGGTCTTCTCTTTTTGTATCCCCGCGCTCACCACCCAATGTGCACGAAGTGATGCCCTTTCGCGAAAGGTCTGCATGAAACGAATTCTTCGCCACTTTTTCGGGACATCAAGATTCGTAGACTAAATCCACGCTGATCGTCGGGTTCACCGTCCCAGCGGGATGCGCGTTTTCACTTTTTGTCAGCTCAAACACAGGAAACAACCATGCGTAGAATTACCAAACTATCGGCTATCCTCGCCGCTTCCGCTGTCGCTCTGGCCGTCGGACTGACCCCTGCCTCGGCCGACGTCGTCGACTCCACGATCTCCGGCGGAACGCTTACGGCCACCACCTACGGAGCCACCCTGACAGGGGTCACGCTGGACGGATCGAATACCCAGACCTCCACGGGCAATGCCTCCTCGGAATGGACCATCACCGATGCCCGCGGCACGGGCTCGGCGTGGGCTCTTACGGTGAGCGCATCCACGCCCACCAGCGCCGCAGGAGCAGATGAATCGATTCCGCGCACTATCCCTGTCAGCGGTTTGACGATCACGCCCGGCACCGTCACAGCGGGCGCGGGCTCAGACTCTGCTGCGACCATCGCCGCTCCGGCTTTGGCTCTGTCAACGTCCTCCCAGGCATTGGTCTCCTCCGTGGGCCAGAACATGGGAACGTACACGCTGGCCCCGGCGTTCAGCCTCGCCATTCCGGCCAACGCCTACCGCTCCAATTACGCGGTTGGCGCCAGCGGAGCCCTGAACCCCTACACCTCCACCATCACTTACACCATGGGCTAAAACACGTGGGCCCGTCCGCCGTCCTCTTTATAGGGGAGCCGGGCGGGCCGGTAAGCGGCCAATATCCGCTGGCCGCCCGGACGACCCGTCATTTTCCACACCACAGCACCACAATCGCTGATCCGGATGCTTTCAGGACTGAGAAAACGTGAAAACACCTTCCCCACACCGGCCCGGCCGAGTGATCGTCGCCATGTCACTGCTGATCCTGGATATTCTCCTCGTGGCCGCCCCCGCCTCTGCGGTAGATAATGGGACTTTGGGTATCCGCCCGGAGACAGAATCGGACTTTTTCCACCTGTCCCTCCATCCCGGCGCCGCGACAGAGGCCACTGCCGTCGTTTCCAACCACACTTCCTCGCCCGTGACCCTGCTGACCTATCCAGTGGACGGGGAGAACACAGTGCAGGGAACCTTTGCGATGGCCGCTCAATCCACCCCCCGCGAAGGTGTCGGCGCGTGGGTCGAGCTTGAGGCGGAACGGATCACCGTCCCCGCCAACACGCAGCTGAAAGTTCCCTTCCGTCTCACCGTTCCCGAAGGCACACCTCCAGGAGACTATGCAGGAGGGCTCATCATCCAGAGCCCCACCGTCGAAGGCAAGACCACGGCAGTCAACGGCGATACCGCTGTGCGACTGGACACGATTCAACGCCAAGGCGTCCGTATTTACCTCAACGTTGCTGGCACCGCGGCCAAATCACTGGCCCATGGCAGCCTGAGCTGGAAACAAAACGGGGACAACCTCGACTTCATCTTGCCCGTACGCAACACCGGAAACACCATCCTGCATCCGTCCGCTCACCTGAACCTCTCAGGCTGGCCAGCAACGGCGACGAGGTTGGAATTCGACACACCCGATGGTCTCCTTCCAGGAGAGAGCATCGACCTGCACGCCACTTTCGCCCGGGCACCCATCTTCCAGACCGGCACGGCCGAGGCAACGGTGACTTCTGAGGCCGGCACCAGTGAGGCTGGCACGCGCGTCTTTTACGCACCGTGGCCGCTCCTTGCCATAGGCCTGGTCTTCTTTGCGGCTGTCCTCTTCGGCTCATGGCGGGCTTATCGATTCATCCGGCGCGCCCGTATTGCCCTTGCCCAGCTGAAATCCATGGGGAGTGCGGCGCCCAACTTTCACGCCGCCCACCCTTCGCGGCCCCTTCGGTCAGTACCTTCCGGCAAGGAAACTGCAGACCATCCTCCACTGCGGTAACCGCTGTTCCTGGTGGAACTATGAAGGCGCGCATGGAGGACAGTGTCATGGCCGGCGTGTCGGGAGGCGTCTACGGAGATGGTTGTTCAGACTCCGAGGTTGAGCCTCTGACGCAATTGTTGCAGTGCGAGATGAACGACGGGCTCGGATTTATGAATTTCCCTCACGTTCATCCCGGTAAATTCTTTGATGGCACGGCGCATGCTTTGGATGTTGGTGAATCCGCAGAGAGTCGCAATTTCTGAATAAGTGACTCTTTTGACATCGGCTTGAAGTAAGAGCTCCAGTGCTTTCCGGGTTCTCAATGCCCGTATTCGTTCCCCCAGGCGGAGTTCTTCAGTTTCAAAAAAGTAGAACAACGAGCGACGGGAGAGGTTGAACTTTCCGGCGATCATTGCCACGTCCAGGTTTGGATTGTCGTAGCTGGTCTCAAGATACTTCTTTACCGCACGGCTCAGTGCCGGTCTCTGGGCCTCATCGTCCACCGGCGTTTCGAGAAGAGAGCCCACCAGGGTGGCCATGACGGATCTCAGGATTTCGCCGGTTGCTGTCGCCTCACTGTCGATGCCCGGCCGCTTCCAACTCATCAGCGCGGGGATCACGAAGGTGCCTACAATTGGGTGGCTTGCAAGGTCGGGAAGGCGAAGAAGGGTTCGCAATTCGCCTTCACTGACGTTGAGACTGACGCGGTCTATGTTGAGCTGCTGTGCGTGAAACCCTCCGGGCGCATCGAAACTTCCGCCCAGTGAGGTGTCGATGAATCTGACTGAGCCCTGCGGAACTGGCTCGGGTATGCCGTTGAGATCGAGGGTCAGGCCCGGTGCCTTGCGGAAATATGCCAGGCGCAGATCCCTGGAATCGGGATTAGGCCCCCAGAAACCCAGTGCGGGGGAGTTGTTCATCTCTATGAGGCTGAAGCCCGGTCCGGCAAGATTAATGGCTGAGGGACTCGTGGACGCTGGGGTCTCGCTGTCCGACCTCTCCAGCCGCATCGGTGTTTCGACGGCGTTGCCGTACCACACCCGCCAATGCTCGAATCGTTGTTCGGGATTGAGCCCCTCCGGAACGGCGTATCGTCGCACCCGGGCGCTGTTCCCGTCAGCAGATTGAGGCATGCCGTCCTCCTTCACCAGCTGAACATCATGGCAGTCTTGCGAGCTGGCACGGCGGCTTAGGGAAGCGCTTGCGGTGACTCGTCAGACCGACCGAAAATGATGTCCGCTGGTAGGTCAATTTTACCTCTGAATGCACCGTCGGCTGGTGCTTTTATGTGTTCTGAAATTGTTTGCCCATGGACTCAAGGAGCGGCCGGGATTTCTGGAGCACATGCTCCTCTATACGAGTGTTGTTAGGTTCGTTTTCGCCGCAAAGCAGCTTTGTTGCCCAGTGATTGACCCGTTGAGGGGAGAGGACATACTCGAGTGCCAGGATACTGGCGCCAACGACGCCAGCCTCCGGCCCGGTTTCGGACTGGGTGATACTCAGGTGCTGGGTGGCCAGCGGAGTTGATCGTGCGTAGACCGTTTCGCGTATCCCTGCCATAAGGTGTTCTCCGGATTGGGCAAGAGAGCCGCCCACAACAATGAGGGCGGGGTTGATGAAGCTCACACACATGTTGAGCATTTCTCCGATGTCGCGACCCGCTTGACGGACCGCTTGGATAGCCACCAAATTCCCCGAGCGAACCAGCGAAACGACGTCGCTTCCAGTGACTGCCTCCAGCCCGCTCTCGCGGAGCTGAGCAGCTATGGCCGGCGCTCCCGCTATGGCTTCCAAACAGGCACTCTTGCCACACCGGCAGAGAATTCCTGCCCCCCGGGAAACAGCAATATGGCCGACATCTCCAGCGACACCTGCAGCGCCCCGCTGCAATTCTCCTCCACTAACCACTCCAGATCCGATGCCAGTGGCGACCTTGAGGAAGATCATGTTTTCCTCGCTTGGCCACCGGGTCGCCCTCTCACCAAGTGCCATAAGGTTGACATCGTTATCGACGAGTACGGGTACGTCCAAGGTTTGCTGAACGTAAGCGGGAACATCGAATCCGTCCCATCCTGGCATTATTGGGGGGCTGGTCGGCTTTCCGGTGGAGTGCTCAACGGGGCCGGGTAGCCCGATGCCGACTGCGATGACATCCGCAGTCGCTCGCTCCAACACTCTCAAGTGTCTCTTCACCATTGCCAAAAGCCAGTCCAGGACCGCTTCGGGTCCGCATGAAATCTCCAGCCGCTCGGTGGTTTCCACGAGTATCGTTCCGGACAGGTCCGTGAGTGCCACGGTGGCGTGTGTCGCGCCGACGTCTGCGGCCGCCACCAACTTGGCGCTTGGGTTGAAGGCCAGCCGCGCTGACGGACGGCCTCCAGTGGAAGGTGCCCCGGATGCGGGAACCACCAGCTCCAGTTTCAAGAGGGGCTCAAGCCGGGAACTGACGGCAGCCCGGCCCAGTCCTGTTGTCCCAGCCAACTCTGCTCTGGTTCGTGGTTGTCCGTCCCGCAGGATTTGCAGAAGTCCGCCGGGTCCGCCGTTGTCCATGTCACTCCAATTCGGGGCTCAAAAGAGGTTGTTGGTGAGCCTGGGTTCGTGGCATATCGGGCTCACAGGACCTTGAGAGTCCTCGTCTCCACCCAGTGTCGAGCTGTTGACTCGCTCCCGTCCACCCGGCGATGTGCTTAGCATCACAAAGTGCAACTTGGGTGTGCATTCGACCGCTGTCAGCGTCAAAAGGTGCAGACTTTTGCTGGGGCCCTGACCAAAGTCGTTTACTGCGTGTCACTGTTTCGGCATGGATAACGACAGAACCACGACAGCCCCCTCCCGGTTACGGGCCGGGTTCGTCGGCGGCGGATTCATGGCCGAGGTGCACAGCCGGGCAGCCCGTACTGCAGGTGCGGATATCGCCGGCATTGCGTCTTCGAACAGTGCCAGCGCCGACCGCGCCAAGGACCGTCTGGGTGTGCGGCAGGCTTACGCCTCCGTCCAGGACCTCGTTGAGGACGACGCGATCGACGTCATCCACATCTGCACGCCGAACGGTACTCATCACGGACTGGCTGAGGCCGCGCTGAAAGCAGGTAAACATGTGGTCTGCGAGAAGCCATTGGCCACCAATGTGCAGGATGCAGCCGAACTTGCAGAGCTGGCCGCCATGGCCGGGACAGTTGCGACCGTTCCCTTTGTCTATCGCTTCCATCCGATGATCCGGGAAGCCAGGGAACGTATTGCCTCGGGCCAAACAGGACGCATCTCTGCCATTCAGGGTTCCTACCTTCAGGATTGGCTACTCTCCCGGGAGGACGACAACTGGAGGGTGGACGCCGTTCTGGGTGGGCCGTCGCGGGCGTTTGCCGACATCGGCTCCCACCTGTGCGACCTTCTCGAATTCGTGAGCGGTGAACGGATAACCAAAGTCAGTGCTTTGAGTCGGACCCTGTTCCCGGGTCGGGCGAACAATAGGGACATCCAGACCGAAGACCTCGTGGCCGCTGTTTTCGCCACTGATTCGGGCACTGTGGGAAATCTTCTGGTCAGCCAAGTTGCGCCGGGACGAAAAAACCGGCTGATGATCGAGATTGCGGGTTCGGAAAGCACCCTCCAGTTCGACCAGGAGGCCCCGGAGACGTTGTGGCTGGGTAGGCGGGCGGGGTCCCAGTTGCTTGTCCGTGATCCGGGGGCGCTCAGCCCGGAAGCGGCACGGCTCAGCGTGCTGCCAGCTGGCCACCCGCAGGGTTATCAGGATGCGTTCAATGCGTTCGTGGCCGATACCTATGCCGCAATCGGCGGTGACTTCCGCGAAGGCCTGCCGACCTTCCAGGACGGACTCAGATCAGCCGTCCTGACAGAAAGCATCATCAAATCCAGCAAGGACGGCGAATGGGTCGACGTCCCAAACACTAAAGAAGCAGTAGGAGTGCAGCAATGAAGATCATTCAAGTAGGCCTCGGCGCCTGGGGCGCCTCATGGCTGAACGTGATTCACCACAGCAACAGTTGGGAGCTGGCCGGCGTTGTCGATGTCAACCCCGACGCCGCGAGGGCCGCAGGTGACCAATACGGAATCCCCGCCTACGCCACCATCGACGAGGCGCTGAATCATAAGGACACGTTCGACGCTGCCTTGGTCATTGTTCCTCCCGAGTACCATGCAGCCGTAGCCATCCCGGCTCTGGAGGCAGGGGTGCACACACTCATTGAGAAGCCCCTGGCCCACAGCCTTGAAGACGGCATCCGGATTATCGAAGCGGCAGAAAAATCCGGCAAACAGGCCATGGTGTCACAGAACTACCGTTTCAAGCGCGCCGCCCGCACTGTTCAACGCCTTATCCGCGACGGCATCATCGGTGACCTTGAGCACGTCTTCATCGACTACAAGAAGAACCCGCCGTTCGAAGGGTTCCGGCTCGAAATGGATGAGCCCCTGATCGTGGATGCCATGATCCATCACCTCGACCAGCTCCGCGGCATCGTTGGTGTCGAACCAACCGCCGTGCGCGCACGGTCCTGGAACACTGGCACCTCCAAATTCAAGGGCAACGCCTCCGCGGTGGTGCAGTTCGACTGTGACAACGGTGCCCGCGTCGTCTACACCGGATCATGGAGCTCTTACGGGCCGCAGACCAGCTGGGACGGCGACTGGGAAATCCAAGGCAGCAAGGGCGCCATCACCTGGAAGAACAATGAGGTCACCATCGACTTCGCCTCACTGTTCGACACGGTGTTCCTCGCTGGCGCGGTGGAACGCTCCGGCGTCATGCACGTCGATCTGGACCCGCTGCCGGTCGAGGAACGCTTGGGGACCCTCGAAGCGTTCCACGACGCCATCGAAACCGGGAACAAGGCTGAGACGGATGTCACCGACAACATCCAGAGCTTGCAACTCGTCATGGCCACCGCCGACTCCGCCCGCCAGGATGGTGCGCCTGTTTCCTTGAAGACCAACGCCGAACTCTTCGGCAGCCACTAGCACTTCCGACCCGAGGAAGTGTCGAATTGACTGGAGATACAAACATGCAGCCACAAACAACCACCGGCACTGCCGGTCCGGTTTCCGGGAGGGCTGGCCCCGGAAAATCCCACGACGAGTCCCGTTCACGGCTCTCCGGCGTCGGCGACTTCATCGGTGCGCAGGGCCTGCTGGTCGTTGTCCTGCTCTTCGGTGTATTGCTGACGTTCCTCAGCCCGGTATTCCTGACCACAGTCAACCTGGTCAACCTGTTCTACCAGTGCACGATCCTCGGTGTGTTTGCCATCGGCATGACCTTCGTGATCCTTACCGGCGGCATTGACGTCTCGGTAGGATCGACGGCTGCCCTGTCGTCAGTGCTGTCCATGGGCGTGATCGTCAACATGGATATGCCGCCGGCAATCGGACTCCTGACCGGCCTCGTGGTTGGAGCCGGAGTCGGTGCCGTCAACGGACTGATGGTCACGAAGCTGGGCATATCCCCGCTGATCGCGACCCTGGCAACACTGTCCGCCGGGTCGGGAATCGCCTTCGCCTACTCCGACGGCGGCAACATCACACCTGTACCCAAAGTGCTCACCGAGGTTGTCAGCGCCAAATTCGCAGGAATTCCCTTGCTCATACCGGCCGTTCTGGTGCTGGCTTTCCTGGCCCATCTGGCCCTGACCCGCACTACCTACGGACGCTCAATCTACGCCGTTGGCGGCAACAGGGAAGCTGCCCTGCTCGCTGGGATCCGGGTAGACCGTGTCACGATGAACGCCTACATCATCGCCGGTCTCTCGGCGGGCATGGCAGGGCTTCTGCTCACCGGCCGCCTGGCCTCAGGAAGCCCGCGGGCCGGCGATGGCATTGAACTGACAGTCATCGCAGCCGTGGTCATCGGCGGAACCAGCCTCTTTGGTGGCCAGGGAAACATCAAAGGTACGTTGCTCGGGGTGCTGTTGATCGCGATGGTTTCCAACGCCGTGAACCTGCTCGGAATCCCCTCCTCCTATGACCGGATTGTCCAAGGCGTGGTGATCTTCGCCGCAGCCGCACTGGACGTCTACCGCTACAAGTACGTCCAAAAGAACCTGTCACGTAAACGCAAGATCGGACCGCCGCCGTCGAAAGACGCGGAGGGCAGCCGTGCACCGCACACTACCGAAGCGCCGGCTTAACGCCTCACGCAAGCAGGCCGTCCCGGCCGGCATGTCAAAGCACCCAACAGAAAGAGTAAGTCAATGAAGACCTCACCCAAACTGGCGGTCCTCGCGGCAGTCTCTGCCGCCGCCATCGCCCTGACCGGCTGCGGAGCACCCAGCGCTGCACAGGAAGCAAACGACGGGACTAAGACAAAGAAGATCGCGGTCCTTCTCTACAGCCAGAGTTTTGAATTCATGGTTGCCCTCGGGCAGGGCGTCAAGGATAAGGCCAAGGAACTCGGCGTGGAGGTCACAGTCCTTGATGCCAAGGGCGATTCCAGCACGCAGATCAGCCAGATCCAGGATCAACTCGCCCAAGGTGTGGACGGCATTGTCCTCAGCCCGAACAACTCCGCTGAACTGGTTCCCGGAGTCCAGATGATCCACGATGCCGGAAAGACCGTCACCACCGTGGACTCTGTCATCCCGGGTGACATCGCCGACGCTGCCGTCGCCTTCGACAACGAAAAGGCCGGCAAGCTCGGCGCTGAAGCCTTGGCCAAACTGATGGGAAACAAGGGCACCGTCCTTGAATACCAAGGAGCCAAGGGTGCCTACCACGCGACTCTGCGCGGCAAGGGGTTCAACGAGGGCATTAAGCAGTTCCCCGGCATTAAGGTCATCGGCCGAGACGCACAGTGGACCGCAGACAACGCACTGTCCCTGACCGTCGACAACTTCACCGCAGACTCCAGTATCAATGGCCTTTTCAGCCACAACGACGAAATGGTGCGGGGCATCGTCTCCGGCCTCTCACAGATCAATAAAGACGCGCCGGTGGGAGCCGCAAACCACATCCCGCTCGTCGGAGTAGACGGCACACCCCTCGCCCTGGAGCGGATCCGCAATGGCGTCCAGGACGCCACGATGGACCAGAACCCCTTCGAGATGGGAGCGCTGGCCCTACAGGCCCAAGTTGATCTGCTTGACGGCAAGCAGGTCCCAAAGATGCAGCTGACCGATACCAAGCTCATCACTAAAGAGAACGTCGATGACCCCACTCTCTGGGGCAACATCTTCAAGGACTAGCGCCGCGAAGCCCTCGGCTGCTTGGCCAGGCTCTGCCGCTTGGCCAAGCAGCACCAACCAATTCCCTCAAGGAGAAACATGTCCCGCTTCAAGTATTCCTACAACGCCATCGTTTACTACCAGGAAGACATCGCCAAAGGCATTGATCGCGTCGCCCGTTACGGTTATGACGCCATTGAACTGGTCGGCGAACCGGAAACGCACAACGTCAACGAGATCAACAAATTGACCAGCGACGCCGGCATCGACGTCAGTTCCATCTGCAGCATCTGGTTTGGAGAGGAACGTGACCTGATCAACCCCAGCGCCTCCAACCGGCAGAAGGCCTTGGACTACGGCAAGTCGGTAGCCGACTTCGCCGCGGCCGTCGGAGCTCCGACCATCATCGTCGGGCCATCCCCGGTGGGCAAGACCGAAGCCTTGGCGAGCGATGAACAGGAATGGCAATGGGCTGTCGAGAATGTCCGCACACTTGGCGAATACGCGGCCAGCGTCGGCATCAACATCACCCTCGAACCGTGGAACCGCTACGAGACGCATTTCCTGAACCGGCTCGACAGGGCCGTTGAACTTCTGGACGCTACTGGCCTGAAGAACGCCGGTGTACACGGTGACCTCTTCCACATGAACATCGAAGAGGACAGCATCCACGGAGCCTTCGCCCGCGCCGGCAGCAAGGTCAACCACGTCCACCTCGCCGACTCGAACCGGGCAGCCCCTGGCGTAGGACACATCGACTTCCGCCCGACGCTGCAGACGCTGAAGGACATCAAGTTCGATGGCTACCTGACCTTCGAACTGCTGCCCGCGGCGTCGAACCCCTTCGCCATGATGGCACGTGGCGGCCACCTGGAGTTCCTGGACCCCTACACCGAAAAGGCCATCAACGAAATGAAGAAGCTGGAACAGGAGCTGTGGCCCAATGAGTAGATACGAATTCGGAGTCAGCACCTTCATCCTGGTGTCCCCGTTCACCGACCAGGACGTTGATCAGTTCGACGTCGCCAAGGAGATGGGCTATGACCTGATTGAAGTGTGCATTGAAGACCCTGCCGTAGTCAGTGCGGAAGCATTGAAGAAGGCCTCCGAGCGGACCGGGCTGCCCGTGTCCATCTGCGGTGCATTCGGACCAGACCGCGACGTCTCGCACGAAGACCCGTCGAAGCGGCGGCAAGGTGTTGACTACCTGAAACTCTGCGTTGACATCGCCCAAGCCGTCGGATCCCCGCACGTGGCAGGCCCAATGTACTCCGCTACCGGCAAAGCCCGGCTGCTTCCCCCCGAGGAGCGCCGGCAGCAGCGTCAGTGGGCGGCCGACAGCCTGCGTGAAGTGGCCGACTATGCTTCTGAACGAGGCGTCACCCTGGCCATAGAACCGCTCAATCGGTTCGAAACGGATCTGGTCAACACGGTCGAGCAGGGACTGGAACTATGCGAGCTGATCGGCCGGGACAACGTTGGCCTGATGCTCGACACGTTCCACATGAACATCGAAGAGAGGAGCATCGCTGCGGCCATCACTTCTGCCGGTGACAAGGTCTTCCACTTCCAAGTGTCAGAAAACGATCGCGGAACGCCCGGCAGCGGTCACGTCCCGTGGTCCGAGACTTTCGACGCGCTGAAAACGATCGAGTACCAAGGTTCCATTGTGGTCGAATCGTTCCTCCCCACAGTCGAGGAAATCGCCAAGGCCGTGTCGCTCTGGCGGCCGGTGGCTCCGTCCATGGACGCGCTGGCCAGAGATGGACTTACCTTCTTGAGGAGGGAACTGCCGTGACTGGGACGCCCGGACGTGCTTCAGCAATCGTTGAAGCACGCAATCTCGTAAAACTGTTTCCGGGCGTCGTTGCCCTCTCCGGCATGAACTTCGAACTTCATGCCGGAGAGGTGCACTGCGTCTGTGGTGAGAACGGAGCCGGAAAGTCGACGCTGATTAAGACACTCAGCGGTTTCTACACTCCCGACGAAGGGGGCGTGTACGTGGACGGCGAGCTCATGCCCTCCAGTACAGCGGCCTCCAAAGCCGCCGGGATTGCAACCATCTACCAGGAGCACAACCTGGTCCCGGACCTGTCCGTAGCCGAAAATGTTCTGCTGGGAAACTGGGGCGGACACAACGGCATCCTCTCCCGCCGCGAGATCCGCAAGCGGGCAAGGAAGGCTCTCGACCAGGTTGCACCCCACCTCAACCTTGATACCCCCGCGATGGCGCTCTCAACGGTGGACGGTCAGATGGTGGAAATCGCGCGTGCCATAGCCCAGGACGCAAGAGTGATCATCATGGATGAGCCAACCACCGCCCTGACCGAGCAGGACGTTGAGAAGCTGTACAAGCTCGTCAATGAGCTTCGGGGCAAGGGCTTGGCGATCATGTACGTTTCGCACAAACTGGAGGAAGTCTTCACCCTGGCTGACCGGATAACCGTTATCCGCGAAGGCAAGACCGTGGCCTCATCTGTCCCCGCAGGTGAGCTCGATGCCCGCTCCGTCGTGCAGCTGATGGTGGGCCGTGACGTGGACCTCTACGAGCATATTCCCCGCGAACGCGGTGAACTGGTTCTTGAGGCACGGGGTCTAAGCCGTGCTGGAGCGTTTGAGGACGTGGATGTTCGACTGCACGCAGGGGAGATCGTTGGATTGGCAGGACTTGTGGGTGCAGGCCGGACCGAGGTCGCCCGGTGCATATACGGGGCAGACAAAGCGGACGCCGGAGCCGTGGAGATCAACGGCCGGAAACTACGCCTTCGCGGTGCGTCTGACGGCATCGCCGCAGGCATTGCCCTCGTTCCGGAGGAGCGAAAGCTGCAGGCCATCATCCCGATGCTGTCCATCCGAGAAAACACCACCCTGACTCTCCTGAAACAGATCAGCAAGTGGGGCGTGCTGAAACGGGGACACGAGAAGAAGATGGTGGGCGAATATATCAAGGAACTTGATGTCAGGACCCCGTCTGCGGAGACGCCGATTCAGTCCCTGTCCGGCGGCAACCAGCAAAAGGTCATCATTGCACGCTGTCTGGCGAGCAATCCCAAGGTCCTCATTTTGGACGAGCCAACAAAGGGCATCGACATCGGCGCGAAGGCCGAGATCCACCGTTTGATCGAACAGCTGGCCCGCAGAGGTGTAGCCGTACTCGTGATTTCCAGCGAACTCCCAGAGCTGCTGGAGCTCTCCGACAGAGTGATGGTCATGCGGTCCGGCCGAGTAGTGGCCGAACTGGACAAGGCACAAGCAACCAAAGAAAACGTCATCGCTTATGCCGCGGCGTAAGCGATCCGACCAGAACGGATAGAATCATGCCCGATCACCAGACGCGCCCGTTCACCTTGTTCACCGGCCAGTGGGCCGACCTCCCTTTCGAGGAAGTCGCGCGCCTTGCCTCGGGCTGGGGCTACGACGGCCTGGAAATCGCCGTTT
>NZ_JBEPOP010000012.1:0-155290 GCF_040546855.1 Paenarthrobacter sp. 4246
CGGGAGGGTGTGGGAGAGTAGGACACCGCCGGACAACCATTAGGCAAGAGCCCCGACCACAGGTCGGGGCTCTTCCCCTTTAACCACCCAAACACACCCCCGAGCGACAACAAGACAGAGCCGCCTCGGGGGTGGCACAGGAGCATCCTTCAGCCCGGAAGATCCCGTGAACTCCAGAAATCGGCCAAGTGAGGCGCTAGCGCTTTGCCCTGCTGAAATCCTGCTCGGGCCGCTGACGGACGCAAGGACAGGTCCATCGCATTGACGCCGAACATATGCTCGGATTCACGGTTGGGAAAGATCGTTTCAACCTTACTGCCGTTGGCTTGCAGCGCGTCCACCTGTCCAGAGAGGTGCATGCCCCACTCCAACGGAGTCCTCGTACGGCCGCCGAAGGGGGCCAACACCAGCACGCGTGAATACCCGGCTGCCAGGCCTGCGTTCTCGGCGTTGGCGCGGTATCCGCCGTCGATGTATTGGTTGCTGCCGATGCTATAGGCGAAGCCGCTGGCGCAGCTGGCGGCAACCGCGTCTACGAGATCCACTCCGCTGTGGCGGTGGAATACCACCGGATCACCTGTCCGGGCATCCACCGCGGTCAAGAGCATTGCCCGTTCCGGCCACTGCGCTTGGGGCAAACGGCTTGCCACCGTGGCACGCCATCGTGCGCTGGAGCCTTCCATGGCTTCTGCCATGTCTATGGCTGCTGCCCCCAACCGCCGGCGCATATCTGCCATGTCCGTGGAAGCATTCATGATGTTGCCGGTTCGTTCCATCTGGTCCACTACCGGCCTGGCGCCAGACCCAGCCACGCCAGACTGCACGTGGTTGGCCGGTTCCGGCAGGGCTGCGCCAACGATGGCATCGAACAGCTCGGTTGGGGTCGCACCGGACAGTTGGGCTGCGGCGGTTGACCCTGCTGAGGTGCCAATGGTCAGGGCTGCGGTGGTCACGTCCAGCCCGGCGTCGAACAGGCCGGCGATGACTCCGATCAGCCACGCATTTCCGGTTGAGCCGCCGCCACCCAGGACCAAGGCTCGTTGGGGTGCCGCCGGTCCCGCTACGGCCCAATCGGCGTCGACGTGCGGCTGGGACTGGACGGGCGCCGGTAACCCGGGAACCGTCGTCGGGCTGGCGTTAGGTGATGAAGAAGTTGTTGTGTTCAAGGAAGTAGCCTTTCGCGAAGTGCGTGAAGGGCGCTCCCACTGGCGACTGGCTCAGTCGCGGGATCGTGGACTGCAGGGAGCGCCCACTATGGATACTGCATTCATGGGTCTCACCTCCTGCCAAAAGTTCACGATCACGCGAAAAGTTATCACTCCTTAGCCACCTGCGCAATTGTCGGGGCCGGCGCCGGTAGAGTCTGGGGATGAATCTCACACGGCAGGTGTCCCCAGGCGCGGGCAGAGCGGGCGGGGAACGGGTGAATCTGCGCCCTCTTGAGCTCTCAGACGCCTCAGACCTGGCTGACGCTTACCTGCGCAATAGAAGACATTTGGAGCCATGGGAGCCAACCCGTGGAGATGACTTTTTTACCGTGGCCGGGCAGGAGGCTTCGATACGAGCCAAGGTCGGCCACTATGCCGCTGGCAGCGAAGTGCCGTGGGTCGTCACCGACAGCCGGGGAATTCAGGGGATGATCACTCTGACCGGCATCGTCCGCGGCCCTTTCCAGAACGCCAACCTGGGCTATTGGATTGATGCGGAATGCACTGGCAGGGGTTTGGCGTCGGGCGCGGTCGCCACCGTCGTGAGTATGGCAACAGAGGAGCTCGGCCTCCATCGGGTCCAAGCCGCGACACTGCTCCACAACACAGCGTCCCAAGCTGTCCTCAACCGGTGCGGCTTCGAACGGATCGGCGTTGCGCCCGCCTACCTTCACATCGCGGGGGAATGGCAGGACCACGTTTTGTTCCAGCGCGTCCTGTTCTGACGGCGGACAGTAGGAGGTCTGATGGGGCAGCGAGGGCGGTCGGCCAACGCCGTAGGGTACGCCAAGGGCGTAAAGCACCCCTAAAAACCCCGAAAATCCGGTGATTTTGGTCAAAAAGGCGCGGAAACACGCGGAATTTGCTGGCCATGTCAGCCCAAGCTGGTAAGTTTTCGAACAGTGGCTTGCTCGCATTCCGCTTGAAAGCTCAAAAACGTATGAGTCCAGGAGGACGTAAATGGCTAAGAACCGTAGTGAACTCGTTGCAGAGGTAGCAGGCAAGGCTGGCACCAGCCAGGCAGCAGTCAACTCTGTGCTCGATGCACTGTTCGAAGTTTTCGAGACTTCTGTCGCCGCCGGCGAAAAGATCACCATCCCGGGCTGGCTCGCAGTTGAGCGCACCGACCGTGCAGCTCGCACCGGCCGCAACCCGCAGACCGGCGAGACCATCCAGATCGCGGCTGGCCACAGCGTCAAGCTGACCGCTGGCTCCAAGCTGAAGGCTGCTGTCGCAAAGAAGAAGTAACTACTCTTCGGCGAACGCCTGGAAGGGACGGCAACCTGATGGTTGCCGTCCCTTCTGCTTTCTACATATCCACATAGCACCCGTGATCCACATAGCACCGTCCCGATTCGCAGCCTTGCGACAGGTAGCGGACAATGGATGAGTGCCATCAGCAAGAAATTCCGCAACTGCCCCTTCGCCTCTTCCCACGCCGGGAGCGCGGGGAGGCACTACAGTCGCGGGGATTTCCGTGCCGTGGCAATTGGCCGGCCTGGCGGCGCTGTTCCTGACGCTTGCCGCGGCCCTCATCTTCTCAGGTGCTTCCGCAGCACGGCAGGTCTCCGACCCCGGCGAGTTGGTCCGGTGGGGCCTTCCGATCGCAAAGGCCATCCACAACGTCTCAGTTGCAACCGTGGTGGGCGGATTGATTTTTGCCGTCGGCATCTTGCCTAAGAACCTCGGTGGTTCGCGGTCCCGCGAGAAGGACGTTGACGCACCCGAACACCCCGCTTTTGCCCGGGCCCTCGCCGTAGCCGCAGCCGCGGGAGCGGCATGGACATTGTCCGCAGTGGCAGTCCTCGTCCTGACCTACGCAGACGTAGCGGGGCAAAGGCTCTCGGGCGACGCCGAGTTCACCCGTTCGCTGGTGTACTTCATGACGGACATCGAGACGGGCAAGGCCTGGCTCGCCGTCACCATCATCGCCGCAGTGGTCACTACCGCGCTGTTCGGGGTGAGATCTTTGACCGGGCTGGCGTTCACTCTCCTGCTGGCCTTGATCGGCCTCATTCCCACCGCCTTGATCGGACACTCGTCGAGTTCCAGCGACCACGAAGGTGCCATCAACTCGCTGGGACTCCACCTCGTAGGGGTCTCCACGTGGGTGGGCGGAATCATCATGCTCGCTGTCCTCTCCGGGATCCTCACGGGTTCCCGGAACAAAGGAACGCCGGACATCACCGAACAAACCCTCCGGCGTTTCTCGGCCCTGGCCGGCTTCGCCTTCGTGCTGGTGTTCGCCTCCGGCGTCATCAATGCCGCCATCCGCGTCACCAACCCCGCGGACCTGTTCGGCTCCCCGTACGGCCAACTCATCGTCGCGAAATCCTTGGCCACGCTGGTGCTGGGTGGCATCGGGTTCATGCACCGGCAGTGGGTCATTCCCCAGCTCGGCAAGAACGGATCCATGTCTGCCCGCCGCGTGCTGTGGCAACTGGTTCTGGTAGAGCTGCTGGTCATGGGCGCGACGTCGGGACTTGCCGTTGCGCTGGGACGCTCGGCTCCGCCTCAGCCCACCACCTACGCGCCTGATGCATCGCCGTCGTTCATCCTCTCCGGCTACGAGCTCCCACCGGAACTTACTCCGGAACGCTGGCTGACCGAATGGCGTTTCGACTGGCTGTGGGTTGGAGTGGCGCTGTTCGGTGCGGTCACCTACATCATGGGCATCATCAAGGTCCGCAAACGCGGAGACCAGTGGTCATGGTTCCGGTCAGTGAACTGGCTGATCGGCCTCGTGGTGCTCACGTACATCACCTCCGGTCCGCCTGCTGTTTATGGCCGAGTACTGTTCTCAGCGCACATGGTGGACCACATGGCGCTGACCATGGTTGCCCCGATCTTCCTGGTTCTGGGCGCACCCGTCACGCTTGCCCTGCGGGCACTGCCTTCCAGGGGAGAGGGAGCCCACGGCTCACGGGGACTTCGCGAATGGTTGCTGCTGTTTGTGCATTCCAGGTTCTCGCAGATCGTCACGCACCCGTTGTTCGCCGCGGCAAACTTTGCGGGCTCCATCGTCCTCTTCTACTACTCGGACCTTTTCGGCCTGGCGATGCGCGAACATGTGGGCCATGAGCTCATGAACCTGCACTTCCTCCTGACGGGCTACATCTTTGTACTGAGCATGATTGGCAGCGATCCTCTGCCACGCCGTGCTCCCTACCCGATGCGCCTGCTCCTCCTGTTGGCCACCATGGGCTTCCATGCGTTCTTCGGGGTGGCCATCATGGGTGGCACCGGGCTGTTGGCCGCCGACTACTTTGGAAACCTGGGCCGGGCCTGGGGTCCTTCAGCCATCGGGGACCAGCAGTTGGGCGGCGCCGTTGCATGGGGCATCGGCGAAGTACCCACGCTGCTGGTGGCGATCGGAGTGGCCGTGATGTGGTCCCGCTCGGATGAACGGGAGACCCGCCGCGTTGATCGTGCCGCGGACAGGAATAACGACGCCGACCTGAGCGCTTACAACGATATGTTTGCCCGGCTCGCTGACCGCGATGCCAAAATGGCAGGCCGCACTGCCCAGCCTTCCAGGACGGTCGAACCATCCCGGACCGCCCAGGCTGAACGCGGCGACGCCGAGAGCAGCAATGACGAGCGCGGCGACGTCGAACGCAACAATGTCGAACGCCCAGACTCTGCAGTGCAGACTGAACCGAACACCAAGCTGGAAGGACGCTGATGAGCGAAACCGTACGCACCCAACTCCGGGTCCGGGCCTCCGAACTGGAGGGCCGCGGCTGGCTCAACACGGGCGGCAAATCTTTGGACCTGGAGTCCTTGCGCGGCAAGATCGTGCTGCTGGACTTCTGGACCTTCTGCTGCATCAACTGCCTGCACGTTCTTGACGAACTGCGCCCCCTCGAGGAGAAGTACTCGGACGTCCTGGTAACGGTGGGCGTACATTCGCCCAAGTTTGAGCACGAAGCAGACCCCGTAGCGCTGGCATCGGCCGTTGAGCGCTACGAGATCCACCACCCGGTCCTGGACGACCCGGAACTCGCCACGTGGAAGGCCTACACGGCCCGTGCCTGGCCCACGCTGGTGGTCGTCGACCCCGAGGGATACATCGTGGCCCACCTCTCCGGTGAGGGCCACGCTGACGGACTGGCTGTCCTGCTGGAAGAACTCGTAGCCGAGCATGAAGCCAAGGGAACCCTTCATCGCGGCAACGGCCCCTACGTGGCTCCCGTGCCGACGTCGGGCACTTTACGTTTCCCGGGCAAAGCCACGCAGTTACCGAACGGCAACTACCTCGTGGTGGACTCAGGCCACCACCGCCTGGTGGAGCTTCGCCCGGACCTGGAAACCGTAGAGCGCGTCATCGGCTCCGGCACCAAAGGGTACCTGGACGGCCAAGCGGAGATCGCACAGTTCAACGAGCCCCAGGGCGTCGCGCTGCTCCCGTCGGAGCTCGCATGGAAACTGGGCTACGACGCCGTGGTGGCCGATACCGTCAACCACCGCCTCCGTGGAGTGACACTCAGCTCCGGTTACGTGCAGACAGTCGCCGGGAACGGTGTACAGCGGTTGCTCGACGCCGGACCCGCCCGAGTGACGGACACGGGCGCCGGTACGTGGTCCGAACATCACGACGCCGGCCCGGCTGATTTCGCGGCCGATGCCATCGATGTAGGGGCGCTGGGTCTGGGTACCGAGGTTTCCCTGTCCTCACCGTGGGACGTGGTGTGGAGCGAGAAGCTGCAGCGCGTTGTCATCGCCATGGCCGGCACACACCAGATCTTCGCCTTCGACCCCCTGGGCAATGAGGTTTCCATCCTGGCCGGCTCCGGTCTGGAGGGCCTGCTGGACGGCAAGGCTGAAGAAGCCTGGTTCGCCCAGTCCTCCGGATTGGCGATCGACGCCGACGGCAACATCTGGGTTGCGGACTCGGAAACGTCGTCCCTTCGCCGGCTGGTGCTGAACGACTCCGGCGTCACCGTGGAAACTGCGGTAGGCAAGGGGTTGTTCGATTTCGGCTTCCGTGATGGCGACGCCGCTGAAGCCCGGTTGCAGCACCCCTTGGGTGTCACCGTCTTGCCGGACGGTTCTGTAGCCATCGCAGATACTTACAACGGTGCCGTCCGCCGGTACGACCCCGCTACCAAGTCGGTGTCCACGTTGGCGAGAGGCCTCGCTGAGCCGAGTGACGTCGTGGTGGTTCAGGTGGAAGGCAGTGAGCCGCTCCTTGTGGTGGTGGAGTCCAACAAGCACCAACTGGTCCTGGTCCCGATCCCCAAGGAAGCCCAGCAAGTGGACGAGGGCGCCTCACAGACGCATCGTCCCAAGAGCCCGGTGACCCCCGGCCCGTTGGAACTGGCCGTCCGCTTCACGGCGCCGACCGGCCAGAAGCTGGACGACCGATGGGGCGACCCCACGCAGATGAAGATCTCCTCCACCCCGCCGGAACTGCTGGTCTCCGGGGGCGGAACATCGGTGGGCTTGCTGCGCACCCTGGAATTGTCCGCCGACGTTCCCGAAGGCATCCTTCACATCACCGCCCGCGCGGCTGCTTGTGATGGACCTGAAACCGAGGACGGCGAAATCCCGGACCACGCCGCCTGCCACCTCTACCAGCAGGACTGGGGCATTCCGGTAGTCCTGCAGGCCGACGGTGAGTCCGAGCTGGTGCTGGATCTGCGTGGCATGGACTGAGCGCAACTGACCGAAACGGCCCGGGCCCACTCCTCAAGGGGTTGGCCCGGGCCTTTTTCATGCCCTGAAACTGGTCAAAGGCCGGCGAGTGCGGCAGGTGAGTGCGGCGGACTTGGCTAACGGCAGGCCAGTGCGGCGAGCCAGGGAAACTCAGAAAGTCAGCATCGGGGTGACTGTCACAGTGTCGGCGTCGACATCCAGTTGGGTGGTGAAGCTGAAATCGTGCTCAACGCTGAGGTCGTTGACGTACCCGGTGAACAGGTTGATTTCCCGGGCGGTCAGGGTGGCCTTGCCGTTCAGGGGAGCCACCACCCATTTGCCGCCGAAAGGTTCGATGGTGATCTTGGGGTAATCCGTGATGGCCCACTTGATGGTTCCGTCCACCACACGGGCGTTGCTGGCGTGGTAGAACGGGCAATCGGGCTGGAGTCGCTGCTGTTCGGTGGCCTGCGCCGCGCAGCTGTCCAGGAATTCGCGGACCTTCCCGGCGACGGCCTCGTTCATGGACTTGGTGGAGCGCGTCTGCAGGTTCAGGGGAGCCTGGCCGCCGTCGCGCGTTGATACGAGGGCCGAGGTGGGCGGCGCCTCGAAGAAGGTCCCGTTGAGGCTGGCCTCGTACTTGCCGGGGAAGAAGACAGCAAAGGTGTTGCGGCCATTGGGCATATTCACGGGCACACCGTTGAGGGTGGCTTCGCTGGCATTGACCACCGTGACCTCAATGGTGGGCAACGTGGTGGGCACGAACGCCCACTTGGCGAAGAACAGCCACTGAGTCCCTGTGCGTTCCATCAGGAACTCTGTGTGGAGTTTGCTGCCGTCCAGGGTGTAGTCGACGGGGACTGCCACGCGGTTGCTGCCCCGCGATTCAGGGTTCCCCACTGTGACGTCGGACATCTTGGAAGCGGCCGTTTGCAGGGCCGTGCCGTCCAGCATGGCGGCGTTCGAGCTGGGCACTTTGGCCCGCAGGAGGCCCAGCGCTTCTTCGCCTTCGCCCTTTTGCAGCGCCGCCAAGTACTCCTTGACGGGCTGTTGTGGGCTGGCCACCGACGAGCTCACCAAATTGATGCAGACGATGGCCCCGGCGGCAGCAAGCATCAGACCGAGCAGCCATCCGGCTGCGGTCTTGACGAACGCTTGACTCAACTGCACGCCCTTTACGTTACCTGCCGCGGCAGCGATCACTGTGCAGGAAGGCCCCGATATGACGTATGTCCACCGATTGGAGAAGGCGCGGCGGCGGGCGGCAGCAGGCATTGCTGCCATCCGGCGTCGTACTTGTGGCAGTCAGGCTGGACTAGCGACGCCGCCGTGAGGAGGTGCCGAAGACGCCGCGCATGAGGTCACGGCCCAACTGCGTGCCCATGGACCGGACCATGCTTTTTAGCCCACCACCGAGCGCCCCACCGAGGGCTCCGGCGATGTCTCCGAACATGCCATCCTGCGGAACTGGAGCTGGAGCAGGAGCGGGGAATGACTGAGTCGACGAGGGCCTCGAACTGGGACGGCCGAGGATCTCTTCTTCGATGCGGCGCGCTTCGGCGTCGATGTCGGTCTGTGAGACACCGGAACTCCCAGGCGCCCCGGAACCCCCGGAAGATGAAGCAGGCACCGGCGGCAGCCCGGGGGCAGCATCGCCGGTGGATACGGCGGCTTGGCTATTCAACTTCTCGTACGCGGAGAGGTTGTCCACGGCGGTGCCGTATTTCACCAGCAAAGACGATGCGGCCACGGTGCTCTTGATGAGGTCGTCCGCGCTGGGACCCATGACGGACTCCGGTGCGCGGAGCCGGGTCAAAGCAACCGGTGTGGGCGCACCCTTCTCATTCATGACAGTGATGACGGCCTCGCCGATGCCCGCGGAGGTGAGCGTCTCTTCGAGGTCGTAGTCACTGACGGGGAACGTGGACACGGTGGCCTTCAACGCCTTGGCATCCTCGGGGGTGAAGGCGCGCAAGGCGTGCTGGACACGGTTGGCAAGCTGGCCCAGGACGTCAGCAGGAACATCCTTGGGTGTTTGGGTGACGAAGAAGATGCCCACGCCTTTGGAACGGATAAGCCGGACGGTGGTGGTGATGGCCTCAAGAAATGCCTTGGAGGCGCCGTTGAACAGCAGATGGGCCTCGTCCAGGAAGAAGACGAGTTTGGGCTTGTCCAGGTCGCCGGCTTCGGGGAGGTCTTCGAAAAGGTCGGCCAGGAGCCACATCAGGAACGTGGAGAACAGTAAGGGCTTGGTTTGCAGCGTAGGCAATTCAAGGCAGCTGATCACGCCCCGGCCATCGGGCGCTGTGCGGAGGAGCTCTGCGGTATCGAACTCGGGCTCGCCGAAGAACTTCTCCATGCCTTGGGCTTCCAAGCCCACAAGTTCGCGCAGGATCACGCCGGCTGTTGCTTTGGAGAGCCCGCCAAGGTTTGCGAGTTCGGCCTTGCCTTCGTCCGAGGTCAGGAACTGGATAACCGCTCGGAGGTCCTTGAGGTCGATCAACTCCAGGTTGTTCTTGTCCGCGAAGTGGAAAATCAGTTGGAGACTGGATTCCTGCGTGTCGTTCAAATCCATGATGCGCGAGAGCAGGATAGGCCCGAACGAGGTAATGGTGGCGCGGACGGGGATGCCGTTGCCATCCCCACCGAGGGAGAGGAATTCAACCGGAAAATTCTTGGCTTGCCAATCCTGCCCCAGCGCCGACGTGCGTGCGGTCAGCTTCTCACTGCCGGTGGCGGGCGTGGCCAGTCCTGACAGATCACCCTTGATGTCCGCGAGAAAAACCGGAACACCCGCCGTCGATAACTGCTCGGCAATCATGTGCAGCGTGACCGTCTTGCCGGTGCCCGTGGCGCCGGCCACCAGCCCGTGCCGGTTCATCATGGCGAGCGGGAGCCGGACCTGGGCCTCTTTGTGGATTTCACCGTCCACGATCGCGGCGCCCAGCTCGATGGTGGCACCTTCCAAGGTGTACCCCTGCTGGATAGTGGCGAGTTTTTCGGCAGTTGTTGCAGTGGATTTGTTGGCCATGCGCATAGCTTAGCTGTGCACGGCAAGATCCTTGCTGAACGCCAAATGCTTGATTTCCTCGGGGTCCGCGGCGAGGTCGAACAGTGCCTTATAGCCCGTGGCGAGGTAGAGGTTTTTCGCCTCCGGCTGGCGCGGGCCAGTGGTGAGATAGAGCTTCCGGTAGCCGCGTCGTCGAGCCTCATTTTCCAGTTCCGTCAGGACCAGCCGTGCCAAGCCGCGACGTCGGTGGGCCGAGTGGGTCCAGATCCGCTTGAGCTCGGCAGTGTGGTCGTCATAGCGGCGGAACGCGCCACCGGCCACTGACTCGCCGTTCTCCTGGATGATGATCAGTGCGCCGTGCGGAGCTTCGAATTCCTCTGCGGGGTACCGGTTCAGTTCCTCCGCGGCACCGCCGGTGCCGAACAGGTTCCCGTACCGGGTTTCGTATTCCACGGCGAGCTCGTCCAGGAGCGGACGGACACGGGGATCGCGCATGGGCAGGGTCAGGACGGTCAGGCCCGACGTCGGCAGGGTTGGCGTTGTGGTCATGTCAGGCCTTTCGTAGGGCGCCGGTAAGTTCACGGGTGGTGGTCAGGGTCTCCAGGATCCTCCGTGCCAGGGCGTCGTTCTCCCGGAAGGGTGCTGCGTTGGTGTTGGGCCGTGCAAATGCCCCAGCGCCCCAGCCGGACGTCCACGGACCCACCGCGAACAAACCCCTCTGAGGTGTACCAACAGGGGACAGGACCTGGTGATTCCCGCAGACCAGCAGCTTTCCGGTCGAGTGTGCACCCTCGGAGGTCAGGAGCCGTTGTTCGGTGCCCCATCCGGCGTCGTGGAGGTCCGCCAACGCGGGGTTAGCGGACCGTTCCACCGAAGCGGCAGGCAGCCGCGCCTCAATATACGCAGCGGCGTCCACCACCACGGGCGATTGGAACGAACCGGCCACGAACCTGCCCATGGCATCATCGGCGCGGACCCACATCCCGGGACCCAGGAACTTCAGGAATCCGGCCCGGTGCAATGCCAGCATCTCGCGGAGGCGGTGGGAGGGCGGCCCGGAGTCGACAAAGCTGAAGAAGCCGTGCCACCACCCGTGGATGGCCTGCTGGGAGCGGGCGTTGAGCCGTTCCTGAGGGACGAGACGCCCGAGGTCCATGTATACGAACAGCAAGGCGGTGAACAGGGCGAGCGTCTCGGAGTGGTCGGGACTGGTGCGCAGGTCAAGGTCGCGCTGGATATACGAGACTACCGAACGCTGCACGGTGTCATGATCGGCGAACGCGCAGCCGCTCAGGGGATGGTCGAGCTTTTCGAGATCAAGGCGCAGGGCGGGGTCCGGCACGGAGAATCCCACCAGCTCTTCCCGGGCAGCGCTGTACCAATCAAGGGCGTCGAAACGCGACTCAAAACTGGTCCAGGTCCCCAGCACCCGTGACGGGTAGCCGGTGAAGAGCTCTCGGTAGTACGCGTAGCCAGCGTCCTTGGCGATCAAGGGCCACAGGTGTTTGCGGAAATCCAGTTCTTGGTGCTCGGCCAAGAGCACATCGATGGCCTCGGCGGTGAAGTATCTGGGCCGGGCGATCGGCTTGCCGCGAAGGGCGGAGGAGATCTTGGAGTGGAACGGTACACCGCGCCGGGACCCCGCCCAGACCCGCGGTTCGGCGCCGGAGGCTACGTAGTCCAGGTGGCCGTCCGACGTTTCTTCGAAGCGGCCACCACGGCCCTCGAACAACAACACCAGCAGGTCCACGAACGCCAGGCCCATCCCGGAAACGATCACGTCTTGGCCGGGTTCAATCGCGGAGTAGTCCACGTCCGTGGTGTACGACGGCGGCGCATGGAACCCGCCGTGCCGGGCGGCGAACTCGCTGAGGCGGGCAGACTCGGGGTCGGGAACTGAATCGGTGTGGCCCAGTGCGTAGACCACGACGTCGGCAAGCACCTCGGCGCCGGAAGCCAGCCGCACGCGGTGAGGGGCGTCGTCGGACCCAGCCGAAATGCCGTCCGGGACGGCGGAAGCGGCGTCCGTAACATAACGCTCGACGGCGGTGGCCGTGTCGCGGTGCACGGTCACCGTCACCTCGGGGCCGAGGGAGCTGACGGCCCGGCCGAAGAACCATTCAAGGTACTTGCTCTGGAGTTGCCGGGTGGGAAAGGAAGCCGGCGTCAGGGAGCGGAGCTGAGCCAGCAGGTGCGGCTCCAGCGGAGGAACATCCCGGATGCTGCCGTCCAGCACGCCCGCCGCCCACGTGGACAGCCCGGGTCCGTCAATCGATGGCCCATCGCAGGCCACGGAGGCGTCCGTAAACATGGTGACGTCCGCAGCCGTGGAGTTCAGCAGCAGCCCGGGATCCTGGTCATAGCGCCAGATCCTCCCGGAACCGGGTTGGTGGGGTTCGATGACGTGGATGTGCAGAGGGCCGGGAAACAGCGCAGGACGGTTGGCGGCAAGCCGTTCCAGGACGCCGGCGGTACGCGGGCCGCCGCCAATGAAGGCGATGGCTGGAACTCGTGACGGCATGGGATCTCCTGAAAAGCAGTGGTGTGGTGATGCCCAATCTAGGGACGAAGCAGGCCGCTGGTCGAGGCGGTGGTCACGGCCGTTCACCACGCGTCACGTCACGTTAAGGCGCGCAAAGAAGGGACGCATATGGCGCCTGATGACGGCGATTGTGACGTTGTACGAACCCCTGCGAAGCCGCACGAAGTCCAGTGAAGAAGTGCAAAATCCCGCCTTGCTGCCGGGTTTCGCGCGGCCCTAGATTGGCAGCCATCCGATAGACAACAACCGATCTGAAATGAGGTGGCGCATGAGTGCAATCGCACCGCCTGCCACGGCGGAAACTGCACCGCCCACCCCGGACTACTCCGAGTACAAGGTGGTTCCGGCCCGGCACCCCTGGCGTTGGGTAGGCACCGTACTGGTGGCAGCCGGTGTCGCAGCCATTGCCTGGTCACTGGTCACCAACCCCCGGTGGGAGTGGGGAGTGGTGGCCGAATGGTTCACCGCGCAGTCGGTGGTCAACGGACTCATCGAGACCCTCAAGCTCACGGCTATCTCCGGGGTCCTCGGCTTCGTCCTCGGTTTCATTTTGGCCCTCATGCGCCTGTCCGCCTCACCGCTGCTGGTCTCGGTGTCCTGGACGTTCTCCTGGATCTTCCGCTCCACGCCGCTGCTGGTCCAGCTTCTGCTTTGGTACAACCTGGGCTACCTCTACGAGAAGATCAGTCTGGGCATTCCGTTCACGGACGTCCGCTTCTTCGAAGCCCAGACCACCACGCTCATCAGCCAGTTCGCTGCAGCCGTCCTGGGCCTCACCCTGAACCAGGCGGCCTACTCCGCCGAGATCATCCGCGGCGGCATCCTTTCCGTAGACCAGGGGCAGCTGGAGGCGGCCTCGGCCCTGGGCATCCCGGCATGGAAGCGTTCCACCAGGATCGTGCTTCCCCAGGCAATGCGGGCCATCCTGCCCAACGCGTTCAACGAGATCATCGGCCTGGTCAAGGGCACCTCGATTGTTTACGTCCTGGCCTACTCCGAACTGTTCTACACGGTCCAGGTCATCTACAACCGGACCCAGCAAGTGCTTCCCCTGCTGCTGGTGGCCACTCTCTGGTACGTGGTGATCACCTCGGTGCTGAGCGTTTTCCAGTACTACATTGAGCGCCACTTCTCCAAGGGCGCCCTGCGGACCCTGCCGCTCACCCCGCTGCAGAGGGCCAGGAAGTTCTTCACCACCCACGTTGCTGCCACTCCCACGAAGGACGCCCGATGAGCATCATTGCTGCACGCAAGGAACCCACCCGGGAAGAAGGCACGACGGCGGCACAGCCTGCCGCTGAAGCCCCGGCTCGCGATTCGGCCGGCACAGTTCCAGCCGGCACAGCCCCGGCTGCCACCCGTGGCCAGGTGGACATCACCAACGTCCGCAAGTCCTTCGGCGCCACGGAAGTCCTCAAGGGTGTTTCCTTGTCCGTCCCGCCGGGCGGCGTTGCCGTGATCGTCGGTCCTTCCGGTTCGGGCAAGTCCACCCTGTTGCGCACCATCAACCACCTGGAAAAGGTGGACGGCGGCTACATCACCATCGATGGCGAACTGGTGGGCTACGAAGTCCGCGGCAACAAGCTCCATGAGCTGCGCGAGAAGGACATCCTCAAGCAGCGCACCCACATTGGCATGGTGTTCCAGAGCTTCAACCTGTTCCCGCATCTCACTGCCCTGGAGAACGTCATCGAGGCGCCCATCGTGGCCCAGAAGCGCTCCAAAGCCGAAGCCCGGAAGCGGGGGTTGGAACTCCTGGACCGGGTGGGCTTGAAGGATCGTGCCGACGCCTACCCGCGCCAGCTTTCCGGCGGCCAACAGCAGCGTGTGGCGATTGCCCGGGCGCTGGCACTGGATCCGAAGATCCTGCTCTTCGACGAGCCCACGTCAGCTTTGGACCCGGAACTCGTCAACGAGGTCCTGGACGTCATCCGTGAACTGGCCAAGTCCGGCACCACGCTGATTGTGGTCACCCACGAGATGGGCTTTGCCCGGGACGTCGCGGACACCGTGGTTTTCATGGAC
This sequence comes from Paenarthrobacter sp. 4246, assembly GCF_040546855.1. Lineage (NCBI taxonomy): Bacteria > Bacillati > Actinomycetota > Actinomycetes > Micrococcales > Micrococcaceae > Paenarthrobacter > Paenarthrobacter sp. 4246. The sequence goes on from NZ_JBEPOP010000012.1 coordinate 14,423, forward strand.
CAAGGCCAGATCGTCGAGTCCGGCACCCCGCAGGACATCTTCGCGAACCCCCGCGAGGAACGTACACGCAGCTTCTTCTCCAAAGTCATCGAACCAGCTTTCAACATCTAGGACACGCCATGCTTCGCAAGACCCACGGCTTCGCCGTTAATGAAACAAGACTGCGCCCCATCAAAAGCAGGCTCCTGGCACTCGCTGTACTTCCCGCCGTCGTGCTTCCCGCACTGGCCGGGTGCTCCGATCCTGGAGCGTCGGCTGCCAAGCCGGAGTCCGCAGCTGCCAAGAACGGCGTTGTCTACAACACCTCTGTGGACCAGAACCGGATCCGCGCTGAGAAGGACACCGCCGCCGCCGGCGCGGTCCCCGCACCGATCGCCAAGGACGGCAAGCTGACAGTGGCCACCACTGCCGGCTCCATCCCGTTGTCCTTCCACGCCACCGATGACAAAACGCCGATCGGGGTGGAGGTGGACATCGCCCAGCTGGTGGCCGACAAGCTCGGGTTGGAGCTGGACCTTCAGGTGACGTCGTGGGAGAACTGGCCGCTCAAGACCCAGTCCGGTGACTTCGAAGCCGTATTCTCCAACGTGGGCATCAACGCAGCCCGCGTGAAGCTGTTCGACTTCTCCACCTACCGCGCCGCGTACATGGGATTTGAAGCGAAGAAGAGCTCCAGTTACAACATCAAGGGTTCGGACGACATTTCCGGGCTGAAGATCTCCGTGGGTTCCGGCACCAACCAGGAGAAGATCCTGCTTGCCTGGAACAAGGAACTCGAGGACAAGGGCAAGGCGCCGGCCACCCTGCAGTACTACTCTTCGGATGCCGACACCATCCTGGCGCTCTCTTCGGGCCGCACGGACTTGAACCTGGCACCGTTCCCGTCCGTCACGTACCGCGAAAACACCCGCGACGACCTCAAGGTAGTGGGCAAGGTCAACGCCGGATGGCCCGCGGAGACCCTGGTGGCCGCCACCACTCTCAAGGGCAATGGTTTGGCCCCGGCCATCACCGACGCCCTGAACTCCACCATCAAGGACGGCTCCTACGGCAAGGTCCTGGAACGCTGGGGCCTCTCCGAGGAAGCCCTGCCGGAATCCAAGACCGTCACCGAAGCGACGTTTGGGACCCCGGCCGGAACCACCAAATGAAGTTCCAGGTCCTTGACATCATTCCCCACCTGAAAAACCCCGTGACGGGGGAGATCGTCTCCACCGCCGACCGGCTGAACCAGGTAGTGGAGACGGCCCGCCATGCCGAGGAACTCGGTTTCGACAGCTTCTCCGTGGGGGAACGTCACGCCGGCGAGTTCGTCTCGTCTTCCCCGACGACGGTCCTCGCCGCGATTGCCGCCGTCACCAGCCGCATCCGCCTGCAGACCGGCGTCACCGTGCTCTCCGTGCTGGACCCGGTACGGGTGGCCGAGGACTACGCCACCATCGACCAGCTGAGCCGTGGCCGCCTGGAATTGGTGATCGGCAAAGGCAACGAAGTCCTGCAGTATCCGCTGTTTGGCCTCTCCCTGGACGACCAATGGGACCTGCTCGCCGAGAAATACGCGCTGCTGCGCACGCTTTGGCGGAAGGAAAGCGTCACGTGGTCGGGCAGCTTCAGGCCCGCGCTCACCGAACCAACCACGACGACGCCCCGCCCCTTTGCGGGGTCGCCCCGGATTTGGCACGGCTCAGCTACAACCCTGACGTCCGCTGCGCTCGCCGCAAAGTGGGGGGATCCGCTGTTCACGGCCAACGCCATCCAACCGCGGGAGAACTACAAGGTCCTGATCGACCACTACCGCGAAGAGTACGAGCGCCACGGCCACGATCCACGGCACCAGTACTTGGGCTCGGGCAGCGGTGCAGGGGGTGTGTTCATTGCGGACACCACGCAGGAAGCCATTCGCCAGTACGGGCCGGTGTACGAGGGGCTGACCGCCGGGCGCAACGTCCCTGGCAACAACTCACCGTTCCGGGACATCCAGCACGCCGTCGCCGAGGGGCCGGCACTGGTGGGCAGCCCAGAGCAGGTCATCGACAAGATCCTCAGCTACCACTCGCTCTACCACCACGACCTCCAGTCAATCTCCTTGCCCACCACACTGCCTTTCGAACAGCAGTTGGAGATCCTGGAACGTTTCGCGGTGGACGTCATTCCGGCCGTCCGTGCTGCCGCTCCCACCACCTTGTGGGAAGCCGAAGACCCTTTCGGTGGGCGACCCGAATTTGCCGGAGCCACCGAACCGGACGCCGCAGCAGCAGTCACCGCAGACCACGCCTTGAACAGGACGGATAACGCCCATGTCTTTGCACACTAATAGCGCCACGCAAACAGCCCTGGAATCCTTCGACGAGGAATGGCAGGAATGGCATGACGCCCATGAGCGCCACCGCGCCAACCCGCACGGCTTCCTTGCCGTGACCCACCTGCACTGGCTCACCAATGAAGCGACCCGGCTGGAAGGTGCGCCGGGCACATGGAGCGCGGATTCCGACGTCGTGCGTGTTGTCCTGGAGCCCGGCGAAAGCCTGCAGCAGGACGGCGTGGAACTTAGCAGCGGGGAGCCGCTGGAGTTCGGGCCCATCGAGGAACGCGGAGGCATCAACCTGGTCTCGGGCGACACCGTGATCGAGGTGGCCAAGCGCGGCGGCGAGTACATTGTTCGGCCGCGGAATCCGCAGAACCAACTGTTGCAGGAGTACCAGGGAACACCCGCCTACACCCCGAACGCTGCGTTCGCGGTGGCAGGTACCTTTGTTCCTTTCGAGACTCCCCGCCCCACCACGGTGGGTGCCGCCGTCGAGGGTATCCAGCATGTTTATGAAGCACCGGGTGAGATCCGCTTCAAGCTGGCCGGTGAAGAACTTGCTCTGACCGCGTTCAACGGCCACGCCCCGGGCTCGTTGTCTGTACTGTTCACCGACCAGACTTCCGGCAAGACCACGTACGCGGCCAACCGTTCGCTGTCCGTGGTTCCCGCGGCTGACGGCTCAGTGCAGCTCGACTTCAACCGCGCAGTGAACCTCCCGTGTGCCTACACCGACCTCGCCACCTGCCCGCTGCCGCCTGCCGAGAACCGGCTTCCGGTGGCCATAGAAGCCGGCGAAAAGATTCCCTACGAACGTCAGGACCAGAAGTGAGTTCCTCCGAAGAAACGAAGGCCGGATTCCTGGCCATTGAACTCGACGGCGCAGGGTATGAGAACCTTGCAACCGCCGTCCTCGCCGCCGAGTCCGCTGGCTTCCATGTAGCCACGTTCAAGGATGCGCCGGAAGCCGGCCGCACCAACGCCCTGCAGCGCGCAGCCTTCGCCGGTCCCATCACCCGGACCATTGCCGTGGTCCCCGAGGTGGACACCGTCTACACGGAGCCCTTCCACATTTCCACGCAGCTCGCGAGCCTGGACTACGTGTCCGGAGGCCGTGCCGGGTGGATCGTCACAGCAGCTGAGTCGCCCGAGGCCGCTGCCGCCGTCGGACGATCTTCGGTGGAAGGTGCCGCGCTGGCACAGGAGGCTGCAGCGTCCATCGAGGTGGGGCGTCGGTTGTGGGATTCGTGGGAAGACGACGTCGTGATCCGGGACGTCGCCACCGGCCGCTACATCGATGTGGACAAGCTGCACTATGTGGACTTTGAAACGCCCTCCGATTTCGCCGGTCCCGGCTATTCCGTGAAGGGCCCTTCCATCATTCCGAGGCCGCTGCAGGGCCAGCTGCCGGTGCTGGCCGCGGCGTCGCTGGTGGGCGAGGGCTTGGTGCCCGCTGATGCCGTTGATGCTGTGCTCGTGTCCGCGCCAACACCCGAACTGCTCGCCGCGGAGGTTCGCGACGTGCGGGCCCGGCTGGGTGCGTCCGTGGCGGTTCTTGCCGAGCTCGACGTCGTCCTGGACTCGCGTGGCGAAGCTGCGGTTTCGCGGGCCGGTACCCCGGCCGCAAACGGCCGGGCGGGCTTTGTTGGCTCGCCGGGAGATCTCACCGAGCTGCTCGACGCGCTGCTGAAGGAAGCCGACGGCGTTCGACTTCACCCGGCTGCCGTGGACGTGGAGCTGGACGAACTCTCACGGCTTGTCCTGCCGGAACTGCGCCGCCGCGGCTCGCTGCAGGCGCCGATCCAGGACGGTACGTTCCGTGAGCTGCTGGGCCTCGCCCCAGCGGAGAACCGCTATGCAACCACCGCTTCCGGCGCAGGAAAGTAGAGGAACACCATGACCCGCGATATTTTCCAGCCGAGCGGCCAGATCCAGTTCGGCATCTTCTTCCAGGGCGTCAACTCCGGCACCATCTGGAAGGCCCCGGAATCCGGCTCGCAGACTGACTTCGAGTCGTTCCGCCGGCTCGTCCAGACCGCAGAGCGCGGCAAGTTCGCTGCTTTCTTCCTGGGTGAGGGCCTGCGTCTCCGCGAGCACCTCGGACGTCCGCACGCCCTGGACGTGGTGGGCCGTCCGGACGCGCAGACCATGCTGGCCGCGCTCGCTGCCGTGACCACGAACATCGGCCTGGTGGCAACCCAGAACACCACGTACAACGATCCCGCGGACCTTGCGCACCGGTTGTCATCGCTGGACCTGATCTCCGGTGGCCGCGCTGCCTGGAACATCGTCACCACGGACAACGCCTGGACCGGAGCGAACTTCCGACGTGGCGGCTACCTGGACCATGCTGACCGTTACAAGCACGCAGAAGCCTTTGTCGAGACGGCCAAGCGCATCTGGGACTCGTGGGAAACCTCCACCGGCCCGGCGCGGAGAATCCTCCACGAAGGCCAGCACTACACAATTGACGTCACCCCGCGCCTGCCCCGCAGCGCCCAGTACCGTCCAGTTCTGTTCCAGGCCGGTGACTCACCTGAAGGCCGTGACTTCGCTGCCCGCCAAGCCGATGTGATCTTCTCCGCACATCCGAAGTTCGACAACGCCGTGGAATTCCGCCGCGACATTGTTGCCCGCTCGGTTGCAGCCGGGCGTGGGGCCAACGCCGTCCAGATCATGCCGGCCAGCGAATTCATCCTTGCCGCCACGGACCGGGAGGCCCAGGACAAGAAGGACTGGGTCCGCAGCCTGCAGATCGGACCGCAGCAGGCCATTGCCTACCTGGAGCAGTTCTGGGGCCGTGAGCTCTCTTCCTACGATCCCGATGGACCCCTTCCGGAGATCGATCCCGTTGTGGAGGAAACCTCCGAGACGCGCGGCAGTGGCTTCCATGGTGCCAAGGCCCGGCAGCTCGCCGATCAGTGGAGGGCCGAGGCCAAGGACAAGGGCCTGTCCATCCGCCAGTTCGTCACGTCCAAGACGGCACGCATCGACGCGACCTTCACCGGCTCCTACACGGCGGTAGCGGACCACCTGGCGGAATACGCCCGGGTTGGTGCCGTGGACGGCTTCAACATCTCTCCGTGGCTGGTCCCCACCGGCCTGGATGACATCGTGAACCACCTGGTGCCCGAACTCCAGGAACGCGGCGTCTACCCCACGGAATACCGCGGCACCACGCTGCGGGAAAATCTGGGGCTGGAGACGCCGGTGCGGTCCGAAGAGTCGGTCAAGGTCTGATGGGCACGCACCGCCTGCTGCAGCTCTGCCGGCGCTGGTTTGGTTTCACGCCGGGCCAGTGCGGCAGTGCGCCCGACCGCGACGGGTCGGGTGCCGCCGTCGTCGACGGTTCGCGCAACACCGTCAGCCTGCAGCTGACGGTGTTGGGGCAGCCGCTTTAGAGCAGTTCCTTGAAGACGTTCCAACCCCGGCCGATGGGCCCATACGGGCCATGCAGCCCTGTGCTTGATGCGCCGGTGATGTAACTGAGAAGGTTGCCGTTGGCGTCAACGGCAGAGAGCTCGTTGTATTTCGAGTGGCCGGAACTGCCGAGTCCGGCCACTTGGGAGAACGACTCCCACCCGACCCCGACCTGCGCAGGCTCCTCCCAGCCGCCTTCACCGTCGGAGCGGTACTGGTGCAGCTGGCCATACTGGTCGCGTCCGAAAATATCCACGGCACCATCGGCGTTCATATCGCCACCGGTGATGATCTTGTTCATGACCTGCCAGCCCCACCCCACCTGCTCGGGGTTGAGCCAGCCGCCGTCTCCATCGCCGGGGTAAAGGAAAAGGCCACCTGCTGCATCGCGTGCCAGCACATCGTTGGTGCCGTCGCCATTGAAGTCGCCCGGGCCCACTATGGCATTGAAGACGTTCCATCCTTGGCCTACCTGCTCGCGATCGAGCCAACCACCCTCACCATCGCCGGGGTAGAGGAAGAGTTTTCCTGCGGCATCCCGGCCGAGGAGATCGTTGAAGCCGTCGCCGTCGAAATCGCCGGGGGAGAAGACAATGTCAAAGACATTCCACCCTTGTCCCACCTGCTCGGGTTCGTCCCATGTACCCCAATAGGCAGGGCAGGGACCCTCGCACATGCCTTTGTAGTACGTGTAGGTCCGTGGATAGAGGATGAGCCTGCCGTCGTGCGTCCGGGCGAGGGGCTCAAAGTTGCCCCGGCCGGTCCACCCCATGGCCCGGCTGGAGGCCTTCACCGGCAAGGTTTCCGAACTCAGCTGCGTGCCGGTTGGGCAGCCCTGGTTTCCCGGGGTGAGGGGATGGACCCGCATGGATATCCGGCTGCCCTGGTCCTCGGGCAGGATCCGAAGGGTTTCCCCTTGCCGATCCTCCGGAAGCGGATCGCCGTCGCGCAACCACTCCAAGGTGATGCCGTCACCCGAGCCGTCCGGATTCCGGCAGCCCCAGTAGCTGTAGTCGTACTGGCGGCGCAGCTCGGCACCCACGTAGGCGGCGCCGTCGATGATTGGCGTCGGTTGGTTGTCCGCAGTGGCGGGCGGTGTCCCCGTGACCAAAAGTCCGGCTGCCAAAGCTATCGCTGAAAGCATTGAAAACCGTGTGGTGCGTGCTCGAACGTTCCCCATGATGTTCCCCCGGAAGCCTGCATTGACGTTTGTGCTGAGGCTACCGCATGGGCGGCCGGCGGTCAGGAGGCGTTGGGGTTTGGGGCCACCATGAAGACGTCGATCGGGTCCTCGGATTCCAGCATGAAACCATGCCGCTCATATAAGTGGCGGGCGGCGCTGCCCTGAAGCACGTTCAAACGGAAAGGGCGTTCGTCAACGGAGGCAGCCATGACATGCCGCAGCACGGCACCGCCCAAACCCCTGCCCTGATGGGTGGGAGCAACGTAGAAGTGCTCGATCCACCGCGCGTCGGGCTCGGGACGAACGGCAATGACGCCGGCATCCACGCCGTCGGTATGGATGATGTAGGTGTACTCCGGCTGGAAACCGTTCAGGAAGCGCTCGCGGACGCGGACGGGATCGAAACGCTCCAAGCGTTCAAGGTCCGGGCGCATCACCACAGCCCGGAGTTCCGCTATCCAGGCAGCGTCCGAGGCAACGGCCGGGCGGAGGGCGAAATCGGCAGACATGGATCAAGCCTATGCGGACCGGCGCTGAAGCTACCCACGCAAACCATAGGATGAAGCGGACGGAAAGGTGCAGCCACGATGGTCACACGCGAAGAAGTAGAAGCAGCGTACTCACGGACGGCGGGCTGGGTCCGCCATACGCCCCTTGCCGAGAGCGGCGACCAGGAGCCGTACCACCTGTGGTTCAAATGTGAATACATGCAGCACACAGGCTCCTTCAAAGCCCGCGGCGCGTTCAACCGCCTGCTCACAGCACAGGAAAACGGCGAACTGGACCCGGAAGCCGGCGTCGTGGTGGCCTCCGGCGGCAACGCAGGCCTGGCCAACGCTTACGCGGCAGCCAGACTCGGAGTCCCGGCAACGGTGTTTGTCCCGGAGTCCGCGCCGGCGAACAAAGTCCACAAGCTCTATGCCATTGGTGCCACCGTGGTCCAGGGCGGGGCTGAGTACGCCGAAGCCTATGCGGCTGCCGTGCGCTTCGCCGAGGAGAAGGGCGCGGTCTACTGCCATGCCTACGACCAGCCGGAGATCGTGGCCGGCGCCGGTGGGGTGGGTCTTGAACTGCTGGATGAACTGCCCGACGTCGACACCATCCTGGTCGCTGTTGGCGGCGGCGGGTTGATGGGCGGCATTGCGGCCGCGGCAGAAGGCAGGGCTCGCGTTGTGGGCGTCGAACCGGAAACAGTTCCCACGCTGCATACCGCGCTGGCCAAGGGCGAACCCGTAGATGTGGCGGTCTCCGGCATCGCCGCTGATTCCCTGGGCGCCCGCCGTATCGGGGAGATCGGCTTCGGAGTTGCCCGCCGCGCGGGTGTCCAGAGCGTCCTGGTCACGGACGAGGACATCATCTTGGCGCGTCGTACCCTCTGGGAGAAGCACAGAATAGTGGTGGAACACGGCGCTGCCGCAGCCTACGCGGCGTTGCTGTCCGGTGCCTACACTCCCCAGACGGGCGAAACCGTGGCAGTGATCCTCTGCGGGGCCAATACGGACCCCGCCCACTTCTAACCCAGGAAACGCAAAGAATCCCCGCCGGTGGCGTCCGGCGGGGATTCGGCGTCGGCAGGTCTGCCCTGCCACAGCGGTTCCTACTTCTTGGGCAGGCCTGCCGGGTTCAGTTCGGACGCGGGAATAGCCTCGGAGGACAGCCCCCAGCGGTCCAGGATCTTGCCGTAGTTACCGTCCTTGATAAGGGTGTTGAGTGCAGCCTGGGCTGCCACGGCCAAGCCGTTGCCCTTCTGGGTGGTGAACGCGATTTCGGCCTTCAGCGGCCAGCCACCCTCGAGTGTTCCCACTTCCTTGGTCTTGCCATCCTTGGCTGCCTTGTAGGCGGCGGAAGCGTTGGGTCCAAACGTAAGGTCCGCGCGGCCTGACTGGAGGGCGAGCTGGGAGGCGGAGTCGTCGTCGTAATACTGGAACTCAACCGGCTTTAAGCCGTTCTTCTTGTTCTCCTCATCCCAGCGGACCAGGATGGCTTCCTGGTTGGTGCCCGAGCCGACGATGATGCGCTTTCCCGCTACGTCCTTGGCTTCCTTGATGGAGCCGATGTCCGAGTCGGACTTGGCGTAGAAGCCCAGGAGGTCGTTGCGGTAGGTGGCGAAGTCGAACTTCTCCTTGCGGGCCTCGGTGACGGTTACGTTGGACAGCACAGCCTCGTACTTGCCTGACTCGACGCCCAGCGGCCAGTCAGCCCAAGCCACGGGAAGAACCTCAACCTGCAGCCCTAAGCTCTCGCCCACGGCATAAGCGATGTCCACTTCGCTGCCGATCAGGGTCTTGTTGTCAGTGGCGAAGGTGCTCAACGGGGGAGTGCCGCCGGTGGTCACCACGGTCAGCTTGCCGTCGGCTTTGATGGCGTCCGGAACCAGGGCAGCCGCGGCGGAGTCCACGGACACCTTGACGCGGTCCTGCTGCGGGGTCAGGTTGAACTCTTTGGTGGAAGAGTTCGACGCCGGGGCGGACGCCCCTGTCGCCGCCGTCGCACCCGGGTCCGAGCAGGCCGCGAGCCCGAGCAAAGCGGTGGCGGCCAGCGCCGCGGTGACGCCGGTCTTGGCTGCAAAACGTGCCATTGGTTCTCCTTGGGTTCGTCCTGGTCATCGCGACAGGGCGGTCTGATGCGTACTTGTGGCTGCAACTATCCGGCAGCCCACTGATACAGGTCAAAGTGCTCTGAAACGCTGGGATACAGGGGTTCATGGCGGTTAATCGGGCGTCGAACGGGGTCACAAAAGCCTCCCGACAGCGGGTGGAAACCACCGCGCGACGCAACTCACAGAAATAAGCCGGAGGCCGCCGTCGTTGTCGCTTAAGTGCCCGGCAACCAAAATGCCGGCACCGCGCAACGTACCGAAAGGCATCCCCGTGACTGTTCCTCTTTCCATCCTCGACCTGGCGACCATCGGGAAGGGCCAGACGGCGGCGGAAAGCCTCGCGGGCAGCGTGGCCATGGCGCAGAAGGCCGAAGAGCTGGGCTACCGGCGGGTCTGGTACGCCGAGCACCACAACATGTCCGCCATCGCTTCCTCGGCCACGAGCGTGCTGATCGCCCATGTCGCCGCCCACACCAAGACCATCCGCCTCGGTGCCGGTGGCGTCATGCTGCCCAACCACTCGCCGCTGACCATCGCTGAGCAGTTCGGCACCTTGGAGACGCTGCACCCCGGGCGGATCGACCTCGGACTGGGACGCGCGCCGGGCAGCGACCAGAACACCATGCGGGCACTGCGCCGCGACCACACATCCTCGGACAGGTTCCCGCAGGACGTCCTGGAACTTCAGGGCTACCTCACCGGACCCACCCGCATCCAAGGTGTCGAAGCGACGCCGGGCAAGGGCACCAACGTGCCGCTCTACATCCTGGGATCCTCGCTGTTCGGCGCCCAGTTGGCCGCTCAGTTGGGCCTTCCCTACGCGTTTGCTTCACACTTCGCGCCGGCTGCCCTGCAGGACGCAGTTGCCGTCTACCGACGCGAGTTCAAGCCTTCAGCGCAGTTGTCGGAGCCTTATGTCATCGCGGGCGTAAACGCTACTGCCGCGGATTCCAACGCCGAGGCCCAGGCCATCCACCTTGCTGTGAAGCGTGCCCGCGTTTCGTTGTTCTTTGGTGGGGGCCGCGAGTTCACGGACGACGAAGCGGACATGGTGCTCGACTCTCCGCAGGGCCAGCACATCGCCCAGATGATGAAGTTCTCTGCTGTGGGAACCAAGGACGTGGTGCGCGACTACCTTGATGAGTTTGCGGCGTTCGCTGACGCCGACGAGCTGATCGTGGCCCACCAGAGCATCGGCACCGAAGAGCGCCTGCGGTCCGTGGAACTGGTGGCCGAGGTCGCGGGCCTGGTTCCCGCATAAATCCAAGGAAAGACTTTACTCGTTGGTAATCAACGAGGTATGCAAGCGAAACCGTCCGGGCGGAGACTGTAGCTATCCGCCCCGGAAGGATCCGCCATGCCTACGCACTTGAATCAATCAGTTGCCGATTCCGCGCTGCTGATGAAATCGCTCCCGCTTGGCCTGCTCCGGACTGTGGTCCAATCCGACGCGGAGAACGGCATCAGCCCGCAGTTGTTCGCGGAGCTGAGGGTCCTTGCCCGGGTTCCTGGTTTGCTGGTGGCCTGCAACTACGGCGGCACCCTCTGCTCGGCGGAGGGCGTATCCACGGAGACCTTGCCCCTGGACAGCGCAGCCGTGGCGCTCCGTGCGCTGGCTGCGCTGCCGAACACCCACACGGCCATCATTTCCGGCCGGTCCCTCCGGGATCTGGCCGCGGTGTCCCGGCTGCCGGCGGAGGTCCACCTGGTGGGATCCCACGGGGTGGAGTTCGACATGGGCTATGCCTACACGCTCTCCCTCGCCACGGAACAGTTGCTTCAACAGGTAGCCACCGCGCTGACGGAAGCCGTCGGTTTCGAAAAGGGCATCAGCGTTGTACGCAAGCCGGTGGGGGTCGCGGTGCACACCCGTCCGGCAACACCCGAAGTGGTGGACAGGGTGGTCTTCGCTTCGCAGAAGATCGCCATCGAGTTCGGGCTCTACTTCATCGTTGACGGAACGGTGCTGGACCTGACCGTCGAAGAACCGGCCAAGGGCCAAGCCCTGGAACAGCTCCGCGCGAGGCTTGGGGTCAGCGCCGCGCTGTACGCAGGCGACGCAGAGAGCGATGAAAAGGCGCTGGCCACCCTGCGTGGACCGGACCTTGGCCTGCACGTCGGACCGGGAGATACGACGGCGGGACACACCATTCCGGACCCGGAAGCCTTTGCGCACGTGCTGGCTTTGTTGTTCGAACTGCGCCGGGCGTGGCTCTTTGGCGAAGACGCGGTAGGCCTGGAACGGCATTCGATGATCGGCAACGGAAGCTCCACAGCGCTGCTCACCCCGGATGCAAAGGTCTGCTGGATGAGCCACCCCCTGCCGGATTCCGGCTCGCTTTTTGCTCACATCCTGGGCGGTGATCCCGCCGGCCACTTCAGCATTGAGCCCGTGAAGCCATCGCCGGTACTGGCGCAACGTTACGTGGACAACACCATGATCGTGGAAACCCGCTGGGCCGATGTCACGGTGACTGACTACCTGGAGCCCGCACCCGAGGGCATCACCAGCCTGGTTCGTGTCCTGTCCGGGACGGGTAACGCGCGAGTGGTGTTCGCGCCAAGGCCTGACTACGCCAATGCGCCGTTCAACATGGAGATCCGCGGCGATGAGGTCCATATCATCGGGACATCGGATCCCATCATCCTCTCGGCGCCGGGCGTTGTTTTCACCATCACCAACGACGCCAAGTACGCCACGGCAACGGCAGAGGTCGCATTGGGTGATGGTCCCGTAGTGCTGAATATGCGCTGCGGTGACACTGAGCCGCCACCCGCAGACCCGGCGGGCGAACCTCACCGGCGTGCCGCCGTCGGGCTGGTGGCGCGTGAGTGGGTCAAGGCACTGCAGCTGCCCACCATCAAGACCACGCTGGTGCGGCGGTCCGCGCTGGTGCTGAAATCGCTGGTCCACGAGCCCACCGGTGCCGTCCTCGCTGCGCCCACCACGTCCCTGCCGGAAGGCATTGGCGGCACGCGTAACTGGGATTACCGGTATTGCTGGCTGCGGGACGGATCCATGACGGTGAACTCGTTGGTGTCGTTGGGATCCACGGAAGAAGCCGACGGTTTCCTGGGATGGCTGGGCCGAATTCTGGAGAACGCGCCGGGACCGGAATGGCTGCACCCCCTCTATTCGGTGACGGGCGCGCCGCTGTCCACGGAAGCCATTGTGGAGAGCCTTCCCGGTTATGCGGGATCGCGGCCGGTGCGGATCGGCAACGCCGCGGACCACCAGGTGCAACTGGATGTGTTCGGGCCCATCGCTGAGCTGATCCACGATCTTGCCGAGCGGCGCGGATTCCTTCCGGACCAGCACTGGTTCCTCATGGAGCAGATGGCGCATGCCGTGCTGGCCCGCTGGCACGAGCCGGACCATGGGATTTGGGAAGCCCGCCGGCCGCCGCGGCACCATGTGTACACCAAAGTCATGTGCTGGATGACGCTGGATCGGGCGCTCCGGGCTGCCGCTTTGCATGGCCGGGTTCCCCATGCGGACTGGTCGCCTACCGCGGACACCATTCGCGAGGAAGTCCTGCACGAAGGGTGGGATGAGTCCGCGGCTTCCTACACCGTGGCCTATGACAGCCCGGACCTCGATGCAGCCGTCCTGCACATCGGCTTGTCCGGCCTTCTTGACGCCCAGGACCAGCGTTTCCTGGATACGGTGACTGCCGTTGAACGCGAGCTTCGCGTGGGGCCCACCGTTTTCCGATACAGGTACGACGACGGCCTGCCGGGTTTGGAGGGTGGCTTCCATATCTGTACTACCTGGCTGATCGAGGCGTATCTGGCGGTGGGACGCCTGGACGATGCGCTGGAGTTGTTCAACCAATTGGTGGCGCTGTTTGGCCCCACGGGCCTGCTGCCGGAAGAGTACGATCCCGGCACCGAAACACACTTGGGCAACCATCCCCAGGCGTACTCGCATCTGGGTTTCATTCGCTGCGCGCAACTCCTGGACCACTATCTGGCCAGCGCGGACGTGGAGTAACCCACCTGTCCGAACCAGCCATTGGGGTGAGGCATCTCAGCTCCCTTGATTACCCGTGGCTCCTTCCGGGGAGCTCAGTCCGCCTCACGGCTACTTGAGCTTGACGAGGAACTGGTTGTAATCGGCGGCGTTGAAACTTGCGACGATCATGCTCGAGGTGTTCGCGTGCTCCACCGGCATCTGCAGGATCACCTTATCCGTAATGGAGAAGCCTTTCTCCGCAGGAGGTGCCTTCGACTCCCCCTTGGGCAGTGTTGACACGTTGTTAAATGTAGTCCCGTACTCGTCGTCAGTGCCGAAGGTCCCGTCCCAGTTCTTGTTTACGACGGAGAACCGGGTTCCACCTTTTGCAGGCTCTGCCCCGTTGTACTTCCACGTTGCCGTGAACGTTACCCAGGTTTTGCCGGCATCCGGCGCCACTTTTGAGATGATGCTGTCCATCGCCTTGATTTCTGCGTTCGCATCGAGATTTACGCTGTCGATGACCAAGGACCAGTCACCGTCGATCATCTCTTCACCGAGACTGTAGGGGTTGGCCAGCGTCCCCTCTTTTTCGCCCTTCGGCCATACCGGTTCCGGCGAGGGTGCTGACGCAGGTGCCGTAGCCGCGTCGGCTGCCGGCGCTTCCTTGGCGGGTGCTGCGCACGCAGAGAACGTGAGCAGTGCCGACAGGGCGAGGACGGCACCTGCAAATGTCCGGCCAACGGCAGTTGTGCGTGGTGCTTTTCTAAGTTCCATATTCTTACTCTATTCGATCTACAAACCTCGTTTGGGCAGTACAACTAGCTGGCAGTGTTGATGCCAGTCAGCGAGAACCTCGGCCGGATGAACCGCGTCGCCGATGCCGTCATATTTGGCGGTTAGGCGAGCAGCAACGCCACCGCGATCATGGCGGGAACGGCCACGATGGTGGTGATCAGCACGGTGTCCTTGGCTACAGCGATCCCTGCTTGGTATCGGTTGGCGGCGACGAATACGTTTTGGGCAGTGGGCAGCGCCGAAGTCACCACCACCGCGAACAGTGCGTGCCCGTCCATCCCCAGGGCGAAGCGGGCGAACAGGTATGCGATCAACGGGTGCACAATAAGTTTGAAGCCACTGGCCAGCAAGGTGTCCAGCCTCCGCCCGGCGTCCTTCTGTAGGGGTTTGGAGCCATTGAGGCTCATGCCGAACGCCATCAGCATGGCCGGTATCGCGGCTCCGCCGATCAGGTGGATGGGCTCCAGGATCAGCGTCGGTACTTGGAATCCGGTCCCCGCCACCAGCAGGCCGATCGCCGAGCCCACGATCATGGGGTTCTTGACGATCATCAGCAGGAAGCGCAGGGGAGTGGTGCGATGCGAACTGGTGCTGGCGTCCAGGGCCATCAGATACATCGGGGTGAAGAACGCGAGTTGGAAGATCAATAATGGCGCCACGTAGCTCGCATCGCCCAGGACAAACACCGCGATGGGGATGCCGAGGTTGGCGGAGTTGGCCAGAGAGGCGCTCATGGAGGACATCAGTGCTTCCGGCATGGCCCGTTTGAGCCAGAACTTCACGATCAGGAAGAACAGCAAACCGGTGAGGACGGCACCCACGGCGGTGACCAGGAGCGGCGCGGCGAAGACGTCATGCAGCTTGGCCTTGCTCAAGGTCTCGAAAAGGAGCGCCGGGCTTGCGACGAAGAACGTCAGTGAACTCAGGACCGACCGGGCGTTTTCCCCGAGGATGTTGCGCCGTCCAACGAACATGCCCACCAGGATGATGGCCCACACAACGAAGAACCCCTGCAGTACGCCAATCATGAGGCTGCGCTGGAGGGGAATCGTTGGATCACGAACACCAGCCTAGCCATAGACTGGTGTCGAGTAAGCGTTTTCTCGCGGATGTTCCGATATGCGGACGCCCGAACGCGCTCGACGCCGGCGCTGGGCCGGGTGCCCGGCGTCGGGCCCTAGTTTGTGGCTGGCTTTTTCGTCGTTCCAGTCGCCGCCTCCAGTGCGGATATCAAGCGCCCTACCTGAACGACGGCGGACCGGATCCGGACGGGGTCGCTGATGGTGAGGAATTGAAGCATGAGGCCGTCGAGGGCGGCGAAGATGGCAAGTGAGGCTTCGTTGCTTGTGTCCAGCCCACGGCGCGTCAGGGCGTCCTCCACTGTGCTGACGTAGTTGGCGTAAAGGCGCTCAACCATCGCGCGGATCTGCGGGTTGCGCCTGGATTCGAGGATCATTTCGAACTGAAACAGCTGAAGTTCCGGTTCGGCGGAAACGGTGGCGATAAGAGTATCGGCGAAGTTTCCGTCGAAGTCCGCGATCCCCGACAGTCCGGTCTCCTCAATGGACCGCTGGACGGACCATTCCATGGTGGCGGCCAGAAGGCCTTCCATGGAACCGAAGTGGTGCGTGACCAGTGCGTGATTGACGCCGGCACGGGCGGCAACTGATCTGTAGGTCGCTCCACGCAACCCCTTCTCTGCCACCACATCCAGCACGGCAGCCAGAAGGGCATCCCGACCGTCTCCGTAGGGCAACTTGCGTGCTTCCTGGCTCATATAGCGAGTTTAGCGGCGTTGAAATCCCGGGTAGGAACCCATTGACACCCCAAACTATACAAACGTATAGTTTGGGTGTGGCCCGCATCACCCGCCACCAAGAGCAGCTTCAGTCCAGCCCCGTGTCCCGCGGCCGCAGGACTCCCTATCCTCCGCAGTGGCGATGGCGCCAGTGCATTCCGGAAAGAACAGCCTCATGAACGAATTCAGTCAAACCTCGGCCCCGGCCGGTTCCCAAGTTGCCGGTTCCCCGGCCGGCACCGTGCGGCTCAGGGCGAACAAGCTCGGCGTCCTTGCCATAGCATTCTTCGCTATTGCCGCCGCCGCCCCTATGGCCGCCGTTGTTGGAGCGAGTCCCGTCATCTTCTCCGCGAGCGGGCCCGGCACTCCGGTGATCTATGTCATCGCGGCCCTGCTGGTAGCCCTGTTTTCGGTGGGATACCTCAGGATGAGCCAACACATCACCAACGCTGACGGGTTCGTTGCGTACATATCCAAAGGCTTAGGCAACAAGTGGGCCACGGGAGGCGCCGGAATAGCCATCCTTACCTATCTCAGCCTGCAGATAGGCCTGTGGTCCCAGTTCGGTGTCTTCGCCCAGCAGCTCATGGAGAGTCTTACGGGGGTTGGGTTGCCGGTCTATTTTTGGATCGTCGCAGTGCTGGCGCTGACCACATTCCTGACCATGAAGGGCGTGGACGCCAGCTTGAAAGTGTTGGGCGTGCTCATTCTCGGCGAAACGCTGGTGGTTGCAGCACTGGTGACCTCCCTCATCGTCCAGAAGGGGCTGGGGATATTCACGTTCGCAGGGTTTACGGGCGAGAACATTTTTGGGCCTGGCTTGGGAATCTCGTTGTTGTTCGCCTTTGCCTGCTTTACCAGCTTTGAAGCCACTGTTGTCTTCGCGGAAGAAGCCAAAAATCCGCGGCGCACCATCCCGCGGGCCGCCTACCTTGTCATCGCCTTCATCGGCCTCTTCTACATGGTGTCCACATGGGCCATCAGCGGCGCTGTGGGCATCGATGGGATTCAGGCCGTTGCCACGGAGAATCCCTCCGGGATGATCTTCGAGCTCGCCGAAGCCAGCGCGGGAGCCTGGCTGAGCGTCGCCATGCAGGTATTGGTGGTCACGAGTTTCGTCGCGATGCTCCTGGGCCTGTCCAACATGTTTTCCCGGTACTTGTTCGCTTTGGGACGGGCAGGCGCGCTCCCAGCCAAGTTGTCATCCGTGTCCGCCACCGGGGCGCCGTCGTTTGCAGGATTGGTCAATTCGCTGGTGGTCCTGGGCATCATCAGCGTCTTTCTCCTGGCCGGTGCTGACCCGATCGCTACGGTCTTTGCCTGGTTCGTGGCGTTGGGAACGGCAGGCTTCATTTCCATCCTGCTGCTGACGTCCGCCGCAATCCTGGTGTACTTCGCCAGATCCGGAACGAAGGACAACCCATGGGTCACGGTGATTGCTCCGGCACTTTCCTTCCTGGCATTCGCCGTGGTGGGTTACCTGACCTTGGACAACTACGACGTCCTGCTCGGAGGCGAAGGAGGGGTAGCCCGCTGGCTCCTCCTCGGCATCCCGCTCATCTTTGTGGCCGGCCTGGTGCGAGGAACGCATAAGCCCACCATCAACTACGCCGCCGAAATTCTCTGAATCCAAACTCCCTCACAACAAAAGGACCAAACTCATGACCTCAACTGAACTTCAGGACTACGTTCCCGAGGAAGAATGGCCCCCAGTCTCCACCATGCTCGATGGCTTTGGAGACCAGACCTTGCCTGCATCTCCTGCGCTTGTGGCCATGACTATTTTCCTTCAGGCAGCTGACGGTACCCCTATCGAGTACTACTTCCTCTCCCCGTCATCGCTGACGTGGAACGAGGGCACTGCCAGCGGGACCGCTATTTACAAGGCGATAGAAGCCCGTCCTGGGATCTTCATCATTGATTTCGTCCGTGGCCACGACTGCGGCAAAGATGCCGACGCCGAAAACGTCACCATCATCTTCGACCAGACCACAGGTGCCGTCACTACTGCCGTCTCCAGGTTTGTAACCTCGGACGGCAAGGTCCGGGGAACTACCGACTTCACGCATGCGAACGCCAGCGGCCGGCCGACGGTTCACCAACGGTCCTCCGACCTCGTGGGCAAGCGCGTCTTCTACCGCTACAGCGACGTCGAATCCTACGAGCACATCTACCTGAACCAAGGGACCTTCACGTGGCACTGTGTCCGGGGAGGAGAGGCGGGGCTCGCTGATACCGACCGTTGCATGACTTGGGCCGTCGCGGAGGACCTGTACATCTTCTTCTGGACCGAACAAGTGATGACCGTTGAAGCCGTGCTCCTGATCGACCTGCGCGAGCAGCGCTCCATCGGGCGGATGTTTGGCTGGGACAATCCCGCCGCGGAACCTGTCACCTTGCCGTTCAATTCCAGGCTCACTGTCCTGAACACCACGAGCTACCCCCAGGACACCCACAAGCACTGAGGTCCGCCTCCACTAATCCACCACCACAGAGGAGTTACACCATGTCCCAGGTCTTTCATGCCCACCTTGACCATGCAGCGTTTGAACCCTTTGCCCTCGGCACTGTCCAATGGCTTCGGCGCCCCGGTGACAACGGAAACGAGTTGTTGAGCGGCGGCATCTGGAAAGTCACACCGGAAGAAGCGCCTGAACCGTTCGACCTCCCCATTGACCAGGACGAAACCATTTGCATCGTCTCCGGCCACCTCCGCATCGAGGTCAAGGGCGGCGACACCCTTGAGTTGAAGGCCGGTTCCATGGCTTCCCTCTCCAAAGGGGCGATGACCCGCTGGAGTGTCCTGGAACCGACCATCGAGTTTTTCGTCTACAGCTAAGGCGTGGGCAAAGTGGAAACCGCCGACGTCATCATTATCGGGGCCGGCTTTGCCGGGCTCACGGCCGCAAGGGAATTGTCCCGCAGTGGCCACAACACCATGCTGCTGGAGGCGAGGGACCGGATCGCCGGACGAACCCATCTGGCAGAACGCCTTGGCCGGAACCTGGAACTCGGCGGCACATGGGTGCACTGGACCCAGCCCTATGTGTGGGCGGAAATGGGGCGGTATGGGATCAAGGCACTCCCTGGTCCGGAGTTCACCAAAGCGTCCTGGATTGTGGGCGGCACACGGCATGAGGGCACCGCGGAAAGCTTGATGGAACTGCTGGATGGGCCGAACCGGCTGCTGCTGGCTGACTCGCGGCGCTATTTCCCGATGCCGTGGTCACCCTTGGATAACCCCGCCGTGGCGGATATTGACGGTCTCACTCTTTCGGAAGCCATCGAACGCCTGGAGCTTCCCGATCATCAGCGACAGCTCCTGAGATCCTTCTGGGCGCTGAACTTCAACGGCAGGCTGGACCAAGCTGCCTACACCCAGGCATTGCGCTGGTGCGCCGTGGCCAGCGGTGATTGGCAGCTCATGTTTGAGGCGTGCGCCAGCTTCAAGATCGACGGCGGCACCCACCGGCTTGCCCAGGCGATCCTTGCGGACTCAACTGCAGAGCTGCGGCTGAACCAGAGGGTCGCGTCCATCCACCAGGATGACCAACGGGTCCTCGTGACCACTGAAGCGGGCAAGCAGTACGCGGCCCGCCAGCTCATCCTCGCGCTGCCGCTCAGCGTGCTCAACGACCTTGAGATCCAACCAGCGCTGTCGCTCGCTAAACGGGAGGCGGCAGTAAAAGGACAGGCGGGGCGCGGTGCAAAATTGTGGGTTCAGGTGGAAGGGCGGCAGGAAAGATTTGTCGCGTTTGGACCCGAGTCAGCAGCACTCAACTTCGTCCAAGCCGAGTACATCGATCGTGACACCACCACCCTGGTCTGCTTCGGTCCCGACGCCGGGGCCGTGGACGTCGACGACGTTGCCGCAGCTCAACGACACCTGGAGGCAATAGTCCCGGGGTTGAAAGTACTTGATGTTGCAGGGCATGACTGGGTTGCCGATGAGCACGCACGGTCCACCTGGCCCATGCATTACACCGGCTACCTGACCCGGTATCTGGCAGAACTCCAGCGGCCGGAGGGAAGAATCCGCCTTGCGGGATCCGACTTCGCCAACGGGTGGGGAGGGTTCATCGACGGTGCCATCGAGAGCGGCCTCGACGCCGCACGGCACGCAGCATCCGCACTGGGCAATGGTGCAACGTCACCCCTCCAGGCTCCTGCTGCCGTCGGCTAAGCAGCCCAAACGCGCTCGACGCCGGCACCCACTTGAGTGCCGGCGTCGAGCGTTGTTGTGGAACTCTAGCTGAGTTGCGCCGCGTTGTTCAGGGCGTGCGGCGGGCGCATCAGGCCGGGGGTGTGCCCCTCTGCGGGGTCATTGCCGAGCTGCAGGATCGTGTTGTCCTTGCCCACGTGGACTACCCGGGGCTCGTAAGCCCTGGCTTCCTCCGTGGTCATTTCGGCGTAGGTGATCAGGATGACGGTGTCCCCAACGTGGACCATGTGGGCCGCCGCGCCGTTGATGCCGATCACGCCGGAACCGCGCTCGCCGGCAATCGTGTACGTCTCCAGCCGGGCGCCGTTGGTGACGTCCACAATGGAGACGAGCTCGCCGGGGAGGATGTCGGCCGCGTCCAGGAGGTCCAGGTCGACAGTGACCGAACCGACGTAGTGGAGGTCGGCGTGGGTCACCGTTGCGCGGTGGATCTTGGACTTGAACATTGTGCGGATCATAATGCGATCAGTTTAGCGCGGCACCCTCATCCGGCGCTGTGA
Source organism: Paenarthrobacter sp. 4246 (assembly GCF_040546855.1). Classification (NCBI taxonomy): domain Bacteria; kingdom Bacillati; phylum Actinomycetota; class Actinomycetes; order Micrococcales; family Micrococcaceae; genus Paenarthrobacter; species Paenarthrobacter sp. 4246. The sequence goes on from NZ_JBEPOP010000012.1 coordinate 35,203, forward strand.
CGTACCAGACTCGGAGGCCTGCGGAACTTGTGGCTTCCTGACCTTGTTTGACGGAATGATGGCCGCAAAGCAACCGGTGCAGGTTGTTTCGCGGCCACTCTCGCATCAAAGCGGGTCAGGACGAGACGCCACTGACAACGCGTGCACCGCTAAACTCGTAGCGTTCCAGGCTCGTTCCTGCCACCACCAGCGCACGCAGCTCGGCCAGCCCACCGGCTACCACCCCTGCCGCGCGTGCCTGCATCAGGACATTGCCCTGGGCAGTCGCCTCAACGGGTCCTGCGATCACAAGCTTGCCCGTGGCATCGGCAGTGAGCTGGCACAGGAGCCGGTTTTGCGAACCGCCGCCCACAATGTGCACCACGCTGGTGCTGCGGCCCGTAAGGCGCTCGGCGTCGGCCAACGTGCGCGCGTAACCGGCCGCGAGGCTGTCCATAATGCACCGCACGACGGCGGCAGGCCGGTCCGGGAGCACCGCACCGTTGTTGCCCACGGCTGCGCGGATACGGTCCGGCATGTTGTCCGGGGCCGTGAACGCAGGATCATCGGCATTGATCTGCGGACCGCCGGCCGGAAGTGCGGCTGCCGAGTCCAGCAGCGCCGGGAGTGCTTGGGTGTAGCCTTCCGCGGCCCAGGCACGCTGGCATTCGCTAAGGAGCCAAAGACCACCCACGTTGCGGAGGTACCGGATGGTGCCGTCCACGCCGCGTTCGTTGGTGAAGTTGGCTTGGCGGCTGGCTTCTGTGAGGACGGGTTTGTCCAGCTCCACGCCCACCAAGGACCAGGTACCGGAGGAAATGTAGGCAAAGTCTTTGAGCCCAGCTGGGACCGCTGCCACGGCCGAGGCGGTGTCATGCGAACCCACGGCAACCACTGTGGTGTCCGTGGGGAGACCCGTCTGCTCAAGGACCCAGGGCAACAGTGTGCCCACGGTTTCCCCCGGCTGGATGAGCTCAGGGAAGATGGTCCGGGGCAGTCCCAGAGCGTCCAGGAATTCGGTGGCCCACTCGCCGCCCACGGCATCGAACAGGCCGGTAGTGGAAGCATTCGTGGCTTCAGTCCGGCGCTCACCTGTCAGCAGGAAAGCGATCAGGTCCGGAATCAGCAGGGCCTGCACGCCGTCCAGATTTGGCTCCGCTGCGAGCTGGTACAAGGTGTTGAACTGCAGGAACTGCAGGCCCGTGGTGGCGTAGAGCGTTTCAGGAGAAATTGCTGAGTGCACCCGCTGGACGGTGGCCCGGCTGCGCTCGTCCCGGTAGCTGAACGGCACCGAGGTGAGGTCACCGGCGTCGTTCACCAAGCCATAGTCCACCGCCCACGTGTCGATGCCGATGCTCACGATGCGCTCGCCATTCCCGCGCGCCACCGCAGCGGCAGCTACCAGGCCCTTGAGAACCTGCGCGAACAGGGCATCGAAATCCCAGCGGAGGCCGCCGTCGAGCTCCATAACTCCGTTGGGAAAGCGATGAATCGTCTCGAGGGCCACGCCGGATGCTGCGGAAACGCGGCCCAGCATGACACGGCCGGAGGACGCTCCGATGTCGATGGCGGCGAACACTGCGTTGGGGCCGGACACCGTCCCGGCGAGTGCCGGGACGGTGCCTGCGGTGGTTCCGTTGCTCACTGCCAGTCCTAGCGGAGGAATGCCGCCGCGACGCCGGCGTCCACGGGGATGTGGAGGCCGGTAGTGTGCGACAGCTCGTTGCTGGTGAGCACGGAGGCGGCGTTGGCCACGTGTTCCGGGAGGACTTCACGCTTGAGCAGCGTGCGCTGGGCGTAGTACTTGCCCAGTTCCTGCTCGTCCACGCCGTACACCGCGGCACGCTTGGCGCCCCAGCCGCCGGCGAAGATGCCGGAGCCGCGGACCACGCCATCGGGGTTGATGCCGTTGACGCGGACACCGTATTCGCCCAATTCCGCGGCGAGGAGGCGGACCTGGTGGGCCTGGTCCGCCTTGGTGGCAGAGTAGGCGATGTTGTTCGGACCGGCAAAGACCGAGTTCTTGGAGGAGATGTAGATGATGTCTCCGCCCAGGCCCTGATCGATCATGACCTTGGCCGCGGCCTTGGACACCAGGAACGAGCCCTTGGCCATGACGTTGTGCTGGAGGTCCCAGTCCTTTTCCGTGGTCTCCAGCAGCGGCTTGGAGATGGACAGGCCGGCGTTGTTGACCACCAGGTCCAGGCCGCCGAACGCGAGCACGGCTTCCTGCATGGCGGCAGCAATCTGGGCTTCGTCGGTGACATCGGCCTGGACGCCGATGGCGACGTCGGAACCGCCCAGTTCCTCGGCGACCTTTTGCGCGTTCTCAAGGTTCAGGTCGGCAATCACTACGCACGCGCCGTCGGACGCCAGGCGGGTGGCGATCGCCTTGCCAATGCCCGACGCCGCTCCGGTCACCAGCGCGATGCGGGTGGCGTGGGACTTGGGCTTGGGCATGCGGGCGAGCTTGGCTTCTTCCAAGGCCCAGTACTCGATGCGGAATTTCTCGGATTCCTCGATGGGGGCGTAGGTGGAGATGGCCTCGGCGCCGCGCATCACGTTGATGGCGTTGATGTAGAACTCGCCGGCCACGCGGGCGGTCTGCTTGTCCTTCCCGAAGGAGAACATACCCACGCCCGGAATCAGCACGATTGCCGGGTCAGCGCCACGTAGCGCGGGCGAATCAGCGTCTGCATGGCGGTCGTAGTATGCCTGGTAATCCTCGCGGTAGGCCGCGTGCAGTTCCTTCAAACGGTTGATTGCCTGTTCCAGCGGGGCGTCGGCCGGCAGATCAAGGACCAGCGGCTTGACCTTGGTGCGCAGGAAGTGGTCCGGGCAGGAGGTGCCCAGCGCACCGAGGCGCGGGTGCTCTTCCGAAGCAAGGAATTCAAGAACGACGGCGTCATCACTGAAGTGTCCCAGCTGCGGCTTGTCCGTGGAGGCCAGGCCGCGGATCACGGGAGCGAGGGCGGCTGCCTTGGCTTTTCTTTCAGTTTCCGGGAGGGCGCCGTAGCCGGGGAGCTTGGCACCAAAGGGCTCGGCCTTGCCGTTGTCCTTGATGTAGTTCTCGGCCTGGTCAATGATCCAGAGCGAGTTGGCCTCTGCTTCTTCGCTGGTGGCGCCCCAGGCGGTGATGCCGTGGCCGCCCAGGATGGTGCCGATGGCCTGCGGGTTGGCTTCCTTTATCGCCGCGATGTCCAGGCCGAGCTGGAATCCGGGGCGGCGCCAGGGAACCCAGACAACTTTGCTGCCGAACACCTTGGAGGTCAGCGCTTCGCCGTCCACCGCGGTGGCGATGGCGATGCCGGAGTCCGGGTGCAGGTGGTCAACGTGCGCAGCATCAACGAGCCCGTGCATGGCGGTATCGATGGACGGCGCTGCGCCGCCCTTGCCGTGCAGGCAGTAATCGAACGCTGCCACCATTTCGTCTTCACGCTCGACGCCGGGGTAAACATCCTTGAGTGCCTGCAGCCGGTCCAGCCGGAGTACAGCCAGGTTCTCAGCCTTCAGGGTGCCGAGGTCGCCACCCGAGCCCTTGACCCATAGAAGCTCTACGTCCTGGCCCGTCACCGGGTCCTTCTCGGTGCCCTTGGCGGAGGTGTTGCCGCCCGCGAAGTTGGTGTTCCGCTTGTCCGCGCCCAGGCGGTTGGAACGGGAAATCAGGTCTTCAACAGTCTTAGCTGTGTTCTGCATGTTCATGCCTTACGCGCCCCATCCGGCTTGCTGGCCGCCTGCGCGGTCCTCATTGATCTTCTTCTGGTATCCGCTGGCCTTGTATGCGGCCATCGGGTCGGCGGGCAGGCCGCGGGATTCGCGCCACTCGGCCAGGACCGGGCGGACGTCGGTGTAGAAGGCATCGTTGAAGATGCCGTTGGCGGCCAGGACATCCCCGGCACGCTGAGCTTCGGAGAGTGCTGCGGTATCCACGAGCAACGCGCGGGCCGTCATTTCCTGGACGTTGAGCACCGAGCGGATCTGGCCCGGGATCTTCTCTTCAAGGTTGTGGCACTGGTCCAGCATCAGGGCTACGCCGGATTCTTTTCCGAAACCGCCGCCACGGATAACCTCGTGCATGATGCGGAACAGTTGGAACGGATCGGCGGCGCCAACAATCAGGTCGTCGTCCGCGTAGAAGCGGGAGTTGAAGTCGAAGGAACCCAGTTTGCCCAGGCGCAGCAGCTGCATCACGATGAACTCGATGTTGGTGCCCGGAGCGTGGTGGCCGGTGTCCAGGCAGACGAAGGCTTTCTCGCCAAGGGCCAGGGTCTGCGCGTAGGAGGTGCCCCAGTCCGGAACATCGGTGTGATAGAAAGCCGGCTCGAAGAATTTGTATTCCAGGACCAGGCGCTGCTCATCCCCGAGGCCCGCGTAGATTTCCTGGAGGCTCTCCGCGAGGCGGTCCTGGCGGCCGCGGATATCGTCCTGGCCCGGGTAGTTGGTGCCGTCAGCCAGCCAGATCTTCAGGTCCTTGGACCCGGTGGCGTGCATAATCTCAACGCACTCCAAGTGGTGATCGATGGCACGGCGGCGCACTGACTCGTTGCACGAGGTCAGGGAGCCGAACTTGTACTCGTCATCCTGGAAGGTGTTGGAGTTGATGGTGCCCAGCCCAACGCCCAGCCCCGCAGCGTACTCACGCAGTGCTGCGTAGTCATCCACTTTGTCCCACGGAATGTGCAGGGCCACAGTGGGGGCCAGCCCGGTGAGCTCGTGGACCTTGGCGGCGTCGGCGATCTTTTCCTGGACGGTGCGTGGAGTACCCGCGGTGCCGAAGACCTTGAATCGGGTCCCGGAATTACCGTAGGCCCAGGACGGCACTTCAATGGCCAGTTCCCCTAGACGGCCCAGGGCCGATTCTGTGGTGTTCATGCTTGTTCCTTTTGCTTGGCTGGGTCTTTGTCTATGTGTGTGGCACCGGGCGCATCTGTGACGACGTCCGCGGCGGCAAGCTGGTCCTCAAGGTTGAAAACTTCTTCGACGATTTCAAAGCCCTGGTCCGGCGGGACATCGCTGTTCGCAAAGAGGGTGGCCATCTCTGCCTGCCAGCGCGCATTGACCTCTGTCACGGCCATGCGGGCCTGGGCTGCCTCGTAGTCCTCACACTCCAAGTAGCCGATCAATTGGCCGTCGGGAGCCAGAAACAACGAGTAGTTGTTCCAGCCGGCGTCCTTCAGTGCTGCCAGCATGTCCGGCCAGACGGCGGCGTGGCGTTGCTTGTACTCGGCCATCAGTTCCGGTTGGACTGAGGAACGGAAACAAACCCTCATTTGCGTTTCTCCAGGGCTACTCGTCTTTGAATCGTTTCATTTGTTACGATTCAAATTACCCTCGGAAACGGGAGGGTGTCAAGGCGTTTCCAGCACATTGACGTCAGCCAACGGAGATCGGAAAGCATGTCCCAGACAGCCAGCATCAAAGACGTTGCAACCCATGCCCAAGTAGCAGTGGGAACTGTTTCCAATGTGCTCAACTATCCGGATCGTGTGTCGCAGCGGACCAAGGAACGCGTCCTCAAGTCCATCGCGGAACTGGGCTTCGTCCGCAATGACGCCGCCCGCCAGCTCCGCGCCGGGCAGAGCAGGACCATCGGCCTGATTGTGCTGGACGTGGGAAACCCCTTCTTCTCCTCGGTTGCCCGTGCAGCGGAAGATGCAGCTGCGGCGCTGGGGAGTGTGGTGCTGGTGGGCGACAGTGGGCAGGACTCCTCCCGCGAAGCGCACTACATGGACCTTTTCCAGGAGCAACGCGTCCAGGGGCTTCTCATCTCACCCGTGGGTGACGTCGGGGAGCGCATCGATACCCTGCGCGAACGCGGCGTGCCCACTGTGTTGGTTGATGAACTTGCAGACACCGATCGCTGCAGCTCAGTGTCCGTGGACGACCAGGAAGGCGGGTATCTGGCCGCCAAGCACCTGCTGGACCTGGGTCGCCGTCGTCTGGCTTTTGTTGGTACGCCCTCCATCCGCCAGGTAGCCAGCCGCCTCAAGGGCGCGCAGCGTGCTGTGGCCGAGGTGCCGGGCGCCAGCGTCGAGGTGCTGGACTCCGCCGGGCAGACCGTCCTTGCGGGCCGACAAGTTGGCAACAGTCTGGTGGAACGCGCCCCGGACCTTCGGCCTGAGGCGGTCTTCTGCTCCAACGACCTCTTGGCGCTCGGCGTCATGCAGTCCCTGACCATGCTGCGGACTGTCCGGATCCCGGAGGACATCGCGCTCATTGGCTATGACGACATCGACTTCGCCGTCTCCGCAGTGGTGCCGTTGTCCTCCATCCGGCAGCCCACCGAGGCCCTGGGCCGTACGGCGATCGAGCTTCTGGCGGAGGAGCAGGAGAGCGGCGGGACCAAGCACCGGTCCGTGGTTTTCACGCCCGAACTTGTGGTCCGCCAAAGCACGGCCGGTTCACCCAACTGAGGCGCAGTTAAGCGCGTTCTGACCGCTCAAAACGCGCTTACTGCGGCTTAGTTGGGTTGCTGCAGGGCGTAGATGGTCCAGGACGCGGTGTGCTCTGCGCCTGGTTCCAGCCGGATCAGGTCCGTCCCGCTGTTGAAGGCGTCCGGTGGGCACGTCATGGGTTCTACGGCAAGGCCGATCCGGTTAGGGATCGGCGCCGGCTTGTCAGCCGTGTGGATCTGCAGCCAGGGGCAGCTTTCGTCCCAGGACATTCCGACGCCGGTGCCCGCCGGGTCGCGCAGCGACAACCGCGCCAGCCCGCCGTCGAACGTTATGCCTGTGAAGGCGTGGTCGATCTCAGTGCTGCCGATAGCGCGCGGGGAACGGAAGTCGAAAGCGTGGCCTTCAAGTTCCGCCAAGCCAACAGGCAGGAGCCTGTCCGGGGTAACCTCAAGGAACGAATCGGCCGCAAATTCCAGGACCCACTCATCCAGCGGTGAAGAACCGGCCACCAGATAAGGGTGCGGGCACACGCCGTAGGGGGCGGCCACGTCTGCTGCGTTCCTGGCCGTCACCTGCGTGTTAAGTCCGGACCCGTCCAGCGTGAAGCGGGCCGAAAGTTCCAGCACAAACGGGTAGCCCGCCGTTGGTCCCACCGTGCACGTCAAGGTGAGCGAACCGGCGTCGGACTCTTTCAACGTCCAGTCGAGCGGGAAGGCGAGGCCGTGCAGCGCTGTTCCCCGTTCCGGTTCGTTGACTGGAAGTTGGAGCTTGTTGCCGTCGAAAACGTATACGCCGTCAGCAATCCTGTTGGGCCACGGTGCGGCGATGACGCCGCGGTAGTCCGGGATGGGACCACCCTCCGGAAACGGGACAACCATGTCCCTGCCCTCAAACTGCAGGACACGAAGGGCGGCCGCGCGGGCGGTGACAACTGCTGTGTAACCGCCCGCACTCAGCGTAAATTCAGTGCTCACAGGCCGCCGGCCAGTTTGTAGTAAGCGGCATTCCAGTTGAGTTCCTTCTTGAACTGTTTGATGGTGGTGCTTTCGTCGATGGTGAGGAGTTCGGTCTTTGCGATTTCGGCGAAGTCCTCGAATACCTCAAGGCCCACCTGCGTGGACAATACCGTGTGGTGGGCGGCACCGGCGGTGAGCCACGCGGCGGCTGAGGTGGCGAAATTGGGCTTCGGCTCCCAGAGCGCGCGGGCCACCGGCAGGTTGGGCAGCGGCTGGTCAAGGTCGACGACGTCCACCACGTTCGCGACCAGGCGGAACCGATCGCGCATATCCGACAAGGCGACGACGATGCCCGGGCCGGCATCGGTGTCGAACACCATGCGGACGGGGTCTTCCTTGCCGCCGATGCCCAGCGGGTGGATCTCAACGCGCGGCTTTGTGGCGGTCAATGAAGGGCAGACCTCCAGCATGTGCGCGCCCAGGATCTTCTCTGAGCCCGGCTCAAGGTGGTACGTGTAGTCCTCCATGAGCGACGCGCCGCCGGGCAGGTCGCCACCCATCACTTTGGCGGCACGGACCAGGATGGCGGTCTTCCAGTCGCCCTCGGCGCCGAAGCCGTAACCGTCCGCCATGAGGCGCTGTACAGCCATGCCGGGGAGTTGGCGCAGCTCACCCAGGTCTTCGAAGGACGTGGTGAACGCTGCGGATCCGTTGGCTTCCAGGAAGCTGCGGAGGCCCAGCTCGATCTTGGCGCTGTACCGCAGCGATTCGTGGCGGGCACCGCTGGCCTTCAACTCGTCAGCCACCTCATAAAGGCGCTCGTACTCGGCAACCAAGGCGTCGACGTCGGACTCTGCGGCCGCGTGGACAGCCTCGGCGAGCTCGTTGACGGACCAGGTGTTCACCGAGACGCCGAAGCGCAGCTCGGCTTCGGTCTTGTCGCCCTCGGTGACGGCGACGTTGCGCATGTTGTCGCCGAATCGGGTCAGCTTCAGCGTGCGGACGGCGGCCCAGCCGGCCGAGGCGCGCTGCCACGCACCCACTTGGCGGGCAACCTCAGGGTTGGAAACATGCCCGACGACGGTCTTCCGCGGCACGCCGAGCCGCGACTGGATGTACCCGAACTCCCGGTCGCCGTGGGCTGCCTGGTTCAGGTTCATGAAGTCGAAATCAATGTCAGCCCAGGGAAGGTCCCGGTTGGCCTGAGTGTGCAGGTGCAACAACGGCTTGCGGAGCGCGTCCAGGCCTTGGATCCACATCTTGGCCGGGCTGAACGTGTGCATCCAGGCGGTCACGCCGATCACGGAGTCGTTCGAGTTGGCTTCCAAGGCGGTGCGGCGGATGGCATCGGAATCGGTGAGGACCGGCTTCCACACGAGCTTGACCGGGACGTCGCTGCTGGCATTCAGGGCGTTGGCAATCTCCTGCGACTGCGCTGCGACCTGCTTGAGGACATCCTCGCCGTAAAGGTGCTGGCTGCCGGTGAGGAACCAGACCTCGTACTGACCCAGGGACGTGGTGTTGGCGGATGTGGTGTTGGCGCTGGGCATTGTGGTGGCTCCTGGATGCTCTTGGGTTTTCGAGGTGGTGTCTGGCTGACCGCGTTAGCGGCCGTAAACGTTCTGGTATCGGTCGTAGAGGGACTCGATCTTTGCTTGGTCGATGGGCAAGGGCTCACCGAGTTGCCGGGAGATATGGACTGTCCGGGCAACTTCCTCACACATCACCGCTGCCTTGACGGCCTCGCGGGCGGTCTTGCCGATGGTGAACGGCCCGTGGTTCTGCATCAGGACCGCGGGGGAGTTGGAGTTCTTGAGGGTTTCCACGATGCCTTGGCCGATGGAGTCGTCTCCGATCAACGCGAACGGTCCGATGGGGATGGGGCCGCCGAACTCGTCGCCCATCATGGTCAGCACGCAGGGGATTTCCTCGCCCCGCGCAGCCCAGGCCGTGGCGTAGGTGGAATGCGTGTGGACCACTCCGCCTACCTCGGGCATGTGCCTGTAGACGTAGGCGTGGGCGGCGGTGTCGGAAGACGGCGAGAGGTCCGGGTTGCCCCAGTCCACGGTTCCGGCGCTTCCGGTGTTCATGCCCCTGACCGGGGTTCCATAGAGGTCGGTGACCACCATGAGCTCCGGTGTGAGGTCGTCGTAGGAAACACCCGATGGCTTGATGACCATGAGGTCGTGCCCGGGAATCCGGCCCGAGACATTGCCGGCCGTCCAGACCACCAGTTCGTAGCGGGTCAGTTCTGCATGCAGCTCGCAGACCTCCGTGCGGACTCGCGCAATGGTTTCCAGGAGGGTGCTCATGCGGAAGCTCCTTCGAGGGCGCTGGACTGGGTGGCCGGGCCCTGTTGCCCCGATTGTTGCCCCGAGCCTTGGATCGCGGCACGTTGGATGGCTTTGAGGCGGTGCATGACGTTGTTGGTGCCGCGGCCGAAGTAGTCGTGCAGGGCTTTGTATTCCTGAAAGAGGACCTCGTAGGCCGCCACGTTTTCAGGGATGGGAGTGTAGACCGCGCCGGGAGCTGCTGCCATGGAGGCTGCAGCTTCGCGGATGTCCTTGTACTTCCCGGCAGCGACAGCTGCGTGGATGGCCGAGCCCAGCGCAGGCCCTTGCTCGGAACCGATGGTGGAGAGCTGCAGGCCAGTGATGTCGGCGTAGACCTGCATCAGGAATTTGTTCTTCAGGAGCCCGCCGGCCACGATGAATTCCCTGACCGGAACACCGGAATCGCGGAAGGCGTCCACAATGGTGCGGGTGCCGAAAGCCGTGGCTTCCAGCAACGCCCGGTACGTGTCCTCAGGCTTGGTGGCCAAGGTCTGGCCCACCACCACGCCGGAGAGCTCGTGGTCCACCAGCACTGAGCGGTTGCCCGAATGCCAGTCCAACGCGATCAGGCCGTGCTCGCCGATCGCCTGCTTCTCCGCGAGTTCGGTCAGGTACTCGTGGATACCCAGCCCCTTGTCTGTGGCGGCCTGGTGGTACTCCGGCGGGACGCCGTTCTTGGTGAACCAGCCGAAGATGTCGCCAACTCCGGACTGGCCTGCTTCGTAACCCCAGAGGCCGTCCACGATGCCGCCATCCACGACTCCGCACATGCCGGGGACTTCGCGCAACACGTCGCCGTTCATGACGTGGCACGTGGACGTTCCCATGATGGCTACGAGCTGTCCTGGTTCCACGGCGTTCGCGGCCGGGGCGCTGACGTGGGCGTCAACATTTCCCACGGCCACTGCGATCCCGGCCGGAAGCCCGGTCCAGCCAGCCGCTTCCTCGGTCAGATAACCTGCAGCGTCGCCCAAACGGCCGATGGTGTGTTCCAGCTTTTCGGACACGAACCCCTTGAACCCGGGGTTCAATGCTGCCAGGAAGTCCTCGGACGGGTACTTTCCATCCTGGTAGATGCCCTTGTAGCCGGCGGTGCAGGCGTTGCGGACATAGCTGCCGCAGAGCTGCCAGACGATCCAGTCCGCTGCCTCAACCCAGTGGTCCATGGCGCCGTAGACTTCGGGATCCTCTTCAAGGAGCTGCAGCCCCTTGGCAAACTCCCACTCCGAGGAGATCAGGCCGCCGTAGCGGGGAAGCCAGGACTCACCGCGTTCTTCGGCGAGCTTGTTGATGCGGTCAGCCTGCGGCTGGGCTGCGTGGTGGCGCCACAGCTTCACGAAAGCGTGCGGCCGGTCAGCGAAGCGGTCCAGTTCGTTCAGCGGCGTGCCGTCCGCCGTCGTCGGAACCATGGTGCAGGCGGTGAAGTCGGTGGCGATGCCCACCACCTTGGCCGGATTGATTCCGGCATCGGCGACGGCGGCCGGAACAGCATTGCGCAGGACGTCGCGGTAGTCGTTGGGGACCTGGAGCGCCCAGTCGGCGGGGAGTCGTTGGCTGCTGCCGGGGAGGGTTTCCGTCACGACGGCGTGCGGATATTCGAACACGCCACTGCCAAGTTCTGCCCCGTCCGATACGCGGACGACGACGGCGCGCCCGGACAAAGTGCCATAGTCCACGCCAATGACGAACTGCTCGTCCAGCGGGAGGAATTCAGAGGTATTCATGGGGTCTCCATCCGGCTGGCCAAGGCCTCATTGCCGGGGGTCGGGGTGGAAAAGTGAAGAAGGTCTGATGCAATTGTTAGCGCTCACAACTTTGATGTCAAGAGCGGGCATACGAAAGGACCGGATGGGTTCCTTGGTGTTATGAAAACACGGCAAGGAAGCCATCCGGTCAGCTCCGGTGTTGATGGATCTTCGAGGCAAGCCTTAGATCAAGGCAGTCATCACATTCCAGCCTTGGCCGACTTGAACGCGGGCCTTCCATCCGCCTTGGCCGTTGCCGGGGTAGAGCCAGAGGTAGCCAGCAGCGTCTCGACCCAGAACGTCGACGTTACCGTCGCCGTTGAAGTCTCCTGGGCTGGTGATTGAGTTCATGATGTTCCAGCCTGAGCCGACCTGCACGCGCGCCTTCCACCCACCGTTGTCATTGCCAGGGTAAAGCCACAGGACTCCGCTGCCATCCCGGGCAAGCACGTCCGCGTGGCTGTCACCGTTGAAGTCGCCTGTGCCGGTAATCGACGTCATGACGTTCCAGCCTTGACCGACCTGGGAGCGCGCCTTCCAAAAATGGTTGTTATCGCCGGGATAAAGCCACAGTCTTCCGTCTCCGTCACGAGCCAAAACATCGACCGAGCCGTCGCCGTCAAAATCTCCCGGGGTTACCAGTGCGGTCATGATGTTCCAGCCCGTGCCTGCAGGCCAAGGAGTGGCCAACCCACTACCCGTTCCTCCGTATTGCCAGAGGTTACCCATTGCATCGCGGGCCATAAGGTCAGGCCAGCCGTTTCCATTGAAGTCGCCCGGGCTGATGATGGCGTTCATCGAATTCCAGCCCTGACCGACCTGGCTCCTTTGTTCCCAGCCACCCGTGCCATTTCCGGCGTACAGCCAGAGCTGACCATCCGTATCCCGCGCCAAGACGTCAGACTTATCGTCTCCGTTGAAGTCTCTTGCTGGCGGCGTTGCCGCCACGGTAATCACGAACGGCGCTGATACGGCGTCGGGCCCTACCCCGTTGCTGGCGGTGACCCTGAAGGAATAAACGCCTTTTATGCTAAGAGTTCCCGAGAGTAAACCCGTGGATGCATCGAGGCTTAGGCCTGGCGGCAGCGAACCACTGGCGACCGCGAAGCGTGGAGCGGGTGAGCCGGTAGCCGCAAGCACATGTGAGTAGATTTCGTCAACCGAGCCGCTTGGTACAACCGCAGGCTGGGTGAATTTGGGGGCAACCGGTAAGCCTGCCTCACGGATGACCGAGACGCTGCCGCTCTGCACATTTGCGACGTAGGCGGTTCCGTTGCTGGAATCGATCGCTATACCCCGCGGCTCGGCACCGACTGCTAACTTCGATGTCACTTGGCTTCCATTGATGACGTAAACGCCGTTGATTGTCCCATTCGTGACGTAGACGGAATGCGTGTTGGTATCTACGTCAATGTCTCCCGGTGAAGTGCCAAGAGGAATCACATGGGAAACAGCTGTGCCGGATATGACGGAGACGTTGTTGCTTGACGGCCCAGCAACATACACGGAGTGTGTGGTTGGATCTACAGCGACCGAGTTGGGATTTCCGGGAACGGGGATGGTGGCCGTGACGGAGGAGCCATTGATCACAGAAACTGTTTCTTTGTTGAAACTCGTTACGTAGGCTGTGCCAACTGTTGGGTCGACAGCAACGCTTCCCGGATCGCCATCAATAGGGATGGTGTCCGTTACGGCCAATCCGGAAATTATGGAAACTGATCGGCCGATGTAGTTCGCCACATACACTGATTGCGTTTTTGCATTCACGGCTACAGACGTGGGTCTCGCGCCGACAGGGATCGTAGCAATGACCTTGTTGCCTCTGATGACAGTCAAGTCGTTGCTATCCATATTGGCCACGTAGGCGGTGTGCGTTGTTGAATCCACGGCCACGTCCCACGGCCGGTCTCCCACTGGGATGGTCGCTACCTCTGAGGTTCCGTCAATCACGGACACGGTGTTGGTCCAGCTGTTGGTGACGAAAAGCTGGTGGGTGGTCTGATCCACCGCAATAGCGTTCAAGCCTTGGTGGAGAAGGATGTTCTCACTCACTGCAGGCGCGGCAGCCGCGGAATTTGCCGGCATAGGAGAGGCCGCGAGAACTGCGGCAAGAGCGGCGGCAGCCGCGGCACGACTTAAGGTGAGGGTGCGCATAAGACCATACCCTACTGCCCGGCGTGTGATCTTCCTTACATTCCGCGACCGTTTCGACAGCAAGGGCGCGCCCAGCGCTTAGTCGGAGACGGGCGCCGTGGTGGAGCGGACCACCAGGCGTGGCAGGACCGTGGCAGCCTCGACGGTCCTGCCGCCGTCCAGCCGATCCAGGAGCAACCCGATGCAGCGCTGGCCAAGTTCCTCAAAGTCCTGCGCCACGGTAGTCAAGGGCGGAATGAAATAGGCGGCCTCCGGTTGGTCGTCAAAGCCCACGACGCTGATGTCCTCCGGAACCCGGACGCCAAGTTCATTGAAGGCGCGCAGGACGCCGAGGGCCATTTGGTCGTTGGCCACGAACAGTGCCGTCAGGGAGCGGTCGGCGGCGATTTTCAGGCCTTCGCGGTAACCGCACTCAGCGCTCCAATCGCCTTCGATCAGGGTTCCCGGTTCAAGCCCGGCCTCATCCAGCGCCTCGTGCCAGCCTTCAATACGGGCAGCGGCGTCAATCCAGTCAGCCGGGCCGGAAAGATGACCGATCCTCTGGTGGCCTAGTTCAAGGAGGTGCTCGACGGCGAGCTTGGCGCCCTGCCGTTGGTCGACGGTGGCGCCGCTCAAGTGTTCGTCGCCGACTGAGCCCACGGCGACCAAGGGCACTGGAACGGTGATGTCCCTCAGGACGTCGAATGTGCCGGGGTGGGGCACGGTCACCACAATGCCGTCAACGCCCTGATCCATGAAATGGGCGACTGCGTCCTTGATGGTCTCGGGCGTCACTTCGCGCAGGGCTGCGACGCTGACGAAGTAGCCCGCATCCCGTGCTGCCTGCTGGACGCCGAGGAGCGTGTGGGATGGACCGTATTGGGCCATCTCGCTGCCGAGGACTCCAATGGTTTGGGAGCGTCGGGTCACCAGGCTGCGTGCCGCCGTGTTCCGGCGATATCCCAGTTCCGTAATGGCCTCTTCAACGCGCTCGCGGGTCTTGGCACTCACGTTGGGGTGGTTGTTCAGCACCCGGGAAACGGTCTGGTGGGAAACCCCCGCCACGCGGGCCACATCCTCCATGACAGGAGGTCGCTGATGTGCAGATTGTTCAATGCTCACCCTGTCACGATAGAGCACCGGTGTGGGATCAGCCTTTCGCGACCCCCGCGGCGTAAAGCCGGTAGCGGGCCAGGAACCCGGGAACCCCGGAAGCACTCTGCGGTGTGAGCTCCCGCCCTTCAAGCTTCCAGCCCGGGAGCTGACCGGTGAGAACGCCTGCGGCCTGCCTGGCAGCGCCGTCGGCCACGTACTCGCCGGGCCTTGGAACGAAGACGGGCAAGCCGAATGTTGAGGCTGCAATCTGTTGGACGGCGTCTGATTGCGCTCCGCCGCCAACCAGAATGATGCGCTGGGCAGAGACACTCTGCGCCTGCAGAGCAGCCAGCCCGTCAGCCAAGGAGCACAGCACGCCCTCGATGGCTGCCCGGGCCATGTTGGCGGGAGTGTAGTTGGAGACCGTGATGCCGTGGAGCGACCCCGTGGCATCGGGCAGATTGGGTGTCCGCTCCCCTTCGAAGTACGGGACGAGGGTCAGCCCCTCCGCGCCTTCGGGGGCGGACAGGGCCAGATCGCCCAGTTCTACGAGGGTTACACCGAGCAGTGCAGCTGTCGCGTCGAAGATCCGGGTCGCATTGAGCGTGCAGGCCAGCGGAAGGTAGTTGCCGGTCGCGTCCGCGAAGCCTGCCACGAGTCCGCTGGCATCCTGAGCGGGAACGTCCGACACCGCGAACACGGTCCCGGAAGTTCCAATGGAGATAACAACGTCCCCGACGGCGGCGCTGACGCCCAGGCCTGCTGCGGCGTTGTCACCGGCTCCGGGTCCGATCAAAGCGCCGCCAGGCGTCTTGCCCGCAACGTCCAAAGGTCCGACCACTACAGGCAGGATGGGGACATGGCCGAGCGTGCTTTCAAGTACGTCGGGAAGATACTCGCCGTTGCTGGCCGAGAAGTAGCCCGTACCTGAAGCGTCGGACCTGTCGGTGCGCAGGAGTTCCAGCGATGCGGGTCCGTCTCCGGGACCGTGGCCGGCCAGCCGCCAGGACAGCCAATCGTGCGGCAGGCACACCGCGGCAGTACGCCGGGCGTTCTCTGGTTCGTTCCTGGCCAGCCAGCGGAGCTTGGTGGCAGTCAACGATGCCACCGGCACGGTTCCGGTGCTGGATGCCCAGTATTCTGCACCGGCAGTGGCATCGCCATGGCCGGCTTCGAGGACCAACTCCTCGGCGTCGGGCGCGGACCGGGTGTCGTTCCATAGGAGAGCTGGACGTACAACGTTTCCGGAGTCGTCGAGGCACACCATCCCGTGCTGCTGGCCGCCCACGGAAACGGCGTCCACGTCGTCCAGTCCGCCTGCCTCCCTGATGGCTTCCTGGAGGGCTGTCCACCAATGATCGGGGTGGACTTCCGTGCCCTCTGGATGGGGCGCCCGGCCTTGGCGAACCAAGGCGCCGGTGGCAGAGTCCCGGATCACCACTTTGCACGACTGGGTGGAGCTGTCGATCCCGGCTACGAGAGGCATGCGTTTGTTCCTTCGGCGACCCGGCGCCGGGCCCTGCAAGGAGACCTTGAGGAGCCCGGCGACGGGACTGTGGTGGGTGAGGGTGATTTAGCGCGCGCCGAGCAAGTGCTCGATGGCCAGCTGGTTGAGGCGGACGAAGGCGAACGAGCGCTCGGCGGCGTGATCGGCGTCGAACGTTTCGAACGCGCTGGCGTCAGCCAGCAGGTCAGCGGTGGTCTCGCCCGCGTTCAAGGTGGGCTCACCCAACTCGAACACACCCGAGGTGGCGAGGGCCTCCTGGACCGCCGGATCTGCCCGAAAGGCAAGGGCGCGTTCCTTCAGCAGGAGGTACATGGACATGTTGGACTTGGCCGACTCCCAGACGCCGTCATAACCGTCCGTGCGGGATGGCTTGTAGTCGAAGTGGCGGGGACCGTCGTACTTGGGCCCGCCGTTGGGGAAGCCGTTCTCCAGCAGGTCTACCGTGAAGAAGGCGCTGGTGAGGTCGCCGTGGCCGAAGACCAGGTCTTGGTCGTACTTGATGCCGCGCTGGCCGTTGAGGTCGATGTGGAAGAGCTTGCCTGCCCACAGTGCCTGGGCAATGCCGTGGGTGAAGTTGAGCCCGGCCATCTGCTCGTGGCCCGTCTCCGGGTTGAGGCCCACAATGTCGCCGTGTTCCAGCTGGGCAATGAATGCCAGGCCGTGTCCAACGGTTGGGAGGAAGATGTCACCGCGAGGTTCGTTCGGCTTCGGTTCCAGCGCAATCCGGAGGTCGTAGCCCTTTTCCTTGATATAGCCGGCGGCGGTGTCCACGCCTTCCTTCATGCGGTCCAGCGCTGCGGACAGGTCCTTGGAACCGTCATATTCGCTGCCTTCGCGGCCGCCCCACATCACGAACGTTTCGGCGCCAAGCTCGGCGGCGAGGTCGATGTTGCGCAGGATCTTGCTCAGGGCGAAGCGGCGGATCGAACGATCGTTGGAAGTAAAGCCGCCATCCTTGAAAACAGGGTGGCTGAACAGATTGGTGGTGACCATCGGCGTCTTCAGGCCGGTCTCGGCCAAAGCGGCCTTGAAGTTCTTGAGGATGAGGTCGCGCTCGGATGCGGTGGCATCAAAAGGAATCAGGTCATTGTCGTGGAAAGTGATGCCGTAAGCACCAAGTTCGCTGAGCTTGTGCACTGCTTCCACCGGGTCCAGGGCTGGGCGCGTGGCAACACCGAAGGGATCGGCACCGGTCCAGCCGACAGTCCAGAGGCCAAAGGTGAAGCGGTCCTGCGGGGTGGGCTGCGGGGTCATTTTGCTCCTTTGCAAAGCACTGGGGGAGGAGGCGAAGAAAAGCACTCCATTTAGTTTTCAATCTGAACTATATGGGGGATGATGGATCATGGTCAATGGAAGCCAGCAACAATTTTTCAAATCCGCAGGGAGTCCCACGCCAGTGAACGAGTCAGCAGCGCCCGGCCGCGTCGGCGATGTCCGCCGTCGAAATCTTTCGCTGGTCCTGAACTCCATTGCGCGCACGGGCGATGCGAAGCCCAGCCGCGCGCAGCTCGCGGCCGGCACGGGGCTCACCAAGGCGGCGGTTTCCAGCCTGGTGGCGGACTTGGTGGAATCGGGATTGGTCTCTGAGGTGGGCCTCTACCGCGACGGCGAGCGGGGAAGGCCCGGCCAAGGGCTGGAACTCAGCTCACGCCGTGGCGTGGTGGGGATGGAAATCAACGTCGACTACCTGGCCGTGGGACTGGTGGACCTGGGTGGCAATCTCCGCTTCCACTCCACCGTTGAGTCACGGAACCGGGGGATGGCCCCCGGGCAAGTCATGGAACGCCTGCGGGATCTGGTGTCCGAGGCAGTTGACGCAGCGGGGGCCGAAGGGGTCGCCATCCTGGGTGGCGGACTGGCCGTCCCGGGCCTGGTGGATGAGCAGCGGAACATTGTCCTTTCCGCCCCGAACCTGCACTGGGAGAACGAGCAACTGGACCCGGGCTCGTTACTCGAGGGTGCGCCGCTTGGCGTCCGGCTTTCCAATGAGGCCAACAGTGCCGCTCTCGGCGAGCTTTGGTACGGCAACGGCCCTGCTGACTTCCTCTTTGTCTCCGGTGAAGTGGGTGTTGGCGGCGGCGTCATCATCGGCTCTGACCTCTACCTGGGGCCTGGAGGATCGGCGGGCGAACTGGGCCACATTGTGGTCCACCCGGAGGGGCCTGCGTGTTCCTGCGGTGGCGCGGGGTGCCTTGAAACCTTCGCCGGCCAGGAGGCCATCTTCGAGGCGGCCAACATTCCCGAAGGCTCCCTGGCTGAACGTACGGAACAGCTTCTCGCCGCTTTGGCCGCCCAGGATCCGAACGCATTGAAGGCAGTTCACGACGCCGGGCGGTACTTGGGTGTCGCGCTCGCGTCCTCAGCCCGTTTGATGGATATTGACGCCGTAGTCCTCGGCGGACACTTTGCTTTGCTGGCGGAGTGGCTGAGGCCGGCATTGCTGGCCAGCTTGGAGCGTTATGCGCCTGGGCTGCTGGATCCGAAAAACCTGAGCGTGTCCGGCCTTGAACATTCCGGGACGCTCCTGGGTGCTGCGGGCCAAGTGATCCGGTCCGTGATTGAGTCCCCGTTCGAGTTCCTTTTGGCGAGCAAGCTGGCGTAGGGATGTTCGGCCGCCGGCGGTAATTCGGCGTGGGTTCTTCCGCTTGATTCATCAGCATGCTTACTATTGATGGGTCAGTTGTTCGCGAAAACCCAACCCCACGGACGAGTGCCCCATGACTACACAAGACTCAGCCCACACCAGCACCGCCAAGGCTCAGACCGCCCCTTCCCCGGAAGATTCGCGCAAGCCTGACAGTCCCAACGACCTCGCCAAACCCACGTGGATGTACATCGCCAAGCGGACGCTCCGGGAGTTCAGCAAAGACCAGTGTCCGGACGCTGCTGCGGGCTTGACGTATTACGCCGTGCTCTCACTCTTCCCCGCACTCCTGGCGCTGGTCTCGCTGCTGGGGATCTTCGGCGACGCCGGCAAGACGACGTCGTCATTGTTGGATATTGTCCAGCAGTTCGCGCCGGGGCCGGGCGTCGACGCCATGCGCCAGCCGATTGAGGAACTGACCAGCTCCAACGCCGCAGGCTTTGCGTTAATCCTGGGCATTGTGGTGGCGCTCTGGTCCGCTTCCGGCTACACCACAGCCTTCAGCCGGGCCATGAACCGGGTTTACGAAGTGGACGAAGGCCGTGGTTTCATCAAGCTCCGGGGGACCATGCTCGCCGTGACCATCGTTGCGGTGGTCGGTGCGGCACTCGCCGCCGCCATGCTGGTCTTGAGCGGCCCTGTTGCAGAAGCCATAGGCGGCGCCATCGGCTTGTCGGAGACTTTCCTGACCGTCTGGAACATTGCCAAATGGCCGGTCCTCATCATCGTCGTGGTGGCCATCATCGCGGTCCTCTACTACTTCACTCCCAACGTCAAGCAGCCCAAGTTCCGTTGGATGAGCATGGGCTCCCTGATCGCCTTGGTGATCTTCGCCCTCGCGTCACTGGGCTTCGGCTTCTACGTTGCCAACTTCAGCAACTACAACAAGACCTACGGCGCCCTGGCCGGCGTGATCATCATGTTGCTCTGGCTCTGGATCCTGAACATGTCCTTGCTGTTCGGAGCGGAGTTCGATGCCGAGATGGAACGCGGACGCCAGTTGCAAGGAGGCATTGAAGCCGAAGAAAGCATCCAGTTGCCGCCGCGCGATACCAAGAAGAGCGACAAGATGCAGGAAAAGGAAGACCAAGTCATCCGGGATGGCGAAGAAATCCGCGAAACCCATGGCGACGAACCGCAGAAGAAGTAGCGTATTGGAGAATCAACCGTGAATGCTGACGGCAGGAACAAGAAGCTCAAAGCCATCCGGCATGGAGACAGCGTCCGGATCAGCGGTGAGGTTTTCCGGGTGGGCTCCGTGCAACCCCTCGAAGGATCGCGGAACATCAGCCTTGAACTGCAAGGGCCCGACGGCGGTTCGGTCACCTTCATCGGCCTGCCGGGGGCCAGGGTTCAGCTTGCTGCGCGAGCTTCCTGAACCGGCCTTCTGAAACGGGTCAGGCTTCAGCGGGGAAGCCCTGATCGGCGTCATCCCACCAGCCCTCCCAAGCGCTGGAGGTCAGGCGCGCTGTAACAGCGGGGGAGTGCTGGGGGCTGGCCTCGCCGGACGGGCCGCTCTGGCTGCTGCTGGCATCGAGGAAAAAGCTGAGTGTCTTCAAGAGCATCATGGTGGTGTCCTTTCAGTGGTTTCGTGGACTTCTTTGTCCAGGTAAAACCAGCGTAGGTGGCCATTGTTTCCGCCCATCGACGCAATGTTTCAGCTGTGTACCTTTTATCTCACCTGCCCCTTCCAGGACTCACAGGGGACACAAAACGGAGGGCGCGGTAGCAGCAAAAAGCGGGCCCCTGCCGTGACCGTGGCAGGGACCCGCTGGTTTGTGGAGCGATCCTCCCGCGGCGCTTAGGGCATCCGCGGGAGGATCACGTCGTTACGCGAACGGGAGAACGAGCTCCGCGTAGCGCTGCTTCATGGTCTCCAGGACGGTGTCGCCGTCGGCGTCCCAGATCTCCTGGTTGAAGATTTCAACCTCGATATCGCCCGTGTACCCGGCGTCCCTGACCCAAGTGCCGATGGTGGCGAAGTCGATGACGCCGTCGCCCATCATGCCGCGGGACAGCAGCGCGTCGGCGGCGATCGGCAGGTTGAAGTCGCACACCTGGTAGGAGGCGATGCGGTTTTCGCGCCCGGCGCGGTCAATCTGCGCCTTCAGCTCGGGGTCCCACCACACGTGGAAAGTGTCGACGGCGACGCCAACAGCCTTTGCGTCGTACGGCGCGGCAAGATCGAGTGCCTGGCCAAGGGTGGAGATGAGTGCGCGGTCAGCGGCGTACATCGGGTGCAGTGGTTCCAGCACCAGGCGGACGCCGTTCTCGGAAGCGAAGGGCACAAGTTCCTCGAGTCGGTCGGCGACGCGCTGGCGGGCAGCCACCACGTCCTTCTCGCCGGGAGCGAGCCCGCCGACCACCAGGAAAAGTTCCTGGGTGTCCAGCGCAACGGCTTCACGGACAGCCTCGAAGTTGTCGGCCAGTGCTGCGGCCTGTCCCTCGGGATCTGCCGCGGTGAGGAATCCGCCGCGGCACAGCGAGGAAACCCGGAGCCCGGCGTCCTTGATGAGCTTGGCTGCTTTGTCCAAGCCAGCCTCGGCCACGCGGTCACGCCACGGGCCGATCGCGGGGATGCCCGCACGGGCACAGCCGTCAACGGCTTCGGCGAGCGTCCACTTTTTGGTGGTGGCGCTGTTCAGTGACAGCCGGGAAAGGTCGCTCATGCACCCACCCCGTTGATCCGCAGGAAGTCAGACATCCGGAACGCAGCCAGCGACGGATCCTTCAGCAGGCCGGCCTGGTCGGCCAGTTCGAAGGTCTTGGCCAGGTGCAGGACCGATCGGCCCGAGTGCAGGCCGCCCACCATCTGGAAACCGGGCTGCTTGCCGTTGAGCCAGGACATGAAGGCGATGCCGGTCTTGTAGTAGAACGTGGGTGCGCTGAAGATGTGCTTTCCCAGCTCACGGGTCGAGTCCAGGATGGCGCGCCCCTCGGCGCCTTGGCCGGCGTCGTACTTCTGCAACGCGGCCGAAGCGGCCGGGTAGATGGCAGCGAAGATGCCCAACAGGGCGTCCGAGTGGTGCGTCTCGTCGCCGTCGATCAGTTCCGGGTAGTTGAAGTCGTCACCGGTGTAGAGGCGGACGCCTTCCGGAAGGTCGGCGCGGAGGGCGACCTCATGGGAAGCATCCAGCAGCGAGACCTTGACGCCGTCAACCTTGTCCGAGTGCTCGCGGATGAGGCTGAGGAAAGTTTCGGTGGCGACAGAGACGTCGTCGGAACCCCAGTATCCTGCCAGCGCGGGGTCGAACATGGTGCCCAGCCAGTGCAGGATGACCGGCTGGTCAACTTCCTGAAGGAGCGTCGAGTAGACGTGCAGGTAGTCGTCGGCCCCGTTGGCAACCTTGGCCAGCGCCCGGGAGGCCATGAGGATGACCTTGGGTCCGGCTTCACTGACGACGGCGATCTGCTCGCGGAAGGCGTCGATGACAGCCTGGATACCTGCAGCCCCCGCAGGGAGTGCAGCGATGTCCAGCTGGTCGGTGCCGGCGCCGCAGGAAACAAGGTCGCGGACCGACTTGCCCGTAATGGCGGCGTTGCCCGCGGCCACCACGGAGGCGGCTTCCGCGCCCGTGCGCTTGATGAGCTGCTGGGTGGCTGCCCAGTCAAGGCCCATTCCGCGCTGCGCGGTGTCCATGGCGTCGGCAACGCCCAGGCCGTAGGACCACAGCTCGTGCCGGTACGCCAGGGTGGCGTCCCAGTCGAGCTGGGCGGGGGCGCCGGGGGTGTTGTCGGCTGCAACCTCGGGGATGACGTGTGCTGCGGCGTAGGCGCGGCGGGCCGCCAGCGGAGCGGTCGGCTTGACCCAGGAGGTGGCGGGCTGAAGGCGGTACTCGCGGGTGCCGCCGTCGTCGGTGGGAAGAATCAGTGACGTCATTAGAGGGTGATCTCCGGGATGTCGATGGTGCGGCGCTCTGCCGAGGACTGGAGGCCGAGTTCGGCAAGCTGCACGCCCCGGGCTGCGGAGAGCAGGCCGAAGCGGTGCTCACGGCCTGCGACGACGTCGCGCAGGAATTCTTCCCACTGCAGCTTGAAGCCGTTGTCCAGTTCAGCGTTGGCGGGGACTTCCTGCCACTGGCTGCGGAAGGATTCGGTGACGGGCAGGTCCGGGTTCCAGACGGGCTTGGGGGTGTGGGCGCGCTGCTGCGCAACGCACTTGTTCAAACCGGCGACGGCGGAACCGTGCGTGCCGTCGATCTGGAACTCCACCAGTTCGTCGCGGTAAACGCGGACGGCCCAGGAGGAGTTGATCTGGCCGATGACGTCGTCGCCGGCCGGGGTCTCGAGCTCGAAGATACCGTAGGAAGCGTCATCTGCGGTGGCCTTGTATTCCGTGCCTGCCTCATCCCAGCGTGCGGGGATGTGCGTGGCGGTCTTGGCGTTGACGCTCTTGACCTTGCCGATGATGCCTTCAAGGACGTAGTTCCAGTGGCAGAACATGTCCGTGGTCATTCCACCGCCGTCTTCCTTGCGGTAGTTCCACGACGGACGCTGGGCAGCCTGGACGTCGCCTTCGAAGACCCAGTAGCCGAATTCGCCGCGGATGGAGAGGATGCGGCCGAAGAAGCCTTCGTCCACCAGACGGCGGAGCTTCACCAGGCCGGGGAGGTACAGCTTGTCGTGCACCACGCCCGCGGTGACGCCGGCGTCCTTGCCGATCTGTGCCAGTTCGATGGCCTCTTCCAAGGTCTCGGCCGTCGGCTTCTCGGTGAAGATGTGCTTGCCGGCGCGCATGGCCTTTTTCAGGGTGGCGGCGCGGAGGCTGGTCATGGAAGCGTCAAAGATGATGTCAACGGTGGGATCGGCGATGACGGCGTCCAAGTCGGTGGTCCATTCAGAGACCTTGTGGAGTTCGGCGAGTTCGCGGATCTTCGCTTCATTGCGGCCAACGAGGATCGGCTCCACCTGAACCTTGGTGCCGTCTTCCAGGGTGAAACCGCCGGCATCGCGAATGGGGAGGATGGACCGCAGCAGGTGCTGGCGGTAGCCCATACGGCCGGTAATGCCGTTCATGGCGATGCGGATCGTCTTTGTTTCGTAGCCCATGTTTTCTCCAGTGCCTTGTGTGCCGGTCGCTGTGCGGAAGCCGGTGCTTGCAGTTCATGTGGGAAAGCGCATTCCCGTTGTCATCGATCATGCACCATGACGCGCCGGATTGGCAAGCGCTTTCCCAAAACTCTCGGAAGACTGACATAATTTCCCTAGCGCCAGTCCCGACGCTTGCAGACAAGGAGGGCCCCGTGGCCGCCAGCACATTGAGTGAAGTTGCCCGTTTGGCCGGGGTTTCCCTGGCCACCGCATCCAGGGTCCTCAACGGCTCGTCCCGGAAGCCCGCCGAAGACATTGCCGAACGCGTCCGCGAGGCCGCCGACAAGCTCGGCTACGTGCCAAACGCGCAGGCGCAGGCGTTGGCCAAGTCGAGTTCGGGCTTGATCGGACTGGTTGTCCACGACATCGCCGATCCCTACTTCTCTGCGATCGCGCGCGGAGTCCAGGAAGCTGCCCGTCAGCAGAACCGCATGGTGCTCCTGGCCACCACCTCCGGGGCTCCTTCGGATGAAAAAGAGGCCGTGGCCGCCTTCGCTGCGCGTCGCGCCGACTCGATCGTCATTGCCGGTTCGCGTTCCGTGCGGGCCGAGGACAAGCAAGGAAATGCTGAGCTGGCAGCGGAGCTGGACCGCTACTGCCGCAACGGCGGGCACGTGGGAGTTGTTGGCCATCCGGTGGTGGGCGCGTCCACGAGCGAGGGCTACCACGTGGTGAAAGTCCCCAACGAGGAACTGGCTGCCGGCCTCGCTGCGGAATTGTCCGCCACCCATGACGGTGCTTTCCTGATCATTGCCGGCCCCGAAGGGCTCTACACCTCGGACGACCGGGTCCGCGGTTTCCAACGTGGGCTGGCTGACGCCGGCAGGCCCGAAGCCGAGGTGATCCGCACAGGATTCAACCGGGCTGGCGGATACGAAGCCGGGCAGGCGCTTGCCGAACGGATCAAGTCTTCCGCGGAACGCCTTTGCATCTTTGCCGTCAATGACGTCATGGCCATCGGCGTTACCGCTGCCCTTCGGCCGGAGGGCGTGTGGATTCCCCGGGACGCCACCATTGCCGGTTTTGACGACATTGAAACCCTGCGCGACTTCCGGCCCGCACTGTCCACCGTGCACCTGCCGCTCGAGGATATTGGCCGGCTGGCTGCGGGAGATCCGGATACTCCGCCCGTCAGCGGCGCGGTCAAGCTCCGCCGCAGCACCGAAACTCCGGTGGAATCACAGGTATGACGACGGCGGGGCCACCAGCGCAGGCGCCCCGGGCGCTGACGGTGATTCCCGCCGTCGAACGTTCCACTGAAGCTGCACCAGCCATCCTGGTGCTTCCCGGCGGGGGTTACGCGAAGCAGGCAGAGCACGAGGCCGAGCCGGTGGCGGAATGGCTGGCATCGTTGGGAATCCACGCGTTCGTGCTGCGGTATCGGGTGGCGCCGGATCAGCACCCGGCTCCGTTGGAGGATGCCAAGCAGGCGATGCTGTGGATCCGCGGCGGCGACCATGGCCTGAAGGTTGACCCTTCGCGTGTCGGCGTCCTGGGATTTTCAGCCGGCGGACATCTCGCGTCCACGTTGTCCGTGGAGGTAGCCACCGGGGATCCTTCGCTGGATACCGTGGAGGCTGTGCCGGACCTCAGCATTCTCTGCTATCCGGTCATTTCGTTCGTGAATTCGGTCCATCAGGGGTCTGTGGACAACCTCGCTGGAGCGGGTGCCGCCCCTGGGGTCCTGCGGGAGCTCTCAACGGATCTTCACGTCACGCCGAGAACGCCGCCCGCTTTCCTCTGGCATACGGCCGACGACCAATCCGTCACCATCAGCCACAGCCTTGCTTATGCCGGCGCGCTCAGCCGGGCCGGTGTCCCGGTGGAACTGCACCTCTTCCCGCACGGCGTCCACGGTATTGGCCTGGCTTCGGGAACGGCCGGGGCTGATCAGTGGCCGGCGCTCTGCGCATCATGGCTCGGCCGGTGGGGCTGGGCTGCGTAACCGCGTTACGTAGTTGGCCTCAGTCCTCGCCCAAGGTGATCGTGTGCAGGAATGAGGCGTCGTTGATGACGTTGTCCGGAAGGTCGTCCTCGACGAATTCCAGCATGATGTCCAGGTCCTTGCCGTTTCCGCGCAGGACGTCAGTAACGGTCTGCCACAGCAACTTCCGGTTCCGCAGCGGGAAGCGTTCGGCAACCGGCCCCCAGGAGAAGCAGTGGACGCCCACCACGTGGGGGAGGACTTCGTGGAGGGACTCCAGCGCCTGCTGGTCTGAAAGTCCGACGGCGGGCTGCCAGTAAGTGCCGACGTTGGCATGGTTCACCCGGTGCAGTAACTCCAGGGTGGTGGCGGGGGAGTCGGTGAGGGTGTTGCCGTGATACTCAAACGCGATGGCGACACCCCGGGCGGCTGCGAGATCCGCAATCCGCTGCGTGTCCTTTACAACTGCGTCCCAGTGTTCCTGGCTGGCGCCGGCCGAACCCTGTTCGCCGGCCCACACCCGGATTCGCGGGGCGCCCAGTGCTGTAGCGAGGTCCAGGACCCGATCGAAATCCCCGAAGGCACCGCAGCGGTAGTACGAGCCGAGCGAGAGAACCGTGAGTCCCGCTGCTTCAGTTGCTCCCTTTGCGTGCGCCGCGGACTCCGCATCGCTGACGTGCACATCAGTGCCCCACTCGATGCCGGCCAGGCCCGCATTCGATGAAATGCGGACCACCTCGTCAATCCCGTGGGAGCGGAGAGTCACGGAACAGATGCCAGGCGTGAGGTCAGCCAGAGTGGTGAGGTCGATCATGCTTCACAGGATACCGGGAATGCGCTTACCCGGTAAGGTCGTATCGCCTGCTGAACAGAATGAACGCTGGGCTAGAGCTTGATCCAATAACGCCGGATCGCTTCGGTGACTCCCAGATCCGTAGCAAAACTCTCCGGCGGCCGGACGCTTTCAAGAACGCCGCCGCACGCCTCGATGGTGCGGGCGGACGCCACGTTCGGCTGTTTGCAGGTCACCAGCACGCGTTCCATGCCGAGGGAGCGACCCACTTGGAGGGCGCCTTTCAGTGCAAGCTTGGCGAGCCCCCGCCCCCGCGCGCTGGGCCGTATGCCGTAGCCAATGTTGCCTCCCACCTCAGTGAGGTAGTCATTGGCCAACGAGTGCCTGAGGCTGGCGGCCCCCAGGTACGCGTCGTCCTCGACAACCCAGATGGTGCTCTGATTGGCCAGGCCTTCAGGGGCTTGGAAGCTCTCCTTGGGCAACTCGTGCAGCAGGCGAACCCATTCCGCGAAGTCGCTGTTGTCGCGGAGATCCAGGTCGTATCTCGCAGCCACAAAAGCCGCCGAGCCATCCTGGTTAAGGGTGCCCCACTCGTCGTAGCTTTCCAGCCAGGACTCATGGAACTTTGCGGACGGCTGGACGAGCGTGGCGGGAGTCATGGGGTGAGCGTACTACGGTCGCTGGCTGCTTCCGGCGGCCAGACGGCTAGTTCGACTTACTCAGCGTCCGGCCCATGATGGCTTGCGTCAGGGCATCGATGACCTCGGCGTTGGCGAGTGGATTCCGGATCAACGTGAAGTCCACGTCGCCCACCGGCGGCAGCCCGAATCGCTGGGTGATGACCTTCAGGTCCTCGGGCACCAACGACGCCGGCATGACCGCCACTCCAATGCCGGCGCGCACGGCCGCGAGCACCCCGCTGATCTGCTTGGTGCTGCACGTGATCCGCCACGTCCGGCCCTCGGCTTCCAGGGCGTCGATGGCCAGTTTCCGGCTCAGGCTAGGCGCAGGGTAGGCGATCAGCGGCACGGGGGCGCCCGGTTCCAGCACTGTCTGCTCCACGCCGACCCACGCGAAGTTGTCGTGCCGGACCACCGTGCCTTCCTTGGCCCCGGCCACCCATTTCACGAACACCAGGTCCAGTTGCCCGGCGTTGAGCCGCTTGTACAGCTGATCGCTTTGGCTGACAGTGAGCTCGAGGTTGATCTGTGGGTAGAGCTGCCGGAACTCCCGGAGAATCCGGGGGAGGCCGGTGATGGCGAGGTCGTCGGCTGTCCCGAAGCGGAGGCGTCCCCGCATGGCCGAGCCGGAAAAGTAGCGGGCCGCGGAATCGTGGGCAGCAAGGATGTTGCGGGCAAAACCAGCCATGGCATCACCGTTGTCAGTAAGCCTGACTTCACGGGTATCCCGGGCCACGAGTACGCGCTTGGCGGCGGCCTCGAGCTTGCGGACATGCTGGCTGACCGTGGGCTGTGCGAGGCCCAGCCGCTCGGCTGCCTTGGTGAAACTCAGCGTTTCCGCGACGGCCAAAAAGGAACGGAGCTGGACAGGTTCGAACACGGAACTCCTCTAAGCGCAGGTCAACGCCGGGCCGGAGTACTGCGCCGTTTCCCCTCGTGCTGCAAGCAGATCATTGCATTCCGCAATGCTAGTTATAGGCGCAATACGCTTTCATAATTGCTGCTGGCAACCATAGCGTTAAACGCATCCCACCGAAACTCTCGATCCGAGGACTACTTTTGGCACCCCCACCGCCTTCAGCGGCAAACGTCAGCCAGCCCGTCATCGATTCCCTGTCCGCACCTCCGCCCGCGGACACCGTCACCCAGCCACTCGCCGTCGTGAGCGAAAAGCTGCCCTGGCGGCATACCTTCATCTCCCTGAAGGTCCCCAACTTCAGGATCTTCGCGATCGGCCACTTCATCGCCGTGATCGCCATCTGGATGCAGCGCATCGCCCAGGACTGGATGGTGCTGCAGCTGTCCGGTTCCGTCACCGCCGTCGGAATTACGGTGGCGTTGCAGTTCATGCCGTCACTGTTTCTGGGGCCATGGGGAGGCATGATTGCCGACCGTTTTGCCAAGCGCAAGATCCTCATCATCTGCCAATCGGCGGCGGCCGTGCTTGCCGCCGCGTTGGCGTTCCTGTCCCTGAGTCAGCGCGTTGAGGTCTGGCACGTGTACGTCATCGCCCTTGCCCTGGGCTTCGTGACGGTTCTGGACCAGCCGGCCCGGCAGGTGTTCGTCAACGAACTTGTTGGGCCCAAATACCTGCGGAACGCCATCAGCGTGAACTCCACGACGTTCCAGCTCGGCGGTCTGATCGGGCCTGCCCTGGCCGGTGTCCTGCTGACCGCCGTCGGTGCAGGCTGGGCCTTCGCCGCCAACGCTGTGGCCTGCTGCTCCACCGTTGCCATGCTGCTGATCCTTCGCAAGGACCAGCTGCACCTCAGCCAGCCGACACCCCGCAAGAAGGGCATGCTGCGCGAGGGGCTCAACTACGCACTCAGCAAGCCCACCATTTACTGGCCGTGGTTGATGGCCGGGTTTGTGGCCGTTTTTGCCATGAGCTTGCCCGTGTTGCTGGCCGCCTTTGCGGACCATGTGTACGACGCCGGTGCCGGAGGCTACGGCCTGCTGAACGCCATGGTTGCGCTCGGTGCACTGATCGGAGCAGTGGCGTCCACGCGGCGTCGACAGCTGCGGTTGCGATCGGTGGTGACGTCGGCGGGTTTGTATGGGCTCATGCTCTGTGTCTCATCGCTGATGCCCTCCATGGTGTGGTTCAGCGTCGCCATGGTCCTGGCCGGATTCTGGTGCCTTATGTTCCTCACTGCGGCCAATCAAATGGTGCAGACCAGCTCCAACATGAGCATCCGCGGCCGTGTCATGAGCCTGTACCTGGTGGTGCTGATCGGTGGCCAGGCCATCGGCGGCCCCATGATGGGGTGGCTGGCCGAGCACTTTGGTCCGCACCTTGCTGTCCTGATCTCAGGTGGCGTGCCGGCCATCGCCGCTGCTGTAGTCGCCGTCGTCCTTGCCCGGAAGTCTTCGCTGCACCTGAAGGTGGACCTGCGTGACCGGCGGCGGGTACTGCGGATCGTGCAGGAGACCCAAACGGCTTAACAGAGAAGGCAGCACCGGCGGCGAACCGCTGGCGCTGCCTTCCGCGTGGTGCTATGCCGTTGCGAGGTGCGGGTACTCCGCCGAGCGGCCCTGGAACTCCAGGACATCCGGGTTGCGGATGACGCCGTCGCGGATTTCGATGGCCCGGGAGATGGTCTCGTTGGCATCCCATCCGGCAGGGCCCGCCGCAACGGTGTCCAGGAATGGGAGCAAGGCTTCGCTGATTTCCCAGCTGGCTGAGTTCCAGAGATACGACGGGCTGTGGTCCACGGCGTAGTAGTTGACGTGCCCGCCCACACGGAACATGGGTTCGTCGAAGGTGGTGGTGCGTGCCCAGCTGAACCCCATTCCTTCGTCGCAGGAAACGTCCACAATCAGGCTGTCAGCCCGGAATTCCGTCAAATCCTCCGTGCGAAGGTACGTCAGCGGGGCGTTGGGGTCCTGAAGAGTGCAATTGACCACGATGTCCGCGGCGGCCAGGAACGGCGCCAAGGGCTTGCGCCCCTTGTCCGTGATGACTTCGCTGAGGAAAGGTGCGTTGCTGTCATGATCGAACTGCACAATCCGCACCGAGTGAATGGGTGACCCGACGGCGGCGACGCCACGGTTGGTCAGGACCTGGACGTCGTGGACGCCGTGGGCATTCAGTGCAGTGACGGCGCCACGCGCAGTGGCCCCGAAGCCAATGACGACGGCGCTCAGCCGGCGGCCGTAGTCGCCCGTGGAACCCGTGAGTGCCAAGGCATGAAGCACAGAGCAGTACCCGGCGAGCTCGTTGTTCTTGTGGAAAACATGCAGGCCGAAGCCACCGTCGCCGGCCCAGTGATTCATGGCCTCGAAGGCGATGAGCGTGAGCTTCTTGTCGATGGCCAGTTGCGTGATGGCCCGGTCCTGGACACAGTGCGGCCAGCCCCACAGCGTTTGGCCGTCGCGGAGTTCGGCCAAGTCCTGGGCCTGCGGCTTGGGCAGGAGGATGACGTCGCTGCCGGCGATCAATTCCTGCCGTGTACCGAGCCCACCCACCAGCGATTCCAGCGTGCTGTCAGAGACGCCGAACCGCTCGCCGTAGCCGAATTCAAACCTGAGCTGTTGGCGCACGTCCGGATCGATGCGCTCCAGATGCTGGGGATGGATGGGGAGGCGGCGCTCATTGGGCTTCAGCGAGGAAGCGAGAACGCCTATGCTCAGCTGGGCGGTTGGCGCGGTCACTTCTTGTTGCCGGTAGAGGGCTTTGCGGCCTCGGTGGCGGAGGACTCGGAAGCCCTCTTATCCGCACGTTTTTCCTTGATGGACTTACTGGATTTCTTTGATGCGGTTTGGCGCGGTGATTTGTCGCCCATGATGGCTCCCTTAGAGCGGAGCCGAAATGGCTCCTGACTCCTGACGATACACCTAGCACGGAGAAGCAGTGGCCGGGGTCACTGCCCTTGGGTCACTGCGCCGGCTCGGCCGCAGGACGTCCATGGGTGACGCGGTGGGTCACACGATCCGCGGTATCGTCCAGCGATGCCGCCTTTTCCACCGGCTCCAGGTAGAAGCGCGCGCTGTTGATGATGCCCTCGTCCACGCCGAAGATGATGACGCCCGTCATTTCGTGCGGCGTACCATCCCGCCACGCACCCTTCAGTTGCAGCTCGGTCCAGATGGAGCTGCCGTTGACGCTGTGCGAGAGGAGATGCGCCTTGATGTCCGGAACACCTGTGAAAAGTTGTTCCCAATTGCTGCGGATAGTGTCCCGGCCAGTGAAGCCCCTGGTGGGATGCGCCGGCGTTTCGTTGACGTAGCCCGGCGCAAAGCAGGCCGCCAGGCCTTCAAGATCGTGCTTGTTCGTGGCTTCCAGCAGGCGGTTGATGACGGCGAGCGGGCCCGCCTCACCAGCGTCGGTGAGAGTCATTGGAGGACCTCCCGGATAGGTGGATGTACGTACGAGTCTAGGCTCGTGAGACCCTCCGGTCGACGGGTGCGCGGCCCCGTTTGGTGAGTACCGCCGTCGGGCATTCAGTCCTTGGACGCAAAGAAACCCCGGATGGTGGGATCCGGGGTTTTCCTTGAGCGGGCGACGGGAATCGAACCCGCGTATCGAGCTTGGGAAGCTAGCGCTCTACCATTGAGCTACGCCCGCGCTGCCCGGGAATTTTCGCCCCGAGCGAGTCCTAGCTTAGCGCAGTTGTGGGGCTGCTCATGACAGGCGCGTCGGCCGCCTACTTGAACAGTTTCAGGCCGTTCCATCCGGAACCCACCTGACGGTACGTTGTCCACTGTCCCCGGCCCAGGCCGTAGTTGTACAGGTTACCGTCGGCGGTCTGTGCGGTGATGCCGCGGGTGCCCGCGCCAGTCAGCCCAAAGCTGGGGGCCAAGACGCGTATGTACTGCCAGCCGGTGCCCACGGTGGTGGCCGGTCCGTAGAAGCCTGCCCAGCCGTCACCGCGGTAATTAATCAGGGCACCGGAACCTGTCCTCGCCAGGATGTCGTTGGCGCCGTCGCCTTCCCAGTCGGCGATGGTCAGTTCCATGCCGTTCCAGCCTTTGCCGATGATCTGCGGCGCGCTCAGCGCACCACCAAAGGTGTTGGGGTAGTAGCGCAGCACACCGTCCGGGAAATAGCCGACGACGCCGGGCCGGCCATGCTTGTGCGTCCACTTACCCACAGTGATGGTCATGCGCTCCCAGCCACCGTTGCCCACCACAACCTGGTTGGCGAATCCGCCGCCCGGAAGGCCTCGATAGACCCCCAGAACGCCGTTGTTCCACTGCGCCAGGAGATCGTAGACGCCATCGATGTCCCAGTCCACCACGAAAGCCTGCTTCAAGCCGGTCCAGCCCGAACCGATCTGGACTGCCCCCGCGTAGCCGCCGGCCGCCGTCGCGGGGTAGCGCAAAAGACGGCCCGAAGAGTCGGCAGCCACCAGGTCGGCGCCGGACTTGATGCTTGCTGCGGCTGCTGTGTTGCCCGCAAAGTAGTGCTCCAGCGTCGGGAACCCGCGCCGGTTCATGTCGGTGGCCAAGGCTACGCCCACATAGCGCAAATGCCACGGCTCGTAGCTGTAGCCCGTGGTGCCCGTGTAACCGTTGGGGTAGCGGACAATGAAGCCGTATTTATGGGCATTCGCAGCCACCCACTTGCCTGCCGCAGTATCACCGAAGCAGGTGCTCAGGCCACAGTTGCCGGCGGCGTTACCGATGTCCATGGCGAGCCCTGTCTGGTGCTCGCTGTACCCGGGGCGGGCCGAAATGGTGTCCGCATAGGCCTGGCCGTAGATGCTGACGTAGTACGCATAAACCTGTTGCTGTTGCGCATAGGACCGGTAGCCGCTCACGATCGACAAGCCGCCCGTGCCAGCGTCTGCCGCGCCCTGGAACAAGCCGTTGAGCCACGCGGCAGCTTCCGCGCGCATGTACTGGCCCGAGCCACGTGCGTTGATGAGGTCCGACGGCGCGTAGCTCGCCGGATTCAGTGGCCGCGATTTGTTGACCAGGACCGAAGTATTGGCAGGGTCCCCGATGGGGTCAACGCTCGGCAACGGGTTCACTGTAGCGGGGACCCTTGTGGTTGCTGCTGTTTTTGCTGCAGCACTTACCGTGGGTACTGCCGCCGTGGCGGGAGCCGCCGTGACAACTCCGCCTGCCACCGCAATGGCGACGAAAACCGCGGACGCAGCCACCCGTCGTCGTGCCTTCACTGCAAAAGTTTGATGTCCCAGAACCCGCATAACGCCCCCAATTCGGTTTTTGCCAGCCTGGGGAACTCTACCCCGTGGTGCCATGCCCTGTCAGTCGTAACTTTGTGAAGCGCCAGATAACCATTCGGTCAAGGCTCGCCCCTTTTGTGCTCCAGTGCCGCGCGTGCTGACTATTCTGAAAGTGTTAGCTGCAGCGTATGGGGAACCGGGCTACGACATATCGAACCGTACGCCGAAAGAGGTTTCCATGGCATTTGCAGACTACGAAGTGGTGATCAGCCGGGACGCCATGACCGTGTACGGATTCCTCATGGACGGCATGAACAACTCCCTGTGGCGGTCCGGGATCCGCAGCATCTCACTGCGCTCAGGTCTCCGCGGCCACAAAGGCGCGCTCTACCAGCAGACCATCAATGGTCCGGGCGGCCGCCCCATCGCCGCTGATTTCCAGATCACCGAAGCACGGCCCGGAGCGGAAGTACGCTTCGCCGTCGTCGCGGGACCCGCCCGTCCTACCGGCGGCTACTACCTCAGCACCGAAGGCCAAACCACCCGGCTCAGGTTCGCCCTTGAATACCACCCCAAGGGACTGCAGAAACTGATGAACGGCATGATCCAGAAAACCATGGAAAGCGAAGTTGCCCAGTTGGAGCAGCTGAAGACCGTGATGGAATCACGCTCGGTGGTGTGAGCGCTCCTTTTTTGCTTTTTCGTCGGGTCGCCTATTGGGCGAGCTTGTAGCCGGTCCAGCCGCCACCCACCGCTATGGGCGTGGTCAGCCTTCCCGTAGTGAGGT
Source organism: Paenarthrobacter sp. 4246 (assembly GCF_040546855.1). NCBI lineage: Bacteria > Bacillati > Actinomycetota > Actinomycetes > Micrococcales > Micrococcaceae > Paenarthrobacter > Paenarthrobacter sp. 4246. Next base: position 69,399 of record NZ_JBEPOP010000012.1, read on the forward strand.
CCCAGTACTCCAAGACCCCGTTGGTGCCCAGGCCCGCAATGCCGGTGGTGTTTGCCCCCGTGACGCCCCGCAAGGAACGCAGTCCGGAGTAATCAGTCCACGCGGCGCCCACAATGGGCCGGGCTTCCTGCTTGGGCGTCGCCAGGCCGCTGCCCCGGTACAGGCGCAAGGAACCATTGGGCTCAACGGTAAGCAGATCCTGGAAACCATCCGCGTTGTAGTCCACCATGCTGAGCCGGACGGCCTTGTTTCCCGTGCCGATCGCGGCCTGCGACCGGATGTACGTCATCCCTGCGTTCTTGTAGAGCCACAGCCCGCCGGATGCGTCCATCGCGACAATCTGGGGTAGCCGGTTGTTGGCGCACCAGTTGCCCACCGCAATGTTCAGGGACTGCCAACCGTGGCCCAGCACTCCAGGCGAACCGAAGCCGCCCGACTGCCTCCCCGGATACACCAGCAGTGCCCCGTCGGTGCGTTGGTAAATGAGGTCAAAGACGCCGTCACGGTCCCAATCATTGACGAACAGTTCCTTGAGCCCCGTGAAACCGACGCCGATCTTGCGCGCTGCGCCGTACTTTGCGTTCCCCAAGGAGGGGTAGGAATACACCGTTCCGTCCGCCGCGATGGAGACCAGATCTGCGGCACTCCTGATGGAGGCGGAGCTGAGGTTGACGGTGGGCGGCTGGTATTTGTCGCCCGGCTGGCATGCTCCGATGGGATCCGTAGGAGGTGTGACCGTTCCGCCGGGTGCATTGGTGGTTCCGGCCGGCAGCGAGGTGTAGCCAAAGAAATTCACCACACCCCACAGCGTGTAGCGGTTGGGTGTGGTTTGCCAGTTGCCGTCTGTGTAGGTGATGCCGATGCCCATGACGTTGAACCGGGGATCACGCAGCAGGGCATCGTGCCCCGGGGAACCCTTCCACCACTGCACCAACTGCGCCGCATCACGGTCCCAGCGGACAGCTATGACTTCACCTGCACCGTTGTTCGGATTAAGCGCACGCGGGTCCGTCCAGAAATTGGCACGGTGTTGGATCACTTCCCGGGTGGCGATGTTGTTCGACCAATCTTGGGCAAGGCTCGCCACTGTCGCGTGGTACTTCACCGGGGCCAGGCCCAGGGATGCGCGATAGCTGTTGATCGCGTTGAACACCGTCAGGATTGCGGCCGTGTTGCTGTCCGGGAGGAGGGCAAGGGCGCCGTTGTCCGGATCTGTTTCACCGTTGGGGGCTTTGCCGGGGAAGGGGGTGCTTGGTGTGGGGGAGGGGGTTGGCGCCGTGGGTGCGGCGGAGGCCGTCTGGGGTGGTACCGGTGTCGGCGTGACCGTGGGTGATGCCGACGCTGTCGGGGTCGCGGTGGCCGTTGGGGACGGCGACGCCGTGGGGCCAGCAGTCTGGGTTGGGGTCACCGACGGCGTGGGGGTGGCTGTTGGCGATGCCGACGGCGTTGGGCTGGCTGTCTGCGACGGCGTACCTGACGGGAGCGGGCCAATGGCAGGTGCTGACGGGGCCGGAGCCGCCGACGACGAGGACTGCGGTGGCGCCGGCTCCACGGGATCGGGGACGGTGGGTTCCGTGGCGCCCGGGTTTTCCGGGGACGCGCCTTCCGTCGGCGGACCGTCCGGACCCCACGACGGCCCAATGTTCGGCACAGGCGGCGGCGTCTCGATGACCGGGTCCAGGGCGATGGGCCTGCTTGGCGCACCGCTTTCGTAGCCTTCTTCGGGGACGGGCACGGTGGCGGGGTCGGAGGCTTCGCCGGCCACTGGGGTATCCACGGAAGGTGCGGCGTCCGGCGTCGTGCTTGACTCAGGTGCCGTCAGACCGGACTCGACGCTGGAGGAGGGGGTGGCGCTGCTGCCCGGACCCGCGTCCGTAGCCGGCAGGATCTGGCTGGAGGCGGCGACGCAGAGGGCCAGCGCCCCGGCCAGCACAATAGAAGCCGGCACTGCCAGTTTTTTCACGATTACCCCGCGAATGCTCGTTGCCCCCAGGTACGGGCGCGGTTCTACATGTCCGGGAACTATAGTCCCACGGGGCCGCCCGGACAATGCATGGTGACTTGGACGCATGGGGTATTTTTGATGCTGTGCTGATCTCTGACCGCGACATACGTGCCGAAATAGACTCCCAACGGATTGTTCTTGAGCCGTACGACCCCGCGATGGTGCAGCCGTCTTCCGTGGACGTCCGGATTGACAGGTTCTTCCGGCTGTTCGACAACCACAAGTACGCCCACATCGACCCCGCCGAGGAACAGCCCGAGCTGACCCGGTTGGTGGAGGTGGAAGGCGACGAGCCCTTCATCCTGCACCCGGGCGAGTTCGTGCTGGGCTCCACGTATGAAACAGTCAGCCTCGCCGACGACATTGCTGCCCGCCTTGAAGGCAAGTCGTCCTTGGGCCGGCTCGGACTGCTGACGCACTCCACCGCCGGCTTCATCGACCCCGGGTTCTCGGGCCACGTGACGTTGGAACTCTCCAACGTGGCCACCCTGCCCATCAAGCTGTGGCCCGGCATGAAGATTGGCCAGCTGTGCTTCTTCCGGCTGACGTCCTCGGCCGAGCACCCCTACGGTTCCGGTGAATACGGAAACCGCTACCAGGGCCAGCGCGGACCCACCGCCAGCCGCAGCCACCAGAACTTCCACCGGACGTCCATCTAGCCTCTGTTGCGCCTTCTGTCTGCGCCGAGGGGTTAGCTCTCGGCTCTTTCCCTTGCGCCGAGGGGTTAGCTCTCGCCTCTTTCTCTTGCGCCGAGGGGTTAGCTCTCGGCTCTTTGGGTGGCTTTTTCAGTCGAGACGTCGCCCCTCGATGAGGTCTTCTCAGCTCCACTAGTCCTCCACACTGTGGGTAACCTCTCAGCGCATCCTCAACCATGCCAACAATGGCTGATGAGGATTTCCGCTCCACTCCCTGCCGAGATTCGGGGCCGTTCATTCACGCTCGCCGAGCAGCGGGCGGCCGGCATCCCGGATCATCGTGCCTGGAATAACGATCTTCGCGTTGCCAGCAGGGGAGTCCGGGTTCCCTGGGGCGAACAACAGGACCCCGCACACACTGCCCGCCTCCTCACCGGCATAACTGAGGGAGCCATCTGTTGTCGGGAGACTGCTGCGATGCTGTGGGGATGCCCATTGCCCTTGAATGCCCAGCAGGATTTCCTGCTTCATCTGACGAGGTCCGACGGCACATTTCGGCCTCAACGCAAGGGAGTCAAGGGACATCGCATGGTGCTGGCTGTGCCGGACATCAGTTCCGTGGACGGGATTCCCGTGACCAGCCCCGCCCGCACGTGGCTGGATCTAGCTGCGGTGCTGGCTTTCGAGGACTTGGTCGCTGCCGCCGACTACTTCATCTGCAGCCAAACCCGAAGCTTTGGTCATAACAGGATTCCCCTCTGCTCTGCTGAGGATCTCAAGGCACAAGTCGATCGACATGCCGGGACGCGTGGCATTCGGAAGGCGAGGGCAGCGCTGGAGTTGACCCGTGTGGGCGCCGACTCTGTACCCGAGACCAGGCTGCGACTGGCGATCGGCAGAGACTTCCTGCCTGAACCGGTGCTGAGCTACGTGGTGCGTGATCCTTCGGGCCGCGAAGTGGCGTGGCCGGATCTCGCCTATCCCGACTTCAAGGTTGCGATCAATTACGACGGCGGCCATCACCTTAGTCCCGCTCAAAAGGAGTCCGATGTCCGACGCGAGGCGTCGCTCGCGGCAAACGGTTGGATTTCTGTCGTCGTTACCGCCGAGCATGTACGGGAACGCGGCTACGACGGCGTTGTCCGCCGCATCCGCGAGGCGCTCATACAGGGTGGATGGCCGCCGAGGGGTTAGGTCTCGGCACTTTGGGTGGGCCTTTTCGGGCGAGATGTCGCCCCTCAGCGCAGGGGAGGGGTGGAAGTTGGGGGCGTTAGGTGTTGAGGGGTTAGGTCTCGGCACTTTGGGTGGGCCGTTTTCGGTTGAGATGTCGCCCCTCGGCGAGGCCAGGAGGATGGGGAGGCCTGGTTAGGCTGGGGCGCGCTCAGGGGTCCGGGGCGGGGCGCCAGGGGCTCGGCGGAGGGCCTTGACCACTGGTTCCACGAAGCGGGCGGCCAGCGGACCCAGGATGGCCATGATGAGGACGTAGGCCGTGGCGAGTGCGGCGAGTTCGTCGGGAACTGCCCCTGAAGCGACGGCCAAGCCCGCGATGACGATGGAGAACTCGCCGCGGGCGATCAAGGCGGCCCCTGCACGGAAGCGGCCGGGCATAGCAATACCGGCGCGTTTGGCGGCCCAGAAGCCCGTGAGCATCTTGGTTGCCGCAGTGACGACGGCCAGGACAAGCGCCCATCCGAGGACAGGGGGAATCGACGTGGGGTCGGTGTTGAGTCCGAACGCCACGAAGAAAATTGCCGCGAAAAGGTCCCGCAGCGGCTCAAGGATGCGAGTGGCATTGTGGGCCGTTGCGCCTGAGATGGCGATGCCCAACATGAAGGCCCCAACGGCCGCGGAAACCTGGAGGGCAGAAGCGATGCCGGCTACCAGAAGCGCCAGCCCCAGAACGTTCAGCAGGAACACCTCGGAGTTCTCGCTGTGAACTGCCTGCGAGACGCGGTGGCCGTGCCTGAGTGCGATGACCAACACCACGGTGACAACGGCGAGGGCAATGCCCACGGTCTGCAGTCCGCCAAGGAAACCAACGCCGGCAAGGATGGCGGTGAGGATGGGGAGATAGATGGCCATTGCCAGGTCTTCGAAAACCAGGATGGAGAGAACCACGGGTGTTTCGCGGTTACCAATCCGGCCGAGGTCGGTGATGACCTTGGCTGCGATGCCTGACGAGGAGATATAGGTAACGCCACCCATGACGATGGCGCCTACCAGTCCCCAGCCGAGAAGGACGGCCAATCCTGCGCCAGGCAGGAAGTTGAAGACAAAATCCATGACACCGGCTTGCCATGATCGCCGGAGTCCCGTAACCAGCTCGGACGCCGTATATTCCAATCCGAGCATCAGCAGCAGGAGAATGACGCCAATTTCGCCGGAAAGATGGGCGAACTCGTGCATGCCGTCCAGCTTGACGAACCCGCCGGCGCCGAAGGCCAGTCCACCCACGAGGTAGAGGGGGATGGGGGACATGCCGATTCGGCCCGCTAGTCGAGCCAAGAGGCCGAGGCAGAAGACGACGGCCCCCAGTTCAACGAGGGCTAGTGCGAGCGGATCCATTCCGCTCAGCCGTTGCGAAGGATGTCGGCTGCCGAGTCAAGACCTTCCTGGGTGCCGACCGCTACGAGCAAATCGCCGGTGTGAAGTACGACGTCGGGTGCGGGCGAGGGGACAACCTCGCCTTCGCGCATGATCGCGACGATGGAGACACCACTGCGGGTGCGGATCTGCGCCTTGCCCATGGGCTGGTTGACGAAGGGCGAATCAGGAGTGATGGAGAACTGGCGGGTGACAATGCCGGGTATCTCGCGATGCTCTTCCGCCAAGCGCATGGCAATGTGCTGGCCGCCCAAGAGGTTCCCCAGCGTTGACGCTTCGTCGGCAGTCAAGGGAATTGACGCCTGGCACGTGTCAGGATCGTCCCACGTCGAGACGAAAAGCTCTGTTTCACCTTCCCGCAGCTCCACTACACCGATACGACGGCCCGAAGCCGTGACGAAATCCTTGCGGACCCCAAGGCCCGGGAGTTCGGTCTCATCCACGTTCATAGCTCCACCCTAAACTGTCCTGAACCGGTCCGGTACGGCCCTCGCACTCCAACCGGTCCTTTGTTGTTAACGCTCGGGAACCACAGCTATTTCCACTTTCGCCGGGGGCTTGACCGGCAGGATCACCAGGAGGCCGGCCAGCAGGACCACCATGATTCCGAGGATGCCCCAACGTTGGGCTTCACCCTCGGCAACCAGGGGAGAGGCAACGGCGATGCACAGGGTGAAGAGGGTGGGAGCGAGGAAACTGACGGCCCGGCCGGTAGTGGCGTACAAGCCGAAGAGTTCGCCGGCCTCGCCTTCCGGTGCAAGCCTGGCCAGATAGGCCCGCGAGGACGATTGCGCCGGGCCTACGAACAGGCAGAGCAGCAGGCCGAAGACCCAGAAAGTGTTGCTCCCCGGCCATTCGTTACCGAGGAACACGTAGTCGCCGTTGCCCAGCACCAGGATGAAGGTGCCGGCGATGAGGAGGCCGGCCAAAGACAGGACGATCACGGTTTTTGGTCCGATCCTGTCATCCAGGAAACCGCCGATGATGGCGCCGACGGCAGCGACCACGTTGCCAAAGATGGCGAAGAAGATGACTTCCTTGAGTTCGAAACCGAACGTACCTGCTGCAATGACACCGCCGAAGGTGAACACAGCAGCGAGGCCGTCGCGGAAGATTGCGCTGGAAAGCAGGAAGTAGATGGTGTGTGGGCTGGTCCGGTAGATGGCCCCGATCCGGCGTATCAGCAACTTGTAGGAGGCCAGGAACCCCAAGGAAGCGGCCTTCCTCGCCGGAACTTCAGGGACGGCGAACATCACTGGCAGGGCGAAGATGAAGAACCACAGCGCAGAGAAGACTGCCACGAGCCTGATGTTGAGGGAGTCCTGTGTTGAGGCACCAAACCAGTCGAAGGACGGCTGGACGAACAGTTGCAGAACCAGCAGAAGGGCAACGATTCCGCCCAGGTATCCCATGGCCCAGCCAAAGCCGCTGACCTTGCCGATGTTCTTGGGCGTGGAGATCTGCGCCAGCATGGCGTTGTAGTTGACGCCGGCGAACTCAAAGAAGACGTTGCCCAGTGCGATGAGGCAAACACCCAGTAACAGGAACTCGGGCTGGGGAAAGACAAAGAAGCAGAGCGCAGTGAGCACGGCAGTGGCGGCCGTGTTGACCCCAAGCCACAGCTTGCGGCGGCCGCCGGCGTCTGAACGCTGCCCGGTGACAGGAGCCAGCAAGGCAATGGCCAGGCCGGCGATGGCCAAGGCGGCACCCAGCGCAGCCGAGGCTGCGTCCTCTCCGCCGAAAGCATTGGACGTGAGGTACACGGTGAAAACGAACGTGGTCATGACCGCATTGAAGGCAGCCGAGCCCCAGTCCCAGGAAGCCCACGCAAGGATCTGGCCCTTCTTGGAGGCGACAGGTCCTGAGGCGAGCTCGGAGGTCGGTTGGGAGGCTTCGGGAACTACGGCCGCGTTCATAGCTCGATGCTATAGCGGAGGGGAGAACGGCGGGCGGATGACAGCCCGCTATGTGGAGAACAGGGATTGAAACGTAACCTCCAGCCCCCTTCTTTGGCGAAAAACGGTCTGTCCCCCTTGATAAACTAGCTAAACCGAACCCAACGTATGACCGCCTGCTCCAACTTTGACAATTCGTTCCTGACTTTGCGGAGAAAACAGTGATCACAGTTCTCGCCATCACCTTTGTAGCGGCAACTGTGGCGCCCTTGATCTTCAGCAAACTTGGCAGGAACGCCTTTTATGTCTTGGCAGCTGTGCCGGCGGCAGCGTTCGTTTGGCTGCTCTTCCAGTACGGCCCTGTATATTCCGGTGGCGGCATAGACGAAATTCTCCCGTGGATACCCAGCTTGAAACTTGAACTGGCCTTCCGCATGGATCCGTTGGCGTGGGTTATGTCCCTCCTGATCCTCGGAGTCGGTTCCCTGGTCCTGGTCTATTGCGCCCGGTATTTCAAGAACAAGGATGCGGATCTCGGCGGCTTCGGAGCCCAGTTGCTGGCCTTCGCCGGAGCCATGTTCGGCTTGGTGACCTCCGATGACCTCCTGATGCTGTTCATCTTCTGGGAGCTCACCACCATCCTGTCCTACCTGCTGATCGGCTACGCGCGTACCCGTTTGGCAGCACGCCGCTCGGCACTGCAGGCGCTGATGGTCACCACCGCTGGTGGCCTCGCGATGCTCGTTGGCCTGATCATCATGGGCCAGGCAGCGGGAACCTACCGCATCTCGGCTATTTTGGACCAAGCCTCAACCCTCATGACCGGACCCATGCAGGGTGCGGTGACGGCCGCCGTCGTGCTTATCCTGGCCGGTGCGGTGACAAAATCGGCGCTGGTCCCGTTCCACTTCTGGCTGCCGGGCGCCATGGCGGCCCCCACTCCCGTCAGTGCGTACCTGCACGCGGCGGCGATGGTGAAGGCCGGCATCTACATCGTGGCGCGCCTGGCGCCGGGCTTTTCCGAGTCGGAATTCTGGCTGCCGGTGGTCCTGGGGCTCGGGTTGGCCACCATGCTTGTAGGTGGGTACAGGGCCCTTCGCCAGACAGATATCAAGCTCATCCTGGCCTATGGCACCGTGAGCCAGCTCGGCTTTCTCACCATGGTGGTGGGGCTCGGACGCCCGGATGCGGCGCTTGCCGGGCTCGGGCTGCTCCTTGCCCACGGCTTGTTCAAGGCGGCGCTGTTCCTGGTGGTGGGCATCATCGACCACCAGTCGGGAACGCGCGATATTCGTAAGCTCTCCGGCGTCTTCCGCTCATCGCGCGCCCTTGGAGTAGTTGCAGCGATCGCCGCGGCGTCCATGGCCGGGGTACCTCCTTTGGCTGGCTTCGTAGCCAAGGAATCAGTCTTCGAAGCATTCGTTCACTACGGCACGGGCGATGACGCACCTGCATGGGGAACCTTGATTCTGGTGGGCCTGGTAATCGGATCCATCCTGACGTTCGCCTACAGCGCCCGGTTCATGTGGGGCGCGTTCGCCACCAAGCCGGGCGTTGAACCTACGCCGTTCAAACCCATCAAGCCTGCGTTCCTGGCCGCGCCTGCCATCCTGAGCCTGCTCACCATTGCCTACGGTGTGTGGCCGGCTCCCGTCGACACATGGATCCAGCCTTACGCGGCGCTGTTCGCCGATAGGCCGGACGCGGTCGACGCCGGGCACTTGGCTTTGTGGCACGGCCTCACCCCCGCGCTGGGGTTGACAGCGATAACGTTCGCGGCAGGTGCTGCGATGTTCTACGGACGCAACATCGTGTCCCGGGCACAAAGCCTGGTTCCTGACTGGATTGATGGCGACCGGGCCTACCAGCACACCATCGGCGCGCTGGACGACATCGCTGTTTGGGTCACAGGCCGTACGCAGCGTGGTTCGCTCTACTTCTACTTGACGGTCATCCTCACCGTAGCCTTCGCTGTACCTCTCGCCGCCCTGATTGCAGCCAACAAGCCCCTGCCGGAAGGCATCTACTTCATCGACCCCAACTCTCCGCTGCAAATGGTTGCCGGAGCGGGAATCGTGGTGGGTGCGTTGGCTGCTGTCCGGGCCAACAAGCGTTTCCTTGCGGTCCTCATGGTGTCTGTGACGGGCTACGGGATTGCCCTCATGTTTGCTTTGCAGGGCGCTCCGGACCTGGCATTGACACAGATGCTGGTGGAGACCATCGTCCTGGTGGCGTTCGTGCTCGCCATGCGCAGCCTGCCGGCTGAGCTCCGGGACCGGACCGGTGGCAGGCTTCGGGTGATCCGCGTGATCATCGGTGCAGCGTTCGGCATCACCATGATCTTCGTAGCGATTTACGCCATGGGCGCCCGTGTGGCCGCACCTGTTTCCTTGGACTTCCCACGGCTGGCGTACGAGGGCGGTGGCGGCTTGAACGTCGTCAATGTGACCTTGGTGGACATTCGCGCCTGGGACACGTTCGGCGAAATTTCAGTGCTCGCCATCGCAGCCACGGGCGTGGCCAGCCTGATCTTCGTTCGCAGCCGCGGTGATCGGATCAAGACCTCGGAGGCAGTGCCGGAAGGCAGCGTGGGGCGCCGCACCGGCGTCGACCGTGACTCCCTGGACGGTGCCACGCTGGCCATCGCCAAAAAGTTCACTGACGTCAGCCGCGACGCGTGGCTGGTGGCGGGCCGCACCTTGGCTCCAGAACGCCGCTCGATCATCTTCGAAGTGGTGACCAGGCTGATTTTCCACTCGATGATCGTCTTCTCCATCTACCTCCTCCTTGCCGGCCATAACTTGCCCGGCGGCGGTTTCGCTGGTGGCCTGACCGCGGGCCTTGCCCTGACCATCCGGTACCTTGCGGGCGGCCGGTTCGAGTTGAGCGAGGCTGCAACAGTCAGCGCCGGAACTCTCTTGGGGACGGGACTCGCGACGGCGGCAGCCTCGGGTCTGGTGCCGCTCTTCCTCGGCGGACAGGTGTTCCAGAGCGCGATCATCGAGTTCTGGCTGCCGGTCTTCGGAGACGTCAAGTTTGTCACCTCCACCATCTTCGACATCGGCGTGTACATCGTGGTGGTCGGCCTGGCGCTCGACGTTCTCCGCAGCCTCGGTGCCGAAATCGATGAACACTTTGAGGGCAAGGGCGCTCCCCTCGCAGAGGAAGACGCCGCCGACCTTGCAGGAGAAGCCGCTGAATCCGCCGCATCCGGGAAAGGTACCGCATGAGCATCAACCTGACCCTGCTGATCGTCATGGGCGTTTTGTACGCCTGCGGCATCTACCTGGTCCTGGAGCGGAGCCTGACCCGCGTGCTGTTGGGATTGATGTTGCTGGCCAACGCCACCAACATCCTGATCCTGACCACCGGCGGATACGCCGGGTTGGCGCCCTTGTTCACCAAGGAAACCAGCCCGGACGCCTATAGCGATCCTCTGCCCCAAGCACTGATCCTTACCTCGATCGTCATTTCCTTCGCCGTGACGGCCTTCATGCTGGGCATCATCTACCGCACGTGGGTCTTGGCGCGGCAGGACGAAATCCAGGATGACCTCGAGGACCGTCGCGTTGCGGAGACGCCAAGCTTCGATGCCGAGGACGACGCCATTGTGCCGTTGGAGACCTCGGAATTCGCCGTCACCCCTGCCAACACCTCGGACCACACCCACCCCGAAGCGACCGAGACCCCGAGCAAGGCACCAAACCAGGAAGGAGGCAGCGCGTGAATCTCGCAAACCTGTCGCCGCTAGCTGTCCTCCTGCCGATTCTGGGTGCCGCTCTCGCGTTCCTGTTGATCCGGCACCACACCGCCCAGCGTGTGGTGAGCATTGGCATCCTGAGTGCGACGTTGCTGCTCGAGTGCCTCCTGCTGATCTCCGTATGGGACGGCGGCACAACGTCGGTCACCTTGGGTGGATGGCTGCCTCCGTGGGGCGTGGTCCTGGTAGTGGACCAGTTCTCCTCGCTGATGTTGGTTGTCTCCACCGTGGTGAGCCTTGCGGTGTTGATCTACGCCACCGGTCAAGGCATGGCCGACGGAGACCAGGAAGCACCCGTCTCGATCTTCCACCCCACGTACCTGATCCTGGTGGCGGGTGTGTCCAACGCGTTCCTCACCGGTGATCTCTTCAACCTCTACGTAGGGTTCGAGATCCTGCTGACGGCGAGCTATGTGCTCATGACGTTGGGCGGCACGGGGCCGCGCATCCGTGCGGGCGTCACCTATGTGGTGGTGTCAGTGGTGTCATCCGTGTTGTTCCTCATCGCCATCGCCATGATCTACGGGGCCACGGGGACCATCACCATGGCGGACCTTGCCATCAAATTGGCGGAACTGGACCAAGGCACCCAAAACCTCCTCCACGTCATGCTGTTGGTGGCCTTCGGCATCAAGGCCGCCGTGTTCCCGCTGTCCTTCTGGCTCCCTGACTCCTACCCGACGGCACCCGCGCCGGTTACGGCCGTGTTCGCGGGCTTGCTGACCAAAGTAGGTGTCTACGCCATGGTCCGTACGGAAACGCTCTTGTTCCCCGGCGACACCCTGAATGTTCCACTCATGGTGGTGGCATTACTCACCATGGTGGTGGGCATCTTAGGTGCCCTGGCCCAAAGCGATATCAAGCGTCTGTTGTCGTTCACCCTGGTCAGCCACATCGGGTACATGGTGTTTGGTCTGGCCATGAGTTCCGTGGCAGGGTTGGGCGCCGCCGTCTTCTACGTGGCGCACCACATCACCGTGCAGACAAGCCTGTTCCTGGTCACAGGTCTCATAGAACGCAGGGGCGGCAGTTCGTCCATGGACCGGTTGGGTGGTTTGGCCAAGCTTTCCCCGTTACTGGCCTTGCTGTTCTTCGTCCCGGCCATGAACCTCGCAGGTATTCCGCCGTTCTCTGGCTTCCTGGGAAAGTTGGGCCTCCTGCAGGCCGGCGTGGATTTGGGAACACCCTTGGCCATCACGCTGGTGGTGGGTGGCGTGGTCACCAGCCTCCTGACGCTGCTGGCCATCGCCCGCGTGTGGAACAGGGCCTTCTGGCGCAAGCCCGAAGACGCTGAGTATCCGGACCCAGCTCTCCTGAATCCCCGGAACGTGGGCGTCTTGCCGCGGACCATGGTTGGTTCGACGGCGGGACTGGTAGTTTTCGGTGTCGCGCTGACGGTCTTCGCCGGTCCGCTCTTCCAGGTGGCTGACGGTTCCGCAGGAATCATGCTGGATCGTTCGGCCTATATCCACTCGGTCCTGGGCGACTCGGTCGAAGTGCCACCGCTTGGGCCGCCCGAGGAACTACAGACGGGTGATACCAAATGAGCCGTAAGCCCATTTCGTTCCGCACCGAACTCCCGCTGCTCATTTGGTTGGTCATTGTCTGGGGCGCATTGTGGCGGGACTTCAGTCCCGGAAACCTGCTGTTCGGTGCGCTGATAGCCGTGCTGGTAGCCAAGCTGTTCTACCTTCCACCAGTGGAACTGAGCGGCAGGTTCAACATCCTGCGTGCCATTCCCTTCGCCCTGATGTTCCTCGCCAAAGTGGTGGCAGCGAGCTTCCTGGTGTTGTTCCTGGCCGTGGTCAAGGGACCCAAGGTGCGCAGCGCCGTCGTCGCGGTTCCCTTGCGCAGCCACTCGGACCTGATGGTGACGGCCACGGGGCACGTCATCTCGCTGATTCCGGGCTCGCTGGTGGTGGAAGTGGACCGGTCGACGTCCACGCTGTACCTGCACGCGCTCAATATTTACGAAGAAGCGGACATCGACAAAATTCGCGAGGAAGTCCAGACCATTGAAGCGCGGCTGATCCGGATCATGGGCACGCGCGAAGAAGTGGAAGCCCTCAACGCCGAAGTACGTCCGGGAATGGAAGGGGCAGCACGATGAAGGAGATCATCCTTGTGGTCACGGCGGTGATCCTCAGCCTGGCTGCCGCGGGCGCGATTGTCCGCATCGCCATCGGCCCTTCCCTGCTGGACCGCGTGCTGGCATCAGACGTCTTGTTGGCCATCCTGGGTGCTGCACTGGCGATCGACATGGCGATGAACAGGCACCTCAACAACCTGATGCTGCTGGTAGCCCTCGCGGTGATCGGATTCATCGGATCGGTGACCGTTGCACGGTTCGTGGCTGAACGGAGGGAACAGAACAATGAGTCCTGATGCCAGCGGAGTGGATGTCGTGATCGACGCTGTCACCGCAGTGTTCCTGGTGGTGGGCGCCTTGATGTCCTTGGGCGCTGCCATCGGATTGCTGCGATTCCCGGACCTCATGAGCCGCATGCACGCAGCCACCAAGCCCCAAGTACTGGGACTGTTCCTCATGCTTGCTGCGATTGGCCTGCAAATGCGCACGTGGTGGGTTTGGCCGGTCTTGCTGGTGGCATGGATCTTCCAGTTGCTGACGGCACCTGTGTCCGCCCATATGGTGGGTCGCTCCGCCTACCGCACCAAGCATGGCCACCGCGAGATGCTCACCAAGGACGAACTCGAAGCTGTTGTGCAACGGGCGGCTGCGGGGCAAGAACCCCGGAACGACCGCTAAAGTCCCAGTCACAGCAAACGCGGGGTCGCCCTGCGTCCACTGGTGTTCATTCCATCAGGTGGAGGCAACGCGACCCCGCGTTGTTGGCTGTGGTTGCGGACTAGACGATGTCGTGTGACTTGGCGAAACGTGCAATGGCACGCTGTGTGCCACGGCTGGCCAACACCTGAATCAGGGTGCTGACGAAGGCTGAGATCAGCGCAAAAGTCAGTGCTGAACGCAAGCTCGTTTCCATGTCGTCGTTGCCCATGGGTGGTTTGTTGCCAGTTGCCTTTTCCCACCCTTTGTTGACGAGTTTGGTGCCTACGAAGCCCGCTCCGAGGCTCACTCCGGCACCGATCAGCTTGAAGAAGAGGTTCATGCCCCCAGCCTAGCCGTCCGTGGCCGACTCCAGAGTCAGCGTCGGCTTTCGCGCTCTTTCAGGAACGCTGCCAAGGACCCAACAGGGGCCAGCACGGGAACAACAGGGTGCTCTGCCAGCCAGGCAGCGTCCACGGAACCAAACTCAGCGATTTCCTTGAGCAGGTAATAGGTGGGCGGCATCAGCTTCAGCGTCCCGGCCGCTTCCGCTTCCAGAATTCCGTCCACGGGCATCCACAACGATTGCCACGCCTCCGTGGTTTGATGCCGGGGCTCGGCTCCCGGGGAGGGCTTGGCGAGGTAGAAGAAGGTGTCAAAGCGCTTCGGCATGTCCGTGGGCGTGATCCAGTTGGCCCAGGGGCGGACATCCTCGGCACTGATGGTGAGCCCGGACTCCTCCTGGACTTCGCGGATTGCGGCTGTGAGGACCGTCCCTGCGTTGGTTTCGGCCTGCGTTGAGGTGGTGTGGGTGCCGATGGAACTCGAACGCCAAGCGGCAGCGTGGCGTTGAAGCAGGCCCGCCGGGTAGTCCCAGCCTGACTCGTCCGCAGCATCCACACGGCCGCCCGGGAAGACCACCATTCCGGCGGCGAAGTCCATGGTGCTGACCCGGTGCTGGACGAACGCCTCGAGCCCGCCCGGGGCATCACGGAGCAGGATGACACTGGCAGCGAGCCGGGGCTCGGATATGGTGCCCTCGCCGGCAGGGTGATTTCGAGTGGGTGGGTTGTTCATGAAAGTGCCCCTTTGCCGCTGTCGAGTCTGCTGGATCATTCTCTCAGGTCTCGTTGTGGGGACGGATTTGCGTTGCTGGACTGGGAAACGGGGCGTAGAGCGGTCCCCGCATCGCCCGAATGTGACCACCGGCCGGCACCGGACCGTCGCCCGCAACACGCGCAGGTGTAAACTGAACCAGCCCATCAGGGCAGATTTAATAACGACAGGGGAGCGCCGCCGTCGGACCTTGCAGAGATGCAGGAGACGCGAGGGCGCTGAGAGTGCGGACAGCCGCAGACCCTCGAACCTGATCCGGTTAGTACCGGCGCAAGGGAGTCGAGCTTCTCAGAGTGTCCGGATCCGGGCGGCGCAGGCCGGTTGGAAATCCGGGGAGCACTTTCCCCTCCTGTAACCTCAGGAGGCAGAAAATGACCACGGTAAACGTGAAGAAGACCAGTTATAACTGGCGTGTTGTAGACATTGTTGTGGCGGCCTTGATCGCCATTGCAGGCGGCGTGATCTTCTGGGCCTGGTCCCAGGGCGCCGCGCTGGTATCCATTCCCATGAACGCGACGTATCCGCCGCTCACCGGCCTGATCGCCGGTGGCTGGATGATCCCCGCAGTCCTGGGCATGCTCATTATCCGCAAGCCGGGCGCAGCGTTGTTCTGCGAAACCGTCGCGGCCACCGGCGAACTCATCATGGGTTCCCAGTACGGCACCACCGTCCTGATCTCCGGCGTCCTGCAGGGTCTGGGCGCAGAGCTCATCTTCGCCGCTTTCCGGTACAAGAAGTTCAACCTGCCCACGGCCCTCCTCGCGGGTGCCGGTGCGGGCCTCTTCTGCGGCCTGAACGACTCCTTCCTCCCGTGGGGCTGGAACATCGCCTATGAGGCAATGGATAAGCTGGCGTACATCACTTTCACCACCGTCTCGGGCGCCATTATCGCCGGGGCGCTGTCCTGGGTTGCCACCCGCGGCCTGGCCAAGACCGGTGTCCTGAGCTCCTTCGCGTCGCGCAAGGCTGCGTCGGAGCCAGCCTTCAGCTGATGCCGGCTACGCAGAGCGGCAGCAAGAACAGCAGCCCGGTGCGGCCTGCCGCCATCTCCGCCGAGGGCTGGGGTTGGCGGCATGCCGGACGCTCGACTCCTGCCATTCATGGTCTGGACCTCCGGATTGAACCGGGCGAGCGGGTGCTGCTGCTGGGGCCTTCGGGAGCCGGCAAGTCGACGCTGCTGCACGCCCTCGCCGGTGTGCTGGGCGATGAGGAAGACGACTCGGACGAGTCAGGTTCACTGCTGATCGACGGCGTCGCGCCCCGGGAACAGCGTGGCCGCGCCGGACTGATGCAGCAGGACCCTGAAACACAGGTGGTTTTGTCGCGTGTTGGCGACGACGTCGCCTTTGGTGCCGAGAACCTTGCTGTGCCCCGGGATGAGATTTGGTCCCGCGTCCATGAAGCGCTCGACGACGTCGGGTTGCGTACCGCCGCGGGCGGCGGTTTGGCGTTGGAACACCCGACGGCGGCTCTCTCCGGGGGGCAGAAGCAGCGCCTTGCGCTGGCGGGCATTCTCGCGATGCGACCCGGCTTGATCCTCTTGGACGAGCCCACGGCCAACCTGGATCCGGTAGGAGTGCTGGAGGTTCGGGATGCTGTTCGGCGTTGCCTGGACAAGACCGGCGCCACCCTGGTGGTGGTGGAACACCGTGTGTCCGTGTGGAAGAACCTGGTGGACAGGATAGTAGTCCTGCAGCCGGGTACCCTGACGGCGGCGGGAACGGGCCAGGCAACGGGCGCGGTCCTTTTGGACGGCCCACCGGACCAGGTCCTGTCCGAGGCCCGCACCATGTTGATGGCTGCCGGCGTTTGGGTGCCGGGGTACGTTCCGGCCACCCGCCAACGACGCAGCCAAACCCCCGCCGAACCCCACGCCGCCCCACTGCTCCTCGCTGCCCAGGACCTCGCAGTTTCCAAGGAAAAGCCGCGGCGCAAGGGCTTCAAGACCATCCCGCCCCTCCCGGTGCAAACGGGAATCACCGCGCAGGTCAGGGCCGGCCAAGCACTGACCATCACCGGAGCCAACGGAGCTGGAAAGTCCACGTTCGCGCTCACGTTGGCCGGCCTTTTGGCGCCGGTTGACGGTACGGTGAGTGCCGCCGTCGAGCTTTCCAAGGGGGCAGGCATTGACCCGTTCAAGTGGAAAGCAGACCAGCTGATTTCGCGGATCGGGACGGTGTTCCAGGAACCGGAGCACCAGTTCGTCACGGGCAAGGTCCTGGACGAGCTCATGTTTGGGCCCAGGCATTTGGGCCACGGCGAGGAACGCGTGGACGAACTGCTGGAGCGGCTGCGGCTTACGCATCTGGTGGACGCCAACCCCTACACCCTTTCGGGCGGCGAGAAGCGGCGGCTTTCGGTGGCCACCGTGCTCGCCGCGCATCCCCAAGTGCTGGTGCTCGACGAGCCCACGTTCGGCCAGGATGCCAACACCTGGGCCGAGTTGGCATCATTCCTTTCAGAGTTGCTGGATGCCGGAACGGCCGTGGTCTCCGTGACCCATGACCAGGAATTCAGCGCTGTGCTCGGCGGCACGGAGCTGCGGCTCGGTCCGGTGCAGCATGGTGAAGCCACGCATCAGGAAGCGGGTGCGGCATGAGGGATGCACTGAACCTCCGCGGGAATCATGCCCTGCTGACCCGCGCCAACCCCTTGGCAAAGTTCGTGTCCGTTTTCCTGATTTCCCTGGTGCTGGCCCTGTCCATCGACTGGGTATCGGCGTCCACTGCTTTGGTTGCGGAGCTGGCATTGTTTCCGCTGGCCGGGCTTACTCTGCGTCTTTTGTGGCAGCGCGCGTGGCCGCTCATCATCGCGGCAGCAATCGGTGGCTGGAGCACGGCGATCGTGGCGGCGGACAGCGGAGCTGTACTGCTCGACGTCGGACTCTGGTCCATCAGCGAAGGTTCCCTTGAACTAGGGCTGGGTTTCATGATGCGCGGTCTGGCGATTGCCGTTCCGGCCATCCTCTTGATGACCTGCACGGACCCCACGGATTTGGCTGATGCCTTGGCGCAGAAAGCAAGGTTGCCGCATCGCTTTGTCCTGGGTTCCCTGGCTGCCATGAGGTTGGTCGGCTTGATGGCCGAGGAATGGCAGACCATCGGCATGGCCCGCCGTGCCCGCGGCGTCGGTTCCCACGGCAGCCCGTTCCAGCGCTTGAAGGCCACCCTCGGCCAGAGCTTCGGCCTGCTGGTCCAGGCGGTGCGGAGGGCTTCGCGGCTAGCAGTCACCATGGAAGCGCGCGGCTTCGGCGGCGGTCAACGGACGTGGGCGCGGGAGTCCACCTATTCGCTTCTGGACGTCTGGGTGGTCCTTGGCGGAGTGGTGATCGCTGCGGGCGCGGTGCTCGCGGCCGTGGGCGCAGGAACGTGGAGCTTCGTCTGGCGCTAGCGGGCCTGCTGTTCCTGGATCTCGTCAAAGCCTGCCCGCGTCAGGAACCCCAGCTGGGCTTCCTTCTCGGCGAGCTGGATGATGGGTCCCAGCTCAAAACAGGTGGCCTCCAAACGACGCAGGGCCTTGGCGTTGCGTGAATCCGGCTCCACCACAACCCGGTCCTTGCCCGGAAGGGAGAACATGTACTTGATCAGGGACGTACCGAGCTTCGGCGTGAAGTGCGGGATGGGCCGCGTGGCAGGGGCCAACAGCAAGTGCATGCCAATGTCTGCTTCGCGTGCGGGGTAGGCCTCGCCCACGGGGTCGTGCAGTGGCTCGTAGGTCTGGAAAAGGGCCATCGGTTCGCCATCAAGGACGGCCAGGAACGCGTGGTGGGTCTCCAGGGAATCAAGGAACTCGTAGATCCCCTGGACTTCTTCGCGGGAATTCTCCGTCATTCCCCAGAACTTGGCGCGGGGCTGGGTGACCCATTCGAAGATGAGGTCGATGTCCTCGGCGGGAACCAGCGGCACAAGCCGCAGCGCGCCCCATCCTTCGAGGTCTTCGGAGTAGATGGTGGTACGGACAGAGAAGTCCTGGGTGGTGGTGGTCATGGCTTCCTTCGGGGCTGGTGCGTAACTGACGACTTGCGGGAACAGGGTGAGTCAGGGATTGTCTTTGATCAATTCAGGCCAGTCAGTGACCACCGGGGCGAGTTCCCCGGCCGTCCAGAGCGGGAGTTGATCGGCAAAGTGCTGGTGGCCGGGCGTACCGGAGGCACCGAAGGGGACGATCCAGCGGCTGTTGCGCCGTTCGGACAGGTCCCAGACGTAGCGGGCCACGGGACCCCGGAAGCTTTGGTCGTCAACGCCCGGGAGGCTCTCGGTGCAGAGCACACAGCCCGTATCTCCGCTGAGGCCCGCCGTGGGTGCCGCTGATGCCAGCGGGCCGGGGAGGACATGAACGGCCAACAGTGTATGCCGGTCGCCCCAGGAGCGCAGCACGGACTCCTTCAATGCAGCGTCCTCAAGCGCTGCGGCGGCTTCCGCATCGACGCTGATGCCGAGTTCCGAGCCGCGTACCAGCAGGGTCTCAAGCGCAAAGCCGATCCGGGATGCCACTGACAACCACGGCCCGAACAAGGGCGAGTAGCCCGTTGGCTCCTTCACGGGGGCAAGCGCGGGATGGTTTGCCAGGCGCTGGACCACTGAGCCCCGCCACTCCGCAAACACTGCGGCGTGATGGCTCCCGGCATCCATGTGGCCATCCCACTCCAGCAGCAGCGAACGCAGCCCCGCGGCTTCCCGGGACAATTCATCAGCGTCCAGGCCGGACAACACCGACCGGAACAATGGCCACGGACCCAGGAGCGTGTCCGTATGGATAGCCTGCATGTCATCCACGGACAACGGCCCCGGAGCCGACTCGAGCAACCCCCGGATGCGCAACGCCCGATGCGCGGGGGCGAACTCCATGGCTACGGCGTCGCCGCCTCCCGCCGCGCGGTCGTTCGCGCTCACGGCAAACTGCTCCACCTCCGTGCGGGGCAGGATTACGTACTGACCGTCCCACTCATGGCGGGCTGAGAAGGCCGGGGCGGGCAACCTCCTGTTGGCGGGATTGCGCTGCGGAACAAGCCCGGCAACAAAGTGCCGCACTGCTCCGGACGTGTCCCCGGCCACCACGCTGTTGACGGGCTCCACCCAGGCATCGAACGCCGCTTCCACCTCTGAGACGCTCCGGCTCCGCAGCAGCGGCAGGAGGGCCTCAAAACCAAGCCGCCCCTCAACACGGGCAGGAAAGCGCAAACACAGCGCCTCGCCGTCGGGCGCTTCAGAGATCACGGAACCCCGCGCGGTCTCGATGACCTCCACGGTGACCGGCTCACCGTCGCGGACGGTGATGGTTTGGGCACTCACGACGGCGGTTTCCCAGCCATGCGCTCCGCGCGCCTCGACGCGTTCCCCGGTGGCGTCCGTGACCCGGCGCAGTTCTTCCTCGAAGAGGTCCTGGTAGTCGGCCATGGCGTTGGTGATGGCCCAAGCGGTATGCCCCGTGTGGGCGAAGTGCGGGAGGCCGGGGACGCCGGGGAACGCGAAACCGATGGCGTCGAAGTCCGGGCAAGCGAGCCGTACCTGCTGGTACACGCCGGGGAGTTCCATGAGGCGATGGGGGTCGCCGGCGATCAGCGGGAGGCCGCTCGCCGTCGTCGAGCCGTGCGCGGCCCAGGCGTTGCTGCCTGACCAGACGGGAGCTTCGATGCTGAACAGGCCCACGGCGTCGTCGCCCAATGTCCGCGCGATGTGGGCCCTGAACAGTTTGTTGGGGAACGTGGAGAAGAGGATGTGATGCACCAGGAAGACGCCCAGCGGCGTCCACGGATTCCATGGCTCCGGCGTGCAGGCGGACTCGTCGAATTCGGGGCCGCCGCGGAGTCCGTCTGCCAGCGCTTGGTTGATGCCGGCCACGTACTGTCCGCACCAACGCTGAGTCTCGGCGTCGAGGTTCTCGAAGCAGCGGCGCGCGGTGTCATCCAGCCGGGCTTGGCGTGCGAACCGGTCCCAGACCACAACGTCCGCACCCAGGACTTCAGCTGTGCGACCCTCGGAGCGCCACCGTTCCAGTTCAATCTGCCAAGAGCGGTCAGTGGCTGCGTTCATGCCTTGGAGGAAGGCGAGATCGTCGGAGGAATCCGCCCACAGGTGGGGGATTCCCCACTGATCACGGTAGGTTCCGGGGCCGCCTGCCGGGGCGGAAGGGTGCGTCGGGGCAGGCGTCATAATCTCTGGCCGCTTTCGAGCTTAGGTTAGGCTTACTTAAGCTCAAGATAAATGGCTTTGGCCTCGTTCACAAATCGTGGCCGTTCGTGAAGGAGTGTTGCTTGAAGCGCAATTGGGAAGGCGTCGTGCTCAAAGTCATGGGCGCCAAGGATTTCACGCTGGAAGTCACCGGGAAGGAAGAAATCACTCCGGACTTCCTCCGCGTGCACGTGCGCGACGGTGGACTGCTGGAGCGAAGCGGGCTGCATCCCACCATGTGGATCAGGCTGTGGTTCGATGATTCCGGCAAGGCCCATCAGCGTGCCTACACCCTGGTCAACGCTTCCCCTGCGGACGGCACGTTCAGCATGGACTTCGCGATGCACAACGGAGTTGCCGCCGACTGGGCCCGCTCCGTCCAGGCCGGAGACACCATCGACGCCACCGTGCAGGGCAGTTCCTTCACGTTCCCGCAGCCCGCTCCGCGCCGGATCTGGGTAGTGGGCGATCCCGCCTCCATCCCGGCCATCAACTCGCTGCTGGACGAGCGGGAACTTACTGCCGCGGGTGCGGCTCCCGTGACCGCCTGGATTGAATACCAGCACGACGCCGACCCCTCGCTGGAGGTGCGGACGTCAGAGTCCGACGTCGTCAGCTGGGTTCCGCGCAAACGCGACGGTGCCGCTTTGGTCGAGGAGGTCTGCGATGCGCTCACTGCGGAGACTGTGTCCGTGGCCAGCGACTTCTTCTGGATCGCCTGCGAAGCCTCCAGCACCCGCGCAATCGTGAAACACCTGCGGAAGACACTGGGCGTGGACAAGCACCGGATCGATGCCCTGGGGTACTGGCGCGTCTAGGAATCGCGGCGCTTCCATCGCGGTGTTAGGCGCTACTCGCGCCAGTTGAGGAAGCCCTTTTTCCCCTCCGGCGGGGTGAGGACCACGTCCCGCCCGTACTTCTTTTGTGCGTCAGCGCCGAAGAAGGCATCTGGGACGATGCGGATTGCCTTGGCCACCTTCCCGTCTTTCAGGAAGACGAACAACGCGGGGGAGGCCGTGTAGCGGTTCTCCTTGGTCAGAGGCTCGCCGAAGGCTGCTTCGATGTCCTTGGCCGGCGTTCCCTCCGTTATGAAACCCGCCTGGTCCCACTCGAAGTCCGTGGCGTCAGCCAGTTTCAAGGCCGTCCCGTTCTTCGCGGACTCGAGAACCTGGCTGTTGAGCTTCTCATTCGATTCGGGCATGACAGATCCTCCTAGTGAACAGGCGGCCAGGGCGCAGGCCAGGATGACAGTGAGCAGGCCGGCTACGGTGACGCGGCCAGCCAGGGTGATGCGGCCAGCGGAAGTCCGCGGCCGACGTCGGGCCTGTGTTTGGTGTTGGAACCTCACGAGGTGGTCCTCGACTCGTCGTTAAACTCTGGATCCTCGCCCGGGGCGGGCTCGGCGTTGTTGGCGTCGCCGGTTTGGTCCATGGGGACCTCATTGGACGGGTGGGGCAGCAGGTCCTGTCCCACCACCACAGTTTCGCCGTTGTTCACGGCTTCCTCGATCAAGTCCGCAAGCTCCTCAGCGCTGGCATCCGGGTTGGCTATGGCCACATTGCGGCCCACCTCATTGTTGTACAGATCCATGGCTTCGCGGGGCGCGGGGTTGCCGGGGAGTTGCTCGTGCGCAGTGGCGTAGTCCTCCGCCCAGTCCGCACCGAACTCCTTGACCATAAGCGCGTTCCAATATGCGTGGCGGAAGGCATCGTTCTGGTCATCGTTACGGTCGGCGCTGGGGAAGCGGTCGTCGGCAGTGCTGAAGGCGTCATCGTGAATGCCTTTGAAGGCGTTCATCTCGAAAGGACCCAGCCCGTTGAGGAGTTCCGCTTCCTTCTCGGTGACCTCCCTTTGGTCAACCACGAAGCGCAGGGGGTCCCAGTCCCCGGGCCACATGGTGGTCTCGGCGTCGCTGACCTGGTATTGGTCCAGGATTTCCTGCGGTGTTGGCTGGTCAGGGTTCGGATTGGCCGCGGTTTTGGTGGTGGCGTCGTTTCCGGGGTTGGTGGAATTGGCGGAGCTGCTGCCGGAACCGCCCGAGCCGCTGCCGGAACTGCCTGAATCACCGCTACCCTCCGTGGACGCGGAGGACTGCTGGTCGGCATTGGTGAGCACGGACTGTGATGCCTCTTCCAGGCCTCGCGTGGTCCTCTCCAGCAACGGCCTCAGGCGGCCCTGCCAATCTGCGGCAAAGCGCTTGGCATCCTGGCCCTGCCAGCCGCCGCCTTGGCCGGTCATGCCTTGGCCGATCAAGGAGTCGAGCTCCCGGGCCCGGCTGGTCAGCTGTGACGCACCGTTGGCCAAGGCCTTGGAGAGTGCTTTGAGTTGGTCGACGTCGGCGCCGTAGAAAGGCATGTTTCCCCCTGAGCTTTCCCTTAATGCTTTGGTATTGTCCCGCGGACCGCAATGGGGACTTCTGCCCGGTGGCGACTGAGGGAAAGCGTTCGCCCGTGGTGACCGGTCGCCGTCGCACCCTATATCTCACGGATCGGGTACGGTGTGACGTTTGCCGCTCAAACGGCGTTTTGTGCGCGACTTCTAGCTCACCTGTGATATTTCTTGGATATGACGCAACCTACCGCTGAACACGTAGGCCTTCTGCTCCGCAACGCCCGTGGCGAAAAAGGATGGACGCAGGGGCAGTTGGCTACCGAGCTTGGAACCAGCCAGAGCGCGATCGCCCGGATGGAGCAAGGTAAACAGAATCTCAGCCTCCGGATGATCGAACGGCTAGAGGCAATATTCGGCCGATCAATCGTCAAAGTGGGCAAGCCACAGATGACCCACCTCCGGGTGGAGGGCGGCAAGACCCTGTCCGGCGAAGTGGATGTCAACAGCAGCAAGAATGCCGGTGTCGCGCTTTTGTGCGCCAGCCTCATCAACCGCGGAACCACCACGTTGCGCCGCTTGGCCCGCATCGAAGAAGTCAACAGGATTGTTGAAGTACTGACCTCCATTGGCGTCGAATGCACCTGGCTCAACGGAAGCGACCTCCGCATCCGCAGGCCCGAGGTCCTGGACCTCGGTTCAATGGACGTGGACGCCGCCCGCCGTACCCGCAGCGTCATCATGCTGCTGGGTCCGCTCTTGGACGAGACCAGTGAGTATTTGCTGCCCTACGCTGGTGGCTGCGACCTCGGAACGCGCACAGTGGAGCCGCATATGCAGGCCCTGCGCCAGTTCGGGCTTGAGGTCGAAGCGAAGTCCGGGTTCTATTCCGTAGCTGCGCCCCCGGCCGATGACCACCACCGTTCCTTCGTCCTCACCGAACGTGGCGACACCGTTACTGAGAACGCCATCATGGCCGCCGCGCACCGCGAGGGCACCACCGTGATCCGCAACGCCAGCCCCAACTACATGGTCCAGGACCTCTGCTTCTACTTGCACGGCCTGGGCGTTGAAATCGAGGGCGTCGGCACCACCACGCTGAAGATCACTGGCCGTTCCGCCATTGATGTGGAGATCGAGTATTTCCCGTCCGAGGATCCCATCGAGGCCATGAGCCTGATCACCGCGGGCATCGTGACCAACTCCGAGGTCACCATCCGCCGGGTTCCCATCGAATTCATGGAGATCGAGCTGGCTACGTTGGAGCAGATGGGCCAGAACCTTGAAATCTCCGGCGAATACATGGCACGCAATGGCCGGACCCGCTTGGTGGACGTCACCACCAAGCCTTCCGAGCTCCGCGCGCCGCAGGACAAGATCCACCCCATGCCGTTCCCGGGCCTGAACATCGACAACCTGCCGTTCTTCGCTGTGATCGCGGGCAACGCCGAGGGCCAGACCATGATCCATGACTGGGTCTACGAGAACCGTGCCATCTACTTGACGGAACTCAACAAGCTGGGCGCCCAGGTGCAACTGCTTGATCCGCACCGGATCTACGTCAACGGACCCACTAAGTGGCGCGCTGCCGAAATCGGCTGCCCGCCTGCCCTGCGCCCCGCCGCCTGCTTGCTCCTGGCCATGCTCGCTGCCCGGGGCACGTCAGAGCTCCGCAACATCTACGTGATCGAGCGTGGCTACGAGGACCTGGCAGAGCGGTTGAACACCATCGGCGCCAAGATCGAGTACTTCCAGGACTAGGCTCCACGCGCACGCCCGCAACGGATCGGGGACGCGCCCGTTTCCGCCATCCGCCACAGTTCGCTCTGGTGCGGATGGCGGGAAGGGGTGCGGTGCCGCGGTCCTCGCTGCCCTTCCAGCCACTGTCCTCCACCGGCCTCCTGACGCAGAATGGAGCATGCGGACTTTCGGGGTCGAGGAAGAGCTGCTCATCGTCCATCCTGTGACGGGAGAGCCCCTTGCCCTTGCGGATGCGCTGCTTGCCGGCCACCACCAACCCGCATCCGCAACGAGCCTCAGCCACGAACTCAAGCTGGAGCAGATCGAAACCCAGACCCGCCCCTGCCACAGCTACGGTGATCTTCTGCATCAGGTCCGCCGCGGCAGGGCCATGGCCAACGAGGCAGCCCGTCAGCACGGAGCGCGGGTTGCTGCCATCGCTACCTCTCCGCTGGATTCGAACACCCACACCACCCCGGATCCCCGCTATGCCGCGATGCTGGATCGCTTCGGAATCATCGCCACGGAACAATTGACGTGCGGATTCCACGTGCACACCTCTGTCGAATCCCCTGAGGAAGGTGTGGTGGTGCTGGACCATATCCGGGACAAACTCGCCGTGCTCACGGCCCTCACCGCTAACTCACCCTACTGGCGAGGCCTTCCCACCGGTTTCGACAGCTACCGCACCCAGGCATGGAACCGCTGGCCCACCTCTGGACCGTCCGGCGTGTTCGGATCACTCACTGCCTACCGGCGCATCGTGAATCGGCTGTTGGAAACAGGCGTGATCCTGGATGAGGGCATGATCTACTTCGACGCCCGAATCTCCCGGAACCACCCCACAGTGGAGGTCCGCGTGGCCGACGTCTGCCTCCGCGCCGAGGACGCCGCGTTGATTGCGGTACTGGTGCGGGCTTTGGTGGAGACCGCTTCCTTGGAAATGCTCGACGGCGTTGAGCCCACCGCGGTGCCCACGGCACTCCTGCGGATGGCGAGTTGGCAGGCCAGCAATGCGGGCTTGCGTGGAGAGCTCCTGGACTTCGGTGATTTCCGCCCCCAGCCGGCGGCGGACGTCGTCTGGGCCCTGGTGGATTACGTGAGCCCAGTGCTGGATGACCAAGGCGAACTGGAGCTGGTCAAAGCGGGGATCTCAGCTCTGCTGGAGCGGGGGAACGGCGCGGACGAGCAACGGGAAGCTGCAGTGCGGTACAACAACAGGCAGCGCGGCAGCCAGAACCAGCCGGACGGTCCGCCCACCAGCGCTGCCCTGGCCGCCGTCGTCGGGCATGCAGCGAAGGTGACGGTTCGCGGAACCTCCGCCGACGCGCACAAGGAACCCGCGCCGATGCTGTCCCGAGTCAGGAGGCCTTAGGCCTTGTCGGTTTCCGTTTCTTCCCAGGCCATCAAGTAGGCGCCAGTGAGACCCTCCACCAAATAGAAGCAGAACGGCGGGATGTCCTTTTTTGCTACCAGAATGGCACCGTAGACAGGGGCGCTGATTGCGGCCGTAACGCCGATCCAGCGTTTTGTGGGCAAGGAAAGGAGACTCCCACCCAAGGCGGCCAACGCCACCACATGCAATCCCGAATAGGCCAGGAACGGCGCGTTGGATCCCCGGCGGTAGGCAAAACCCTCGAGGTCAGCTGCCCGCCGGGTGAGGCTGGAGACGAAGAACGGGGCACCCGCGAGCAATGCGGCGGCGGCAGCGTAAGCCCACTTCTTCGCTTTCCCGCGTGGTGAGTTGATGTCCGGAACGGCGTCCTTACCCGGAACTGCGCGGGCAAACGCGGCGAATCCCACCGGTACGGCGACGGTCCCTACTGCGGTTAGGTGCTGGCCCACGATCCAGCCGCGCCGTCCGGAGGTCAGCATGCGCAGGCGTTCGGCATCGTCCGGAGTGATGTAGACGCGCGAGACCGGCGAGATTCCCACGAACCACACCACCGTGCCGGCAACGATGACCGCTCCGGCACGGCGATAGGGATGGTTCCCGCTCATGGCAGCAAGGCTAGACCTGTTTGAGGGCCTTCTCCAGATCCAGGATGAGATCGTCCACGTCTTCCAGTCCTACAGACAAGCGGACCACGCCGTCGGTAAGCCCGATCGCGGCCCGGCCCTCAGGTCCCATGGCCCGGTGGGTGGTGGTAGCTGGGTGGGTGATGAGGGATTTGGAATCGCCCAGGTTGTTGGAGATGTCAATGACGCGGAGGCCATCGAGCAAGGCGAACGCAGCCTCTTTGGCTGAGCGCCCGGCCGAAGGAGACAGCTCGAACGTCAGCACAGTGCCGCCGGCCTTCATCTGTTTCGCGGCAAGCTCGTACTGCGGGTGGGACGTGAGCAGCGGGTACTTGACCCAGCTGATGGCAGGCTGCTGCTCGAGCCACTCCGCGATCTTCAAAGCGGATGCCGAGCTGTGGTTGACGCGCAGTCCGATGGTCTCCAAACCCTTGGTCAGCACCCAGGCATTGAACGCGGAAAGGGAAGGGCCGGTGTGGCGCATGAGCTGCTTGACGGGACCATCGATGAACTCTTTGGTGCCCAGGATCGCGCCGCCAAGGACACGGCCTTGGCCATCGATGTGCTTGGTGCCGGAGTACACGATCACGTCCGCGCCCAGCTCACCGCAGCGCTGCAACAGGGGAGTGGCGAAGACATTGTCGACAACGACGGTCGCCCCGGCGGCATGCGCCAGTTCGCTGACGGCAGCGATGTCGACGATCTCCTGCATGGGATTGGAGGGCGACTCAAAGAACACGGCTGTGGTCGGTTCAGAGAGGGCTTCACGCCACTGATCCAGATCCGGGCCGTCAACGAACACCGTCTCCACGCCCCAGCGGGGCAGGATCTCGTTGAGGATCACGAAGCAGGAGCCGAACAGCGAGCGGGCGGCCACCACGCGGTCGCCTGAGGCCAGCAGGGCACCCAGGGCGGTGAAGACCGCTGACATGCCGGATGCCGTAGCAAAGCACGCCTCGGTTCCTTCGAGCAGTCGCAGCCGCTCCTGGAAAGTGGCGACGGACGGGTTGCCGTAGCGGGAGTAAACGAAGCGTTCGTCCTCGCCCGTGAAGGCACGTTCGGCAGCGGCGGCCGATTCATAGACAAACCCGGAGTTCAGGAAAACGGGCTCGGACGTTTCCTGGAAATTGGTGCGGTCAAGGCCACCGCGAACGGCCTGGGTGTCAGGGCTCCAGCTGGCGGCGTCGGGATTAAAGGTCACTTACTCGGTCCCCAGATTCGTCGGCAGGCCACGGTTCTTCCAGCCGTTTACGGTGCGCTCACCGTAACGGTCCGGTTCGCCTTCGAAGCCCTCAAGGACGTTGTACGCAGTGAAGCCGGCCTGCGTTGCGGCGATGGCAGCGGAGATGGAGCGCTGGCCGGAGCGGCAGATGAAGACGAGCTCCACGGCGTCATCCTCGGGTGCCTGCTGCTGCAGGTCCTCGATGAAGCGGGAGTTCGGGATACCGCCAGCGAGGTTCCACTGGATGAACAGGGGATCATTCTCGGTGGCTTTGGTGTCCGGGATGCCGATGTGGGCCCACTCGCCCTCGGTGCGAACATCCACCAGGATGGCGCCTTCTTCGAGCTTGGCCCACGCGTCCTGCGGGGTCAGGTCACCTGCGTAGCTCATGCGTGGCCCTCGAATGCTTCTACATCGTCGTAGTTCTCAAGCTGGTCCACTGCGTTGGCGACGGCGGCATCAGCATTGGCGATCGCCGCGGGCAGCACAATCGCTTGGGCAACGATCACTTCCGTGCCGTTGAAGGTGGCTGCAGGGCTGCCATGGAGCACATAGCCCTCGACGAGGGAATTGTGGATACGCTCGCAGAAATCGCGGTTATCCGGGCCTGTAATCAGGCGGTAAGAGAGTTTTTCTTCAGTGGGTTCAGGCATTGCTGGTGCTCCTCAGTCACGCTTGCAGTTCGAGTTGTCGATACGCCGAGTAGTCACCTGAGGCACCCCGCCGGAGAGAGGGTTGCCGACCAGCAAGTCAGGGCTTTGCGCTGGTACTCATTACTCAAGAAAAACGTAACATCCACGGGCGTCGGGCCGCACTTGCGGGTGGCTGCATGGTCGTCATGTTGCGTAATCGGCGGCTGATCCATTACCGGTCCTTGAGCGCCCGCACTGCCGCGCCGACAGTGGGGTAGAAGTGGTCCGGCGTAAATCGGGCCGCCGTACCGAGGCGGATCAACTTGTCCTTCACAGGCCCTTTGAGCTCGGCAAACACCAGGTCCACTCCTTTTCTGGCCAACCATTCGTCCAGGGTTACCAGGTCATCCAACGCTGTGGTGTCGATCCCGGTGATGGGTTCGGCGGCAAGGATGATGTGGCTGATGGGCTCGGTGGACTCGTCCGGGGCCTCGTCGAGTTGCTCCCTCACAAAGCTGGCCAGAACCTGTCCGTTGCCGAAGAACAGTGGTGCATCAAACCGGAGGATCAAGAGCCCGGGGATGCGCTCGCCCTCGGGGTGCCGTTCAAGATCGTGATACCCGGGTAGGCCTTTCTCGGCGCCGAGTTCGGTTCTGTACGGATCCCATGCCCTGCGGACAAAATCCAGGAGTGCCAAGGCAATGGCCACCACGATTCCCTGGAGGACACCCACTGTCAGCACTCCAAGGAACGCAGCCAGCATCACCACGGACTCGCTGCGGCTCAGCCGCAGGAGCCGCCGGACGCCGGCAGGATCCGCTAGTGCAATGGCTGCTGCGATAACGACGGCGGCCAGGGTTGCCGATGGAAGGTACTCGGTTACTCCCGGAGCCAGCAGCATGAAGGCCAGCACCAGCACGGAGCCGACCACGCCTGTCATCTGGGATTTTGCGCCGGCATCCACGGCGACCGGTGTCCTGGAGGTACTGCCTGAAATGGGGAATCCGCCCAAGAGGCCGGTAGCAGCATTGGCTGCTCCAAGCGCTGCCATCTCCCTGTTTCCGGAGACCTTCTTCCCTTCCTTGGCTGCCAATGTTTGAGACAACACACCAGTGTCAGCGAAAGCCATGAGCGCGATGCCTGCGGCGGCCGGGAGCAGCATCAGGGCGTCTGCCCAGCCAATACCTCCCAGTGCGGGCATGGGCAGGCCCTGCGGCAGGACCCCGGTGACTTTCACGTCGTCGTTAAGCCCGAAGACCGCCGTCGCCACGCACGAGCCAACCACCGCCAACAGAACACCGGGTACCTTCCACTTCAGGAGCCGGGGGATCCAGATGAGAGCCAGTGACCCCACTCCCAAGAACAACGCGGTGATGTTGACCTCGCCGCGCAGTAACCCGGTGGTGACCTTTGCGAGCTTTTGCCAGATGTCGCCGTCGGCCGCAATCCCCAGAAACGCCGGGAGCTGCGAAAGGGCCACCAACAGCGCGATTCCGTTGAGGTACCCGAGCCGGATGGGTTTGGACAGCAGGCCCGTAATGGCTCCCAGTTTCAGTGCCGAGCCGGCAAGCATGAGTGCCCCGATCAACACGGCCAGCAAGCCGGCCAGCGCCACGGATTTCTCGCTGCTTCCCGCTGCCAGCGGCACAATCGCCGCGGCGATCATAGGGGCGAGGGCAGAGTCGGGTCCCAGGACCAGAATGCGGGAGGGCCCCACCACCGCATAAACCAGCAGCGGGACAACTGTTGCGTAAAGCCCGGTGACCGGGGGAAGCCCTGCTGCCTGTGCATAGGCCATTCCGGCAGGCACCAGCAAAGCAAACAGCGCAGCGCCCGCAACGAGATCGTGCCGCAGCCATTCACGCTTGTAGCCCTTGAGGGCCCAGACGCTGGACAGCCGGTCCTTGGCGGAGGGGCGGGTGGTTGCTGCACTCATACAGCGATCATTCCCGACCCCTGCTGTTTGTGGAACACGACATACGCCTTATGTGGAAAATCCGGACCGTCTCCAGCCGCGTTCAAATGTGACGCCCCGGGAGCATAATTGACCCAGTACGTCCCCCTGTAACTTCGCATGAAATCAGGTCGCGGTGAACGGACAGAGCAGTTCTACACTCAAGCCCATGCTGCATTTTGGATGGTTTGTGGGCCACGGATTCGGTGTCCAGGGGTGGGGGACGCCCGGCTACGCCCTGGGTTACGACTGGAAGAAACCCGCCCTGTACCAGGATGCAGTCCGTGCGTTCGAACAATCCGGGTTGGACCTCTTCATCATTGAGGATTCCCTCACCGTGCCGGACACGTATGGCGGATCGGCCGAAGTGTCCCTGGCGCATGCCTCCTTTGCGCCTAAACACGATCCGCTGGCGCTGGTCCCTTACCTGCTCTCCGCCACCGAGCACCTGGGAATCGTGCCGACCGTCAGCGCCTCGTTCTACCCGCCCTTCACGGCGGCCCGGCTTTTGGCCACGTTGCAGCACTTCTCCGAGGGCCAGTTGGGCTGGAACGTGGTGACGTCCGGCAGCGACCTCGCCGCCCAGAACTACGGGTTGGATCAGCAGATTGAACACGACCTTAGGTATGAAAAGGCGGAGGAATTCGTCGACGTCGTCAGGCGGCTCTGGCGGAGCTGGGAACCGGACGCGGTCCTTGAGGACGTCTCCGCAGGGGTGTTTGCCGACCACACCAAGGTGCACCCGATCAATCACCACGGTGACTTCTTCAAGGTCCGAGGTCCGCTGAACACGGCGCCGTTGCCGGAGGAACCCGTACTGGTCCAGGCTGGTGCCTCTCCCCGGGGCAAGGCGTTCGCGGGTGGTCATGCTGATGTGGCGATTGCGTTGGCCCGTGGTGTTGACGGCATGAAGTCCTACCGTGACTCGATTCGCGCGGAGGCCGCCAAAGCCGGCAGGAACCCCGACGACGTCAAGGTACTTTTTGTCCTGAAGCCCACCGTGGTTGGGTCCACCGCTGAGGCAGAGGAGTTGCGTGCCCGGCGTCGGGAGCTCACCCAGCGCGATATCGACAGCCAGCTCAACTCCATCTCCTACCTGTCGGTGATCGACTTCAAGCAGTTCGACCTGGACGCACCCCTCCCGGAACTGAGCACCAACAGCAATCAGGGGACGTTGGAACACTTCGCCAAGGCGGCACCTCCCGGTTCCACGCTGCGCCAGATCCTGCAGGCCCGCAGCGGCGGGGCCGGGGATTCGATCATCGGCACGGTGGGCGAGATTGCCGACTATCTTGAGTCGACCGGTTCCGAGGTGGGCGGTGACGGGTTCCTCTTCTCCGGCTTCGTGGACCCGGTGACAGTGCACGGTGTACTGGACAAGCTCACCCCTGAACTGCGGCGGCGAGGCCTGTTGAGGAAGAGTTACGGAAACGGCGGGTTCCGGCAGAATCTCCTGGACTTCTGATGGCGCCTTCCGAACCGCGGACCCTGGTGATTGGAACGGCACCGGTGCGTGCTGCCGACGTAGCACTGGCCGCCTCTGACCCTGCGTTTCACGTGAAACTCAACCATGATGCGTTGTCTTTGATCAGCCGATCCCGTGACGTACTGGAGCGCACCGCCGCCTCCGGGCAGCGGGTCTACGGACTCAATACGTTGCTCGGGTCCGGTCGGGACACCGCTGTGGAGGAGAAGTCGCTCCTGGCCTATCAGGTCCAGGTGGTCAGGTATCACAACAGCGGAGTGGGCTCGTATCTGGACCGTCCCGCTGCCCGCGCAGTGATCCTCGCCCGACTTGTCGGTTTCAGCCGCGGCGGCTCCGGTGTGCGGCCCGAAACAGCAAACTTCTATGCAGGACTCCTCAACCGCGGCGTCCTGCCCGCCATCCCGCGCGAAGGGTCGGTGGGCTCATCGGACCTCACCCAGCTGGCCGCCGTCGCCGCCGTCGCCATCGGTGAGGGCGAAGCCATCGATGCCGACGGCACCTTGGTTCCAGGAGCCAAAGCGCTCGCCGATGCCGGCCTTCAACCCCTCGTCCTCGCGCCCGGCGAGGCGCT
Organism: Paenarthrobacter sp. 4246; assembly: GCF_040546855.1. Taxonomy (NCBI): domain Bacteria; kingdom Bacillati; phylum Actinomycetota; class Actinomycetes; order Micrococcales; family Micrococcaceae; genus Paenarthrobacter; species Paenarthrobacter sp. 4246. The sequence continues at coordinate 102,321 of NZ_JBEPOP010000012.1, forward strand.
TGCCTTGGTGAGCGCCAACGCGTATTCCGTCGGCGCCGGGACCCTGGCGTTGCTGCGGTTGCAGCAGCTGGCCCGGCTGGCCGACGTCGCGCTTTCCCTCTCGCTGGAGACCATCGCAAGGTACGACGGCGGCGGGAACCTCAGCCCGTTTTCGCCGGCCATCCAGGCGGCCAAGGCGGTGAACGGTCAAAGTGATTCAGCGGCAGCTGTGCGTCACCTGCTGAGCGGTGGCTGGATGGAGGATGCGCGTCCCGAGGTGTCGGTGCAGGATGCGTTGTCCTTCCGGGCCGCACCGCAGACGCACGGGGCGTTTCGATCCCTCGTGTCGCAGATGGGTGGTGCGTTGGAGGTGGAACTGAATGGTCGCGGCGACAATCCTTTGGTGGATGTCGAATCCGGGCTCATGGTGTCCGGCGGGAACTTCCAGCCGATGCAACTGGCTCTGGCATTTGAGGGTCTGAGGGTGGCGTTGGCCCACGTGGGGATTTCCAGTGAGCGCCGGATCGCCAAGTTGTATCCGCCGCAGCGGGCCATCCGAGCCAGGCACTTGCAAGCGGCATCGACCCAAGCCTCTGCTGAAGGGTCCGGGACCGGATCGGAAACCAACCCGGCCTCCGCGCTGGCCCAGGAGGAACTGCCCGGGCTGCTGTGGTACTCCGCGGCCGGGCTGTTGGCCGAACTCAAGTTCCTGGCCGCCCCGGCCACCCTTGGCGCCCCAACCTTGTCCGCCGACGTCGAGGACCACTCAACCCTGGCCCCCCTGGCCCTCCAGCAACTCGAAAAGTCGGTGGAGGTGCTGGAAAAGCTGTTGACGATCGAGGCGCTGACGGCGTCCTATCTGCTGCTCGAAGCGGGGGCTGCACAACCGCTCGGGAAGGGGACAGGCGTCGTCGTGGGTCGACTCGCAGATGTGCTGGCCGACAGGCCATCGGCGCCGGACCTTGTGGAACGGGCGCGGACTGAACTGCGCGCCGCCGTGGATCAGGTTTTCCAGGAAGCAGAGGAAGGGGTTGGGTCGTTGTGAGTACGGCGATTCGTCGGCAAGGAGCTCACGCAGCGGCCCGGCTGCCGGACGGGCTGGACGCCTCGGTCCTGGACAGAGTGGGTAACACGCCACTGGTGAAGCTGGAGTCGTTGGGCCGTGGACTGGGCAGCGCCATCCACATCAAGCTTGAGTCCGAAAACCCCGGAGGTTCCATCAAAGACCGGACCGCACTCAGCATGGTTCGGGCGGCCGAGAGGTCCGGGGAGCTGAAACCGGGAGCCACTATCGTGGAGAGCACCTCGGGCAACACCGGGATCGGTCTGGCGCTCATCGGCCACCTGACCGGACATCCCGTGGTGGTGGTAACGGGCGACACGATCTCCGAGGAGAAGCTCGCCGCGCTGCATAACTACGGCGCCCGCGTGATCCTGACGGATTGGAATGCGCCGTCGGAGTCGCCGGAGAATGCCCGAGCTGTGGCTGCGCGGATAACGGCAGAGACGCCCGGTGCGTGGCGGCCCATGCAGTTCGACAACCCTGCCAATCCCCAGGCGCACTATGAAACCACCGGCCCTGAAATCTGGGAGCAGACCGGTGGCCTGGTCACGCACTTCGTCGCGGGCATCGGAACAGGCGGGACCATCAGCGGGAACGGGCGGTTCTTGAAGGAACAGGTAGCTGCCCTGCGCCCGGGCGGCCATCTGGAAGTTGTTGGCGCAGACCCCTACGGCTCTGCCTACAGCGGCGGCCATCCCGGCGAGATCCTCGTGGACGGCGTGGGTAACTCCTGGCCGGAGCCCGAGTGGCCCAAGGCCTTCGACCGTTCCATCGTGGACCGCTTCCTCCGGATCCCCAACGACGAGGTCTACACCACCGTTCACCGGCTCCTCGAGGAAGAAGGGCTCGCGCTCGGCCCCTCCTCAGGACTCGCTGTCGCCGCGGCCATTCGGGTGGCACGCGCCGCGCCTCACGGCTCAATGGTGGTTGCCATAGCGCCCGACGCCGGAACGAACTATATGAGCAAGGCCTTCAACCCGGTGTGGCTGGCAGAGCACGGCATCCGGCTCGCCGCCGACACCCCCGCCGCCCGCGAGTAGGATCCTCTCTCACATCCCTCGGGTTTGGGGCGGATCCTCTCTCACATCCCTCGGGTTTGGGGCGGATCCTCTCTCACCTTCGGGTGCCCGGTCCCTTTTGCGTTAAGCTCCAACCATGCCCGAACAGGAACTAAAACCACGTCTGGCCGGCTACCTGGACAAGCAGCAGCCGGACCTCTATGCGACTCTAAGCCACTACTCCCAGCAGCTCGTAGACGAAGCTGACCGGCTGGGTATTTCACGCCGGACCCTTGAACTCATCAACTATCGATGCTCGCAAATCAATGGGTGCGCCTTCTGCCTGGACCTTCACCATCGTCGGGCCCTGAAGTACGGCGAAACGGAGCAGCGTTTGTCATTGGTGGCTGTTTACAAGGAAGTGCAGCTCTTCGAGCCCGCTGAAGTGGTCGCGATGGAAATTGCAGAGCAGATCACCCGGATGAGCTCGTCGCGGCCTAGCCCCGAGCTCTTCGAACAGGCCCGGCAGCACTACAACGACCAGCAGATCAGTGTGCTCTGCATGGCCGCCATCGGAATCAATGCCTTCAACCGCCTGTCCATTTTGAGCGAGCACCCGGTCCGCGCAGCCAAGAAGTAGGCCTGGAAAACACAGGCCCATTGAATAGGGGGCGTGCCTCCACCACCAACTTTGGGTAGCAGGGGCCTGTTCAACACACCCCTTGCACGGCGTGTCAGGGCTCCCGGGTTTCAAACCGGGTGGTGGCTGGCGCGGGGTGTGGCGTCCCGACCCTCTTTGAGGCGGAATCAGCCCCTGGTCAACCAGCAAAGGTTGTCCAGGGGCTGATCTGCGCCCAAACCAAGTCAGGACGCCACGGAACAAGGAGGCCTACGCGTCAACTGCCTTCTTGAGCGACCGTCGTCGGCCGTACTTGAAGTAGAAGACGGCGTAGCAAGCGCCTACGAACGGAACGCCGAACAGCAGCGCCGCCACCTGGTTGGGGTCGAACGCGATACCAATCAGGGACACCACGCACAGAGCGAAAGCCAGGATCGGAACCAGCGGGAACAGCGGTGCCTTGTAGGGAAGCGTGCTGAGGTCGCCACCGTTCTTGATGAAGGTCCGGCGGTAGATGAAGTGCGAGGCCACAATGGACATCCAGACACCCACGGTGGCAAAGCCGGCCACCGAGACGAGCACAAGGTAGACGGTGGCAGGTGCCACAACGCTGCTGATCAGGGAGGCCAGACCGCCAAGCATGCTCACGCAAAGCGCCACCATGGGGATGCCGCGTTTGGTGAGTTTCTTGAAGACCTGCGGTGCGTGGCCTTCGTCAGCCAACGAGAAGAGCATGCGGGCGCAGGAGAAGAGGCCGCAGTTGCCTGCGGAGAGCAGCGCCGTGATGATCACAAAGTTCATGATGTCCGCGGCGTAGGGGATGCCGAGCATGGAGAAAACGGTGACGAACGGGCTCTCGTCCACGCTGACTTGTTCGTACGGAATGGTGGCTGCAATGACCACGATCGCGCCGACGAAGAAGATCATGAGCCGGATGACGGTGGTCCGCATGGCCTTGGGTATGTTGGCGCCGGGGTTGGCCGTTTCGCCCGCAGCAACGCCGATCAATTCGGAACCCGAGAAAGCGTAGAAGACCGCAAGGCAGGTCACGAACACGCCGGTGAAACCGTTCGGGAACAGACCCTCCGGCGTGCTGAAGTTCTCCCCAAAGGAGGGGTACTCGCCCGCGGCGAGGGGGTGGAAGCCCGCCAGTGCGGCGCCACCTAGAATGATCAGGCCGACGACGGCGGCGACCTTGATGAGCGCGAACCAGAACTCCGATTCGCCAAAGACACGCGATGAAATGGCGTTCAGTGTGAACAGGACGGTGGCGAAGATGAAGCACCAGATCCAGACGTCGACGCCCGGGAACCATCGCTGCATGAGGAGGCCGGCCGCTGTGAATTCCGAGCCCAAGGCTACGGCCCAACAAAGCCAGTACAGCCAGGCAGTGGCGAAGCCCGTGGCGGGGCCGATGGTCCGGGCGGCATAAATGTGGAAGGCGCCGGAGACGGGGAACGCAACAGCGAGCTCCCCGAGGCAAGCCATCACCAGGTAAACCACCACGGCCCCGATGAGGAACGCCAGGACCGCGCCCAGAGGGCCGGCAGTGGCGATGGTGTATCCCGAACTGACGAACAGGCCTGAACCGATGACGCCGCCCATGGCGATCATGACCAAGTGCCGGGCCTCCATGGACCGGCGCAATCCTGTCTGTGAGGCGTCAGTGCGGGACTGTGCCTCTGTTGCCGATGCTTCGGCTTCTGTGGGGGAGCTGAGTCCCATATTCCCTCCGGGAAGTTAGCCAGCAAAGTCTGAAGTAGTGCCAGTCGGACGTGATCCAACTAACACGAGTACAAGATTCATCACATGACGAATGACCATTTCAAGGAGGATAAGGAACGCGATTGAACACGCAAACAGCTCTTGGCTGAGACTAAGAGTTCCTAATCATAAAGTCATGCGAGCGATTACTCTGCTTGTTATCTGTTAGGTTCCATGCGGAGCTCCATAGGGAGAGCCCCCAGAAAAACGACTTACTCGATCCCGGCAAACAGGTGGTTCAGCTCGGCAGTGAGCTGTTTGCGCACCTCGGGCGTGCCCACCTCTTTACCGTTGATGTGGTTCACGGGAGCGATCAGCCGGATGCTGGAAATCAGCCATACGGCATCGGCATCGAACAAGTCCTGTGGCTCCAAGGGGCCATAGCCAAGTTCCCAGCCAGCGGCCTTCGCTGCGGCGAACAATGCGCCCTGCGAGGTGCCCGGGAGGATGCCGCTATCAAGCTGGGGAGTGATGAGGCGACGAACCGTCCTGATGGAACCGTCGCCGTCGTCGACCGTTTCAAGGTGCGCCAGCAACACTGTGGACGTCGGGCCTTCCAGGACCCTGCCGTCAGTGGAGGTGAAGATGGCGTCATCAGCACCCTGCTTGTGGGCGTAGCGAAGTGCGGCCATATTCACGGCATAAGACAGCGTCTTCGCGCCCAGGAGCAGCCACGGCGCGCGCTCGCCGGCTTCGGTGTCGAAGCCACGGTCCAAAAGTACGACGTCGATGCCCGTCTGCCGCTGACGGCGGCTGCCCGCAGGCGAGGGCGAGGCCTGTACCCAGCACGTCGGGCTGGCGGCGCCTTCAACGCCACGGGTCACAATCAGCTTGACCACTACCTCGTCCTCTTCAGGCGTGGGGGCAGGGTGAACGTCGCGGAATTCCTTGATGGCTGTCTCGATGGCGCGGCGCCAGACATCCTGCCCAGGAAGCGCCAGGTCCAAGGCCGCCGCAGAACTGCCCAATCGGTTCAGATGAGCCTGGACTTTGCGGGGGTGGCCTTGCACAGCGAGGAGTGATTCGAATACGCCGTCGCCGCGGGTGGCACCCAGATCGGTTGCCATGAGTTGAGGCTGGCTGGAATCGGCAATACGACCATTTTCGAAGGCGGGATCCAGGAAAACGAGGACCGTGGGGGCAGGTGAAGTCATGGACCCAGCTTAGTGCGGACCCACTGGAGGGGACTTTGCCGGATAGGCTGTGGTCACTGTTGTTCATGAACTGTGGGGGTTTGTCGGGTGCTCTTTCCTTTTCCGTTTGGCCAGGAGTGGACCTGGTTACTGGGTGCATGGGCCATTGCGGAAGTCATAATGCGCATTGTGCTGCTGGGCGTCATTCCCGGCAACCGGCGTCCCACCACCGCCATGGCTTGGCTTTTGGCTGTGTTCCTCATCCCATCCGTCGGGTTCGTCCTGTTCCTGCTCTTCGGCAATTTCAAGCTGTCGCGGCGCCGGCGTGAGCAGCAGGAGGAGGTAAATCGCCGTGTTCGTGCGGTGACCTCCGATCTGGCTGATCCTGTCAGCGTCTATTCCGGGCCGGAATGGGTGAAGTCGGCGGGCGAGCTGAACCATCGGCTTGGATCGTTGCCTATGGTCGACGGCAACAAGGTGGAACTGATCCCCGGTTACGAAGAGTCCATCAAAGCCATGGCTGAAGCAGTCAAGGGCGCCAAGAGCTACGTCAACGCCGAGTTCTACATCATGAGCAGCGATTCCGTGACGGATGAACTGCTCACCGAACTGGAGAACGCGGCTGAACGTGGTGTGACCGTCAGGCTGCTCTTCGACCACATCGGAACGTTGCGCGTCAAGGGATACCGCCGACTGATCCGCCGGCTCAAGGCAGGCAAGATCCAGTGGAAGCGAATGCTGCCGCTGCTGCCTATCCACGGTCAATGGCGGCGCCCCGACCTCAGGAACCACCGCAAGATCATGGTGATCGACGGCGAGATTGCGTTCACCGGCTCGCAAAACTTGATTGAGCCTTCCTACAACAACCCCAAGCACCACAAAGTGGGCCGCAAATGGGTGGAGCTCATGTCCCGGCTGGAGGGTCCGATCGTGGCCACGCTTAACGTGGTGTTCGCTACGGACTGGCTCAGCGAAACCGACGAATCGCTGGAAGACCAGCTGCGCTTGCCCACCCAGCCGGCGCCGGGCCAGGTCACTGCCCAGGTAGTGCCGAGTGGCCCCGGGTTCGCCACCGAAAACAACCTGCGCCTGTTCAACACGCTGATTTACTCAGCGCAGCACCGGATCTCCATCTGCAGCCCGTACTTTGTCCCGGACGATTCCCTGCTCTACGCCATCACCACAGCTGCGCAGCGAGGTGTTGACGTGGAACTCTTCGTCTCCGAGAAGGGCGATCAGTTCCTGGTCCACCACGCCCAACGCTCCTATTACGAAGCCCTGTTAGGGGCCGGTGTCCGAATCTACCTGTACAGGGCGCCGTACGTCCTCCATGCCAAGCACTTCACCATTGATGACGAGGTAGCCGTTCTCGGTTCCAGCAACATGGACATGCGCTCCTTCTCCCTGAATATGGAGGTCTCGGTGATGCTCCTTGGCGCCGAGACCGTGAACCTCATGCGGGCTGTAGAGTCCACGTATCGCGAGGTGTCCCGTGAGCTTATGTTGGAAGACTGGATGGATAGACCCCCATTGGCCAAGTATGTGGATAACGTGGCCAGGTTGACCGCGACGCTCCAGTAGTTTGTGTGCAGCCAACGCCCTTAAGAGACGCTCTTAGGGGCGTTGGCTGTACAAAACTCAGCCCGGGAAGTCGGCGCCCAGTGTGGACAGCACGCCGTACGCTTTGGTCCGGATTTCCTCGTACTCGTCGTCGGCTACGGAGTCCGCGGTGATGGCCCCGCCCACGCCAAGGGAGAGCGTTCTGCCGCCGTTTGTGTCAGGGTTGACCACCAAGGTACGGATCACCACGGCGAGGTCGGTGGCCGCATTCAGGGAAAAGTAGCCAATGGCGCCCGAATAAATGCCCCGGGGCCCGGACTCGAGCTGGTCCAGGATGTCCATGGTGCTGATCTTTGGCGCTCCCGTCATGGAACCGGCGGGGAAAGCCGCAGCCAAGGCTTCCGCTCGGGGTGCGCCCGGCTTCAGGTGGGCGTCAATGGTGCTGACCATTTGGTGGACGGTGGCGTAGCTTTCTATCGCGCACAAGCGGCTGACCGTCACGGAACCAGGGATGGCAAAGTGGCTGAGGTCGTTGCGCAGAAGGTCCACGATCATGATGTTCTCGGCGCGGTCCTTCAGCGAGGTCTCGAGGTCGTGCCGCAAAGCAGCATCCTCGGAGGCGTCCGATGAGCGGCCCCGGGTGCCCTTGATCGGCTCGGCGCGCATGCCGCCGTCGGACAGAATCCGGAGGAAGCGTTCAGGCGACGTGCTCGCCACGACCAGTTCGCCGAACCGGAGGTAACTGGCGAACGGTGCCGGGTTTCGGCGTCGAAGGTTCAGGTAGCTGCGCCATGGGTCCAGATCCCCGGCGGGGGCTTCAAGAGTAGTGGTCAAGCAGATCTCGTACGAGTTTCCCTCGCTGATTTCGTGCTGGGAGACCGCGATCTTGCGCTTATAGTCCGTTGCGGAGTCCCGGCTCACGAATTCCGGGACGGCACCTGAGGGGACGGCGCCTGAAGAGACGGCAGCCGGAGCGGAGCCACCCGCAGCAGCCCCGACGGCGGTGCGGGCCGCGCGCAACCACTCGTCGGCGTCGGGCGCTTCCAGGGCGAGCAGCCAGACGGTCCGCTCCCGATGGTCCAGCACCACAGCGCGTCCGGCGAAGAGCAGTGCCGCGTCCGGGGTGTGCGAGGGGACATCGTTACCGCCGGTTTCGCGCTTGAGTTCGTAGCCGAGGTAGCCGAGCCAGCCGAGAGTGAATTGGCCGTCGTAGCCGCGGGGCGCGCGGACCGCCCTGCGGCCCCAGACAGTGTCCAGCCACCGGAAGAACGGCCCGGAGGTGGTGACCGTGGCTGTGCCCGCGGTGATGTGGGTGGTCCCCGACACGTGGCGTACCGACTGTCCGTACGTGCCGCCGTCGTCTGCCAGGATGCTGAAGCGGCTGCGGGCGGCGGCCTGGGACCTGCCGGCGACGGCCGAGGCGTTGGAGGAATCGAGCCAGATGGCGTTGCCGGACCGGGCGTAGAGGGACTCGAAGAGCAGCGCAGCATCAGGGACAGCTTCCAAACGCTCGGAGCGTAGTTGAAGGCCACGCCGTGCGCTGAGCTCGGGCGACAAAATCGAAGCAACTGAAGGCAGGTACATGAGAGCTTGCAGAACATCTTCCGGCGCATTGCCGTCGGCAAGGTTTTGCACGCGAACATCGGCGGCGCCGATGACCTGATCAGAGGAGAGCCACTCGTCCTCTTGGGCTGCCCAGCTGTCCCAGTACGGTTCGTAGGTGCTTCCGTCCCGCGCCAACGCACGACGACGGCGATCGTCACCGGGCGCTTCCACCCACACCACAGCGTCCAGCATGGGCCGGGCAGCGTCCGCCGCAGCGCCGACGCCCTCAACAATCACGATCTCGGCGGGCAGCGTGACGTTCAGTCCGCCGTCGTAATGCCGTTCCCAGTCCCAACTGGTCCATTCCGCGGCCTGGCCGGAGCTGAGCGGCGTCAGGACAGTGCCGACGTAGCGCTCAATGCCGGGCATGAGGCCGTTCCAGCCGGGGTAGATGTCCTCCAGGTGGAACAGCGAAACCTTGTGGTGCTGCCGCAACCGTGCCGCCAGTTCAACGGCCAGTGTGGTTTTTCCTGCACCGGACCTGCCGTCAACGGCGATGATCACGGGTGCAGGGGTCATGTCATAGAGGTTACCTGCTGGTGGTCGTTGTCAGCGGCGGCCTCCGCGGAGGCGATTGCTGCTTTGACGTGGTCCACGATTCCGGGGATGGCGGCTTTGATGAGCGTCCACGTGTTGTCGAAGTCGGTGTGGCCGCCGTACCAAGGGTCTTCGATGCCGAGGTCCAGTGAGCTGCGCCCTTCCATGCGGGGATCGAAGCTGCGGAACATTCGCACTTTTTCGAGTGAAGCGCGGTCCGTCGCTCCCTCTTGGAGCCAGCCGAAATGGTCAACGTCCAGCGCAAGGATCAGGTCCCGTTCCGCGAACCATTCGTGGCGCCATTCGCGGGCTACGTGGTCCTCGGAAGCGATGTGCTGGGCTGTAAGGACGCGGGCGGCGCGGGGGTCGATCGGATGCCCCACCTCGTACCCGGTGGTGCCCGCGGAGTCCACCGCTACGAGCTGGCCGAGCCCTTCCGCGTCGAAGGCTTCGGTGAGCATGAGGGCTGCCATGGGCGAGCGGCAGATGTTTCCAGTGCAGACCGTGATGATGCGGTATGGGCTCGTCGTTGAGTACATTCTGCAAGCATGATTGATGGCACCCCTTCTTGGCTAGGGGCCACTTCACAACTAAGTCACTTTTTGTGTCAAAACTGTCACAGAGTGCGCGGAACCTGCCTGGGTGATGCGGGTCGGATCAGTGTTGGTGGCTTCGGCAGCCAGCGCTGCAGCGGCCAGGTAAACGGTGCGTACGACGGCGGCGCGTCGCCTTTCCGCGCGGCCGGGGTCATTGCCGGCCATCAGTCCATCGAGTGCCGGCAGTACGGGTGCGGCGTCGCAGAGGCTCACGATGGTGATGAGCAGGTCTCCGGCGTCTTCCCTGGAGATGCCGGGGAGGGCAGTGATGGTGCTGTTGACCTTCGACGCGCAGTTGGCCATCCGCTTAGGCAGCCCAACCACCTCCGCGCCCCGTTCCAGCCCCTCCCAGAACAGGAGGCGTGGTGCCGTTGCGTCTTTCTGATGATGGTCGAAGAGTCGGCCCGCGTAGTCTGCCATGGCCTCTGGCCCGTTGCCTTCGATGGGTACTTCATCCATGAGTGAGCTCAGGGCGGCGACTATTACGGCGTCGAAAAGCGCATTCTTATTGCCGAAGTACTGGTAGATCCGCTCTTTGTTGACGCCGGCCTCTGCTGCGATGCGGTCGATGCGGGCTCCCGCAAGTCCGCGCGCGCAAAACTCGGACGTCGCTGCTTGGAGCAGCAGTCCCTTGGTTCGCTCTGTGTCCCACGCCATAGGGTCATATTACCAGTTTCCAACTGGATGGTTGTAATTGTGGGCGGGTAGGGATATTGTGATCTCAAGCCAAAAGCAACCGTTTAGTTGGAGAACGCCATGACCACCCAAACAACCTCCCAAACCGCCGTAGAACCCACAGCGCCGGCGGCCCGCCCACAAGGACCCTCCGTTCACATGCGGGCGCTGATTACCTGGCTCGCCATCTTCCCGCTAGTGTCCATCGGCATGCTGCTCCTCGGCCCCATCATGGAGCCGCTGCACCCGGTCCTCCGTGCGCTGCTGCTCACGGCACTCGTGGTTCCCGCTGCTGTTTACATCGTGGTTCCCCGGCTGATGGCCGGCCACGGCGCACTGTCCCGCAGGGCAGTGGAGCGCGCAGCACAACGGGCCGCCCGCACCTCCGCTTAACCCAACCGGGTCGCATTTGAGCGCGTTTTGAAGGCTCAAATGCGACCTCGGTTGGGTGCGGCGCCGGGACTAAGCGCCCAGCAGCTGCTCGACGTCGGCGATCCCCGGGTACGCGGTCTGCGTGCCCTTTTTAGTTGCAGCCAATGCGGCGGCAATCGAGGCGAAGGATGCGGCGTCGGCGAGGGATTCCCCGGCTGCCAAACGCGCAGCGACAGCGCCCGTGAAGGCGTCCCCGGCACCCGTAGTGTCAACCGCGGAAACACGAGTCGGGGCAATGCGGGTGATCTGGTCTTCAGTGCCACGCGCCAATGAATCCAACACCACGGAGCCGTGCGCGCCGAGGGTCACCAGGACCCGCTGCAGACCGCGGTCCGCGAACTGGCTCCGGACCGGTTCCCACGCTTCGGTTTGTGCTGCGGCGTCCGGAATGTCCGCTTCGGCGCCAAGGAACAACGACGCCTCGTGGGCATTGACCAACAACACGTCGCTAAAGCCAGCCAGAACTTCCGGTACCTCCGCGTAAGGCGAGAGGTTGAGCAGAACGGTTGCGCCGGCGTCGTGCCCTGCCTGGGCGGCGGCGGTCACCGTATCAATACCCACTTCCAGGCAGAGGCACACCACAGCCGCATCCTGGAAGGCGTCTGACGTGACGTCGGAGGGCCTCAGGGTGCCATTGGCGCCGGCCGAGATGATGATGCTGTTCTCACCGCTCGCGTCCACGGAAATGACGGCAACGCCGGTGGCGACGTCGGAGCGCCGGACGCGTGACACGTCCACTCCGGCACTGGCTGCCGAATCCAGGAGCATGGTGCCGTTGGGGTCGTCGCCCACGGCGCCGATCAGGCTGACCTGACCGCCGAGCTTGCTGGCAGCCACCGCCTGGTTGGCGCTCTTGCCGCCCGGGTTCACCGCGAAACCATTGCCGTGAACTGTCTCGCCGGGTTGGGGAAGACGGTCGCAGTAGATGGTGAGGTCTGCGTTGAGGGAGCCGACGACGACGATTCCCGCCTTGGGTGCGGTGGTCATGCCGTCACCTTCTGGTCCTCGGTCACTTCTGCGTCCACCGGCTTGGGGATCAACAGTGAGGCAGCGAAGGCGGCAAGGGTGATGGCGAGGCCCACCACCACAACGGTCAGGTATGAAGCCTTGGGATCATTAAGCGTGGCCGTGGCCACAAGGACCGCAGGGAGAACCAGGAAGCTCAGCCCGGCGCCGAGGTTAAAGGCGCCCGCGTTCATGCCCGGCAGGAAGCCAGGGTTGCCCTGCGGCGAGAGGACCACGCCCAATCCGTTCAGCATGATGTTGACCGTACCGGCGTACATGATGCCCAACAAGGCCGTGCCCACGATCATCATGGGCAGGTTGTTCAGGCCGAAGAACGCGATGATGGCCAGGGCAACGAGGCTGCCGATCAGGCCGATGCGCAGGACCTTGGTGTAGCCGAGGACGGGGGCCAAGCGGCCACTGATCGGGCCGAACAGCCAGCCCAGGAGCGCGTACGGGGTGAGGATGATCAGCGACATCTCGGTGGGGCCAACGCCGAAGCCGGGGTCGGCGGCCTGAACCCAAGCGGGGACGATGCCGTTGATGACTGCGAAAATGCCCGTCATCGTCAGGGTGGTCGTCAGCAGGGGTGCCCAGGTGGAGCGCTGGCGCAGGTGCACGGTTTCCACCATGGGCTGCTTGGCGCGCTTCTCCACAGTCCAGAAGGCAAAGAACGCGACGGCGGCAATCACCGTGAGCACGATCGCGAGAGTCAGCGTCCCGGCGTCGAAGGCTGTGGCCAGCTTGGCGCCCTCGTTCAGAGCCGTCAGCAGTGCACCAACAGCGACGACGATGAAGAACACGCCCAGCCAGTCCATGGTGGTGCCGGCGGCAGGCTTGCTTTCGCCGGCAAGGACGGCGATCAGGACGGTAGCAACCAAGGCCAGTGCAACCATGAGCCAGAAGATGCTGCGGAACCCGAAGTTCTCAGCGAAGTAGCCGCCCACGAACGAGTCGACGCCGGCCACTCCGCCGTTGACTGCCGTGATGAGGCCCATGAGCGTGCCGTACTTGCGGGGGTTGCTGACCGCTGAGCGGAGCATGATCAGGCACAGCGGAACCGTGGGGCCACTAACGCCCTGGATGATGCGGCCCACGAAGAGCCATGTAACGTCCGGAGCCATTGCAGCGATAACCGATCCAACGGCCATCAGGAGCATCATGCCGACGAGGATCTTCTTGCGGCCCACGATGTCGCTCAGACGCGGGAGGAAGAGTGAGAACAGCGCTGCGGCCGTGAAGAACCACGTTTGGGACAGGCCGATGGTGGCTTGGTCCGTGTTGAGTTCGTTGCCCATGGTGACCAGGGCCGGGCTGAGCATGGAGGCGTTGAGCTGGAAGGCCACGCAGGCCGCCAGCAACGCAACCATGAGGGCTGTGACGTTGCCGCGGGTGGACTTGGATTCGGTTGCGAGGGAGGACATTACTTTGCCTCTCCTGCCAGGATGGCCTCTACGGTGGCGTCCACTTCAGCGGTGGCGGCAGCAACGGCGTCGTGCGTTGGTTCTCCGATCCGTTCAATCGCATCGGTGACCAGGTCCCAGAACTTCTTGTGGTCCAGGTCCACGGCGACCGACGTGTGGCAATCCTCCGGAGCGGGTGCGCGGAAGTCGGCCACTGTCATGCCGAGGGTGAGCTTGCCCTGCAGCTCGATGTCCACAGGGACCTTGCGGGTGGTCATGACGGTGGGGTCGATGACGTAGGCCACGGCGCAGGGATCGTGGACCGGCGGGAAATCGAAGCCCTGGGCGTCCTTATAGGTCTTCTGGAAGAAGTCCATGAGCTCCATGACGAACTTGGCCGGCTTGGTGCCGATTTTTGCTATGCGGTTCACCACCTCGTCCGTGGCCAGCGCCTGGTGAGTGAGATCGAGGCCGACCATCACCACGGGCCATTTTTCGTTGAAAACGATGTGTGCGGCTTCGGGGTCGATGATGATGTTGAACTCCGCCACGGCGCTCCAGTTGCCCACGTGGTAGCCGCCGCCCATGAGGACAACTTCCTTCACCCGCTCCACGATGCGCGGCTCCTTGCGGGCGGCCATTGCAATGTTGGTGAGGCCCGCGGTGGGGACCAGGGTGACAGTGCCCGGCTCGTGTGCCATGACAGTTTCAATGATGAGGTCGACGGCGTGGCGCGGGTCCAGCTCGATGATGGACTCGGGCTGCTCCGGGCCATCCATGCCGGACTCGCCGTGGATGCTGGGAGCGGTTTCGATGGTGCGGACCAACGGGCGGTCGCAACCGGCGGCGAACGGGACGCCCGTGATGCCTGCAATAGTGGCTACCGAGAGGGCGTTGCGGGTGACCTTTTCCAGGGTCTGATTGCCCACCACCGTTGTTACGGCCAGCAGTTCGATGTCCGGATTACCGTGCGCCAGCAGCAACGCCACGGCGTCGTCATGGCCAGGGTCGCAGTCAAGAATGATCTTCTTGCGTGCTGGTGTCATGGTGTTGGGATCCACGTTTCTCTCCACGTCATTGGGGCCTGCCTGGAACTTGCCCGGGGCAGGGCGCTAAGCATTCAGGGGAATTCTGGCACTGCTTTGTGGGCTACGTCAAACGCTTAACGTGTAGAGCGTCAAGCGCTTGATGCCTTGTCGCAGGTCAACGCGGTTTGGGACCGATACGATCGATGCATGGAATCCCTGGATCGGCGCCATGGCCGCGCGCCCCGCTCACCTCGCGTGACGGCTGCGATGGTGGCCGCCCGTGCGGGCGTTTCGACGGCGACCGTCTCCCTGGTGGCCAACGGAAAAACGCAAGGGCGCGTCTCAGAAGACAATATCTCGCGCGTGCGCTCGGCCATTTCAGAGCTGGGGTACGTCGTGGACAGCATCGGCAGTTCCCTGGCCCGAGGTGTTAGCTCCATTGTCATTCTGGTGACGCCGGATGTGTCCAACCCGTTCTTCGCCAACGTGATTGCGGGGGTTCGGGAATCGTTGGGAGCTGAATACCAGTTGCTGCTGTCCGTGACCGACGCCGGTGAGTCGCCCCAGGCTGACGATGTCCGCAAACTTCTGGCACTGCGCCCTGCCGGTTTGCTGGTGGGGGCGCCAAGCGCAGAGTTCCTGGAAGACCTGTCCGCGGCCGGCCCGTTGGTCCTGTTGGATGCGCCAGGCCTTGAGTCCTACGCGCCATCCGTGAACCTTGACGTTGCCCAAGGCGCGCGAGAACTGGCCCGGCATTTGGCGTCATCCGGTCATACCCGCGCCGCCTATGTGGATGGCGTGACGGGAACAACCACTTTCCAGTTGCGCCGCGACGCCTTCCTGGCGGAGGCTGTTTCGTGCGGACTTTCAGTGGCCCCTGGCCATGTCATCAGCACTCCGATCGACGTCGGTGCTGCCGCCGCCGCGTTCGCCGCCGCGTGGCCGGCGTGGCAGCGCGAGGGGGTCACCGCCGTCGTCTGTGGGACCGATACGCACGCTTATGGCGTGCTCCAGGAAGCCCGGGTGGCGGGGGTCCGCATCCCTGAAGAGTTGGCCGTAGCGGGCTTCGACGACCTGCCCTACTCGGCCACCAGCAACCCCGGCCTCACATCCGTGCACCTGCCCGCTACCCCGCTGGGGCGCAAGGCGGGGGAGCAGCTGCGAGGGCTCATGGAAGGCGTGCCGCTGGACGAACCACACGTGACGCTCGGGAGCTCCCTGGTGGTGCGGGGATCTACGTCTGCCGGGTAGGTGACAGTGGGCGAAGCTGGTCCTTCGAGACGGGGTTGGGCACCGTGAAGTAGATCTGGGGAGCGGTCATGTCGCCCCAGTCTTCCTTCTTCACCCGCACCGCAGACGGAGTCACTTCCGCTATCCGCACCCGCAGCCAATCGCCGTCGTCGAGTCTCAATTCATGGGGTTCGGCGAGGTAGCGGAGCCCGAGCTCGTCCAGGGTCTCTTCTGCGCTCATCCAATCCACGACATCCGTGCGCGGGCGTCCCAGCAGGTCAATTGCTACGAACCCGTCGTCAACGGGCTTCATCCACCCCACGTGCTCGCCGTCGTCTGTGCGTCGGTGTTCGATCCAGTCCGGCTCCATGGCCCTCGACGGTAGCACCATGGGTTGTCGCCGTGGCTAGTGGATGACTGCCAGCAAGATGCCCACAAGGACGAACAGGCAGCCAAAGATGCGGTTCAGAATTGTCTGGCCGCGTTGGTCGTGGGTGAACCGCTGGAAGGAACGCGCAGCCAAAGCGAAGAAGAACCACATCACCAGAATGTCGATAACCAGGACTGTGGCGGTGAGCACGGCATATTGCTGGAGCAACGGCTGGTCCGGCCTGATGAACTGCGGCATGAACGCCAGGAAGAAGACGATTGCCTTCGGGTTCAGCAGGTTTACCCAGATGCCTCGCTGGAACATGGACAAGGCCGACTCGTTCTTTTGGCTGTCCACCTTCTCTTTGTCCAGGTCAGGCTTGTGCAGGAACTGCCGGATGCCGAGGTACACCAAGTACGCGGCGCCCGCGTAACGAATGACGTTGAAGATGACCGGCGAGTTGGAAACCAGCACGCCGACGCCCAGCGCCACGATGACGATGTGGATAACCAACGCCACCTGTTGGCCCAGGATGCCCCAGATGGAGCGCCGAAATCCGGAATTGAGCGAGTTGCTCATGGTGAAGATGGCGCCGGCGCCGGGAGTGAAACTGATCAGGGTGCCGGCACCAACCAGGGCCAGCCAAAGTGAAAACTGCACGTCTCAGCTTATGCCCGGCGGGTCCGTGGTTTGGACCCGTTGCTTCCTGACCTTGTTTGGTCCTCGCGACAGCAGAATGAGCCTCAATGAGGTTGATTTCTGTGAACACTGAACCCAGAGCCGGTCAGGAAGTCACAATGCAAGACTAGGGGACCGGCTTTATCAGGCTCAGTACCCAATTAAGGGTCGCGACAACAATGGCTGATGAAGAGACGGCTGTGAACCATCTCTGAACTTTGCTCGGTATGACGTCGCCGATTCCTCTCCGCATCGTCATGGCATGGTCACCTGAGTACACCTCACACACTACCTTCGTGACTTGATTGACGAGGTTCTTATTCACCCTGCTGTGACGCTTACGTCCCTCGTCCGAGAGATGGCGCATGACCTTAGCTATGCGCGGATTTTCCGGCGATATCCCCAGGTCGATTGCGGCCGCAAGGAAAGCCTGACCGGAAGAAACTAAGGATCGCTGGTCGGCTCCGCTCGAGGCCGGGCCATAATTCCTTGCCCCTTGAGCGACAGCCATGGCCGCACGAAGGAGCCGTCTACGCCGAGATACAGTTACTTGTATTGCATAAGTCAGAACTGCTGCCAATACTCCCAAAACCGCTGAAAAGGCTACGGCCGATTCGAACCCGTTCCAGTTTTGAAGTTCTGAAAATTGCCATGCCAATCCAAGAAGTACATACCAGGCGAAAGCCGTCGTCAGGCCAAAGACGCAGGTGGCAAACGCCAGAGAAGTGTTCAGCTTAAGGTCGAGAACAATTTCACGTTGATCCCGAATGGTTCTGGGCATGAAAGGTGCAATCCTGGCCCCATAGCGGTTGCGTAGCCTCGGATAGAACTTCCAAGCGCTCTTGGACGCTTCGGAGCGCAAAACTGTCTGCTGAAGAAACCCCCACACAAAGCCAGCTAAGCCAATGGCCGCCGAGGTTACGAAGATTGCTACCGCAATCGAACTCATTACCTCACTGTCCGGTTGTGTGAGCTGAAGTGTAATCATGCTTATCCTGTCCTTTCTTCGTACCAAGGCACGAGATGAGTTCGTATGCGAAGCTAAAGCAGGGGGCCGACTTTTTAGTGGCTCGTCCTTGAGGGCAGAAACCGCCAATCACCTCCATCGAGGGCAAGGTGCGCCCGCGGAGGTTGGACCCTCATGATGTTCAGTGATGTTTTTGGCGGAGAAATGACGCTGGACCGTAGGGCGAGAAGCCCAGACATGTTGCTTCCTGACCTTGTTTGCGCGCCGCGAGCGGTAAATACGCCCGGAATGGGTTGATTTCAGCGGCGGTTAGGCCCAAAGAGGGTCAGGAGGCCGCTGCTTAGGGCAAACTGGTGCCGTGAGCGGAATCCCGTGGGTGCTGCACGTCGATCTGGACCAGTTCATTGCCGCTGTCGAGATACTCCGGCGGCCCGAGCTCGCGGGCAAACCGATCATCGTCGGAGGCCGGGGTGACCCCACGGAGCGGGCTGTGGTGTCCACCGCATCCTACGAAGCCAGGGCGTTCGGCGTCGGTTCAGGGATGCCGCTCAGGATTGCTGCCCGGAAAGTGCCCGACGCCATCATCCTGCCGGTAGATCAAGAGGCGTATCTGGCGGCCTCGGAGGTGGTGATGACCACGCTGCGCGCCCAGCCGGGAGCCACAGTTCAAGTGCTTGGCTGGGATGAGGCATTTGTTGGCGTCGAAACCGAGGACCCGGACGCCTATGCCCGCCAGATCCAGGCCGCCGTCCTCGAGCAAACGCAGCTGCATTGCAGCGTGGGCATTGGTGACACGTTGGTCCGCGCCAAGAATGCCACGGATTTTGGCAAACCCGCTGGACTTTTCAGGCTGACCAAGGAGAACTGGCTCGACGTCATGGGGGACAAGCCCACCAAGGAATTGTGGGGCGTCGGGAGCAAGGTGTCACAACGGCTGGCGAAGCACGGAATCACCACAGTGGCAGAGCTCGCCGCAACCGACCCCCAGGCTCTGGTCACGGAATTTGGCCCCAAGATGGGCCCTTGGTACGCGCAGTTGGGACGCGGTGAGGGTTCCAGCGAAGTGGACGACACTCCGTGGGTCGCCCGGGCACATGGCCGCGAGACCACCTTCCAGCAGGACCTGACACAAACGGACCAAGTGAAGGACGCCATCAAGGAACTGACCGCCCGCGTCCTGGAAGACGTCGCAGCGGAGGGACGCCCGGTGATCGGGCTGACCCTGAAAGTCCGCTACGCGCCGTTCTTCACCAAGACCTACGCCAGGAAGATTCCCGAGACTTTCGACAGGGAAGAAGTCCTCGCGCAGGCCTTGGATCTCACGGGAAAAATGGAGCCGGACCGTCCCATCAGGCTCCTCGGATTGCGTGCAGAAATGTCCATGCCCGAGGAAGCCCGCAAGGGACACACGCCGACGCGCAGCGGCTGGTAAGAGCAGAACGCCCGACGGCGGCCCGTCAACTACCAGCGCGGGTGGATCGCCTCGCGGAAGTAGCGGTCGTAGATGTCCTGCACCCCGCCAGCCAAGCTTGCCGCAACAGCCTGCAGTCCACCCGCCTCGGCATTCGCCGCAGCCTGCGAAGCCGATCGTGCACCGGGAATGACTGTGGTGACGCCGTCCTGGGCGATGATCCAGGCGAGGGCCGCCTGGGCGGTGCTGACGCCGTCGGGCACTAATCCGCTGAACTCCTGGGCGGCTTTGACGCCAGTTGCGAAATCAACGCCGGAGAAGGTCTCGCCGACGTCGAAGGACGAACCGTCGCGGTTGTAGTTCCGGTGGTCGTTCTCGGGGAACTCGGTGTCCGGCGTGTACTTCCCGGACAACAGGCCGGAGGCCAAAGGCACGCGGGCGATGATCCCGACACCGGCTTCCTTGGCCGCGGGCAGCACCTCGTCCAGGGGCTTCAGCCGGAAGGCGTTGAGGATGATCTGCACGGAAGCGGTGTTCCCGCGCTTGATGGCTTCGAGGGCTTCGTCGGTCCGCTCGACGCTGACGCCGTAGTTGCGGATGGCTCCTTCGCTGACCAAGGTATCCAGCGCGTCATAGACCTCGGAGTTGCTGTAAACGGCGGTGGGAGGGCAGTGCAACTGGACGAGGTCCAAGGTGTCCCGTTGCAGGTTGCGGCGTGAGCGGTCCGTCCAGGCGCGGAAATTGTCCAGCGTGTAATTCTCCGGAACCTGATCCACGCGGCGGCCCATCTTGGTGGCCACCGTGATGTCCAAGTCCGGATTGGCGCGGAGGAAGCGTCCGATGAACTGCTCGCTCCGCCCATCGCCGTACACGTCTGCGGTGTCGAAGAAATTGACGCCGCCTTCCACCGAGGCTTCCAGGACGGCAAAGGCGTCCTCTTCGGTGACGGAACCCCAGTCGGCTCCGAGTTGCCAGGTGCCCAGTCCCATGGTGGAGACGGATCGGCCGGTCTTGCCAAGTATGCGCTGTTCCATGGGTTCGACTATATGGGCTTATTGCTCGTCCATCCGCGCAACTTTTCCCATTAAGTACTTTCGTTCCGGCAGGCTGGCCGTCTTTTTGGCGGCTGACAGGTACGCTGCGCGGGCCTCGGCCCAGGAGCCGGCCGTCTCCAGCAGGTGGCCTCGCACGGCATCCAAGCGGTGGGTCCTGCCCAGTGCCGCGTCCAGTCCGACCAGAAGTTCCAGCCCAGCGACGGGCCCATGAACCATAGCCACAGCTACCGCGCGATTCAGTGTGACCACGGGATTGGGTGCGAGGGCTTCAAGGACCGTGTACAGGGCGAGAATTTGTGGCCAGTCGGTCAGTTCGTCTGAGGCGGCCTCTGCGTGAACGGCAGCGATGGCCGCCTGAAGTTGATACGGCCCGGCCGCCCCACG
Source organism: Paenarthrobacter sp. 4246 (assembly GCF_040546855.1). NCBI lineage: Bacteria > Bacillati > Actinomycetota > Actinomycetes > Micrococcales > Micrococcaceae > Paenarthrobacter > Paenarthrobacter sp. 4246. The sequence continues at coordinate 122,813 of NZ_JBEPOP010000012.1, forward strand.
CCCCAGCACGGAGGACAACAGCGCGATGCCCTCATCGATCTGTCCACGGTTCCACAAACTCCGGTCCTGCTCCGCCAATGGCACCGGTGTTCCGTCCGACAGAGCACGCGCCGGCCGCCGGGAATCGGTCAGCAACATCAGCGCCAGCAGACCGCTCGCCTCAAGCTCACCTGGTGCAGCGGCCACCAGGAGGCGCGTCACCCGGATAGCTTCTGTGGTGAGCTCTTCGCGTTGCAGGGATGGACCCGAGCTTGCCGCGTAACCTTCGTTGAAGATCAGGTACAGGACGTGAAGTACGACGCCGAGCCTCGCCTTGCGCTCGGACGCAGGCGGCATGGTGAAGGTGGCTCCCGCCTTTTGGATCCCCTGTTTCGCTCGGCTGATGCGCTGCCCCATGGTCGCTTCGGGGACGAGGAAAGCCGAGGCGATTTCCGCCGTCGTTAGTCCTCCGACTGCGCGAAGCGTCAAGGCGAGTTGCGATGGTGCAGACAGTGCCGGATGGCAGCACAGGAACATGAGGGTAAGGGTGTCGTCTGCTTCCGGGACCGGACCTGCTTGGACATCGATGGCCGTGGCGCGTTCCTCCCGGACGCGCCGGGCGCTTTCGCTGCGCCACATGTCCACCAGCCGTCGGGATGCGACGGCGGTCAACCAGGCCCGCGGGTTGTCCGGCAAGGCCGTCGGCCACCGGAGGGAGGCTTCAAGGAGTGCTTCCTGGACGGCGTCCTCGCACGCATCGAACTGGCCGTGAGTCCTCGCCAGCACGCCGAGGACCTGCGGAGCCAAGGTGCGCAGCAGGTCCTCGATCCGTGCTTCCGGTGAAGGTCCAGTCAAACGCTAGACCTCCGGCGGTCCGTCGGGGATGGCGCGAAGCTCAACTACCTGCGCGTACTTCACAATGCTTGAACAGATCTCCACCGCGCGCTCCTCGCTCGCGACATCAACCACCCAGTAGCCCACCAGTGATTCCTTGGACTCGGCGTAGGGGCCGTCAGTGGTGATGACGCCGTCCGGGGTCTGCTTGACGAGCTTCGCAGTGCTGCCGTCGGCCAGCCCCGCGTTGAAAACCAGCTCACCGGAGTCGGTCAGGTCCTTGTCGATCTGGATCATGAACCCGATCATTTCCTTGATCCACTCCGGATCGGCAGTCGCCATCATGCCCTCGGCCGACCCGAACATCATGATCATGTATTTCATCTCAAACTCCTTGTGAGGGGCGCCCTTTGTGGGTGCCTTCACTCATGGGTCGGAACTGCGGTGGGCTTTTCTACATGGCTCGGGAAATTCTTTTCAAAAGTTTCAGGCCCGCGCAATGACCTCGCCGTTGGGGATGAGGAAGTACCCGTCGTCGGTGGCTCCCCAGCGGTGCCAGCCCGCGGCGATCCGGGCAAGGTCGGCCTCGTTGGCGAAACCGTACTCCAACGCCTGCTCAGCAAATGCGGAATGGAGCACCCTCTCGCTCCAGACCCGCGACTGCCAGGCGCGCTGCTGGGCCGTGGCGTAGAGCCAGTTGCTGCTGGTGGGAGCCACTTGGGTGAATCCAGCTTGCTGGGCCCACGAAACCAGGCGCCGGCCGGCGTCGGGTTCTGCTCCATTGCGGCGGGCGATCTTCTGGTAGAGCTCCATCCAGTCGTCGAGCTCCGGAACTTCGGGGTACCAGCTCATGCCGTGGAAATCAGCGTCGCGCACGGCAACGATCGCACCGGGCTTGGCCACCCGCCGCATCTCGCGCAAGGCGGCGACGGGGTCGGTGAGGTGCTGGAGGACTTGGTGGGCATGGACGAGGTCGAAGGACTCGTCCTCGAAGTCGAGATCGTAGATGTTGCCGGTCCGGAAGGTCACGTTGTCAACGCCACGCTCGGTGGCCAGCTCGGTGGCCTGGGCGACGATATCCGGCGAACGGTCCAAACCGATCACTTGACCGGGTGCAACCAGCCCGGCGAAATCGCAGGTGATGCTCCCGGGTCCGCACCCGACGTCTAGCACTGAAGTCCCGGCGGTGAGATGGGGAATCACAAACGCGGCCGAATTCTCGACCGTCCGTGAGGCGTGGGCCCGGACAACCGACTCGTGGTGTCCGTGAGTGTAGACATCTTCAGGCTGCTGCGCGTTCATAGGGAAACGCTACAACTTGGAAGTCGGATTTAGGTGGAGCGCGTTGCCTCGGGTTGGGATGCTTCCTCGCGCGCGGCGAGGGTTGCTTCCACCATGTCCGTCATGAAGCGGGTGACAAGCTCCAGTTCCTCGGAGCTGTAGGCAGCCATGGCTTTGCCCATGCGGATGGCCAACGGCATGAACATGGCGCTTCCGTCCCGATAAGCCTTGGGCGTCATCTGCAGCTGGACCTGCCGGCGGTCCGTGCCGAGCCGTTCGCGCACAACGTGCCCGGAGGCGTGCAGGCGATCAACCAATGCCGTGGTAGCGGGGGAACTGAGCCGGAGTTCGGCGCGGAGAACACCCGGTGTAACCACTTTGCCGGCCGCGGAGTGGCGCATGATGACGGCGAGTGCATTGAGGTCCGTACGGTGCATGTCGTTCCGGCCACCGGCTGCGTCAACGTAGTGGTTTGCTTCGAGGGTGAAGTCCTGGAGGAGCCGCACCAGTTCTTGGGGAGCTGCGTTTTCGGGGCGTGTGGCTGCTGTGTCCGACATATCCGCCCTCCTGCCAGCGTTTGTCTGGTGATTACTGCCTTCCGGATATTACTCCAGCAGTGAAGGATTTTGGCATCCTGTGATCCAACCCTTGGAATAGTTCCATCATAGAGATAATCTGTGATGGAATAAAGGCCTCAAGCATCCCCACAGAAGAAGGACTCATGAACTCGCGGAAAGTACCGTTCTGGCTGCGCTGGCTGATCCCCGTGGTCCTGGTCGTCACGTGGCTTGGCATCGCCGGCATTGGCGGCCCTACCTTCGGGCGGCTGGAAGAAGTTTCCTCCAACGACCAAGCCTCGTTTCTCCCCGCAGGCGCCGAAGCCACGGAAGCGGGCGACTGGCAGGCCAAGTTCCGGGACTCTGAAGAGATCCCCGCCGTGGTCATCGTTGAGAGCGATGCTGCGTTCACCCCGGCCCAACTGGGCGAAGCAGCCCAGCTGAAAGCCGACATTGAGGCACTCAAGCTGGGGAGCGCCGTCGTCGGGCCCATTCCGTCGGAAGACGGCAAAGCCGTCCAGTTCGTCGTTCCAATGGCGTCCTCCGATGAACTCCGTGAGAAAGTCCAGGAACTGCGCGACGTCGTCCAGCCCGGGGCGCCCGACGGCATGAAGGCCTTTGTCACAGGACCCGCGGGCTTGACCGCCGACCTCGTCAACGCTTTCGGCGGGATCGACGGCATCCTGCTCCTGGTTGCCTTGGGGGCCGTCTTCGTGATCCTGCTGCTGGTGTACCGCTCCGTGGTGCTGCCGCTGGCGGTGCTCTTCACCTCGGTCTTTGCCCTGTGTGCCGCCATTCTGCTGGTGTTCGGCATGGCCAAGGCAGGCTGGATCCAGCTGAACGGCCAAAGCCAAGGCATTCTGTCCATCCTGGTGATTGGTGCGGCTACCGACTACGCGCTGTTGTACGTGGCCCGCTTCCGTGAGGCACTGACCCACACCGCCAACCGCACGCACGCCGTGATCACGGCGTGGAAGGCATCGTTTGAGCCGATCCTCGCTTCCGGGGCCACCGTGATCATCGCGCTGCTCTGCCTGCTGTTCTCCGACCTGAATTCCAACAAGGCGCTGGGCCCGGTGGCCGCTGCCGGCATCCTTTGCTCTTTGTTCGCTGCGCTCACGCTCCTGCCCGCGCTGATGGCTTTGCTTGGCCGTGCAGCCTTCTGGCCCTTCCGGCCCAAGCTGCTGCCCGACGACGAACGCGAACCTGAGATTGTCACTGGACTTGAAGGGCAAAAGGGACTGTGGCGCGCCACGGGTCGTCTGGTCTCCAAGCGGCCGCGCGTTGTGTGGGTGGCTTCGGTGCTCCTGCTCCTTGCGGCCTCCACCGGTCTGATGCAGTTGAAGGCCAACGGTGTTCCTCAAACGGATGTCATTCTCTCCGCTTCCGACGCAGTGGACGGACAGGAAGCATTGGCGCGCCACTTCGACGCCGGCAGCGGCAGCCCCGCCGTCGTGGTCGCCTCGGAAGGTTCCGCGCAGCAGGTCCTGGACAAGGTCAAAGCGGCCGACGGCGTGGGCGACGCCTACCTGCTGGCTGACGGAAACGTGCCCATCACCGGCGCTCCCGGTGCTCCTGCTGACCCGGCGGTGCGCGACGGCAGGGTCCTGATCAATGCGACGCTGAACTCGGCCGCGGACTCCATTGAAGCGGAAGAAGCGGTGAAGTCGCTGCGGGTGGCCGTCAAGGAAGTCGACGCCGACGCGTTGGTGGGTGGCGTCACGGCCACCGCCCTGGACACGAACACCACGGCGCAGCGCGACCTCGTGGTCATCATCCCGATTGTGCTGATCGTCATCCTGTTTATCCTGATGCTCCTGCTTCGATCCGTGGTGGCACCGGTGTTGCTGGTGCTGTCCGTGGTGCTTTCCTACGGCGCCGCGATGGGTGTCTCGGCATGGGTGTTCAACGGGGTCTTCGGATTCTCGGGTGCCGATGCCACCGTGCCGTTGTTCGGCTTCGTGTTCCTGGTGGCACTGGGCGTGGACTACAACATCTTCCTGATGAGCCGTGTCCGCGAGGAGTCGTTGAAGCATGGGACCCGCCCGGGAATCCTGCGGGGGCTGGCTGTTACTGGGGGTGTCATCACGTCCGCCGGTGTGGTCCTGGCCGCTACCTTCGCCGCACTTGGGGTCATCCCCATCATGTTCCTGGTGCAGCTCGCCTTTATCGTGGCGTTCGGTGTGTTGCTGGATACCGTGTTGGTCCGGTCTTTGCTGGTACCTGCCCTCGCGTACGACATCGGCAGCAAGATCTGGTGGCCGAGCAAGCTGGGGCGTTCGGCTTCCGCGGACGCTGTTCAGCCTCGCGAAGAAGAGGCACCGGTGGGTCGCTAGGTGTTAGCCGTCCACCGGCGAGCGGCGCTCGAGCAGCAGGGTGTCGCGCCATTGTCCGGCGGCGGGTTCGGTGCTCATGCGAGCGATACGGTTCCCGCCGCCCGACGATGGCAAAACGGATGGCCTGATGGTCAACAGCGCCCCGCGGGCACCTTGTTCTGTTTCTGTTTGTCCCGCGACCGGCGCACCTTTTTGCGCTTACGTCGCCGTTTCTCCTGGCTGCTGAACGGTGGCCGGGGTGTGCCCCGAAGCGGGCCGCTCCAATAATGCCCTCCCAAGAGGACACCAGCCAGGGCACCGTACGTCCACACGAACGGAAGAGCCATCTGGCTGGTATTACTTCCCAGGAATGCCAGCAAAAAGAACTCCACGGGGATGATCAAAAGGAGTGCGTTCCTGGTCGCGGCCGATGGTGGAAACCGGAACAATGCCCAGCCGCAGATCAAGGCGCCTGCCAAAACGGCGCCGACTGCCGCCGTCGGGCTCTGGAAGATGAAGTGGGCAAGGCCGGCCCCTATCAAGACGGCCGCGCAGGATCCATTAATTAGCGCCTGACGCTGGCCTCCAACGGATTCCTTGCCGGCTTCGATGCTTCCACTGGGTTTCTTCCCCGCCGGACTCCTTCTTCCTGACCACGGGTATCCACTTGCAATTCCCCCGGCGATGACACCCAAGAACCACGATGCGGCGGCAGGAATCCCTAGACCGTCCTCAAACGAAAGCGCTGAATAGGATGCCAAGGGCAATGCACAGAGCATCAGCATGGAAGCGCGCGATGACTGGGGCAGTACCCGAAAGAGGAGAAAGGTGTAAGTCGCCCCTGGGGCGAAGAACAAGGATGCCCCAAGCAAGGTGCTGTGGGCCATCCACACAAAGGTGGCCAAAATGACCGCGATCATTCCGCCGTAGAGGATCCGCGGATCCCACTGTTTTGACTTCTTCTTCACGTCAGCATTCCCCCCGGGATCAAGGGTAGATCAGACGGTGACGGTGTTCCGTTCCCGGTAACCGTCCGCGGCGTAAACACCCAGAACGCGGACCTCGGTAGTGAAGAACTCCAGTTCTTCCAAGGCCCGGCGGAGACGGGCGTCTTCGGGGTGGCCTTCGACGTCGGAGAGGAACATGGTGGCAGCGAACTCGTCGCCCACCATGTAGCTTTCCAGCCGTGTCATGTTGAGGCCATTGGTCGCAAAGCCACCCAGTGCTTTGTAAAGGGCCGAGGGAACGTTGCGGACCCGGAAGACGAAACTGGTGATCGCAGGGCCGGGCAGCTCGTCCTTGGTAGGGAGCTCGCGTTCCCGGGCCAGGACAACAAAGCGGGTGGTATTGGTGGGATCGTCCTCGACGCCGGAAGCCAGGACTTCGAGACCGTACAGGCCAGCGGCGAGAGGCGGAGCCAGGGACAGCTTGCGGGGATCATTCCAGTCCCGGACCTCGCGGGCTGAACCGGCAGTATCGCCGGCGATCACGGGCTTGAGCCCCGCTTCCCGGATGATCCTGCGGCATTGCCCCAGGGCATGGATGTGGCTGTGGACTTCGGTAGCTCCCTCGATGGTGCTGCCCGGAATACCCAGAAGGTCGAAGCGAATGGGCAGGAAGTACTCGCCAACGATCTGCAGCTTGGACTGGGGGAGCAGGACATGGATATCGGCCACACGCCCGGCGATGGAGTTTTCGATGGGAATCATGGCCAGATCGACGTCCCCGGTGGACACCAGTTCAAAGGCGTCCTCAAAGCTTGCGCACGGCACGCTCTCGAGCTCGGGGAACATTTCCTTACAGGCAAGATCCGAATTGGCTCCGGGCTCACCTTGGTACGCAATCTTCTGGGCCATGGTGCTCATGGTTACACGCGGAGCACCCGGCAACCCAAACGAGTCCACCCTGTGACTGGACAAGTGGGTGCCACCGACCCTAGGTTCGCAACAAGGATTGGGGGCGGCCGATGGCGACTGCGACAGCGTTCAGAAGTAGCGCAACAAACAATGTCAACGAACAGCGGGTTGCAAGGTTTGCGGGCACGTCCATCGGCCTGTTCACGCTCGTTTGGGCCTTCCTGCTATCAGCGTTATTGGGCGAGAATGTGCTGGCATCAGAGCCGTGGCACCTCGCGTCCCATGGGTTGAGCCTTCTTTCAGCGCTCGCCGTCTACCTCTACTGTCGAAGGCTGGCTCACCGGACCGGCGCGTCCGGGCTCATGTGCTTTGTGGCCGTTGCCTTCTTCTTCGCCGACGTCGCCTTGGGGTTCCAGTACAGCCCGTTCTTCGGTGCCTCGCTCCTGGCGTGGGGCGCAAGCGCCCGGCGACCGTTACTCGCAGGGGCCGGAGTCGTTGCTGTGGCAGCGGCGATCCTGATCCGCTGTGACCCGTCGTGGGCCGGCGTTGCAATGGTCGGGTGTGGGGCGGTCATCCTTGCAGCCGCCCTTCTCCCCGCGTCAGTTCGATTCTTCCCGCGCTAGATCGAGGCCGAAGTGCCGTTTCATTTCCGTCACGCCGAGTTCGGTGATCTTCAAGGCCCGGCTTTGAGGAATGGGAAGCACCCAACCGCTGGCAAGGGCATGCCTGCAGATCGCCCCGCCCACCAGCCCAGCTGCATGGTACTGGCGCCCGGTCCAGTCCAAGCAGGTTCGTATCAGCGGTCTTGTTCCTGCTCGCTCGATTGAGATTCCGGCCCGCGCCAGATCCTGCTCACCTTCGGGGGTCAGCCGTACCCCGGAGTCGACGTTAATGATGTTCCTGGCGACGAGGGCGCTCATCAAACTGACCCCCAGGTCCCCTGCAAGGTGGTCGTAGCACGTGCGGGCCCGCCTCAGGGCTTGGTCGCGAGTGATGGATGTGTACGAGCGGCGATTGCTGGGAACCGGCACGACGTGGCTGGCCATGGTCTCGATCAGCTCCGCGATCCGGGCATCTTCCAGCCGCACGTAACGGTGCCTGCCCTGGCGTATCTCCGCAAGTATCCCTGCTCCGATGAGCTTGTTGAGGTGCTCGGTGGCTGAAGACTTCGGCACCTGGGCGTAATGTGCCAGTTCGGAGGCGGTCCATGCGCGCCGGTCCAAGAGCGTCAGGCAGAACGTCGCACGAGTCTTGTCAGCAAACAGTGCAGCCAGGGAAGCAAACCCTTCTCCAGCAGGAAGAACGTCGGTAGCCATGCATCCATTATTGGCCCTGCATGGTTCGGTCAGCGCCGAACCGTTGGCGCCCTACGCTTCTAAACCATGTCATCGCATATTGAATTGGAACCCAAAATCCTTTACTTCGGCACACCCGTGGTCTTGGTTTGCACTGAGAATTCCGATGGATCCTTCAACCTCGCGCCGATCTCCTCCGCCTGGGCCCTTGGCCGCACCATTGTCCTGGGATTAGGGGAAGACGGGCATACCATCAGCAACCTCCGCTCACGCCCGGAGCTGACCTTGAATTACCCCGAGCCCCACCTTTGGCCGGCTGTCGAGCGGCTCGCTTCACTGACAGGAGCGAATCCGGTGCCACCGACGAAACCTGCCCGGACTACCTTCGAGGCCAACAAGTTTGCTGCCGCCCGACTCAGCAGCCAGGGCTCGGTTGGTGTTCGTCCGCCGCGCGTAGAGGAGTGCGGCATTCAACTTGAAGCCCGCGCCACAAGCATCTCTGCATCCGGTGCAGGAGAATTTGCGGTCGTCGAATGCCAGGTGGAGAAGATCCATGTGCACGAATCCTTGGTCCTGCCCAATACCCAGCACATTGATCCGGCTCAGTGGGAACCGCTGATCTACAACTTCAGGCACTATTTCGGGCTCGGGCCGGAACAAGGCTTCTCCTACCGTTCCGAGACCCCGGCCGGGACCCCGGGAACCCCAACCAAGCAGCAGCTAACGCCCTGAGGGGAAAGCCCAAAGGGCGTGAGCTGCTACCTGGTTTCGGGATGGTGCCGTCAGCCGTTGATGACCTGCGGGACCCCCAAAGCCTTGAGGCCCTCGGCTCCGAACTCCAGGCCATAGCCGGACTGCTTCGCGCCACCGAACGGGACGCGGGGATCCACGGCTCCGTGCTTGTTGATCCACACGGTGCCGGCCTGGATACGGGAAGCGACTTCGCGCGCGGCACCCAAGTCTGAGGACCAAACTGAGGCGCCCAGTCCGACGTCGAGCGCGTTCGCCTTGGCGACTGCCTCGTCAACGGTGCTGTACTTGATGATCGGCAGCGCCGGGCCGAACTGTTCCTCAGCTACCAAGGGGTTGTCGTTGTCGATGTCGGCCACCAGCGTGGTGGGGTAGAAGTTGCCCGGCTGGTCGTGTTCGGGGTTGCCACCGATCAGCACGCGGGCGCCGGATTCCTTAGCGGCCTCCACCAGCCTGGCTACGATGTCGTACTGCTGCCGGTTCTGCAGCGGGCCCAGAACGTTGTTCTCATCAAGGCCGTTACCCATCGGCATAGCCGCAGCAACAGCAGTGAGCTCGGAGCACACAGCGTCGTACTGGGACTCGTGCACGTAGAGGCGCTTCAGGGCCGCGCAGGTCTGGCCTGTGTTGATGAATGCGCCCCAGAACAACCCCTCAGCAATGGCCTTGGGATCGGAATCGGGCAGGACGATGCCGGCGTCGTTGCCACCGAGTTCCAGCGTGAGTCGCTTGACGGTATCGGCCGAGGAGCGAATGATCGCCTTGCCCGTGGCGGTGGAACCGGTGAACATGACCTTGCCAATGGCGTCGTGTGAGGCCAGCGCTTCGCCAACGTCGCGCCCGCCGGAGACCACGGAAAGCAGGCCTTCCGGCAGTTCCTGGTTGATGATCGAGGCCAGTGCCAGCACGGACAGCGGGGTGTACTCGGAGGGCTTGACCACCACGGCGTTGCCCATACGCAGCGCCGGCGCGATCTGCCAGACGGTGATCATCATGGGCCAGTTCCACGGGCCAATGGCACCCACGACGCCGATGGGCCGGTAGTGCAGTTCGGCGCGGGTTTCGCCATCGTCCACCACGGTTTCAGGATCAAGCGGCGTGGCAGCGGTGGCCCGAAGCCAGGCGGCGCACGCGCCGACTTCGAAGCGCGCGTTCGGCCCGTTCAGGGGCTTGCCCTGCTCGCGGGAGAGGAGTTGGGCGAGTTCTTCGGCGGAACGTTCGACGGCGTCGGCCGCCTTCATGAGCGCAGCGGACCTGGCGTCGTGGCCCAAGGCAGCCCACGCAGGTTGGGCGGTAGCGGCGTCGGTGATGGCGGCTTCGAGGTCCTCGACGGTGTGAACAGGGGCTTGGCCAACAGCCTCGCCCGTGGCCGGGTCAAGGATGGTACGGCTGTTCTGGCCAGTGGCCGGGGTGATCGAGGCCAGCAGGGCGTCGTAAGTCTCCATTGGTACTCCGCTCGGGTAGTAAGTCTTGGCGGCCAGTGAGGCGCGCGGCGATGTTTACAGTGTGGTCGGCGTCACGCGCCTGGGCCTTGTCTATGCACGAACAGCCCTTGACGGGAAGCGAACGCTTTCCGTGCGTGCCGCCGTGCCCGATAATCGAGCTTGTGACTCTTGCTTCCCTTGCAGCCTTCGCCGGTCTCTGCCTCGTCTTGTCCGTCACTCCCGGTCCGGACACATTCCTCGTGCTGCGGATCGCGCTGAACCGGCCCAGCGCGGGAATCGCTGCGGCCGCCGGGTCTTCAGCGGCGGCGATCGTCTGGGCCGGGCTGGTGGGTGTTGGCCTGGCCGCCATCCTGGAGCAGTCCGCGGAATTGTTCCGCTGGGTCAAGATCGCAGGCGGCCTGTACTTGCTGTATTTGGGCGTTTCCTCCTTCATCAAATCCCGGAAAGCGGCCAAAGCGGGTGTCGACGGTTCTGCCCCGGAGGCGCCCCTCCCGTACAGCCGGCTTTCCGCGCTGGGAGCAGGGGCACTGTCCACGCTCCTCAACCCCAAGGTTGGCCTGTTCTATCTGGCCGTGGTCCCGCAGTTCATCCCGCACGGCGGCGACACCATGGGCACCTCGCTCATCCTCGGCGTCGTGGTGGCTGTCATCGCCTTCGCCTATCTTTCGATGATCGCCGTCGTCGCGTTCAAGGCGATGCGGTGGCTTAAGCGCCCCAAGCTGAGCACCGTCGTCGAGCATGTCAGTAGCGGCGTGATCGCCGGGCTTGGCGTCGGCGTGGTGGCCTCGGGCGCCACCAGCTAAGCCGCTAATTCAGCGAGATCCGCAGACGTTCCACGCCCTCGGCGCCTTCCGGTACCTGTTCCATCAACTCCGGTTCATTTGCAAGGCGACCAAGCATGTTGGCCAGGTGCTATGAATATGTAATGGGGGGCGGCGCTGTGTAGATTTCATATTCATAGCGCTTCCGCTACCAATATGTAATAGGGGCCGGGTAGAGCCCGGCGCTACGAACTAAGCGGCCAGCAGTGCCAGGTAGTTATCCAGCTGTCCGGAAAGATCCTGGGAGAAATGCTCTGCGGGGGAAAGCGCGGCGACGATCTGCGCCCCCAGCATCATGTTCAGCAGGTGATCGGCGACGGCGGCGTCCCCGATGGGGGCTTTGATCTCACCGGCCGCGCGGGCTGCTGCGGTGTGCGCGGTGATGGTGGTGTGCCACTGGCTCATGGACTCGCTGTGGAGCGCAGCCATGTCAGCGTCGTTGAGGGCCTTCTGCCAGAACGGAATCACAATGCGGGCCTCGTTGACGCGTTCCTCATCCAGCGGCAGAACTTCAGCGCAGAATGCGCGGAGTGCCGTCACGCCTGACAGCCCCTCGGTCATGGTGGCGATGCGCTGATTGGTGCGGTTGAAGACGTGGCCGAACGCCGAGGTGAGCAGCAGGTCCTTTGTGGGGAAGTAGGGCTTGAGGGCGCCGTTGGCGAAGCCTGCTTCCTCCGCGATTTCCCGCATGGTGGCACCTTCCATGCCCAACCTGGCGATGATCCTCCAAGTTGCGTCCACCAGTTCGAGGCGTCGTTGATCGTGGTCAACAATCTTTGGCACTGGAGGGGCTCCCAAAAAAATAAATGGCGGACAGGTCTTGTGACCCATCTTACGTTTTGGTTATTCTCTACACCTATAGAAAATAAATCCTGACCCATCATAGGTCCCGGACAAGAGGCAGCCATGACGCCCACAGCAACTGAGACAGTAAACCAGTACGGCCTGGCAACGGGCGCCGAAATTTCGCAGGTGCAGGGGATCTTGCAGGCCGCCGGTCTCCTCGGTGACGGACACCGGATCGCCTACCTTGGGCTGGTGGACCCGTCCCGCAACCAGCCGGAGCAGGACCGCCGCTTCCGCGCCTTCATCCACGACATCTCCGGCGGGGCACCCGCCGACGTCCTGGTCTCCGTGACCCGCGGCGAGATCCTCTCCGCAACAGAACTGGACACCAAGGTCTCCGGCGAACTGCCCGTCCTGGAAGAGGAATTCGAAGTAGTGGAGACGCTCCTCGCTACTGATGAGCGCTGGCTCGCCGCGCTGGCAGCCCGGGACCTGGACGTTGAAAAGGTCCGTGTGGCTCCGCTGTCCGCGGGCGTCTTTGAGTACGCCGAAGAGAAAGGCCGCCGCATCCTCCGCGGTCTTGCGTTCGTACAGGATTTCCCCGAGGACAGCGCCTGGGCCCACCCCGTGGACGGCCTAGTGGCTTACGTGGATGTGGTCAACAGAGAAGTCACCCAGGTCATCGATCTCGGCGTCATGCCCATCCCGGCGGAGCACGGAAATTACACAGACCCCGAACTGACCGGTCCGCTCCGCGAAACCCAGAAGCCCATCAGCATCACCCAACCAGAAGGCCCCAGCTTCACGGTCACGGATGGGAACCACGTGGAGTGGGAGAAGTGGAGCGTGGACGTAGGCTTCGATGTCCGCGAAGGAGTGGTCCTCCACAACCTCGCGTTCCAGGACGGCGACCGGCTCAGGCCCATCATCAACCGTGCCTCCATCGCGGAAATGGTGGTGCCCTACGGAGACCCTTCACCCATCAGGTCCTGGCAGAACTACTTCGACACCGGCGAATACCTCGTAGGCCAGTACGCCAACTCTCTGGAACTGGGTTGCGACTGCCTGGGCGACATCACCTACCTCAGCCCCGTCATCAGCGACGCCTTCGGCAACCCCCGCGAAATCCGCAACGGCATCTGCATGCACGAGGAAGACTGGGGCATCCTTTCCAAGCACTCCGACCTCTGGACCGGTATCAACTACACCCGCCGCAACCGCCGCCTGGTGATTTCCTTCTTCACCACCATCGGCAACTACGACTACGGCTTCTACTGGTACCTCTACCTGGACGGCACCATCGAGTTCGAAGCCAAGGCCACCGGCGTCGTGTTCACCAGCGCGTTTCCTGAAGGCGGATCGGACAACATCTCACAGCTGGCCCCGGGACTGGGTGCGCCCTTCCACCAGCACCTCTTCAGCGCGCGCCTGGACATGGCCATTGACGGGTTCACCAACCGCGTGGAGGAAGAAGACGTGGTCCGCCAGGCAATGGGCGAAGGCAACGAGCGCGGCAACGCGTTCTCCCGCAAGCGCACACTCCTGGCCAGAGAAACCGAAGCCGTCCGTGAAGCCGATGCGCGCGCAGGCAGGACGTGGATCATCTCCAACCCGGAGTCCAAGAATCGTCTTGGCGAGCCCGTCGGCTACAAACTCCATGCAGAGAACCAGCCCACGCTGCTGGCTGACCCTGGCTCGTCCATCGCGAAGCGCGCTGCTTTCGCCACCAAGGATCTGTGGGTCACGCGCTACGCCGACGAGGAGCGCTATCCCACGGGCGACTTCGTGAACCAGCACTCCGGCGGTGCCGGCTTGCCGGCCTACGTCGCCCAGGACCGCGAGATCGACGGCCAGGACATCGTGGTGTGGCACACCTTCGGCCTCACGCACTTCCCGCGTGTGGAAGATTGGCCCATCATGCCCGTGGATACTGTCGGCTTCAAGCTACGCCCGGAAGGCTTCTTCGACCGCAGCCCGGTGCTGGACGTGCCGGCCAGCGCCTCGGGTTCGAGCTGCCACAGTTCCGCTTCAGCCGCCCACGCCGAAGGGCGTGGCGAACATGGCGAGCCCGCTGGGCATTGCCACTAAAACGCAATGGGACATCCACAATGACAACAACGGCAGGACGGGTCCGGGGCTCCGGGCCTGTCCTGCACCCCCGGATCTGCGCGGCCCTCACGGCTGTCTCCTGCCTGGTGCATCTGTGGCTCGCAGGCGCGGGACACCACCAGGCCTGGCTGGGCATCCTGATGATCGGTTTGGCGGCCGTCTGCATTCCCTGCACCGTTCACATCTGGCGCCACAGCAAGGTGGGAGCGCTCCATCAAGTGACCATCTCGGCTCTGGCGATGGTGGGGCTCCATGCTGTCCTGCTGTTGGGCGCGGGCGGTTCCGGACACGCTCACGGTGGGGGACCGTCGTCGAACGTTGGTGACACGTCCGGCGCCGTCGGACTTTTGCTGGTCATCGGACTGGAAATCACGACGGCGTTACTCGCCGCCACGCTGGTAGCACGCCTGCGGCGCTCGCGAATGACCAGAGTAGCTGTAGCCTCCTGAGCTACCCGTGCAGCGAGACCCGCGTCAGCTTGTCCGGGTTGGACACTTGGCGCAGTTCACGGATGCTGCCATCCGATCCGGTGTTGATCACCAGGATGTCGGAGCGGCCATGATGCCTGAGCACCAAGGCCGCATCGCTGTTGACCTCGATGACCCAAGCACGTACCGGCTGCACGGGATCGAAAAGCACCGCTTTCCCGAGGATGCCCGCAAAAAACCGCGCAATCCTGGCCGCCCCGAACAGCGGGTTCATGGCGCTCTTGACCTTGCCGCCGCCGTCGGCCCAGAGAACGGCGTCCCGATCCAGCATGGCGACAACCGTGTCAATCTCACCCAGCTCGATGGCACGAACCAGCTTCTCCAAGGCTGCACGATCCTTGGCCCGGGGAGCGGGGGCTTCAGGATCGATCTCGAGGCGACGTTCGGCCCGTGAAATCATCTGGCGGATGGCGGCAGGGGATTTTTCCAGGATGTCCGCGATTTCCGGGGCGGACATTGCGAAGGCCCGGTGCAACACGAGCGCCGCCCTGGCCTCAGGCGCCAATTGCTCGGCCAGGTGCAGCAGGGTCAAGGACAGGAGTTCGCGGTTGGCTACGGTTTCTTCCGGAAGTTCGGACGCATCCACTGGTTCGGGCAGCCAAGGCCCGGTGTACTCCTCGCGCACTGCGGCGAGTTGTCGAACCCGGTCAATAGAGCGCCGCACACAGACAGTTGTCAGCCACGCCGGCCAGGAATCCACGCCGACCGCATCGGGTTTGCGTTCCCGCTGCACGGCGTCGATCGCCACCTCGGAAACGACGTCCTCCGCATGCCCGAAGTCGCCGAGCATTCTGTAAGCGATCCCCAGGAGGCGATTCCGTTCGCTCTGCCACGCCGACGTGGCTGACACCGCAAGAGTCATGCTGCCAACGCTACCGTTCAGACCAGCGGATTCTTCTCATCTACCGGCGGCTCCATTTGCGTGCTGACGGCGATCCTGTTCCACACATTGATGGTCGAAATTGCCAGAATCAGGCCACCCATCTGGCTGTCGTCGAAATGGGTGGCAGCAGCGTTCCAAATCTCGTCCGTGACTGTCTCCGGGCCCAGCTGGGTTACGGCATCCGTCAGGGCAAGTACGGCCTGTTCGCGAGCGTCGAAGAACACTTTCGAATGCTGCCACGCCGCCACGGCATGCAGCTTCCTCTCCGGAATCCCGCGCTTCCGGCCGTCCGTGGCATGCATGTCCACGCAGAAGCCGCAGCCGTTGAGTATGGAGGCGCGAAGTTTGATCAGTTCATAGAGATCTGGATCGACCGACTTGCGGGCATAGCCTTCCAGCCCGATGACGGCGGCGTAGCCGAGTTTGTTGCTGCGGCCGATATTGATGCGGGTCATGCTGACGTCCCTTCAGAGATGGTGCCTTACAACAGGGATGTCGGATACTGGGCCGAAAGTGTGACAGCTGCGGCAAATTGTTAGAGTCAGTCGATGCGCGCAGTAGTTTTTGATGAGGTCCGGACCCAGCCCGACGTCAGGGAAGTAGCCAAGCCCAAGGCCCCCGTTGGAGGCGTGGTGGTGAAAGTGCTGGCGACAGGCATGTGCCGCAGCGACTGGCACGCCTGGGCAGGCCACGATGACATCGCAATGCCCCACGTACCGGGTCACGAGCTCGCAGGTGTCATCGACGCCGTCGGGGAAGGCGTCCAGCACTGGAAGGTGGGCGACCGCGTCACCGTGCCCTTCGTCTGCGGATGTGGCACCTGCGAATGGTGCCTGGCCGGCGATGCTCAGGTCTGCCCGGACCAGCAGCAGCCTGGTTTCACCCATTGGGGTTCCTTCGCCGAATTTGTGGCCCTGCACGCCGCCGACAGCAACCTGGTTGCCATTCCTGACAGCGTTGAATATACGACGGCGGCAAGCCTCGGCTGCCGCTTCGCCACCGCTTACCGTGCGTTGGCAGCCCGTGCGCAAGTGAAAGCCGGAGAATGGGTCACTGTAGTTGGCGCCGGCGGCGTAGGGCTGAGCGCTGTGATGATCGCCAAGGCCATGGGCGCACGGGTGATTGCCGTGGACCGGAACCCTGAGGCTTTGGCCGTGGCCGCACGCTTGGGCGCCGAACATACTGTCCTTGCTGATGGTGCGGATATTCCGGCCGCAGTCAACGTCCTTTCCGGTGGGGGCAGCCACGTGGCGGTGGACGCCGTCGGGAGTGAACAGACCTGCGCCGACGCGATCCTTAGCCTCCGAAGGCGCGGCCGCCACGTCCAGATTGGTTTGTTGCCGTCCATCGACGGCAACCCGCAAGTTCCCATGGCGCGGGTGATCGGTTGGGAACTGGACCTTTTGGGCAGTCACGGAATGGCCGCTGTGGACTATCCGGGCATGCTGGCGCTCATTGAACAGGGTGCGCTCCAGCCGCAGATGCTCATCGAACGCACCATTGGCTTGGAAGAAGCTGCTGCACTGCTGCCTGGCTTCGACAAGGCCAGCCCTGCCGGAATGACCATGGTGGACCCGGCTCTGTAAGTGCTTCCCCCTAGTTGGGTGAGTCCGCAGGGCGGTTCCGGTAGGCGGCGAGGAAATGGTCGATCCGGCGCACTGCTTCCTCGATGTCCTCCACGGCGGGCAGGATCACGAAGCGGAAATGGTCGGGCGTGGGCCAGTTGAAAGCGGTGCCGTGTGAGACCAGGATCTTCTGCTCCTGCAGGAGCTGGAGGACAAACTTCTCGTCGCTCTCGATGGGATAGATCTCCGGATCCAGCTTCGGGAAAAGGTACATGGCACCGGCTGCCGGAACGCAGCTGACGCCCGGGATCGCGGTGAGGAGTTTCCAAGCCAGATCCCGCTGATCGCGGAGCCGGCCGCCGGGACGAATGAGCGCTTCGATGCTTTGGTATCCACCCAGGCATGTTTGGATGGCGTGCTGGGCAGGGACATTGGCGCACAATCGCAGCGAGGCCAGCAGCTCCAAGGATTCCCGATAGGCCGCGGTGGCCGTTAGAGGGCCGGTGACGGCAACCCAGCCGGCGCGGTACCCGGGCATTCGGTACGCCTTGGACAACCCGCTGAACGTCAGGACGCAGACGTCGTCAGCAACAGCCGCCGTATGAATATGCGGTGCGTCCACGTACCGGATCTTCTCGTAGATCTCGTCCGAGAACAGGACGAGGTCGTGCTTCCTGGCAAGCGCGGCGAACTGCTCCAGAATGTGGCGCGGATAGACAGCGCCGGTGGGGTTGTTTGGGTTGATGATGACGATACCCTTGGTGCGCGGGGTGATCTTGGCTTCGACGTCGGACATGTCCGGCCACCAGTTCTCCTCCTCATCGCACAGGTAATGCACGGGGTTGCCGCCGGTGAGCGTCACGGCCGCGGTCCACAGTGGGTAGTCCGGGGCGGGGATAAGGATCTCGTCACCGTTCTCCATGAACGCCTGCAGGGTCATGGAAATGAGCTCGCTGACGCCGTTGCCAATGAAGACATCCTCGACGCCGATGGTCATCAGTCCGCGCGTCTGGTAGTACTGCGAGATGGCGGTGCGGGCTGAGAAGATGCCCTTGGAATCGCTGTACCCCTGAGCTCCGCGGAGATGGTGGATCATGTCCACCACAACAGACTCCGGTGCCTCCAGCCCAAATGGTGCTGTGTCCCCGAGGTTCATCTTGAGGATGCGATGCCCCTCGGCCTCCATGGCCTTGGCCGCTTGGAGGATGGGTCCACGGAGTTCGTAGCGGACATTCTGGAGTTTGCTGGAGTGCTGCATCGGACGCATGGTTGATCATTTCATGGGAGCGGCCTGCCCGAGTAAATGGTTCCGGAATCAGTGCCCAATGATGCCAGTATCAGAGCCAACGAATGGTCACAGGAAGTCTCCTAATGCTGGCCGAAACTTCCCGTTCAGTGCCGTCCACCGCAACAGCGAAGTGCTGAAGCTCGTCGGCGGACGCCAAAACCTCAAAGTGCCCGGTCGCATCACTGACCGCGGCCGTAGCCGATGAATGGGCGTGGATATAAGCGTCGGGGATGCCTTTGTTGTGTGCGTCCACCAGCCTTCCCCGGATCCGGCGGCCAGCAGCCGGTTTGCCCGTGACAGGTTGGGCGGGAAGGTCGGAAGGTTCTTCGAATCGGAGGGATACCGGGATGCGCACCAGGAACCCCAGACCTTGCTGGATGGCCCCGGAGTACTCCTCGGGCCGAAACTCGCCGTTGGACACTACGGAGTACTGGCTGTGGAGTTCCACGGCCAGCAGCAATTGCTCCATGTTGTCCAGCTGTTCCGGACCGTGACATTCCACGGCCACCCTCAGCTCAAGATCCAGGACAGGCCCTTCGCGCCGGGACCTGCCCACGCGGTTGAGCGTGACGGCCCGGACGGTGACCGGAGCGTCAGGTGGGGGAACGACGGCGGTGGGGGACCCGTCGTCGAACCGTACATGCTGAGGGGCGACGGCGTCGGAAAGTACCCCCAGGAGGTCGGACAGCGACGAACGCACATGGCCCACGGCAGAACCCCAGCCGGACAGAGATCCACTACTTCAACTGGAACTAGGCTACTCCCGCTGTTCTCCGTAGTCACTGGGATTCAGGGGTAACTCCAATCGATCGAGGGGTGGATCAGGCGAGGCCGGGGACTCCGTCGGTGATCGTGTAGGACGACTTGGTGCTGACCGGAGCGCCCGGGGTGGTGACGTAGTCCAACACACGGAAGTCCGCGGTCATGGCGTCCTTGGTGATGCGGGTGTTCACGTAGCCGCGGTTGTCGTTGTAGAACTTCAGGTGGGGGTTCCAGGCCATGGTGGGATCGGTGGTGGACCCCGTGCCATCGCCCGTGGAGGTAATGGACGAGCACACCAGCTCCGTGCCCACCACTGCTGCCGCCGGGTCCTTGTAATCCACCTTGAGCTCTGCGGCCCAGTGCCGGTGAACGTCGCCGGTGAGTACGACGGCGTTGCGCACCTTCGCGTCAATCCACCCTTGGGTGATGCGGCGGCGGGAGGAAGCGTACCCGTCCCAGCCGTCCATGGAGACGTCATCAATGTCCGGTGCCTTGTCCCGGTCCCGCTCGGCGAAGAAAACCTGCTGGCCCAGGATGTCCCACCGCTGGGTGGAGTTCTTGAAACCGTCCAGCAGCCACTTCTCCTGCTCGGCGCCGGTGATGGTGCGGTTCTCGTCCAGGCGTTCGGCCACGTTCTTCCGCCAGCCGTCGCCCGCGAGTTGATCGTCGCGGTACTGGCGGGTGTCCATCATATGGAAGTTGGCCAGCTGGCCCCATTGGATGGTGCGGTAGATCTTCATGTCGAATCCAGCGGGGACCGATGACCGGCGCAGCGGCATGTTCTCGTAGTACGCCTGGAATGCTGCCGAGCGGCGCTGCCGGAAATGCTCCGTGGTGTCGTTGAGCTGGCTCGCGTCGTTGTTCTCGGGGATCTCGTCCGCCCAGTTGTTGTCCACTTCGTGGTCATCCCACACCACCAGCCACGGTGCGATCGCGTGCGATGCCTGGAGATCGGCGTCGGACTTGTACTGCGCGTGCCGCTGGCGGTAGCCCGCCAACGTGCTGGTCTCGGGACCCTCGTGATCGCGCGGGTTGCCCCCGCCGATCACGTAGCTGTCCTTCTTGTATTCGTAGAGGTAGTCGCCAAGATGCAGCACCAGGTCCGGGTGGTCCTCGGCCAGCCGCTTGTACGCAGTGAAGTAGCCGTGCTCGTACTGGGCGCAGCTGGCGAACGCCATGGCCAAGGCAGCGGGAGTCTCACCGGGCGCCGGGCTCGTCAGCGTGCGGCCAACCTCGCTCAGGTGCCGCCCGGTGCGGAAACGGTAGAAGTATTCGCGGCCCGCCCGGAGGCCCTTGAGCTCTGCGTGCACCGAGTGGGCGGTTTCGATCCTGGCCTGTTCGACGCCGCGGGCTACTACCCTGCGCATCGCCGGGTCTTCGGCAACTTCCCATGCGACAGCGACCGGGCGGGAAGGCATGCTGCCCAGTCCGTCCTCGGCCACGGGATTCACCGCCAGGCGGGTCCAGATGACGAAGCCGTCGGGCCACGGTTCGCCCGAGGCGATGCCAAGCGTGAACGGATCGGTGCGGAGACCGGCGTCGTCCGCTGTTGACACCGCGACGGCGGCCTGCGGCATGGCGGCTGACACGCCGGCGACGAGTCCGGCACCCAAGCCGGCTGAAATGAGGGACCTGCGGGAGATTTTTTCCATAAGGTCGAGCCTAGGAAACCGGGGTTGACTGGACCCAAGGACAGCGTGAATGCGTGGTTAATAGTGTGACAAGAGGTGTCACCCCGTCTGGGGCGGTGTCAGCCCGCGTGGAGGCTCGTCTATGCTCAGTTCATGATCAAGGGGGAGCGTCCTCAGCGGCCGGGTGTGGTGACGTTTTCGGTGGTGCTGATGTACATCGGTGGCATTGCCCAGATCCTGCTCGGGATCCTGACGATTTTCCTGCGCTATACCCCGGAAGCCCAGTCCGGCGGCATCGCCTTGCCTATCACCTTGTTGGGTGCCGGAATGATCCTGTTCGGCCTGTTGGTGATCGGGCTGGCCTCCGGCGTGGCGCGGGGAAGCGAGGCTGCCCGCCGTGGCGCAACTGCGGTGATGCTGCTCGGATTGGCTTTTGCCGTGCTGGACCTCACCATCGCCGGGGATGGAGACTGGTCGGCCGTCATCTCCCAGTCCATTGCCACGGTCGCCGTGCTGGTGCCGGTCTGGGTAGGACGCGGACGCCGCTACTTCGAGACCCGCTGATGCAGTGCCTCCTGGGCATCCCGGTAGGCAACGCGGCGATGAACGAAGCGGACGATCTCAATAAGCGCGATGCAGGCTACGGACGTTCCCAAGACGAGTAGTGCAGTGGGCAGCGTTGGGTCAGTGAATTGGAGGAAGTCCCGGGCGATCGGAACCGAATAGACCAGGATCAGCCCGATCATCATGGCGCCGATGACCAGCCCCTTAAAGCGTGTGACCGGACGTGAGAGCACCACCAGGATCCAGATGCCGATGATCGTCAGGATGAGTGTTGACCCGGTCCTGATCTCCGCTTCCGGGATCTGCAGGTTCGCGGCGAGACGGGCGTAGGACGCAAGCCCCAAGGTCACGGAGACACCGGCCGGCACGGCGAACGTGAGTGACCGTCGAAGGAACCCTGGAATATAGCGCTGGGCGTTGGGCAGCAAGGCCAGGAAGAACGCCGGAATGCCGATGGTCAAACCATCAGTGACTGAGAGCTGCCGGGGAAGGAACGGGAAAGGCAACAGGAGAATGCCGAAGGCGATGGCCAGGAACGTGGCGTAGGCGGTTTTCGTCAGGAACAGCATTGAGACGCGCTCGATGTTGGCGATGACCTGCCGGCCTTCCGCCACCACACTGGGCAGGTGCGAGAATTTTCCGTCCAGGAGCACCAGCCGGGCCACCGCCTTGGTGGCTGCAGCACCGGAGTTCATGGCGACACCGATGTCGGCTTCTTTGATGGCCAATGCATCGTTCACGCCGTCGCCGGTCATGGCCACCGTGCGGCCTGCGGCCTTGAGCACCACCACGATCCGCTTCTTCTGGTCCGGGGTGACACGGCCGAAAACCACGTGGTTGTTGATGATCTCCAGGAGTTTCCGGTCGTCGTCCGGCAGTTCGCGGGCGTCAAAGCCGTGGGGCGCGTCGAGCCCAACCTCCCGGGCGATAGCGGCTACAGTCTGCGGGTTGTCCCCCGAAATGATGCGGACATCCACGTCCTGTGCCGCGAAGTAGGTGAGCGTCTCCGCAGCATCAGGGCGGATGTTCTCCTTGAAAGTCAGGAGCGTAACCGGGACGGCGTCTGTTGGCACGGTCTCGTCATCGGTGGGCGTTCCGTGGGCCAGGACCAGTGTGCGGCGACCGGTGGTGGCCAACTCTGCGGCTTGAGAGGCCAGCTGCTGCCGCACAGGATTGGTGGAGTTGTCCCCCGGGAACACCATCTCGGGGCCGCCCAGGATCCACATTCCGTCGTCGAAAATCACCGCGCTCCATTTGCGCGCTGACGAGAACGGCACCCGGTCTGTCGGGGGCTCGGTTGGTGGCTCGGTGAAATGCCCGGCGAGGCTGCGGGCCGTGGCGTTTGCGTCGTTCTGCACCCCGTACCAAGAGAGGACGGCCTCCCAACCAGGGCGGTTGGTCAGGGGATGCGCGGCGTCGAAAACGATGTCGCCCTGGGTGAGGGTACCGGTTTTGTCGAGGCAGATGATGTCCACCCGAGCCAGGCCCTCCACTGCGGGAAGCTCCTGCACCAGCACTTGCTGCCGGGCCAGCTTCACCGCCCCCACGGCAAAGGTAATGCTGGTCATCAGCACCAGTCCCAGCGGAACCATAGCGACGACGGAGGCAATGGTCGCCGTCGCAGCGTCACGCCAGGCGCCACTCGCCGAAGCCTCGGCCCACCCGCCCTGGGCGATCATCTGGGCATTCAGAACCAGCAATGCCACAGGACCCACAAACCAGGTGACCCATTTCAGGACGCGGTCTATGGAGGACCGAAGTTCCGAGGCCACCAGGGAGAAGCGCTTGGCTTCGGCCGCCAGGGAGTTGGCAAAGGAATCCGCGCCCACCCGGTCCACCACTGCTATGCCTTCCCCGGCCACCACCACGGAACCAGACAGGACGCGATCGCCGTCGGCCTTTTCCACGGCGTCTGATTCCCCGGTCAGCATGGACTCGTCCACTTGGAGGCCCCGGGTTCCGGCCACCAGCCCATCCGCGGGCACCTGGTCACCGGCCCGGAGGACCAGGGTGTCATCCAGCACTACGTCGTCCAGGTCGATTTCGGCCTCGGAGCCGTCGCGCATCACCCTGGCGTGCGGGGCGTTCAGGAGGGCGAGGCGGTCCAGGGCACGTTTGGCCCGGTACTCCTGGACGCTGCCGATCACCGCGTTGGCAATGGCACTGAACCCGAACAGGGCATCCTGCCAGCGACCGATTGCGAACAGGACAATGAAGCAGGCCAGAATGATGCCGTTGAACAGGGTGAGCACGTTGGCGCGGACAATGCTCCACACGCTGCGGCTGGTGTCCTGGACGAACGCGTTGGTTTGTCCCGCGGCGACCCTCTCAGCGACCTCGGCAGTGCTCAATCCCTGCACCGATGACCCCACGAAGCGGACGCCTACCCCTGTGAGGTCTTTATCGTTTGGCACTCATGCCCCCATTGTTGAGCCGGTGGAGCGATGGGATTGAGTATGCCAGCCGCGGCGGGTTATGTCGCCGTCGTGCGTGTCAGGCCGTGAAGGCGAGGTCCCTCTGATGGAGCCTGTGGAGGAGTGGTTGACCCTGTGAGATGCGACGGGCTTCCTCGATGGTACTGACAGCCATCCGCTCAAGTTCCACACCCAGCGAGCCGGCCAGATGCGGTGTCAGCAACACGTTGGGGTGGGTGTAGAAGCCCGAATCCGCCGGGAGCACCCACGGTGTGGTGACGTCCAGGACGGTGTACAGGTCGCCTTCCTCGACGCGCCGAAGCAACGCGTCCTGATCAACCAGTTCACCGCGGGCGGTGTTGATGAATGTGGTTCCGGGTTTGAAGCTGGCCACCAGGCCTTGGTGGATCAGGTTGCGGGTGGACGGGAGCGACGGCGCGTGGAGGCTGACGACGTCGGAAGTCGCCACGAGCTCTTCCAGGGAGATACGTTCGACGCCAAGGGCCGCGGCCCCTGCATCGTCCAGAAACGGATCGGCTACTACTACCTGGACGTCGTAGGACTTCAGGAGTCGGATGACGTGCCTGCCGATCCTCGAGGCGCCGATGATGCCCACCCGTTTGCCGAAGTTGCCCATGTCCTGGAACACCCGGTCTGGCTCTATCCCGGTCTTCTCCGTGTGCAGCTTCCGGGCGATCTGGAGGACCCGCTTGTTGGCCAGGATGATCATGGCCACGGTGTATTCGGCCACGGGGATGGAGTTGGCATCGGCGGCTGTGCTGATTTCGATGCCCCTGTCCCAACATTCGTCGCCCACGTGGTGCTTTACCGTGCCGCCCGCGTGGAGGACATGGGTCAGACGCGGGGCCGCGGCCAGGGCGGCTGCGTCGAGCCTCGGGCAGTTCCACCCGGTGATGAGGATGTCCGCCTCCGCCAGGAGCTCCAATGAACGTGGGGAGGTGAAGTCCTCCATGGGCTCCGGGCTGAGCAGCCGCAAGCCGGACGGCATGGTCTCCAACCTGCGCCGGGGAAAGACCCGGGATACGACGCCGGGACCCATGGCGAGCGCGACGTTCAGTGGAGTGGTAGTCACTTGACGCTCCCTGCGGTGAGGCCGGACTTCCAGAAGCGCTGCAGCATGATGAACGCCACCAGCAGCGGAAGGATGGACAACAGGGAACCCGTGATGACCATCGGCGTGAATTCGGGCTGCGGGACGGAGTAGCCCTGCCAGATGGAGATGCCGACGCTGACGGGCAGCAGCTTCTGGTCCTGGAGCATCACCAGCGGGAGCATGAAGTTGTTCCAGACGCCCACAAATTGGAACAGTGCGATGGTGATGTAGCCGGGCATCATCATGGGAAGGCCCAGGGAGAAGAAGGACCGGACAGGTCCGGCGCCGTCCATGCGTGCGGCCTCGAGTGTTTCGGCCGGCACGTAGCTGGCGGAGTAAACCCTTGCCAGGTAGACGCCGAACGGGTTGCACAGGACCGGGATGAGGATGGCCCAGATGGTGTTGGTCATGCCCACCAGGGAGGCCAGGAGGTACATGGGCAGCACTGTGGCGGTGTTGGGAATCAGGACGCCCACCAGCACGAAGCCGAACAGTGAGTCCTTCCATCGGAACTGGAACTTGTCGAACGCATACCCGGCCATGACCGATATCAGGCTGCCGAAGACGGCACCAACGCCGGCATACATCACGGAGTTTCCCAGCCAGCGGAAGAAGAGGCCGCCATCCTGGTTGGCCACGTTTGCGATGTTCTCGAACAGGGAGAAGTTCCCCAAGGCATAGGCGCTGGTGCCGTAGAGGTCGGCTGCGTTCTTGGTGGAAGCGAAGACCAGCCACAGGACCGGAACCACCATGTAGGCGGAGCCGATGATCAGGAGGCCGTTAACAGTGAGCTTGCTGGCAAACCGGCCGCTGCGGTTGGAACTGCTCCCATTGGAACTGCCTCGGTTGGAACGGGAGCCGTGGCGGCGGAGAGCCTGCTTGGAAGGAGTGGTGTTGCAGGGGCGGGAGAGTGTTGGGGTGCTCATGATTTGTTCATCCTGGAGCTAAGGCGGGTCACGGCCAGGGACAGGATCGCGGCCAGTCCGGCAATGATGATGGAAGCCGCCGCGGCCTGGTTGAGGTTGTGGCGGATAAAGGCTGCGTCATAGGCCCAGAGGTTGGGAACCCAAGTACTGGTGACTGATGCTGTGGCCTTGGAGATGATGTTGGGTTCCGTGAACAGCTGCAGGGTGCCGATGATGGTGAACAGCATGATGACGCTCAAGGCTGGAAGGATCAGCGGGAACTTGATGCTCACGGCGGCGCGGATTTCGCCGGCACCGTCCACACGTGCGGCTTCCAGGATTTCCCGGGGTACGGCCTGAAGGGCGGTAAAGAGGATGATCACGTTGTAGCCGGTCCACTCCCATACGCCGATGTTCACGATGGAGGGGAGGACCATGTGCGCATCCAGGAAGTTGATCTGGATGCCGCCGCCCTGAAGCGCCTGGACCAGTGGGCTGATGCCCGGAGTGTAGAGGTACGCCCAGATGAGCGCCGCAATGACGCCCGGAACTGCGTGCGGTAGGAACACCAGGAGCTGAAACAGTTTGCGGGCCTTTGCCACCGTCGCATCCAGGAGAAGGGCAAATATCACGGCGCCGCCCACCATGCAGGGAATGTAGATCAGGCAGTACAAGCCAAGGCGGGCGATGCCCTCCATGAACGTTTCGGACTGGAAGACCTGCACGTAGTTCTCAAGCCCGACGAACACGGTTTTGGCTTCCCCAAAGCCCAGCCCGGACTTCTGTTGAGAGTGGAAGCTCAGCACCAGGGAGTAGATCACCGGCGCGATCATGGCGATCGCGAAGACCGCGAAGAAGGGGACCAGGAACAGTGCGGCAGTCCGTCCGCCGGTTCCCGCCAGTGCACGGCCTCGGCGGCGCACTGTGGTGGTGAGGGCCTGGGTGGCCATGGGTTTCTCCTAGCTGGGAGAGGGCCTCCGGAGAGGCCCCCTGCCTGTGTGGCTACTCGGTGACGGAGCTACTCTTTGGCGGAGTTACTCTTTGACGGACAGGCCGGCCTGCTTCAGGCTGGCTACCGTGGCGTCCTGGGCGGTATCGACGGAGCCAAGGATGGTGCCGCCGGTGGTGAGCTTGCCGTAGGCGTCCTTGAGGGCGGTGTTGGTGATGTCCCAGTTGGGTCCCCACTGCCAGCCCGGGGTGATGGTGCCGTAGGCCTTGGTGAAGACCTCGTAGATGTCGTTGCCGAAGTAGCTGGCGTCATAGGCCTGCTGGGCCACGGGCGTCAGGCCCGGGAAGGCAAGGAACGCGGAACCGGTGTTGCCGCGGGCCTTGATGGCGTCCTGGTTGGTGGTGAGGAACTCGACAAACTTGGCGGCCGCAGCCGGGTTCTTGCTGCTCTTGGTCACGTTGAAGCTGGAACCGCCGTAGAACGCGCCGGATTCGTTGCCCCAGTTGGGCAGTTCGGCAGCGATCCACTGGCCCTTCTGACCGCTGGCTTCGGTGCGCTTCTGGATGCCAGTGGCACTCCAGTTCGCGCCCACGACGCCAACCACTGTGCTGTTGGCGAGGTCCAGACTCCACTCGTCGCTGTAGGCCTGGGTGACCTTGACGATCTTCTGGTCAATCAGTTTCTGCCAGTAGTTGGCAACCTTCTGGGTTGCCTCGTCGTTCACTCCGACTTTCCAGCTGTCGCCTTCGGTACCAAACCACTTGGCCCCTGCCTGCCAGGCCAGACCTGCGCTCGCCGCTACCTCGTTGGGGTTGAAACTGGCCAGGTAGGAGTCAGGCGCTACGGCCTTGAGCTTCTTTCCGGCCTGTTCGAATTCGTCCCAGGTCTTAGGGACCTCGACGCCGGCTTTCGCCAGCATGTCTTTTCGGTACCACATGAGCATGGGGGCTGCATCGTACGGAAGCGCGTAGGTCTTCTCGTCGAACTGGACCAAAGCCTTGGTCTCGTCCGTGAGCTTGTCCACGGTTTCGGCCTTGTTGATGAGGCCATCGAGCGGAATCACCTGGCTGTTGCTGACGAACTGGGGCAGTTGCGGGTATTCGGTGGTGGCGACGTCCGGGCCATTGCCTGCCGTGATGGCGGTGGAGAGTTTCGCATAGCCTCCGTTGGCACCGTTGGGGATGGTCTCGAAGCTGACCTTGATCTTGTCCTGGCTGGCGTTGAACGCTTCAGCAACTTTGTCCATGCCTGCCAACGAGGACCAGAAGGTGATGGATCCTGAGGGATCTTCCGTGGGTGTGGGGGCAGCGGAAGTGCTGGGGCCCGTGCCGCAGGCTGCGAGCAGCAGGGTGCTGGCGGCCAGGCCAGCCATCCCTGCAAAGAGGTGACGACGCTTCATGGTGTTCTCCTTTGAAGACTTGCGATGCGAAGAGGGAGGAGATGTGGTTGGGGCCACACGGTGATGGATCCATGTAATCCGCAAGTTCGAACATCTTCAACATTTCAAACAAATTCAAACATCCTCTTGCCGAAGAAAGGGTGGTTTTACAAAGCATGCCAATGAGAGTGGCCGAGCATTTCTGTTTGAACGAACAAGGAAGCTGGACGTTGTTCGCTTGACGCTGCTATGAATTCTGGATACCCGAACGGCGACTCATCAAAGTCACTACCTAAGAACAGGGATTCCAATGGAGAAATCGAACATCAGCAGGCGGGCAGTCCTACAAGTGGGAGGCGCGGCTTCGCTTGCGGCAGCCTTCGGGCTGGCAGCCAGCCACCCGGCGTCGGCGTCCACCTTCCTGGGATCCAAGCCCAAGGCGACGGAAATCCTGGACCTGGGTCCCGGCGTCGTACAGTTCTCCCTCATGAGCGGGCTGCTGGTGGGCGAGACGCTTTACATTGGTTCGCGGAACCTGGATCCGGTGCGCATCGTGGCGTTCCATGTCCCCACCGGCAAAGTCACCGGCGTCACCGATCTGGAGAACGGCTACGCCATCCAAACCCTGGCCGCCGATGCTTCCGGTCGCTACCTCTACGCCGGCGTGCTGCAGAACGCCACCGGCCCCAAGCCGAACCTCTTCCGCTGGGACCTGTCCACTCCGGGCGCGAAGGCCACGCCCGTCGGGCGGATCGGAGACCGCGACGTCCGCGACCTGAGCGTGGCCCCCAACGGTCGGCTCTACGCCGTGGGCGGGGGCAGCGGGACGGCACCGGCGCTGTGGGAATACGATCCCGCTACCAGGCTGGTCACCAATCTGGGCATTCCGGATGCCGGAGCCACCTTGGCCCGTGCAGTTGCGGCCACGGATTCCACCATCTTCTTCGGCGCCGGCAGCACGCTGGGCGGAGGAGGCAGCGCCAGCCGCGCGTGCCTTTACGCGTACAACCATGCCGCCAAGACCTTCACCAATGTCACGCCGGCCCAAATGGTCACAGACCCCAGTATCCGGGACCTCGCGATTGTGGGGGACAAAGTCATGGTGAGCTCGGCGGCGTCGACATCCACGTCCAAGATCGCCGCCGTGAGCGTGACCAATCCGTCCTCGTCGGCAGTAGCAGTGTCCCAGGGGAAGACCGCCAAGAACTTCGCCGCGATCGGGGACAAGGTCTACTTCGCCAACGAATCCGGGCTGCTGGCATACTCACTTTCCGCCAACACAGTTTCTGAGGTGCCCTATCAGGGCCCGTTCCTGGGCGAGATCTGGGGTGTTGATGCCCTGAACGGCAAAGTCTTGGTGACGTCCGCGTTTGGGTTCGTGGCGGAGATCGATCCTACGTCCGGGACATACAAGACCACCGATCTCGGCGACGCAGGTGCGCCGTCGGATGCGCAGGAAGCCATGGGCCTGGCAGCGGGAGGCGGCCTGGTGTACGTCGGCGGCAACGGTGTCATATCGCGGCGGTCACTGAAGGACGGTCAGGTCACCAACATGACCGTCCCGGGTGAAGCTAAGGACGCCGTAGTGGTGGACAACGTCCTCTACACCGGTCAGTACAGCTCGCAGGGCATTTGGAGCTACGACCCCCGCAGCGGCAAGCCCATGAGCCAGGTGGCCAAGTTCTCCTCCGAGCAGAACCGGCCGTTGGATGTCCACTGGGATGAGGTCAACAAGCTGGTCCTTGTCTGCGCACAGGCGGACACCGAAGGCGGCGGTTCGCTGTGGACCTACGACCCAGCCACGGGCAAGTCGGGCTTCTTCCTCAACCCCATCGACAACGTTCAGTTGGTGCGAGCCGTGACAGCGCGCGACGGCTTGGCTTACCTGGGCGGCGGGAAGCCCGGTACCGAGGGACCCGGCACCGTTGTGGCCTTTGATCCTGTGGCGGGCAAGGAACTGTGGCGCATCGATCCCGGGTTGGGTGCCGGCATTTCCGCGTTGGCGGTGCAGGGCAAGTACCTCTACGGGATTGTGAGGACCGGGCGCGTGTTTGTGATCGACTTGCCGAAGCGCACCCTGGTGCACCAGGCGGACATCAGCTCGGTCTGCACAGGATTCGCCGCCTTGGTGACCAACCGCGGCGCCGTTTACGGTGTCTCGAATACCAACGTCTTCCGCTTCGACGCCAAGACGTTCGAGCTCGCCACCGTGGTGGCAGATATCGACGGCGGCTGGTACAGCGGGTCCCACATCACCAACGACGAAGATGGTTACCTCTACACCATGCGCGGCCGGAACGTGGTCCGCATCGACGACCACCCCCGGCGGTAGTGGCTGGCGTTGCGGGGCCCGCTCTGCGTGCTCTGGCGAGTGTTTTACGCGCAGGGCAGGCCCCGCAACGTTGTTTGTATTCGGTCACTTATGCTTGTTTGAACATTGGGATTCCGGAAGAGGATTGGCATGCTCAGCGGGGAACGCCACGAGAAGATACTCCGTGAGTTGGAGCTGCGCGGGACCCTGACCGTGAACGAGTTTGCCGAAAAGAGCGGCCAGTCCACTATGACCATCCGCCGGGACCTGACGCAGCTTGCTGCCCAGGGCCTGCTGCGCCGGGTCCATGGCGGAGCAGTCCGGATGGTGGTGGAGCGGCCTGGCGACACTGTCCACAGGAGGCTGCGCCAGCCGTTGGCCACCTTGGGGCTCATCGTCCCGACCACCGGCTACTACTTCCCTGAGGTTATCCGTGGCGCTGAAGCCGCAGCCAGGGCGTTGAATGCGCGCCTCATCCTCGGCGTCAGCAATTACTCAGCAGAGGACGAATTCCGGCAGCTCCAGCGCATGGTGGCCAACTCCGTGGATGGGATTCTCCTGGCGACCGCAGGCCCCCTTGAACCCGGTTCGCCCACCTTCGAGTTGCTGTCCGGCCTGCGGATCCCCTTAGTGCTCGTGGAACGCTCAAGCCGGGTGTTCGAATCAGTGATGTCCGATCACAGCTACGGCGCCGAACTTGCCATCGAGCACCTTGCTTCCCTGGGCCACCGCAGGATCGGGCTGGCCATTGCCACCAGTCCCACGGCCCCTTGGCTCCGTGAAAGCCATGAGCGCATGGTGGCCAAGTTGGGCCTCGAAAGTGATGGCCCCGTCATGGAGTACGTCCGGTCAGTGGTGGGTGCAGGCAACAACCAAAAGGAGTTTGCCAAGTTCCTGAAAGATTGCCGCCGGACCGATACCCATGCAGTCCTGGTGCTGCCGGATGAGGAAGCCATCACGCTGATCAACCTTGCCGAGGAGTCCGGCGTCGACGTACCGGAGGACCTGGCGATTGTTGCCTATGACGACGAAGTGGCCGACCTCGCCCCCGTGCCCCTGACGTCCATCGCCCCACCAAAACACGACGTCGGATACGCGGCCGTGACCATGTGCATGGAACGCCTTGCGGGAAAGACAGGGTCTGTGGTTTCGCCTGCCCTCCGCCGCGTGAGCCTTGCCCCGAAGCTGATCATCCGGGAGTCAACCGTGCCGGGGGAGGACATGGAGTAGGGGAGGCCAGCGCCAAATGTCAGTGGCCGCAAATAGGTTTGTGGCCATGACTGATTCGAGTGCCCTAGCCTTGCCCGCGGATTACACAGATCTTTTGGACGCGCTCAAGGAACGTGTCCGTGACGCGCGTCGGACGGCCCTTCGTACAGTCAACACACAGTTGATCGAGTTGTATTGGTCGATCGGCAAGACAGTGCTGGAGCGCCAGCAGGTGGAGCAGTGGGGGAGCGGGGTCATGGGACGCCTGGCCGAGGACCTCCGTGCAGAGTTCCCGGAGATGAAGGGCCTGTCGCGATCGAACCTCTTTTACATGCGGGGATTCGCAAACTCCTGGCCGGATCCAATTGTCCAACAAGCTGTTGGACAATTGCCGTGGGGCCACATCACGGTGCTTTTGGACAAACTGCCGGACAAGGTGGATCGGGATAGATACGCGGCTGCAGCACTGGAACACGGCTGGACCCGCAATGTCCTGCTGAATATGATCATGAACCGCACCCTGGAGAGGACGGGTGCGGCACCGTCCAACTTTGTGCAACAGCTAGTTGGACAAGATTCTGAGCTGACCCAGCAGATCGCCAAGGACCCCTACAATTTCGGGTTTCTCGTTCGTTGGTCGGCAGGTTCACTTCGATGTCGACGGCGACGATTACTTCGTTGACATGCTGTTCTTCCACATGGACCAGAACCGATATGTGGTTATCGAACTGAAGACGGCGAAGTTTCAGCCTGAGTACGCCGGCAAGCTCAACTTCTACGTTGCCCTCGTCGATGACATTCTTCGCCGTGAGCATCACAACGAAACGATTGGCAACAGAAGCGTGGGGGGGGGGGGGCCCCCCCCCCCCCCCCCCCCGGGGGGGGGGGGGGGGGGGCGCGGGGCCCCCCCCCCCCCCCCCGGGGGGGGGGGGGGAGCGGCGGGGGGGTGGGGGGGAGGGGGGGGGGGGGGAGGGCCCCCGCGGACACCA
>NZ_JBEPOP010000013.1:0-132067 GCF_040546855.1 Paenarthrobacter sp. 4246
GCCACCACGGAGCACACCGACGCCGGGAACCGCCCCGACAAAGACACAGGCACAGGCGCAGGCACGGGCAGAGACAATGGCCCAGGCGCCGGTCCGGACCTGGACCGGCGCAGCCGGCCACAGAAACTCCTCAACGGCCTCACCAGCGCCTGCAGCCTCGCCATGCGCACCGGGAAACTACCCGCCAACGGCGGCCTCCCACCCCAACTCACCGTCACCATCGGCTACCAAGAACTCCTCCACCAAGCCCAAAACCACCAACACCACAACCAGCACAACACCAGAACCGGCACCGGCACCGCGACAGGGACAGTCACTGGCACAGGCACCGCGACAGCGACAGGGACTGGCACCGCAACGTTCACCGGACCGATCCACCCAAACACCATCCGCAAAATCGCCTGCGACGCCGAGATCCTCCCCGTCCTGCTCGGCAGCGACTCCCGCGTCCTGAACATCGGCCGCACCACCCGGATCTTCCCACCCCACATCCGCAAAGCCATCACCGCCCGCGACCAAGGCTGCGCCTTCCCCGACTGCACCATGCCCGCACCCTGGTGCGAAGCCCACCACACCACCTACTGGTCCCACGGCGGCACCACATCAACAGACAACGGCACCCTGCTCTGCAACCACCACCACCACCTCATCCACAAAGAACAATGGCGCATCGACATGAAAACCGGCGTCCCCTGGTTCATCCCCCCACCCCACATCGACCCCCACCAAACACCCCGACGCAACCACCACCACACACCCCACAGAACATAGAAAAAGCGGTGGCAGAACATCAACACGCCCACAAACGGCGACGGGCGGCGCCCCGGGTATGCCCTTGGGTCGTTCGTGTCTTCCTAGGACTCCCAGGGCCAGCTTGAGAGGCTGTTTTCTGCCGCCTCGCCGCCTAGGCTGAAACTCGAACCCTGCTGACTCTACAAAGCAGCTGACTCAACAAGGCGACAGGGTCAGGGACCAGCCACTATCAAGGAGCACACCATGAGGATTGCCGTCACGGGCGGAAGCGGAAAACTGGGTAGGAGCGTAGTCCGGCGACTCACGCAGGATGGCCACCAAGTGCTCAACATTGACCGCGCCGGTACCCGGGGCAAGGGCTACGTCAACGTGGATCTCCGTGATTACGGGCAGGTCCTGGATGTCATCCTGGGCCTGGATGACCAGCACCACGGCTTGGACGCTATCGTTCACCTGGCCGCCATTCCCGCACCAGGCCTTGCCCCCGACGCCGCAATTTTCGAGAACAATATGGTGTCCACCTACAACGTGTTCCAAGCTGCCCGTCGGGCCGGCATCAAGAAGGTGGTCTATGCCTCCAGCGAGACGGTACTGGGACTCCCCTTCGACATCGCTCCTCCCTATATTCCCGTGGACGAGGAATACGCGGCCCGGCCGGAAAGCACCTACTCGCTGGTCAAGCATCTCGAGGAGCAGATGGCCATCCAGCTCACGCGATGGGATCCGGAACTGAGCATCACGGCGCTGCGTTTCTCCAACGTCATGGACCCCGAGGACTACGATGCCTTCCCGTCCTTCGACACTGACGCAAACCTTCGGAAATGGAACCTGTGGGGCTACATCGACGCCCGCGACGGTGCACTGGCAGTAGTCAAGGCCCTGGAACATGGCGTGCCGGGCTTCGAGACCTTCATCATAGCCGCCGCCGATACCGTGATGAGCCGAAGCAGCGCCGATTTGGCCGCTGAAGTCTTCCCCGGCGTCGAGGTCCTCAAGGAACTGGGCGAGCACGAAACCATGCTGTCCATCGAGAAAGCGCGCAGGCTCCTGGGTTTTGAGCCCGAACACAGTTGGCGCAATGTCCACTCCAACCGGACGACGCCCACCGAGGATTGAACCCACCTGCCCGCTGACGCGCGACGGCCCACCCCTTAACCGCAGTTTCCTGCAAGCACTCGTAAAGGGATGGGCCGGCGCAGCTTCAGTTACCGCTAGATCATGGTCATGACCATGGCGGGATCGGCCAGGATGGAGCCCAGATCCGCGAGGAACCGTGAACCCTGTTCGCCGTCCACCAAGCGGTGGTCGAAGGACAGGCTCAGGGACATGACCTGGCGGACGGCGAGTTGGTCATTCACCACCCATGGCGCCTTCCGCACAGCACCCAGTGCCACAATGGCGGCCTCGCCCGGGTTCAGGATAGGGGTCCCGGCGTCGATGCCGAACACGCCAATGTTGGTGATGGAGATGGTCCCACCGGACAAGTCAGCGGGGGACGTCTTGCCCGCCCTGGCAGTATCGGTCAGTTCAGTGAGCGCCGTGGAGAGCTCACGTAGTGTCAGCCGGTCAGCGTCCTTGATATTCGGTACCGTCAGGCCACGCGGCGTTGCTGCGGCGATGCCCAGGTTCACATAGTTGAACTGGACAATCTCCTGGCTCGCCTCATCCCAGCGGGAATTCAGCGACGGGTTGTTCCCCAGCGCCACCAGGACCGCCTTGGCCGCGATGGTCAGCGGTGTCAGCTTGTAGCCTTCGAACGTCCGGTTGCCTTTGAGCCGGGCCAACAACTCCATGGTTGCCGTGACGTCGACGGTCAGGAACTCCGTCACGTGCGGCGCGGTGAAAGCACTTTGCACCATAGCCGCGGCCGTGAACTTCCGTACTCCCCTGATGGGTGTCCTTGCCTCCCGCTCACCCTGTGCATCAGAAATCGTGGCCTCGGCTGGAGCCTCCATTGCACCGGAGAAGTTCTGGACATCCTCGCGGGTGATGAGTCCGCCCGGCCCGGTACCGTGAACCACTTCGAGGTCGATTCCGAGATCACGGGCGAGCTTTCGCACCGGCGGAGTAGAACGTGGTCGCTCAGGGTTTCCTTCCTCTGCACGACCCGCCGCCATGGGTTCGACGATCGCTGGCGCCTCCGGAGTTACCGGCTCCACCGGGGTTACCGGCGCTGGGACCTTGATGTCCCGTACCTGCCCCCGGGAGCGCCGTGTCGGACGGCCGGAATGTTCGACGACGGCGCCGTACCCCACCAGGTTCGGCTCACGTTTCGCCGGGGCCCCCACCGCTTCAGCACCGGCATTTGCCAGAGAGCCGTTGGCAGAGGTTTCGACGGCGGTCCGCTCACCAGCGGAGCCGCTGCCAGCGGCCGGCGCGCCACCCACGTTGGAGGGCCCGGCGTCGTCAACCTCGAACGAAACGATCGGCTTGCCGACCTCCACCACCGTGCCGGGCTGCTCATGAAGTTCTGCCACCACTCCTGCGAAGGGAGAGGGCAACTCCACAACGGCCTTGGCGGTTTCCACCTCGGCGATCACCTGGTTCAGCGTGACAGTGTCCCCCACAGCCACCTTCCAGCTCAGGATTTCCGATTCCGTGAGGCCTTCACCAAGGTCCGGCAGCCTGAATTCCTTGATCATGGTGGCGGTCATCCTTCCAGTCCACTCAGCGAGTTGGGGCGGCCCAAGGCGCGGTCAACGCCGTCGAGAATCCTGTCCAAATCCGGCAGGTGGTGCATTTCGAGCTTCGAGTAGGGGTAGGGCACATCGAAGCCGGTGATGCGAACGGGTGCGGACTCCAGATAATGGAAGCACCGTTCAGTGATGCTGGCGGCGATCTCCGCACCCAAGCCGCCGGACTGGCCGGCCTCGTGGGTGATGACCAAGCGGCCCGTCTTGCGGACAGATGCTTCCACCACGGGGTAGTCCACGGGGGCCAGTGAACGGAGGTCGATGACTTCCACGGAAATGCCTTCGTCAGCCGCTGCCATCGCGGCGTCCTTGGCTGTTTTCACCAATGGGCCGTAGGCAACCAGTGTCACGTCAGAACCGGCGCTGACCACCGCGGCCTTGTCCAACGGAAGTGCCGTGGAGAGGTCGATGGTTTCGTCCACATCACCCTTGTCGTGATAGCGACGCTTGGGTTCAAAGTAGAGGACGGGATCATCGGAGGCGATCGCCTGCTGGATCATGGTGTAGGCATCCTGCGGATTGGACACTGCCACAACCCGGAGACCGGAGGTATGGGTGAAGTAGGCCTCGGGCGACTCTGAATGGTGTTCCGGCGAGCCGATGCCACCCCCGAATGGAACGCGGATGGTGATGGGCATCTTGACCCGCCCCTGGGTACGGTAGTGCATCTTGGCTACCTGGCTGACAATCTGGTCGAAGGCAGGGTAGATGAAGCCATCGAACTGGATCTCGCACACGGGACGGTAGCCGCGGTAGGCCAGGCCAACCGCGGTGCCGATAATGCCTGACTCGGCCAGAGGCGAATCGATGACCCGGTGCTTTCCGAAGTCTTTCTGGAGTCCGTCGGTGACACGGAAGACACCACCGAGCGCGCCAATATCCTCGCCCATCAGGACCACTTTGGGATCGTTTTCCAGTGACTTCCGGAGGCCGGCGTTGATGGCCCGGGCAAACGTGAGCTTGGACATCAGAGTGCACCTTCCTCGACGGGCTGGTTGAAGCTGTTCAGGTATCGCGAGTAGTGGTCCTTCTGGCGTTCAATCCAGGAATTGGGGGTGCTGTAGACGTGATTGAAGACGTCCAACGGCTGCGGGTCCGGCATCCCGATACAGCTGGAACGGAGCTCGGCTGCCACGGCGTCGGCCCTCCTTTTGACGCGGGCCTCAACGTCCTCGGTGAGGAGGCCTTTGGCCTCCAGGAGCTTGCGCAGCCGCAGGATGGGATCCTTGGCGGCCCAGTCTTCGAGTTCGATCGGGTCGCGGTACCGGGTGGGGTCGTCGGCAGTGGTGTGGGGACCCATACGGTAGGTGACGGCCTCGATAAACGTGGGTC
Organism: Paenarthrobacter sp. 4246; assembly: GCF_040546855.1. NCBI lineage: Bacteria > Bacillati > Actinomycetota > Actinomycetes > Micrococcales > Micrococcaceae > Paenarthrobacter > Paenarthrobacter sp. 4246. The sequence goes on from NZ_JBEPOP010000013.1 coordinate 4,779, forward strand.
CGCCGCCTTTGCGTGCACGGTCCAGGGCGACCCGAGTGGCAGCCATGACAGCGAGAACGTCGTTGCCGTCAACCCGCATGCTCGGAATTCCGAATCCGGTGGGCCTGTCGGCCAATTGCACGTGCGACTGTACTCGCACCGGTTCTGAAATGGCCCAATGGTTGTTCTGGCAGAAAAAGACCACGGGAGCCTGGTAACTGGCGGCGAACACCATGGCCTCGTTCACGTCGCCTTCACTCGTGGCACCATCACCGAAGTAGGCCAGAACTGCAGTGTTGGCTCCATCCAGCTGGACTCCCATGGCGTAGCCTGTGGCGTGCAGGCTCTGGGATCCGATGATGATCTGTGGCGTGGCCAGGTTGATGCGCTGCGGGTCCCAGCCATAGGAGGCATTGCCGCGCCACACCCTGGCGATCTCGGATAGATGGGCGCCACGAACATAGGCCACGCCGCTTTCGCGGTAGCTGGGAAAGACGAAGTCGTCATCGCGCAGCGAGCGGCTGGAGCCGATCTGCGACGCTTCCTGGCCCAGCAGCGGTGGCCACAATGCCAGCTCGCCCTGACGTTGGAGTGCCGTCGCTTCGGCATCGATACGGCGGATAACTGTCATGTCCTCATACAAGGAACACAACTGCTCATCTCCGACATCCTTGACCCAGACATCGAATTCCGGATGGCTGATCCGCTCGCCTTCCGGCGACACCAACTGGAGCAGATTGCCGCCAGTCCTCAAGGGATTTTGTGCACTATGTCCAGGGCCCGGAGTGTCGTGGTGCACTCCCTTGCCCGCCTGATCCGTCAACACAGGTGATCGCAACCTTCCGGCTCGTTTTCGTCGGCGCTGGCTGGACTTGTGATCCTGCCGCAGACCGGCCCTCCGGCACCTTCGCCGGAGTTAATTGTGACCCTACTCACAACGCACATCGGGTACAACTGCCCTTCCGAAAATTGAGCATTCTGCCCTGTTTCGGCTCAGCTCACCGTGCTAATCTTGCGCATTATGCAACCCCTGGATGGCACTGACACCCGGCTCCTTTCCGCGATGGCCAAAGACCCCCGTGGGACAGTGGTGGCACTTGCCCAAAAGCTGGGCCTGTCCCGCAACACGGTGCAGGCCCGCATGGCCCAGCTGGAGAAAAAGCACGCCTTCCTCTCCTTTGAGCGACGGATCAACCCGGCCGCGCTGGGCTATCCGTTGACGGCATTCATCACGGTTCACGTCCAGCAGCAAAAACTCGCCTCCCTGGCGCAGGACCTGGCAGACGTTCCGGAAATCCTTGAGGGCTTTGGCCTCACGGGCTCGGCGGACCTGCTGTTGCGTGTTGTTGCCTTGGACGCCGAGGACCTCTACCGCATCAATGGAAAGATCCTGGGCTGCGATGGGGTGGAACGGACCGACACAGCACTGGCGATGCGCGAGATGATCCCTTACCGCGTACAGCCGCTCCTGGGGAGGCGCTCCGGGGACTAAAAATCCCTCCTCACCTGCGCTTATTCGCAGGCCGGTACTTGCCCGCCGAACCCGCATGCGATTGGATGCAAGAGGACGTACCGGGGGCCGGCCAGAGGACCCCGGCCATGTGGTGGCGCTGCCGAAGGCTGCCGAAAGGGGCACTACCGTGAGCAACCCGCAACAACCCGAGCCCAACTACCCGGGCCAAAACCCGCCGCCGGTGCCTCCCGGGCCCGGATACCCCCCTCAGACCGGGGGCACGCCGCAGTGGCAACAGCCGCCGTCGTCCACTGCTCCCCAAGCTGGCGGCCCCCAAACCGGTGGGCCCCAGTATGGCGGCCCCCAGTACCCAACACCCGGTCAGGAGCCGAACACCCAGAATCCTTATCCGCAAGGCCAATTCCAGTCCGGGCAGTACCCTCCGGGCCAATTCGGCCAGCCGCCGGCCCGGAAGAGCAGGAAGGTCTTGTGGATCGTCCTCAGCATCGTTGCCGGCGTGATCGTGCTGGCAGTGGTGGGCGTACTCCTGCTGGTCAACCTGGTGGGAAATGCGACGTCCAAGGCCAGGTCCTTGGCGGACGAATTCACCAACTTGGTGGTCTCAGGCCAAACCGAGCAGGCTTACGACAACTACCTGAGCCAGCCATTGAAGGATGAGCTGGACAAGGAGTCGTTCGTGGACGGCATTGCCAGCCTCGAACTGGATAGTTCGTGCAAGCCGAACTACAGCTCGGTGAATGTGAACAACAACAACGGCAACAACAAAGCCGATCTCTCCGGTGCCTTGCAATGCGACGGCAAGACCATCGATCTCCACTACGTCTTCGAGGGCACCAGCGACCTCAAGATGAGCAGCATCCGCCTCCGCCCCTAGCCGCAGGAAAGAATTTCCGCACACCACCCATCCACCTGCGCCTATGGTCCGAATCACTGCTTGAGAGCCCCACCCGGGGCTCAGCAGGACGGCCGGAATATCCGGCCATCACCGGAAGGTTCGGACCATGCGTACTTCGCCCAATCGCCTGATCGCCACCATCTTCGGAGCTGTCTACCTCCTGGTAGGCGTGCTCGGATTCTTTGTCACCTCGGGAATCGGCTTCTTCGCCACCGAGGGCGCCAACCTGATCATCTTCGCCGTGAACCCACTTCACAACATCATCCACCTGGCCATCGGCGCTGCCCTTCTGTACGCCGGCATGAACAGCGTCACGCTGTCCAAATCCGTCAACACGGCAGTAGGCGGCGTGTACCTTCTGGTGGGTATCCTCGGACTTTTCCTGGTGGGTTCGTCCCTGAACATCATTGCCCTCAACGGTGCAGACAATGTGCTGCACCTTGCCAGCGCTGTGGTCCTGCTGGGTGTGGCACTGTCCCAGGACAAGGCAGCCGTAGCCTCCGCCCGCGCCTGATCCGCCTGATCACCGAGTAAACAGCGAGAGGACGGCAAGAACCATGGAACGCAGATACCACCCCACACTGAACGCAGCGACCCTCCTGTTCGTGTACTTCGCAGCGATGGCCGCCGGGATGGTTGAGCTTTCCCTTGCCGCCGGATATCTCACCGGAACAGCGTCAGTGACACCCGGGATGGTGGTAGCCGGCGTGGCAACCCTCGCGGCGGGCCTGGCCTTTTTGGCCTGGTCCCTGCGGGGACTGCACCGCAACGCCCTGGTCTTCGCACGATTCGCGTTTCCGGTTCTCGCCGTTACTGCTGCTGCGCACCTCGCAGTCACAGTTACCGGGATCAGCTCCCTGCGCTCACTGGACGTGAGCCACTTTGCCGCCCTTGGCCTGACGCTCATGGCTCTTGCCGGAGCTGGCTGGCTGAGGCGGCAGCACAAGACCAACGACGGCGGCGCCCACGGCCAGCCAAGGACCGGGCGGCTTCTGGCAGCCGCGTTCGGAGCCGCCGTCGTTGTTGCAACAGTGGCAACACCGGGACTGGCCGCCTCGCTGGCAGGACAGCACGCTGTCCCACATGGCGAGCACGGCCAGGCCCCTCACGGAGAAAACGGCCAGGGCTCCAATCCCGCCCTGGACCCGGGTCGCCACCACTAGTTGACGGCGACCGCACCGGCGCACCATTGACACTGCCCACTGTTGATGGTGCGCCTGGTTCGTGGATCATGGAGCCATGGATCCCGTAGAGGCACTCGACGAAATCTCCTTCTGGCTCGAACGCAGCCAGGCCCCCACCTTCAAGGTCCAGGCCTTCCGGAAAGCGGCCGACGCCGTGCGGCAGCTTTCGCCCGAAGAGTTGGCGAAGCTTGTGGGTACCGGACGGATCACCAGCCTCAAGGGCGTCGGCAACCGCAGTGCCGAAGTCATCACACAGGCCCTCGAAGACCGGATCCCCGAATACCTTGCGGACCTGCGCCAACGTGGCACGGAATCGTTGGCCTCCGGAGGAGACACGCTCCGGGCCGCACTGCGCGGCGATCTTCACAGCCACAGCAACTGGTCCGACGGCGGCTCGCCCATCGAAGCCATGGTGGCAGCGGCACGGACCCTCGGCCGCGAGTATCTTGCCCTCACCGACCACTCTCCCAATCTCACCATCGCCAACGGACTGAGCGTGGAGCGGCTTGAGAAGCAGCTTGGCGTGGTGGAGGGAATCAACTCATCCCAGGATGGATTCCGCCTCCTCAAAGGCATTGAAGTGGACATCCTCGAAGACGGAACCCTGGACCAGACTCCCCACATGCTGGGCCAACTGGACGTGGTGGTGGCCAGCGTCCATTCCAAACTCCGGTCAGACAAAATGACCATGACCACCCGGATGTTGGGCGGCATCACCGATCCCCACACCAACGTGCTGGGGCACTGCACCGGCCGCCTCGTCCAGGGATCACGGGGTACGCGGCCCGAGTCCGAGTTCGATGCCGCGAAAGTCTTCAAAGAGTGCGCGGACTGGGGTGTCGCCGTCGAAATCAATTCCCGTCCCGAGCGTCAGGACCCACCGGACAACCTGATCAAAATGGCTCTGGACGCCGGCTGCCTGTTCAGCATTGACAGTGATGCCCATGCTCCTGGCCAACTCGACTTCCTGCAATACGGTGCCGAACGCGCCGAAGCCCTGGGCGTCCCCAAAGAACGGATTGTCACCACCTGGCCTCTGGAACAGCTGACGGAGTGGCTCAGCCTGAAGAAATAGGCTCAGCCTGAAGCATCCGGCACCCAAGAGGAAGGCCCCTCCTGCACGTTGTTCGCAGGAGGGGCCTTCCTTGGGTAGTGATGGTCGAGCCGACGCTAGTGCTCTACTGCCTTCTCGGCACCGACGCCGGTCAGCGAGCGCACTTCCATTTCCGCCTGCTTGGCCGGATCTTCGCGCCGCTTGTCCAGAACGGTTCCGAGCCATCCCAGGAAGAAGGCCAACGGGATTGACACGATGCCCGGGTTGCTCAGCGGGAACAGGGCGAAGTTCGCTCCGGGGATCATGGACGTCTTGGCGCCCGAAACCACGGGTGAGAACGTGATCAGCAGGATGGCTGCAGCCAAACCGCCATACATGCTCCAGACAGCGCCCTGGGTAGTGAACTTCTTCCAGAACAGGGAGTAGACGATGGTGGGCAGGTTCGCCGACGCGGCAACAGCGAAGGCGAGCGCCACCAGGAAGGCCACGTTCTGTCCGTTGGCAAAGATGCCGCCCAGGATGGCAAGGACGCCGATCACCAGTACCGTCCGGCGGGCCACCTTCACCTCGGTGATGGCATCCGCTTTGCCTTTGGCAATGACATTTGCGTAGATGTCGTGGGCGAAGGATGCAGCCGCCGTGATGGTCAGACCAGCCACCACCGCCAGGATGGTGGCGAAGGCAACCGCCGAAATGAAGCCCAGGAGCAAAGGGCCGCCAAGGTGGAAGGCAAGCAGCGGCGCGGCGGAGTTCACTCCGCCGGGCGCGGACTTGATGGTTTCCGCCCCCACAAGGGCTGCTGCACCATAGCCCAGCACCAGGGTGAAGAGGTAGAACAGGCCGATCAGCCAGATCGCCCAGACCACGGATTTACGGGCTTCCTTGGCTGTCGGGACAGTGTAGAAGCGCATCAGCACGTGAGGCAGTGCGGCTGTACCGAGGACCAGGGCAAGGCCGAGGGACATGAAGTCGAGCTTGGACGTTTCGGTCTTTCCGTACTGCAGCCCGGGGTTCAGGATGGCCGGGTTATTGGCTGCTTCAGCTGCGGAGCCCAGCAGGCTGGACAGATTGAAACCGTAGATCGCGAGCACCATGGCTGTCATGACCCCTGCACCGGCAATGAGCAGGATGGCTTTGATGATCTGTACCCAGGTGGTGCCCTTCATGCCGCCGATGAGTACATACATGATCATCAAGGCCCCGACGACGATGATCACCAAGGCCTGACCGCCCCAGTCGCTGATGCCCAGCAGGAGCGAAATCAGGCTGCCCGCTCCTGCCATCTGGGCGAGGAGGTAGAAGAAGCAGACGGCCAAGGTGGAGAGTGCGGCCGCAATTCGGACAGGGCGCTGACGTAAGCGGAAGGACAAAACGTCAGCCATGGTGAACTTGCCGGTGTTGCGGAGCAGTTCAGCCACCAGGAGCAAAGCGACGAGCCAAGCGACGAGGAAGCCGATGGAGTACAGGAACCCGTCGTAGCCGTTGATGGCAATGGCGCCGGTAATGCCGAGGAAGGAGGCCGCCGACAGGTAGTCTCCGGCGATAGCCGTGCCGTTCTGCGATCCAGTAAATGATCGGCCGGCTGCGTAGTAGTCCGCTGCGGTCTTGTTGTTCCGGCTGGCCCGGAAGACGATCACCATGGTGACCGCCACGAAGAGGGCGAAAATGCCCATGTTGAGCAGGGTGGTGTCTTTTAGCGCTTCGACGTTGACTGCTGCCGGGACCATGGTGTTCATTTGACTCCCCCGCTGATCACATTGCCGTCCTTATCAAATTCGTGGCCCTCGATCTCATTGCGGATTTCAGCAGCGATGGGGTCCAGCTTCCTGTTGGAGTAGCTCACGTACCATGCCGTGATGCCGAAGGTAGTAACGAACTGCAGCAGGCCGAGGATCAGCCCGACGTTGATGTTGCCCCATACCTTGATGGACATGAAGCCCACCGCGTAATCGGCCAAAAGAACATATGCGAAATACCAGAGCAGGAATACGACTGCCATCGGGAAGACAAAGCTGCGGTGCCGCTTGCGCAGTGTCTTGAACCGTTCCGTCTGTTGAACTTCCTGGAAGTCCACGGACGCTGTTTCGTCCTGGGGTTGGGCCTCATTACCCATGGTTCCTCCTGATTGTGATGTGTCCACACCAGCTCCACATGTCTTGCCAATGTGACTGCAATCACTATCGAACGCCGCCGGGCGCCTCTTCCAGAGCATCGCGCACTGCCATCGCTCAACGGTTGCGGTGCTGCGCCAAACGGTGGGATGTGAACCACCTTCCGTGGAATCGGACCGAGGTGGAGGAGCATCCGGCTACGCTGGCCTTATGCCCGAATCCCCGCTGTTCACAGCCGCTGCCATCGCCGTGATCGTGCTGGCCATCGCCGTCGTCGTGGGTGTTGGGCTGAAGGTGATGCGTTCCTTCCGGGACCTAGGCACCGACGCCGAACGGGCCACTTACAACACTTTGCACGCCGCTTCCCGGGCCGGGCAGCATCTCCGTGGCGGCCTCCAGCCGGCCGGTGCAGCGAAAGCGAGTAAGCAGCTGCGCGTACTGCTGGGCTGCGATGCCTTGGCCATCACCGACACCGATTCTGTGCTCGCGTGGGATGGTACAGCCGAGGAACTCAGGCCGTCGTTGATGCGTCTTGCTGCCGAGGTCTTGACCACGGGCCGAACCGCAGTGGTGCCGCACGCCGGGCATCGGACCACTGCCAAAGCCGAGCATGGAAACCATGACTTCAGTGCCGTGATTGCTCCCATCCGTTCCGGATCCAAGGTGGTCGGCTCTGTGGCGGCCCTGGCGCCGGCGGCAGGTGCCGGGCTGGTCAGGGCCACCAGCGAGGTGGCCGACTGGATTGCCGCCCAGCTGGAACTGACGGAGCTCGAAGCCTCCCGGACCTTGCTGATGGAGGCTGAGGTCAGAGCGCTGCGAGCCCAAATCAGCCCGCATTTCATCTACAACTCCCTCAATGCCATCGCCTCTTTCATCAACACCGACCCCGCTCGGGCACGGGAGTTGGTGGTGGAGTTCGCCGACTTCACCCGGTACTCCTTCCGGCGCCACGGCGACTTCACCACACTGGCCGAGGAACTGCGCTGCATCGACCGTTATCTCCTGCTGGAACGGGCACGCTTCGGCGAACGCGTCCAAGTGAGCCTGAGGATCGCCCCTGAGGTCCTCAGCACGGTCATCCCGTTCCTCAGCCTGCAGCCTTTGGTGGAGAATGCGGTCCGGCACGGGCTGGAGGCCAAGGAGGGCCCGGGCCATATCACCATCTGCGCCAACGACTCCGGTGCGTTCGCTGAAGTCACCATCGAGGACGACGGCGTGGGGATGGACCCCGAGCACCTGCGGTCAGTGCTCGCCGGGCACACGGATGGGATCCACGTGGGACTGCGCAACGTGGATGCCCGCTTGCGCCAGGTCTACGGGGACGAGCACGGGCTGGTCATCGACACTGCTCCCGGGGAAGGAACCCTGATCACCATGCGGGTGCCGAAATCCCAGCCGGGTCATGACGCCTGAGGTGACGGTTAGTCTTTAAACATGATCAACGTGCTCGTCGCTGATGACGAACTGCCCGCCGTGGAGGAGCTTGCCTTCCTGCTGGGCCGGGATGAAAGGATTGGTGCCATCCACCGGGCCTCCTCCGGTGCTGAGGCGCTGCGGACCCTGGAAACGGAGTCTGTGGACGCTGTCTTCCTCGACATCCACATGCCGGCGTTGTCTGGCCTGGATATCGCACGGGCCATTTCCCGCAGCAGCCATCCACCTGCCGTCGTTTTTGTCACCGCCGATGAAGACTGCGCGCTGGAAGCTTTCGACCTCGCCGCGATCGACTACCTCCTGAAGCCGCTGCGCGCCGAACGGCTCTCCCGCTCTGTGGATCGCATCAGTGACCTGATCAAGGAAGGCACCCCCGCGCCTGAGATGATCACGGTGGACCTTGGCAGCACCACCCGCATGATCCGCCGGGATGACGTGACCTACGTACAGGCCCAGGGCGACTACGCGAGGCTGCACACGGCCGAAGCCAGCTATCTCATCCGGGTTCCCCTCAGCGACCTTGAACAGAAATGGGCAGAGGCAGGGTTCATCCGGATCCACCGCTCGTACCTGATCGCCCTGAACCACGTCCAGCACCTGAGGTTGTCCGCAACAGGGCCCAGCGTAGCCGTGGCCGGAGCTGAGTTGCCCATCAGCCGACGCCACCTGCCCTCCGTCCGGGACAAGCTGCAGTCCACGCGTATCCGGCCGCAGGGATGACGCGCGTCCGGGTGACGGCGCCCCGCCCTTCGGCCACAGCGGCGTCCGGCCGGTTGCCATATCCGCGTGAGGTCGCCGAAGACTCCGATGCCGGAAAACTCTTCATCCGGTCCCTGATCCGATCCCAGTTGCGCTTGGCGCTGGTGGTGGCCTGCTGCTTCCTGATCATCCTCGTGGTGATCGCACTGTTCCTGGTATACGGGCCGGGGGTGGCGGAAACCCGGATGTTCGGCATCCCACTGGACTGGATGGTGCTGGGCGCCGGCATCTACCCGGTGATTGGCTTGAGCGCCTGGCTGTACAACCGCGCGGCCGCCCGCAACGAGGCCCGCTACAGGGACTTGGTGGAGGACAAGTGAACCCTGCTGTGGGCCTGTTCGCTTTCCTTGCCGTGTCGCTGGCGACGGCAGTCATCGGCTTCTACGGTCTGCGTATCTCTCGGACAACCGGCGACTTCTACGTGGCTTCGCGAACCGTCCCGCCCTGGTGGAATGCCTCCGCAATCGGCGGCGAGTACCTCTCCGCCGCCAGTTTCCTGGGCGTCGCCGGGCTGATCCTGCTGTCAGGAACGGACGCGCTCTGGTTTCCCGTGGGATACACCGCCGGCTACTTGATGCTGTTGCTCTTTGTGGCTGCTCCCCTGCGTCGATCCGGCGCCTACACCATTCCCGACTTCACCGAAGCCCGCCTGGATTCCGCACTGGTCCGTCGCGTGACCAGCCTGGTGGTAGTCGCCGTTGGCTGGCTGTACATCGTCCCTCAACTCCACGGGGCGGCACTCACCATCCGCATCACCACCGGCCTGCCGTCGTGGGTAGGCTCGACGGCGGTTGTTGTGGTCGTGTGCCTCACGGTGGTGGCCGGTGGCATGCGTTCCATCACGTTTGTCCAGGCATTCCAGTACTGGCTGAAACTGACTGCCCTGGCAGTTCCGGTGGTCTTCGTGCTGCTGGTGCTGGCCGGTAACGGCACCGCACCCCAGGCTCCGCTTCCCATCAACCCCACAGGCCAGGCCTCCGCCGGCGCGTACCAGCACATTTCCCTGTTGGTGGCGTTGCTCTTCGGAACCCTGGGCCTGCCCCACGTCCTGGTGCGGTTCTACACCAACCCGGACGGGCAATCCGCCCGGAGAACCACACTCATTGTGTTGGGCCTGCTCTCAGTCTTTTATCTTTTTCCCACCGTGTCCGGCGCGGTGGGACGAATGTTCGCGCCCGAACTCGCACAGTCGGGCCAGGCCGACGCCTTGGTCCTCCTGCTCCCCGGCAAGCTGATAGGGGGCACCGCCGGAGACCTTCTCTCCGCCCTCGTCGTAGCCGGAGCCTTCGCAGCTTTCCTGTCCACCACCTCGGGGTTGGTGGTTTCGCTGTCGGGAGTCATCAGCCAGGACCTCTTCGGCGGAAGCGTCAGGGGATTCCGCCTCGCAGCGGTGCTGGCCGCCGTCGTGCCTTTGGGCTTTGCCTTGATGACCGACACCCTGGCCCTGGCCGGGAGCGTTGGCCTGGTCTTCGCCTTCACAGCCTCCACCATTTGCCCGGTCCTGCTCCTGGGAATCTGGTGGCGCGGACTGACCGACGCCGGCGCGATTGCCGGAATGCTGACCGGTGCACTGCTCTGCGGTGGTGCCATGGTGATGGGTACGCTCATGGGATCAGGTAACGCGCCCGCGTGGCTTGCCCAGCCGGCGGCGTGGAGTGTTCCGGCGGCGTTCGCGGTGACGGTAATAGTGTCCCTCGCAACGAAAAGCCGTGTGCCGGCGTCGGTGAACCGCGTCATGTCGCGGCTGCACGTTCCGGAGCGGCCGGTAGTCACCGAGCGCTAGGCCCGGCCTGTTGTCCGCGCAGCAGCCAGGGTGGACAATGACGCCATGTCCGAGGAACCGGGCGCCTCCAGCCCAGAGCCGCCGGCGAGACCGACGGAGTTGTCACCGAGTGTCCGCGCGCAATTGCTGGCCACCGAACACTGGAGCCTGCTCGCCTCGCGCAGTACCACCCAAGGCGAAGTCCTCACCCGCATCAGCATGTTCCTGACCTTCACTTCGGCGAGCCTGTTGAGTGTGGCGCTGGTGGGTAACGCCACACAGTTTTCAGATGCCTTCAGGGCCTTCGCACTGACCATCCTCAGCATCGACCTGGTGGTTGGCCTGCTCACTCACGTCCGCGTCATGAGTGTGGGCATGGAAGACCTGATGTATGTCCTGGCGATGAACCGCTTGCGCGCGGCCTACGTCGACCTGGATCCCGGCATAGGGCCGTACCTCATGGCCGGCGCCCACGATGACGAAGAAGGAGCCAAAAGAACGTACTACTTCCTGGGCGTTCGGACAGACTTCAGCCAGGTCGCTGGCAGCAGCATGGTCTTTATGGGGTTCGTCAACTCGGCCTTGATCGCCCTGCTTCTGGGATCGGCACTCCTGACAGCCGGGCTTCCCCCAGTGGCGGCAGTCCCCGTGGCCGTTCTAGTGGCCTTGGCCTTCTTCGGCACCTCGCTCGCCCGCGGCCACAAACGCTACTTGGCAGTGTGGAAGAACAACCCGCCAGTTTCCCCCAGCGCTCACTAGCCCGCCCGACGAGCGGGGTCTGGATTAGTCGATAGCCGCCATAAGCTCTACGGCGCGGGCCAGGAATGCGTCCACCTGGGCTTCTTCGTAGCCTTCATCGCCCTTGGCCGCCCGGAACACGGCCCGGCGGACAGTGTCCACGCTCAGGACCTGGTCGTGCTCAAGGTAGCCCACCAGTTCAGCACACAGGGCGTCCACGTCCTGGATGTTGTAGCTGCGCGCCCGCTTACTGGAAGGTCGACGGAACCGCTCGCCATCGGGCCGGTGAAGCCGGCCCCGCAGGATGCCGGAGAGTTTGCCGATCTGGCGCAGCCAGGCTTCTTCGCCCTGCTGGCTGATCAGGTCATCACGCTCGCGGCGTGCAAACGCATCCTCGAGCCGGTCCAGGGCAGCGTCCACGCTGTGCGCGTCGTACCCACCTTTGACGGGGTCAAAGGCCACGTCCCGCACGTCCACGCTGGCCACCTGGTCAGCGGTACCCACGGGGTTCTCGAACGACGTCCTGGCACGCTGAAGGAACTCGTCAACTTGTTTGGCGTTATAGCCGTACTTGCTGCGCTCCACGCGATCGAACGTTGCGGGAATCTGGCGTCGAATATCCACGGACACTAATTTTCCTTCGTTGATTGTCAGACGCCGCTGAGCAGCGCGAACAGAACATAGGCTACAGGGGCCGCGAACACAATGGAGTCCAGGCGGTCCATGACGCCACCGTGGCCAGGCAGGATACTGCTCATGTCCTTGACCCCCAATTCGCGTTTGACCATGGACTCGGCAAGGTCGCCTGCCGTAGCTGCGGCCACCATGCCAACGGCCAGGAGCAAGCCCACCCACCAGGGCTTGTCGAGGAGGAAGATACAGGCCAGGACGCCAATCAGCATGGCGCCACCCACCGACCCCGCGAAACCCTCCCACGACTTTTTGGGACTGATTTTTGGGGCCATGGGGTGCTTCCCGAAGGACGCCCCAACGATGTATCCAAACGTGTCATTGGAGACGACCAACAGCAGCATGGACGCAATCTGCCATGCGCCTTCGGGGATCCCATCCGGCCAAAAGCCCACAGGAGTGGGGCCGCTGGTGGTGTGCAAGGACAGCGACGCGAAGCTGATCAGGAAAGGAATCCACGCCAGGGTGAACACACCGGCGAACACGCTCCGCGGCGCTCCAGCGGCGCTCTCGATGGAGCGCCACAGCAGGACGGCCACGGAACTCGCCGTCATGGTGAACAGCAAACCTTCCAGACCGCCGAAATAGGCCGATACCGGCATCACCAGGCTGCCAACCATCACGGGGATGATCGGCATCCTGGTGCCCTGGGCTTCGAGGGCCCGGAAAACTTCCCACACACCCAACACAGCAAAAGCCGTGGTGAGCAGGACGAATCCCAAAGGGAGGAAAAGCAATCCGCCCAAAACCGCCAGAAGCATGGAAAGCCCGACGCCGATGGCGGCCGGAAGGTTCCGGCCGGCCTTAGGCGTGGGGTTCGTCCGTACGCGCCTGGCACGCTGAGGGGTGTCGCGTGTCGGGACCCGTCCAGCGGGTGCCGGCTCAGCCTGGTTCATCAGACCTCGAGCAGCTCGGCTTCCTTGCGCTTGAGCAACTCGTCGATGCTGTCAACGTGCTGCTTGGTCAGGGCGTCGAGCTCCTTCTCAGCGCGGGCACCCTCATCTTCGCCGGCTTCGCCGTCCTTGACGAGCTTGTCCAGTGTGTCCTTTGCCTTGCGGCGGATGCTGCGGATGGAGACCTTGGCGTCTTCACCCTTGCCCTTGACAATCTTGACGTATTCCTTGCGACGCTCCTTGGTGAGCTCAGGAATGGTAACGCGGATGACGTTGCCGTCGTTCGAGGGGTTGGCACCAACCTCGGAATCGCTCAACGCCTTCTCAATGTCGCGCAGGGCGGTTTTGTCGTAGGGCGTGATGAGGATGGTCCGGGCATCGGGAACACCGAAGGAAGCCAACTGCTGGAGCGGCGTGGGGGTGCCGTAATACTCGACAATTACCTTGTTGTAGAGACCGGGGTTGGCCCGACCCGTACGGATCGTAGCGAAATCGTCCTTGGCTACCTCAACCGCCTTGTCCATCTTTTCGCCGGCTTCGAGCAAGGTCTCTTCGATCACGGGTTTCTCCTCAGAAATAAGTTGCCGCCCTTATGCAGGCCGCAGTGCACAGTAAAGATCCGCCGTGAGAGGCGGAAGGTCCTAGAAATATCCTAGCCCCAGCTAGGGAGTAACCAAGGTTCCCAGCGTTTCGCCGAGGATGGCACGGGTAACGTTGCCCTCGCCTTCCATGCCGAAGACCACCATGGACAGTTTGTTGTCCTTGCACATGGTCATGGCCGTCTGGTCCATGACTCGGATGTCCCTGCGCAGGGCGTCGTCGTAGCTGAGGACGTCCAGCTTCTCGGCTGTGGGGTCTTTCTTGGGATCGGCAGTGTAGACGCCATCCACACCGCTCTTGGCCATAAGGACCACGTCAGCATGGACTTCGAGGGCACGCTGGGCCGCTACGGTGTCAGTGGAGAAGTAGGGCAGTCCGGCGCCTGCACCGAAGATGACAACGCGGCCCTTCTCCATGTGGCGGATGGCGCGGCGGGGAATATAGGCCTCTGCAACCTGGCCCATGGTGATGGCGCTCTGGACGCGGGTTTCAACGCCTGCCTGCTCCAGGAAGTCCTGCAGGGCCAGGCAGTTCATGACCGTGCCGAGCATGCCCATGTAGTCGGCGCGGGAACGGTCCATGCCGCTCTGGGACAGCTCTGCGCCGCGGAAGAAGTTGCCGCCACCTACGACGATTGCCACCTCGACGTCGGAGACAGCTGCGGCGATCTGCTTGGCGATGGCCCGGACGGTTTCAGGATCGACCCCGAGCTTGCCTCCGCCGATGACCTCACCGGAAAGTTTCAGAAGTACACGTCGGCGGGTCTTCTCGGGCTGGATTGCAGTGTTGACGGTTTCCATGGTGCCTCCCGTTGGTGGACTCTGGCTAGATTATCGTGCTGTGGGTCCGCGCAGGTACTACCCGGACGGGTGCATGAAAAAGGGGCGGCCACCGAAGTGACCACCCCTTTTCATGAATTACTAGTTTCCTACGCGGAAACGGGTTACTGCGGTTGCCTTGACGCCGGCTTCTTCGAGGACCTGTGCAACAGTCTTCTTGGAATCCTTGGCGAATGCCTGGTCAACCAGAACTTCGCCCTTGTAGAAGCCCGTCACGCGGCCTTCAACGATCTTCGAAAGAGCAGCTTCGGGCTTGCCTTCAGCCTTGGCGGTCTCTTCGGCGATGCGGCGCTCGGACTCGACCAGTTCGGCCGGAACGTCGTCGCGGGTCAGGTAATTCGGAGCCATTGCTGCAACGTGGACAGCGATGTCGTGTGCGGCGGTGGCAGCGGCTTCGCCTTCACCGTCAACAGCGAACAGGACGCCGACCTGGGCCGGGAGGTCCTTGGACGTCTTGTGCAGGTAAGCGTCAACCGTGGTTCCCTCAACGCGGGAGATACGACGGACAACGACCTTTTCGCCGAGGACAGCACCCTCTTCGACAACAACCTCGGACAACGGCTTGCCGTCAACCTCGGTAGCCAGCAGGGTCTCGAGATCGGCTGCGCCGGACTCGACTGCAACGTTGAGGACCTTGTCAGCCAGCTGGATGAACTTGTCAGCCTTGGCAACGAAGTCAGTCTCGCAGTTGACCTCGATCATTACGCCGACGCCGCCGTTGACCTTGGCAGCAACCAAGCCTTCAGCGGTCGAACGGCCTTCGCGCTTGGTGGCGCCCTTGAGGCCCTTGATGCGGATGATTTCGATGGCCTTCTCGGCGTCACCGTTGGCTTCGTCAAGAGCCTTCTTGACGTCCATCATGCCGGCGCCGGTGCGCTCGCGCAGGGCCTTGATGTCAGCAGCAGTGTAGTTCGCCATGTGAACCCCTCTGTCTAGAATTTGTGTGTTTACGGACTGACAGGACGGCCGCCCACCATGTGGGCTGCCATCCTGTCAGTTGCCCCCGATGCTGTTTGCGGCATCAGGGAAGGTCCAGATTTACTTTGCTGCTTCGGCTTCGCCGGCTGCAGCTTCAGTTGCTTCGGGAGCTTCTGCTGCCGGAGCCTCGGCTGCGGGAGCTTCTGCTGCCGGAGCCTCGGTTGCCGCTGCTTCTTCGGCCTTGCTGCCTTCGAGGAGCTCGCGCTCCCACTCAGCCAGCGGCTCTTCCGGAGCTTCGGTGGTGCCGGTTGCGCGCTGGTTGCGGGCGATGAGGCCCTCAGCTACGGCGTCGGCAACAACGCGGGTCAGCAGGTTGACGGAGCGGATGGCGTCGTCGTTACCCGGGATCGGGAAGTCAACTTCGTCGGGATCGCAGTTGGTGTCCAGGATGGCAACAACGGGGATGTTCAGCTTCTTGGCTTCGTCAACAGCAAGGTGTTCCTTCTTGGTGTCAACAACCCACAGAACCGAGGGAGCCTTGGTCAGGTTGCGGATACCGCCGAGGTTCGACTCAAGCTTGGTGAGTTCGCGCTTGAGGAGCAGGAGCTCCTTCTTGGTGTAAGCCGAGCCTGCGACGTCGTCGAAGTTGATCTCTTCGAGTTCCTTCATGCGCTGGATGCGCTTGGCGACAGTCTGGAAGTTGGTGAGCATGCCGCCCAACCAACGCTGGTTGACGTACGGCTGGCCGACACGGGTAGCCTGCTCGGCAATTGCTTCCTGAGCCTGCTTCTTGGTGCCGACGAACAGGACGGTGCCGCCGTGGGCGACAGTAGCCTTGACGAACTCGTAGGCGCGGTCGATGTAGGACAGCGACTGCTGGAGGTCAATGATGTAGATGCCGTTGCGCTCCGTGAAGATGAAGCGCTTCATCTTCGGGTTCCAACGACGGGTCTGGTGTCCAAAGTGGACGCCGCTGTCAAGCAGCTGGCGCATAGTTACGACGGGCATGCCGACGCTCCTTCCGGCAGGTCATTCATGAGAGAGCCCAGGGGGCTGCTCTTACCCTGCCAATAGTTGACGGTTGTTTAGCCTCTGCCCGGATGGGCGCGGCTCCTGGCATCCATTGCACCTCTCATCCGGTGTAAGCCAAAGGCTTGTCCGGACCGCAAGAGGCACAATCCTCCGCAGCCTGAAGCCACGTGGCTTCGCTGGTGGAGGGCTGGATACGCGTAGTCAGCCTGGGACCCACACATATCTGAATGAGACATGTTCCTGAACAAGCTTGAGGGCACAGCAAACTGCTCCACCTAGTGTACTACAGCGGCCCCACCTGTTTGACCGCGATCGCAGCCCGTTGTCCACATACGAAAGACCGGGGATCGACCCGCCGCGTGCTCCCCGGAAGGCTTGTTTCATGACCCTTGCAAAGTCCTTAGTGACCCTGCTGGCTACCGTGGCGTTGGCTGCGGGCGGAGTCGGCGCATCCGTGCCGGCTGCGCCGACTCCGGCCTCCGCCCGGTGGAGCTGGCCGCTCTCCCCCAAACCTGACGTGCTTCGGATCTTCGATCCTCCGGACAAACCGTGGCTGAGCGGCCATCGGGGCGTGGATGTCGGACCAGCGTCCGACGGCGGAAAGGTCACCGCGCCGTCGGACGGCGTGGTGACCTTTGCCGGCGTCGTGGTGGATCGGCCGGTACTGACCATCGATCACGGCGATGGCCTCAAAAGCAGCTTCGAACCCGTGACCAGCGAACTCAAAGCCGGCGACGTTGTCCGCAAGGGCCAGGTCATAGGGACCCTGCAACCCGGACATTGCGGCGTCAGTACCTGCCTGCATTGGGGTGTTCGCCGGGGCGAGGACTATCTCAACCCACTGGGCTTCGTGGCGGATCTGCGCCCATCCATCCTGCTCCCGCTCTACTGAGTCCCCAGCCAGCCGGGACACCACCCCGGTCAGCGGACTGTTTAGACGATGGCCGAGACGCCCGTGATGGCCCGGCCGGTGACCAGCGTGTTGATCTCATGCGTGCCCTCGTAGGAGTAAATGGCCTCGGCATCGGAGAAGATCTTGGCCATCCCATAGTCCGTGACGATCCCATTGCCACCCAGGATGCTGCGGCCCAATGCGACGCTTTCGCGCATGCGTGCGGTGGTGAAGGCCTTGGCCAAGGCTGACTGCTCATCCTTGGCGACTCCTGCGTCTTCGAGCTGGGCCAGACGGACCATCATGCCCATGGAAGCAACGGTATTCCCGAGGATCTGGACCAGCTGGTTCTGCACCAACTGGAACGCGGCCAGCGGCCGTCCGAACTGCTGACGCTCCACGGCGTAGCTGCGGGCGACGTCGAATGCTGCCATCTGAAGCCCCACTGCCTGCCACGCTACGGCCAAGCGCGTCACCTTGAGAACCTTGTTGGTATCGCGGAAGCTGTTGCCATTGGCAAGCTTGAAGAAGTCCGGCACCACCACGTTATCCAGAACGATGTCGGCGTTCTGGACCGTACGCAGGGAGATCTTGTTCTCGATCTTGCTGGCAGAGAAGCCGGGCAGCGTGGTGTCCACCAGGAACGCCTTCACCTGATTGTCGGCCACATCCTTGGCGTAGATGACCACCCAGTCGGAGAACGTGGCATTGCCAATCCAGCGCTTGGCTCCATTGAGGATCCACGTGTCGCCGTCGCGTTTAGCCGTGGTCCGGGTGCCCCCGGCAACATCAGATCCGCCCAACGGTTCGGTGAGGCCGAAAGCTCCGATCTTCTTCAGCGAATAGATGTCCGGGAGCCAGGCATCCTTCTGCTCCTGGGAAGCGAGGGCTTCAATGGAGCCGGTGAACAAGCCGTCGTGGACACCCATGAAGGTGGCAATGGAAGCATCCGCGCGGGTCACCTCCGCATGGAGCATGCCGGCAAACAGGTTCGAGTACCCCTGGCGACGGACGGGACTGACAAGGTCCAGTTCGCCGAGCTTGGGAATGAGGTCCATGGGGAACTCGCCACGGTTCCAGCAGTCCACAGCAATGGGCCTGACCTCGCGGGCAAGGAATTCGCGGACCTCGGCCAGGCGATCCTGCTCTTTGCCTGTGAGCATCTGCTCAAAGGCATAGAAGTCGCCGTCGGCATACGGAAGGTTGGTGGCGTCGAATGCAGCGTTGGACATGTTCGCTCCTTCAAGGGTGGTCACCTGCGACCAAGACTAAGTTACTGCTGAGTAACTTACCGCACCCAAGGGGGAACGCAAAAGAGCTGTGGCCGACAATCATTGATTGTCGGCCACAGCTCCTGGGTGAAATGTAGGGCTACTCGGACTTGAACCGAGGACCTTAGGATTATGAGTCCCGCGCTCTAACCAGCTGAGCTATAGCCCCGTGACGCCCGGAAGGGCCCACCGCAAAGCAGCAGTTCCGGGCAAAGCACTCCAGCAATTCTAATAGGTGCCGGGGAGTGCTTTTGTCACACCACCATGTCCTCGTAGGAAGCCCCGCGGTAGAGTTCCTCGAACGTCTGGAGCGTGCCGTTGATGCTGTGGGGCTCCACCATCTCGCGGCTCAGCTTACCCATGGCTTCAAGCTCATGCTTGGGAAGCTCCACCAGCTGAGTGATTTTGGCCGCCAGTTCATCGCTGTTGTTCGGCGTGAAGAGATAGCCGTTCTCACCATCGCGGACCAGATGCGGCAGGGCCATGGCATTGGCCAGCAGCACCGGAGTGGAAGCAGACATGGCTTCCAGGGTCACCAGTGACTGGAGTTCGGCTGTCCCGGGCATGCAGAAAATATCGGCCTTGATGTAAGCCTCGCGCAGGTCTTCATCGCTCGCGAGCCCGAGGAACCTCACCCTGTCCCCCAGTCCCAGCTTGGCGACCTGGGCTTCAAGGGCAGGACGAACTTCGCCGCCGCCCACGATTTCCAGGTTCACGTTCAGTGCACGTGGGGTCTTGGCCACGGCATCAATCAGCACGTCAATGTGCTTCTCCTCTGCAAGCCTTCCCACAAAAAGAACCGTGGGGTTGGCGTGCGGCTCCATGACCTCACCGGGCTGCAGCTCATAGGCGGAGGAGTCGATGCCGTTGGAAAGGGGCAGGACCTTCCGCAGGAAAGCATGCTGATGCATGGCCTTGGCAGCGAGCGGCGTGGGCGTGGTGACCACATCGGCCTGGCTCATCACCTTGCCCATGTCCTTCCAGGAGATGCGGCCAACGATGTCCTTGAACCACTGCGGGAACGGCAGGAAGGGATTCAGGTTTTCCGGCATGAAGTGGTTGGTGGCAACAACCCGGATGCCACGCTTCACGGCCTCGTAAAGAACGTGCTCACCAATCATGTAGTGGCTCTGGATGTGGACGACGTCCGGCTGTACTTTGTCGAAAAGAAGGCTGATTTCCTTCTTGATCTCCCACGGGAAGCAAATGCGGAAGTACTCATGGGTGAAAACGCCATGGGAACGGAGCCGGTGAACAGTGGCTTCGTCACGGAACTCCGTGAAGCTCTTGCCCGTGTCCGGACGGCAGGCCAACACGTGGACGTTGTGCCCTCGTGCCGTCATTCCTTTGGCCAGGCGGTAGCCAAACTGTGCGGCACCGTTGACATGCGGCGGGTAGGTATCCGCAGCAATCAGAAGAGTGAGGGGCTTGTTGGTGTCGGGAATGGTCACGTGGAGAACTCCTGATGTTCACGGTGCGGACAGCACTGCCTGTGGCAATACTGCGGTGTCGCCGGGTTGCCGGTCCGCGTGCAGCGGCGGCGCAAGGTACAGCTATGCCCTAGGCCTTTTTGGCGGCAGCCGCCTTTGCGTCCTTCTTGCGTTTGGTGACTTCCGGATGGTGCCGGCTCAGGGCAATAACCCCCACGATAGCAAGCGTAGCGGCCACAGCCATGGCGATGGCCATCACGGCGTGGACATCGGGACGAAGCTCACCAAGGATCACAATGCCGATGGCGATGCCCACCATGGGGTCGATAACGGTCAGTCCGGCGATGACCAGGTCCGGTGGGCCACCGGAGTAGGCACTCTGCACGAACCAGGATCCCAATCCCCCCGCTGCCACGATCGCTATCAGGGTGTACCACTGGACGTTAAGCAGGAACAAACCGTTGGGATCCAGCAGGTGCTTGCCGATAATGCGGGTCAGGACGGCAACAAAACCGAACAGGACACCAGCCCCCAGGATGTAGACGAAGGCACTCATCCGGTGTTTGAAAAGGACCGCCAAAGTCCCGAAGATCCCCACAGCCAGAGCCAGAAGGAGAACAATGGTCAGCTCGTCCTCGCCGGTGACGTGATGGTTCTCCTGCGTGACGAAGACGGCCAGCAACACGAACAATGCCGACCCCGTGACACATGCGCTGATGGCCACAACAGTTGCACGGTTGATGCTCAGACCCTGGTCTTTGGCATTGACCACCGTGGTGATCACCAGCGCAATGGCACCAATGGGCTGCACCACGGTGAGCGGTGCAGATACCAGGGCGATGGCGTTCATCCCCATCCCGAGGGTAAGGAAGAGCAGCCCGAGCATCCAACGGGGATTCCGCAGCAGCCTCAGGAAACCGTTGGAGCTCAGCGCCAGGCCGCCGGTATCGGCTTTAACTGCGCTGCCCTGCCGTTGGGCGCCTATGGCGAGGAAGAAGGCACCAAGTACCGCAAGGAAAACCGCCAACCAGACCATCAGTCGTGTCCGCCGTCGTCGTTTTTCAGTTCTTTTCCCTTACGCAAGATGGCCCAGAAATAGTTGTACGCCGCAATCCAGTGTCCCAGCAGCCCGAAGCCCAGGAACGTCCACGCTGCAACGAAGTAGACCTCAGTGAACGGGATGGGCAATTTGGAGAGGACAAGCAACGGAGTGCCGAGCAGCAACAGCGCTGTGCGGATTTTCCCAATGACGCTCACTGGAAGGTCCGGGTGGCTGCGGAAGTAGATCAGGGAAGCAATGGCCAGGATCGCGTCCGGAACCAACAGCGCGGCCAGGTACCACCACTGCACGACGCCGGCAATCGCCAAAGTGAAGGCAACGGCCAGCAGCGCGGCCCGATCGGCCATGGGATCCAGGATGCGGCCCAGCTTGGAGGTCTGGTCGAAGCGCCTGGCGATGTAGCCATCAACCCAGTCGGTGCTGCCCATGATCACAAGCACCAGGACCGCAAAGCCGTACTCCTGCTCCGACAAAACGAGCCACACGAACAGCGGGACCCCCATGAAGCGGAGGACCGTGAGGATGTTGGGGACAGTGAAGATGAGGTCGTGGTCAACCTGCGGCCGGTCAGGGTTCGAACCAGCACCGATCAATTTCACGTCTGTCCCCCTTCCTCGTTGTCAGTGTTTGGCGTTGCGGATATCTGCCTACTTTTTCAGCAGCTTCCGCAGGGCAACAACGAAGACCACTGCAGCAGTGGCAAACGCGGCGAGGTCCTTCCACCGGGCCGCGAGCCGCTCGGTGAGGCTTTCGGGGACGGAGTCTCCGAGGTCGGCAAGCTTCGCCGCAGCGAACTCCTTGCCCTCTTGGAATTTTCCGCCGGCGCTGTTTAGCAGGGCCTGCCCCTGCTTTTTGACGTCCAACTGCTCGCCGAGCTCGTCGCGGACCCCCGTCAGGTGTTCGCGGCGCTTCTTCAGGCGCGAGCGAAGCTCCGCTTCCGTGGGTGCCTTGACGGCGTCCGCTTCCTTGGCCGCTTCCTTCGCAGCCTTCTCTGCTTTGGCCTTCTCCGCTGCAGCTTCCTTCTCGGCCTTGGCCGCCTTGGCAGCGGGCGAGTTGGGATCGAGGATGGACTCATCGAAGGCTGAGCCCTCTTTGGCAATTCCAAGATCGTGCTTGATGCCCCGGATGGTGTCCTCGGGTACCAGGGGCATGGCCTTCTTGAACTTGGCGATTCCAATCAGGGATGAAATGGCCACAATAATCAAGAAGAACGCTGCGACGATCAGCGCTGCGAGCCATCCCGGCATGATGGTTGCCAGCCCCAGAATGGCGGCGACAACGAGGGCGATCACCAACAGCGAAAGGAAGACAAGGGCCACGCCAAAGAAGGCGCCGGCTATTCCAACCTGGGTAGCCTTGCGTTTGAGTTCCACCTTTGCCAAGGCAATTTCGTCGTTGATTTGCCGTGGGGCCAACCGTGCAACGAGCTTGAGGGTCTTCGGCAAAGTACGAATGGCAGGTCCTTGACTGGTCCGGCCGGTGTGACGTCCACTCATGGGTTCCGCCTAACTGCTTTCCTCTGGGCATCGTGTGGGGCGAACGCGGACTGAAATCTCTCACCGCGGACACCTGTCCTCAAAGCTATCATTCAGGTTCCTGCTGAACTTTCGGGACCACACTGCGGCGCGCCTGTCATACGCCCAATAAATATGATCCGGGCCATAGGATAGATGATCGTGACCTCTCCCATTGCTCCGGGCGACTCCCTGAGCCGACGCGAAAAACTTGTCTACATTCTCCTGCTGGGTGCGCTGACTGCGCTGGGTCCCTTCACGATCGACCTCTACCTCCCGGCGTTCCCGGCGCTGGAGGAGAGTTTCGACGTTTCGGCTGCGGCCATCCAACTCACCCTGACGGGAACCACCGTAGGCTTCGGGCTAGGCCAACTGGTGGTGGGTCCCTTCAGCGATAAAGTAGGGCGCCGGCTCCCCCTGATCCTTGCCACCGCCGTCCACATCGGTTCCTCGCTCGGGGCAGCGCTGGCAACAGACATCGGAATGCTGTCCCTGTTCCGTGTCCTCATGGGCATCGGCGCCGCAGGCGGCGGCGTAGTGGCCATGGCCATGGTCAGGGACCTTTTCCACGGCTATTCCATGGTCCGCATGTTTTCGAGGATGTCACTGGTCAACGGCCTGGCTCCTATCCTTGCCCCTGTTATCGGATCGCAGTTGCTGCTGGTCTTCCCGTGGCCCGGTATTTTCTACTTCCTTGCTATCTACGGCCTGCTGGTGATCACGGCGTCCATCTTCTTCATCCGGGAAACACTCCCTGCTGAACAGCGGGGGAAGTCCGCTGTCACGGTCCGGCAACGGTACAAGACCGTACTCACTGACCGGATTTTTGTGGGGATGGTGTTGGTGGGAAGCCTGAACTTCGGTGGCTTGTTCGCCTACCTGTCCGCGTCCACCTTCCTGTTCCAGAATGTGTACGGGTTTTCGCCCCAGGAATACGGGCTCCTTTTCGGCGTCAATTCCCTGGGTATTGTGGCCGGCGTTCAGATCAGTTCCCGGCTGATCAGGCGGGTGGCACCGCAATGGATTGTGGCCGGAGCCACGCTCTTCATGCTCCTCATGGCCTCAGTGATCGTTGTCCTAGACCTGTTCCACATGGGCTTGTGGGGCATCCTCATTCCGTTGTGGTTCTACATCTGCGCCACCGGCTTCATGTTCCCCTGCGTCCAGGTCCTGTCCCTCGCCAATCACGGAGCCCAGGCCGGCACGGCAGCGTCCCTCCTGGGGGCATCCCAGTTCATGATGGCCGGAATTGTCCCGCCGGTAGTGGGTTGGCTGGGCGTCAGTTCCGCTGTTCCCATGGGCTCCGTCATGGCCGTGTGCATCACCGGTGCCATCGCCGCACTCTGGCTGGTGGTCCGGCCCCGCACCGTTCCCTCCATCCATTAGGAAGCCACCCGTAGGCTGACACCATGACCAAGAAACCGCACCGCAACGGCAGGGGCCTCTTCCTCGGCGCCCTGCTTGGCGCCACTGCCGGCGCGCTCATCGGCCGCGCCGCGGGAAGTGCCCTGTTCGGCGCGATTCTCGGTGCCGTGATTGGCGCCGCCGTCCTTTACCGGGTGAACCCCGGCCCCTGGAAACGGGACTAGGCCCACGGCACCAAACGCGACCCGCCGCCGTCGGGACCCTCCAGCCTCTCCCCTTACAGCGTCCCGCAAGGCAGAATGGTGGCCAGCCGGGCTAACCGGTGCCGGACCGGTGAAGGGGACATCACATGAGCGCGGCTGGTGGATTGCGGGGCGGTGTCCGCGGATTGGCGACGGTTCGCCGGCTCCCCCTGACGCTGGGCCTGGCAGCACTGCTGTTGATCCTGGGGGTTGCGACAGGAAGCCTGTTGAATGGACCCAGCGAGGCGTTGCTGGACCAAGTGGGGCTGGGATTGGCAGTGGAGCCAGGGCCTTGGTGGTCAATCTTCACGTCGGCGTTCTTTGCTTCTTCCCTGTTGGACTACCTCGCCTGCACGGCCGCGATCCTGGTGGGAGTGGGAATCGCCGAGCGTGTCATGGGCCCATGGCTGGCGCTTGCAGCGTTCGTGGCGGGCTCGGCCCTCAGCGCCCTGGTTCTGGTGGCGCTGGTTGCGTTCGGAACCGATGCCAGCGATCAGTGGCTCAGCTTCCTGGGCGGCGAATACGTTGTTGGCGCCTACGGCGGCGCTGCGGCCGCGCTGGGATGCGCGACGGCGGCACTGGACGCCCTCTGGCGTCGTCGGCTGAGGACTTGGCTGCTGGCCGCGACGCTGATGTTTGCCCTGTTTGTGGGAGTGGCCCAAACCCTTCAGGCGCTGGCCGGAGCCGTGATCGGCATCCTGGCGGGCTGGGCCGTCCAGTCCCTGGTGCTCCGCCGCAGGGCAGGATCACTGCACTCATCGACCCTCCGTGAAACCCGCTTTCTGGTCGGCACTGTGGTGGGTGTCTTCGCAGTGGGCCCTTTGCTCACACAACTCACCGGCACGTGGGAAATAGGCCCCCTCTCCGTGGTCTCGGACGTCATGCTCCAAGCCAGCCCGGACGCCGATGAAGTCAAGGAGGCCTGCAACAACGACACCAACTGCGTCACGTTGCAGGGCATCGTGGGCGTCCAAAGCTTCGGCGCAGCAATCCTGACACTGATTCCGGTCCTCCTGCTGCTTGTTTGCGCCGAGGGACTCCGCCGCGGCCGCCGGCTCGCCTACCGCCTGACACTGGTGATCCAGGCGTACCTCGCAGCAGTGACGATCCTGTCCATCGTCCAATACATCACTGATCCGGACGTCTCTCTGGGCGATGACGATTTCGGCTACCTCCTGCTCTATGCGGTTCCGGCTGTCCTCGCGCCGGTGATCATCGTGGCATTGCTGTTGGCCAACCGCCACAAGTTCCGGGTGGAATCCAGCGACGCCGGATACAGGGTCCTGGGCAGGACCTCACTGATCCTGGCTGTCGCTGCAATAGTTCTCTATGTGGCGTTCTGGTTCGTCGAAGGCAATCCGGGACGTTCCACTCTGTGGGACCTTGCGGGGCAGCTGACCCACATCCTGGTCCCCTTCCCTGTTCCGTTCGTGGTGGCCCTCCCCCAAGGCCTGCTGAGCACCGTGGTGTACGGACTGGGCGGGGACATCATCTGGCTCTGCATCCTGGTGCTGGTCCTTAACAATTTCCGGCGGTTCAGGATGCTTGCCATGGATCCGGAGGCTGATCTGGGCCACACCCGCGAGTTGCTCCATGACGGCGGCGGCACGCTGTCCTGGATGGCCTTGTGGGACCACAACCAGTACTGGTTCACGCCGGACCGAAAGGCCGGCGTTGCGTATCAGGTGCACAACGGCGTGGCTTTGACGGTTGCGGGTCCCTTCGGGGCTGAAGAGCACCACGCGGACGCAGCCGCGGGGTTCCTGAAGCACTGCGCCGGCCTGGGACTCACCCCGTGCTTCTACTCAGCCACCGCAGAACTGGACGGCCCGCTCCTCCCCCGTGGGTTCCGCAAGCTTGAAGTGGCGGAAGAGACCCTTCTCAACGTCCAGGCCATGACCTTCAAGGGCAAGGAATGGCAGAACGTGCGCACCGCCCTGAACCGCGCAGAGAAGTTGTCCATCAAGGACCACTGGTATCCCTACCAGGGGATGCCGCCGGGCGTCAGGGCTCAACTGGCAGAGATCTCCGAAGAGTGGGTCGCGGACAAAGCCCTGCCCGAAATGGGTTTCACCCTGGGAGGCCTGAATGAGCTGAAAGATCCCGAAGTCCTCTGCTGCGTGGCCCTGGACGATCAGGGCTTGGTCCATGGAGTCACCAGTTGGTTGCCCGTGTTCCGCAACGGCGTCATTTCGGGATGGACCTTGGACTTCATGCGGCGGCGGACCAGCGGCTTCAAGGGAGTCATGGAGTTCCTTATCGCCTCGGCCGTAACCCACTTCAAGGAAGACGTACCCCAGATCTCCCTGTCCGGCTCACCTCTGGCCAATACCGGGGCTGACACCGCGGAGGGTGACCGGCGCTCCCTGGACCGTGTCCTGGCGCTGCTCGGCAATGCTCTGGAGCCCATGTACGGCTTCAAGTCCCTGGCCGCCTTCAAGTCGCGGTTCCAGCCGGAGCACCGCACCCTATACATGTATTACCAGGACCCCTTGGCGTTGCCATCCATTGGTATCGCTGTTGGTTCCGCCTACCTGCCGGGCCTCTCCCCCGCGCAAAGCGCAGGCCTCCTGCGCCAAATGGTTGCCAGGGAACCCGCAGCATGAGAAGCACTCGGAGTTCCTAACCATGGACGACCTCCTGAAACTTGAGATCAGCGGCCCAGTGGTCATGACCATTGCCGGGGCAACCGGCGTCGTGTTCTTCCTGGTTCTTTTCCTCAGGCCGTCAGCCCGGTGGGCGCTGACCGCGATCATTGCCATTGTGGCCGCTGCGCTGCTGGGGTGGCTGACTGTGTGGATCATCGAGGACGTCATGGACGTCTTCCATGTTGGCCTGACTCCGCGCGTGTGGTTCTGGGCCATCGCCTGCTTCGGCGCGCTGGGACTGTCCGTGGTCAGCTTCCGCCACAGCCGTGCGTGGCGGAAAGTGGTGGCTGCAGTCTCCATCCCCGTCTTTGTCCTCGTCGCGGGGCTGGGCATCAACACCGAGTTCGGGCTGAACAAGACCCTGGGCTCGGCCCTGGGAATTTCCACTGAGGGTGCCATCCAGTTGAACAAGCCCAACCCGGACGCCTCCATACCGGCAGGACCCCTCTGGCAGAGCTGGAAACCCCCGGCCACCATGCCCTCCAAAGGCAAGGTGGGCACCCAGGTGATACCGGCAACGGCTTCCGGATTCGACGCCAGGCCGGCCGGCATCTACCTGCCTCCCGCAGCCCTGACGGACAATCCTCCCCGGCTTCCCTTGTTCGTCCTGATGATGGGCCAACCCGGCCTACCCGACCCCCAGTACGTCTCGGCAGCACTGGATGAATTCGCGGCGAAGAACAACGGCCTGGCGCCGATTGCGATCGTGGCTGACCAGATCGGCCCGGATGAGAACGACAACCTCTGTTTGGACACCGCCAAGTACGGCAACGTAGAAAAGTACATCAATGAGGACGTAGTGAACTGGGCCAAAGCCAACCTCACCATCCTCCCGGACCGGGAGCATTGGACCATCGCCGGTTACTCCAATGGCGGCCAGTGCGCCATCTCCTTCGCCGTCAAGTACCCGAAAATGTGGGGCAACGTGGTGGACATCTCCGGCGAAGAGTTCCCGGGAGCCGAAGACCCCGCCGGGAACCTCGCAACCATCTTCGGCGGCAACCAGGCCGACTACGACGCCCAGAAGCCCATCAACATCATGAAGGGCAAGCAGTTCCCTGATACGACAGCCGTTTTCACTGTCGGCTCCGACGACGTAACGTATGTGGCCGCCGCGAAAGCTGTCTCCGCCGCGGCACAGGCGGCAGGAATGACGGTGACCTATTACGAGGTCCCCAACGGCGGCCACGTGGGACTGGCCCTCAACGCGGGCCTGACCAAAGGTTTCGAGGTGCTTTACCCCCGGCTGGGGCTCTCCCGCTAGGACTCCCCTGTTGTAGGCACCGAACCGGCGATAAAGTTGGGGTGTGCCACATTGGCAAGAGCTGCAGCCGCTTCCGGCACCGTGGCAGCGTCGGGATGAACGCATCCTGCCGCTGTGGTGGGACCGCCTGTGCTCGGTGACCAGCCCCCAGTCGGCTGCCCTCTACGCCGCAGGCCTGTTCACGGACGACCGCCGCCGACCCATCGCCCAGTGGTACAACCCCGAGGCAGACGCCGCCCTGCTGGTTGCGCCGGAGACCTCCCCTGAGTGGCCGGTCCAGAGATTCGGAATCTTCTATGCCCCGCCCGGTGGCGGCTTCACCCGCGTCTATTCAGCCCCGCACGAGTGGCATCCCCGCGAACCCAGGACCCCGCCCACTGAGCAGGATTCGTTCCTGGCAGCTGTGGCCGAGGCCGCCCGGTTCCTGCAGGTGGAGATGGATTTCGTGTAAGAAAAAGTGAACCCCGCACCGGCGTGAAGCTGGTGCGGGGTCCTGATGCTCCTCCGACTGGACTTGAACCAGTAACCCTTCGATTAACAGTCGAATGCTCTGCCAATTGAGCTACGGAGGAATGAAGCGGTTATGACTTTAGCAAAGGTTCTACCGGAATGCGAAATCGACTCCGGATACCCCTCGGGGGTATAAAAATACCCCCGCTCCGAAAGCTCGGAACGGGGGTATTGTGCGCTCCTCCGACTGGACTTGAACCAGTAACCCTTCGATTAACAGTCGAATGCTCTGCCAATTGAGCTACGGAGGAATGAAGCGGTTACTAGCTTAACAGGGGCCCGCCGGAAAACGAAATCGAGGTTCTCAGCCGTCCGATCGCAAGGATCGGCGCTCCATTTCCAGCACCATCAACTCGCGGTTCAGCCGCTGGAATTCTTCCGGATTGGCTCCTGCGTCCAGGCGTTGAAGCTGGCCCATCTTGTCTGCCTTGATACGGGTGATCTGCAGCTCGAAGAGGCGGGCCAGGATGTCGCGGCAGTACCGCTGCATGGCCTCCGGCGTACTGGCGGGCAAGGGTGTCACTGCCAACTCGGACACCAAGGGCCGCAAAGGTTCGGGAACTTCCTGGCGTACCTGCTCCACCCACGCCACAGGATCAGCCGCGTGGGCAAGTCCGGCAGCCCGCACGGCCGTATGGACCGCCGCATACGCAGGGGTGGCAAAGTGCGAGGCCTCGAAACGCTCCCATGCTCCCCCGCCCAACACCCCCGGCTCCTGGAGGACGACTTCCAGCGCCTGGCGTTCCATACCGGCAATGGGGTCCCTGGGATCGGGCCGTTGAAAGACAGGACTGCTCGACGGCGGGGCTGCCGCGGCCGATTGCCCGCCTGGGCCGGCCGGAGCTGAGGCACTGCCGCCGGATGCTGCGCGCTTGGCGGCCGCCCCGACGTAACTGCTGACTTCCTCGATGGGCATACCAAGCCAGCCGGCCAGGTTGCGCGTGTAGCCGGGCCTCGTGGCGGAATCCCTGATCTGCGCCACCACGGGGGCGGCTTCGCGCAGCGCCGCCACACGGCCTTCCACCGTGTCCAGGTTGTGCCGGCGAAGCGTGGCCCGGATGGCGAACTCAAAGAGGGGCTTCCGGGCACCGATGAGGTCGCGTACGGCGGCGTCGCCCTTGAGTTGGCGAAGATCGCAAGGATCCGCACCGGAGGGTTCCACGGCGACGTACGTCTGAGCCGTGAACCGTTGGTCTTCCTCGAAGGCCCTCAAGGCAGCCTTCTGCCCTGCGGCGTCGCCGTCGAAGGTGAAGATGACCTCTCCACCGCTGCCGTCGTCCGAAAGCAGCCGCCGGGCTACTTTGATGTGTTCGGTGCCGAACGCAGTACCGCAGGTGGCCACCGCCGTCGTGACTCCTGCGAGGTGGCAGGCCATGACGTCCGTGTACCCTTCCACCACCACCAATTGCCGTTCCTTGGCGATGTTTCGCTTGGCGATGTCGATCCCGTAGAGGACCTGTGACTTTTTGTAGAGCGTGGTTTCCGGCGTGTTCAGGTACTTGGGGCCTTGATCGTCCTCGTAGAGCTTGCGGGCGCCGAATCCAATGGTGTCTCCTGCAATGTCGCGGATGGGCCAGATGAGCCGCCCCCGGAAGCGGTCATAGATGCCCCGGTTCCCTTCGGAGAACATCCCTGTGAGTTTCAACTCAGCATCCGTGAACCCGCGTCCACGGAGGTGCTTCAGCAATGCGTCCCAGCCTTGAGGTGCATAGCCCACCCCAAAGTGTTCTGCGGCCGCACGATCGAAACCGCGGCCAAAGAGGAAGTTGCGTCCTTCGGCCGCTCCGGGGGTCAGCAATTGGGCGCGGAAGAACTCATCGGCGATCTTGTGGGCGTCCAGCAGGCGCTGGCGTTTGCCCACTTCCTCACGGCTGGGGCCGGTGCCGCCATCCTCGTAGCGCAGTTCGTAGCCGATCCTGGCTGCAAGTTTCTCAACAGCCTCGTGGAAGGAGCTGTGGTCCATTTTTTGGACAAAGGAGATGGCGTCGCCGTCCTCGCCGCAGCCAAAGCAGTGGTACCTGCCCACTTGCGGGCGAACCGTGAAGGAGGGCGAGCGTTCGTCGTGGAAGGGGCACAGGCCCTTGAAACTGCCCAGCCCAGCGCCCTTGAGGGTGACGTAACCGTCAACGACTTCCTTGATGTCCGTGCGCTGGCGTACTTCGTCGATATCTTCACGTTTGATCAGGCCAGCCACGTCACCATCCTAGTCGCTTGCCCCAAGAGTCCCCGCCGTTAACGTCAGCGGCTCCGGAGTTACCAGAGGGACGGAAGGCTGCCTACGAGGCGTTCGTAGAAGGCCAGCGCGGAGACGTCTGTCAGCGATGCAACCTGGTCGATCACTACGCGCAACCGGGCACCGTCGTCGGCGGCGTCACGCCAGTCCGCGGCGAACATCGGCTCCAGATGGCGGTCGCCGGAGGCGTTCAAAACACCCACCAGAGCGTGCAGCACTTCGCGCTGGCGTTCGTAGACGGGCTGGCGGTGGTCGGTGGAGATGACAAACGTGGTGGCCAAGCCCTTGAGCACCGCGATTTCGGTGACGGTGTCCTCGGGAACCATGAGCTCTGCGTCATAGCGGGTCAGGTTTGCCGGGCCAAAGTGGGCCCGCGTGGTTTCCATGGCGCTTTGGCAGAACCGGCCGATCAACTGGCTGGTCATATCCTTCAGGGCGGCCATCGACTTACGGCTGCCATCCGCTTCGCGGACCCAGACCTTGGTGGCTTCCAGCCGGGCCAGGGCGGCATCGATTTCAGCGGGGTCGTTGTGCGGCAGGTACCACTGTTTGGTGTAACCCACCACGCGCGCCCGATGGTCCGGGTTGTCCATCCATTTGAGCTGGAAGTGACCGGCTACGATCGCGTCCTCGACGTCGTGGACCGAGTAGGAAATGTCGTCCGCCAGGTCCATCACCTGGGCCTCGATGCAGGAGCGGTTCCCGGGGGCGCCCTCTCGCAGCCATTCAAAGACCGGAAGATCGTCCTCGTAGGCGCCGAATTTGCTGGTGCGGTGGCCATGGATGACGGGAGCGTCGACGGCGGACCACGGGTATTTGGACGCGGCGTCGAGACTCGCGCGGGTCAGGTTGAGCCCTGCCGGCCTTCCGTCCTCGGCGAGCACTTTGGGTTCGAGCCGGGTCAGCAGGCGCAGTGTCTGGGCGTTGCCTTCGAAACCGCCAATGGTGTGCGCCACTTCATTCAGCGCGGACTCGCCGTTGTGGCCGAAGGGCGGGTGGCCGAGGTCGTGGCTCAGACACGCGGTGTCCACCACGTCCGGATCGCAACCAAGGGAACGTCCCAGTTCACGACCCACCTGGGCCACTTCCAGGCTGTGGGTCAGCCTGGTTCGAACAAAGTCATCAGTGTCCGGGGCAACAACCTGCGTTTTTGCACCGAGCCTGCGCAAGGCCGAAGAGTGCAGGACCCTGGCTCGGTCCCGTTCAAAATCGGAGCGATAGTTGCTCTTGCGCGGCTCTTCAACCCACCGCGCGGAATCTGCCTCGGCGTAACCGGGGATGGCCAGCACAAAATCGTGGGCCGTCCCGTCGTGGCCAAGTATCGCTTCGGTTCCCATGGGTATCTGCCTCCTTCAAGCGCCAGGGTGTGGAGCTTCTTGAGTCAGTCTTACACGTGTGAGGCTAGCCGCCCGAAACGTCCAGCTCCGCAGCCGAGATATCCGCGCTCTGTTCAGCGTTCAGCTGACGGCTCACCAGCCAGTCCTTCGGCAGGGCCGGCTTCTTGGGCGAGCCGGCGCGGCCCCTGGGACCTTCTGAATCGACACCCGGGTAGGGCGAGTCCATGTCCAGTTCATCGAGGTATTCGCGCAGCACCTCGAGGGTGGGAACCGTAGCCAGTTTGGCGCGGAGCTCGCCGCCCACCACGTAGCCCTTGAAGTACCAGGCCATGTGCTTGCGGATTTCGCGGAGCGCCTTGTATTCGTCGTTGCCGAAGGTCTCCACCATGAGCTCGGCGTGCCGGTAAACCCCCTCAGCCACTTCGCGGAGTCCGGGGCGGTGCCGTTGGTCACTGCCTTCGAAAGCTGCCTGCAGGTCCCCGAACAACCACGGACGGCCCTGGCAACCGCGGCCAACCACCACGCCATCCACACCGGTCTCGCGCACCATGCGGACGGCGTCCTCGGCCGACCAAATGTCGCCGTTGCCCAGCACGGGGATATCCGGAAGTGCTTCGCGGAGACGGGCGATGGCAGACCAGTCGGCCTGCCCGGAGTAAAACTGGGCGGCCGTGCGTCCATGAAGGGCGACGGCGGCCACGCCTGCGTCGCGGGCGATGCGGCCGGCGTCGAGGTATGTCAGGTGGTCTTCGTCGATGCCCTTGCGCATCTTGATGGTCAGCGGGATTCCGCCCTTGGACGCTTCCTTGACCGCCGTCTGCACGATGGACGTGAACAGATCGATCTTCCACGGGAGCGCTGAGCCGCCACCGCGCCGGGTGACCTTGGGTACGGGGCAGCCGAAGTTCAGGTCGATGTGATCCGCGCGGTCTTCTTCCACGAGCATTCGAACCGCGGCACCCACCGTCACCGGATCCACACCGTAGAGCTGCACGGAACGGACTTTCTCGTCCTCATCGTGGGAAATGATGCGCAGTGATTCCGGCGTCCGTTCCACGAGGGCTCGGGAAGTGACCATCTCGGCCACGTACATGCCCCCACCGTATTCACGGCAGAGCCTGCGGAAGGCCGAGTTGGTGATGCCCGCCATGGGGGCAAGGATTACCGGGGTGTCCACGGTAATCCCGCCGAGCTTCAAGGGCGGGAGCTCGAGCTTTGGTGCGGGGGGCGTTGCTACTACAGTCACCTATCCATTGTTGCAAAGCGAGGCAAATCGGCGGGAATCCCGCCACCTCCTTGGGCAGTACACCGGGTTCGCCAGTCTCCGCGCAGTCCAGCGGGTGCAGCAAAGACCTGCACGATCACGCCCTACTTTGCTTCATCCCTGCCATGCCGCTCCGCTTCCCGCTGCGCGCGGCGGCTCCCTGGACGCGCCGGCTGGCCGGGAGCGTCAAGGCTGGGACCGGCGTCGTGCGTGACCTGCGGGGCGGAACCCGCGACGGCGGCGGCTGCTGCCAGCGCACCGGTATCGTTCAGCTCGTCGGCAGTCACTGTCGGCCCGCCCGCGGTGGCGAGGCGCTTCATGCCGGTGGCCTTGACCACCAGGACAGCGATCAGCGTGGTGACGGGGATCGCGAGGACCAGGCCGATGGATCCCACCAGGGTCCGGATGACTTCCTCGGACAGCTCGGCGCTGGTCAGCGCTTCGGCCAGCGGGCGGTCGTACAGCATCACGATGATGAGAATCGGCAGGGCGGCGCCCGCGTAGGCAAAGGCGATGGTGTACACCGTGGAGGCGATGTGGTCCCGGCCTATCCTCATGGCCGAGGTGAACAACTTGCGGGCCGTGGTGTTGGGCGCCAGTTCATACAATTCCCACACGGCAGATGACTGGGTGATGGTGACGTCGTTGAGCACGCCAAGGCCGGAAATGATGAGGCCGCAGAGAATGATCCCGGAGATGGAGATCTGGGGTGACATGTTCACCAGAGTGGAGGCATCGTGGTTTCCCACCCCTGCAAGGTTGGCGGCGTCCGTAGCCCAGGCCGCCAACAGCGCGGTTATGCTGAGCCCAAAAATGGTGCCCAGCAAAGCCGTGGATGTTCGCGCCGAGAATCCATGCGCGAAATACAGGACCCCGATCATAATCACCGTTGAGCCCACCAACGCCAGCAGCAGCGGTGGCTTGCCCTCCACCAGACCCGGCAGGATGAAGCTCACCAGGACGAAGTAGGCACCCACCAGGCCAAGCAGCGCCCGGAAGCCACGCCATCGGGCCACGGCAATGACAATCACTGCGTAGAGGACGGCCAGGATGGCGATGGGGATGCTGCGGACGAAATCTACAAAGACGAAGGCTGGAGCTCCGCTCCCCGCGTTCGTTCCCTGGACGGCAGAGAGATTGAGGTACCTGATGGAGTCCCCCACATCCACGCCGTGGGACATGGCCACGTCAGGGTTGATGACCACCTTGACCACGTCACCGCCCTTGTCCGGCTCGGTGAAGGCGAAGGTGCACTGCGAACCGCCAGCCTGCCCGCCTTGGTTGGGGTCGGTTTGGCCGGTGTTGGGCTGTCCGGTGTTGGGCTGTCCCGTGTCGGTTTGGCCCGTTTGCGTGCAGCTTTCCACCACAACGCTCTGGATCCGCCCGGTATCGAAGGTAACACCCGGAGCAGCCTGGTAGGGGCTCGAGAACGTGATTCCTTCCCGGCTTCCGGAAGGCCACATGACCATCATTGCCACGAGCGTCAGGACGCCCAGTGGAACCAGTATGGCCGCCAGAATCCAGTTAGCCCTCTTTCGCGAGGCAAGGGCCTGCGGTGTTGGCTCGGAACTTTCAGAATGTCCGTGGGAGTGACCGTGGCCCATCAGCAGCAAAACCTCATGCCCTTAACCCTACGCGGGACCAGGCCGACCGCAGAGTTCAGCCGTAAAGCCAAAGATCCCGTGCCGCCCGCAGAATGCAGGCAGCACGGGATCCCGTGGACAAATTCTGGTCAATCGCTGACGATCAACGTATCCGCGCCGCGCACATGGGCCTTGCCTGATTCCAGCAGTGGACCCAGTACCGTTCGGAGAGCCGTCATGGATTCGTCCACTTCCAGCAGCACCGGGTGCTGGTAAGCGATGAGCGCCAAGAGATCCCGGACCGCCGCCGCTGCATCGTCGGCTGACAGCTGGGGGTCATGCCCCAGGAAGACATCCGACGGTTCGTCCGAGTTGCCCTGGGCATAGCTGATGGCGAAAGCCTGGATTTTGCCCTTGCGTGTTGCTGGAACGCCTTGGCCAAAAGCGCTGGCCTTGGGCGCGCGCAGCACGATCGCGCCGTGGGCTCCGGTCAGGTCATGAAGGAACAAGCGCTGCACTGTGGCGATGCTGAGCTCCCCAGGGCTATCCCAGTGGTGAACGTGCGAGTAGTACTTGCCCACAACGTCACTCAACTCAACCGAACCCGTAGCCAAGTCCTCCACGCGCTCGGACGCGGCTTCCTCGGAACCGTCACCGAACCGCGGCAAGGACAGTGGTTCCGGTTCCACCACCACCAGTTGCGACCGCTGGATGGGCCCAAGCCCCGCTGCCGCAGCGAAGGCCGCACCGGCAGTGCCCGGCTCCACCTTGCTGCGCAGCTTGGAAACGCCCGATGGCGAGTTCCCGGCTTCACGCCGAAGCATGGTCAGAAGGGTGGCGCCTACGCCTTCACGGCGGTGGTCCCTGGCAACCTCTATATACGCCCAGAGTCGTTCGGGGTGCAGGGACGCCTCATGAACAACGCCGGCGGCTACCGGGATCCGTACACCG
Source organism: Paenarthrobacter sp. 4246 (assembly GCF_040546855.1). Lineage (NCBI taxonomy): Bacteria > Bacillati > Actinomycetota > Actinomycetes > Micrococcales > Micrococcaceae > Paenarthrobacter > Paenarthrobacter sp. 4246. Next base: position 40,705 of record NZ_JBEPOP010000013.1, read on the forward strand.
TCCACCACGTCTTCGGCCACGATGCAGCGGCGCCAGGGTTGGTTGCTGGACGGTGCCAGGGCCGCACGGAACTGCTCAGCGGGAAGGGTCTCCGGGCCGCCCCAGATTTCCAGGAGGGCGAGGTCGTCGCCCTCCTTCCATTCGCGATACTCCAATGCCATGGCTAGGCGCCGATCAGGCGTGCCGCAAGGTAGCCCTCAACCTTGTCCAGGGACACACGTTCCTGGCTCATGGTGTCGCGTTCACGGATGGTGACGGCCTGGTCTTCCAAGGTGTCGAAATCCACAGTGATGCAGAACGGGGTACCAATTTCATCCTGGCGACGGTAGCGGCGTCCGATTGCGCCGGCGTCGTCGAAGTCAATGTTCCAGTTCTTGCGCAGCTGGGCGCCCAGCGCCTTGGCCTTCGGGGACAGGTCCTCGTTACGGCTCAGCGGCAGGACAGCTGCCTTGACCGGGGCCAGGCGCGGATCCAGCTTCAGGACAGTACGGACGTCGACGCCGCCCTTGGCATTGGGTGCCTCGTCTTCGGTGTAGGCGTCGATCAGGAAGGCCATGAAGGAGCGGGTCAGGCCTGCGGCAGGCTCGATCACGTACGGGGTGTAGCGCTCGTTGGTGGCCTGATTGAAATAGCTCAGGTCCGTGCCGGATGCCTTGGCGTGCGTTGACAGGTCAAAATCGGTGCGGTTGGCGATGCCCTCGAGCTCGCCCCACTCGGAGCCTTGGAAACCGAAGCGGTATTCGATGTCAGTGGTGCCCTTGGAGTAGTGGCTGAGCTTCTCCAGCGGGTGTTCGAAGAAGCGGAGGTTATCCTCGCGAATGCCCAGATCCGTGTACCAGGACATGCGTTCCTTCATCCAGTACTGGTGCCACTCAACATCGGTGCCGGGCTCGACGAAGAACTCCATCTCCATCTGCTCGAATTCGCGGGTACGGAAAATGAAGTTGCCCGGCGTGATTTCGTTGCGGAAGGACTTGCCGATCTGGCCAATGCCAAACGGCGGCTTCTTCCGCGAGGTGGTGAGGACGTTGTTGAAGTTCACAAAAATGCCCTGGGCGGTTTCCGGACGCAGGTAGTGCATGCCCTCTTCGCTGGCCACCGGGCCGAGGAAAGTCTTGAGCAGGCCGGAGAATTCCTGGGGTTCGGTCCACTGACCGCGGGTGCCACAGTTGGCGCAGACAATGTCCGCCAGGCCGTTTTCTGCCGGGCGGCCCTTCTTTTCCTCGTACTCTTCTTCGAGGTGGTCCGCGCGGTAGCGCTTGTGGCAGGAGAGGCACTCAACGAGCGGATCGGAAAAGACCTCCACGTGGCCGGATGCTTCCCATACCTGGCGGGGAAGGATGACCGAAGAATCCAGGCCTACAACGTCCTCGCGGCCGCGGACCATGCTCTGCCACCACTGGCGCTTGATGTTTTCCTTCAGTTCCGCGCCAAGGGGACCGTAGTCCCACGCAGAACGGGAGCCACCATAGATTTCACCGGCCTGGAAGACAAAGCCCCTCCGCTTGGAGAGGGAAATGACCTGGTCAAGGACGGATTTTGCTGCCATGGGTAACTCCATTTGTTCTACAGGGCCGCTGGGTGCGGTCCGCGGTGGTTTGCCCCGGATCCGGACGAGGTTGTCCGGCGGGGTGCTGGGGAAAGTTGCTGTTGTTACTGCGTTCTACTGTGGGAAGTACACGAAAATACTGTCCGATACTTACCCTACCGGCCTTTGGCCGTTGATCTTCGTGCGAAAGCTCCCTTGGGCCAGGGCAACGTGGCCACGATGATCGCGGCGAGCGTCAGTACTGTACCCAGCACCGTGGGCAAGGCGACCACCGCGCCGGGACTGGGGATCACGACGTCGAGCACCAAGGATCCCACCAACTGCCCGGCAATCATGCCCAAACCTGTGATCAGGACGCCCAGGCTTCGGACCAGCAGCGCTGCCAGTCCAATGAAGAGGCAGCCCATGGGTCCACCAAGGTAGTACCACCACTCACCGGGCAGCGGATTTCCCGGCCCGGCAACGGCCAGCTTAATGATCCATGCGATCCACAAAATGAGTGACCCGGCAACGAAGTTCACCAGCGTGGCAGCGATGGGTGTCCCGTAATGAACTGTGGCGGTTCCGTTCATGGCCTGCTGGAAGCTCATGAAGAAACCAGCGGCCAGCGGCAGCAGGACCGGCAGCACCAGCGAGGCGACGTCGGCGTCGCCCCCGAACCGGGGTGAAACAGCCCAGGCGACGGCTGCAACGGTGAGGATACTGCCAAGGACCCGCACCCCGGTGATGGCGCGTTTCCCGCCCGGGCCGATTCCCATGCGGTCCACGAGCAAACCACTCAACGTTTGGCCGGTGACAGCCGCGACGGTGAACAGCGCAACACCGAGCAACGCGACCGTGAACGACTGGGCAAAGACGAACAACGCACCGATGGCACCGGCCATGACATAGAAGCGGGGAAAGCTGCGGTTCCGGACAGCGGGAATGATGCGCTGCAGGCCGGCCCTCCCTCCGGGGGTTGCCAGTGAAATGGCTGCGATCAGCAGGAGCCCTGTGGTGAAACTCACGACTGACGCGGCAATGCCGTCGTCCAATTTTGCGCCAAGGGCCCCATTGATCCTCGCTTGAAGCGGGATGACCAAGCCCGTTGCTACGGCGATAGGAAGGCCAACGGCGAGCGGAAGAGTAGGACGGGGAGAAGGCTGCGGCACCGTCACCACACTACTTCAGGCATCATTGCTCTATGAGCAATCCCGAAATTGAAGAGATCCCCATCCGCGATGACATGATCCGCCTTGGCCAACTGCTGAAGCTTGCCAACCTGGTGGAGGACGGCGTTGAAGCCACGGAGCTCATCAAGAACGGACTGGTCAAAGTCAACAACGAAATTGATGACCGCCGCGGACGCCAACTCCATGTGGGCGATACCGTAACCGTCAACGGACAGACCGTCCGGATCACCGCCGCCTGACCCACCGGGCTCAGTCGGTGAGGACCCTGTGGGTAAGGAATTCGCCCACGTGTCCGATCTCCTGCTGGTTGATGCCGTGCCACATGCCCGTGTACAGGACCTTGGTGAGGTCCACATGCTTGCGGACCCAGCCCATGGTGTAGTCGATCTTGTCCGGCGTAATGACAGGATCCTGCTGGTCACGGCCCCAGAACATCGGCATCGAACCGTCCAGCTCGTCGTCCTTGAACGCGGCGTCGCCACCGGCGTCGATCACAAAGCCTGAAAGCCCGACGACGGCGGCAAAGTCCGCGGGACGGTAGCGGAGCATGGTGGTGGCCATGGCCATACCCATGGAGAAGCCCAAAAGCGTCACCGACGAGTGGTTTGCCTTAACCGTGTCCAGCCATTCCAGGGCGTACTCGGCCGCGAGTTTGACGGCATCCAAGGAGTAATCGATGGATGCCGTGAGCGGGAACCACGTGAAGCCAGGTCCCATGGGCATCGGCGCACGAAGGGCCGCCACCACAAATCCGTCAGGCAGCAACCCTGCCAGGCTGAAAAGGTCGTCCTCATTGGAGCCGTAACCGTGCAGCAGGACCAGGAGCGGTTTGCCGGCACGCTCAGCTTCATCGTGGGACCACAGGACAACGGGCGCGGGAAATGCAGGAGCTTCAGTCATGGTTCCATTCTTGCAGTTACCCACAAGTAACAACCTACGGTGGCGTAGGTTCGCGGTAAGGGGGCAGGATATGAGCGTGAGTGAGAACAATCAGTTGTTGAAACCTGGCGATCCTGTGCAAAAACACCCGTGGACCCGTTATGTGGCGCTGGGTGATTCCTTCACTGAGGGCATCGGCGACCCCGAGCCCCGGAACCCTGGCGGTCACCGTGGTTGGGCAGATCGAGTGGCCGAGGAGTTGGGCCGCGGCCAAGATGACTTTGCCTATGCCAACCTTGCCATCCGTGGCAGGTTGTTGCAGCAGATCATCGATGAACAGGTAGGCCACTGCCTGGAGTTGCAGCCTGACCTCGTGTCCATTTCGGCAGGCGGCAACGACCTCATCCGACCGGGCGGCGACCCCGATCTGCTGGCCGAAAAACTCGATACCGCCGTGGGAAAGCTGAGCTCTGGCGGAGCCACCGTGGTGCTGTTCAACGGCCCCGACACCGCCGCCTCAGTGCTGGGGCGCATCCGTGGAAAAGTGGCCATCTACAACGAGAACCTCAGGACAGTGGCTGCACGCCACGACGCCGTGATAGCGGACATGTGGTCATTGCGGCAGCTGTCAGATCACCAGATGTGGGATGTTGACCGCCTTCACTTCTCGCCCCTGGGACACCACACCATCGCCATGATGGTCCTGGACTCCCTCAACGTCCAGCACACCCTTGAACCACTGATGCCCAAGCCGCTGCCTCCGCGGACGTGGCGCGAGGCCCGCTCCTCGGACCTCGTCTGGGCGCGCGAGTACTTTGTCCCGTGGGTTATCCGAAGGCTCCGGCACCAGTCCTCCGGTGACGGCATCACGCCAAAGCGTCCGACGCCGGGTCCTGTCTTCGGCCCCAGCGGCACCTTGCTGCCGCGGAGCTAGGGCGACGTTCAGGTGATGGTGCCAGCAGGGTTTCATGGGGCCGGACTTTCGGGTGGCCACAGTGGCGGATAAGGCGGACCTCTTCGCGGAGAAGGTCCGGCGCCTGCGCCTGCGACGGCAGCAACTGCGGGCTCCTTTGTCCGGGACCGCCGGAGACGTGGTCCGCAACCTGTTGGCAGTCCAGTCCCAGGAATTTCCGTATGCGCGGTGGACCCTTGCCCAAAGGACATCCGCTTCCACTTCCTCCGACGTGGAACAAGCCGTTGCCGATGGAACCATCCTGCGGACGCACATCCTGCGGCCCACGTGGCATTTTGTGCACCGGGATGATCTCGGCTGGCTGATGGGGCTCTCAGCGGACCGGCTGCATCAGGGAAACAAAGGTATGTACCGCCAAACAGGCGTGGACGAAGAAACGTCCGCACTCAGTGGCCGGATCCTGGCCTCAGCCGTAGCGGACGGTGCCCACAAGACGCGCGAAGAGCTGGCTGGGGTCCTGGGACAGGCCGGCTTCCCCAGCAAGGGCCTGGGGTTTATCTATCACCTCATGCACGCCGAGATCAGTCGCATCCTGGTGAGCGGCGCCCCCATCCGCTCGGCTGGGGGCGCCCTGAAACAGACGTATGCCCTCTTCGAAGAGCGAGTGCCGGGTTTCGTGCCCACGCCGTTGACCGGGGAGGTCCGTGAAGAAGCCCTGGGCACGTTGGTTCTCCGGTACTTCGGCAGCCGCGGTCCCGCCACCATCAAGGACTGTGCCGTGTGGTCCGGGCTGACCATGAAAGACGTAAAGCTGGGCATCCAGGTGGCCGGCGAGCTATCGCCGGGCGCCCTGGCATCACTCGCCATGGACGGCCTCGAGTTTTACCTCGCCCCGGAAGATGCCGTCGAGCTCACCAACCCCGGGGGCCCTTCGCGTCTGCCTGACGCAGGACTCCCCCGCATCGACCTCATCCAGTGCTACGACGAATACGTCATGGGCTATTCGCAGTCCCGGCACTATCTGGGTGGGACAGCACCGTACTTCCCCGAAGACAACGGGCCCATGCACGTGGTCCTGATGGATGGCAGGTTGGCTGGATGGTGGCGCCATGGATTCTCCGGCGGCGCCTGCCAACTGGATGTCCGCATGAACCGGCCGGCAAGCCCTCCCGAACAGATGGCTTTGGAGGCCGAAGTGGAACGCTATGGGCAGTTCCTGGGCATGGAAGCCCGGCTCCACTGAAGTGTTCACTGCAGGCGCCGGAGTTCACGCCGTGCGACCGGGCTAAGCTGGGATAAGACCTAGGAGGCCTGCACTGTGAACAATCTGATCTTCTGGATCATCGTCTGCTCGTGGCTGATTCCGCTCGGCATCCGCATGTACAACCGATCCCGCGCGCGCCGGATCCAGAACGGAACCTTCCGCGGCCCTGGCTATCCCCCGCAGCAGAACCTGCCCGGCCCCGGCTATCCGGCACAGAGTTACCCGCCCCAGGATTACCCCACACAGGATTACCCGGGCTATTCGTCCGGGCCGGCCGTCATCCGCCCTGTAGATGACGGACCGCAGTCCGGGGCGCCGTCGAACACTTCCTCCCCCACGCCTTTCCCGGCAACCAACGGATCGGAGCCGCAAGGCTACCGCGCCCGCAAGCTGGCAGAGCTGGACGCGAAGTTCAGCAACGGGGAGATCGCCATGGAGGACTACATGAAGCAGCGCGGCGACATCATGAACGGCTAGCTTGGCGGCCAACCCAGCGTCCTGCAGCCGCTACTCAACTGTCCTGCAACGGCCACTCAACTCAGGCGAAGAAGGCTCCGCGGAGCTGTGCTGAGAGCTGGCCGATTTCCGTCAGGAACCCGTCATGGCCGATCGGCGCCTCAATGACGTGAACCGGAACATCACCCGGCAAGGCTGCGGCCAATTCCCGGGATTGCGCCGGGAAATACAACCTGTCGCTGTCCACGGCCGCGACGAAAAACTCCGCAGTGGTGCGCGACAATGCTGCCTGCAGCGATCCACGGCCGCGTGCGACGTCGTGGGACATCAGGGCTTCGGTGATGGCGATGTAGCTGTTGGCGTCGAAACGCCGGACGAGCTTTGTTCCCTGGTGGTCCAGGTAGCTCTCCACCTGATAGCGGCCACGCTCCCCCAGGACCGCAGCGGCCAAAGGTGTCTCCTGGTGCTGGGCTTCACGGCCGAAGCGGAAGTCCAGCTCCAACGCGGAGCGGTAGGTGATGTGGGCGATGCGCCGGGCCAACGCAAGCCCTTGTTCAGGGGCCGTGCCCCCGTAGTAATCGCCGTTGTTGAAGTTCGGGTCCTGGCGAATGGCCAGGGTTTGGGCCTGCGCAAAGGCGATCTGCTCGGCCGTGCTGTAGGCACCCACGGATATCACGGCGCAGCGTTTCACCCGCTCCGGGAAGGTCGCTGCCCATTCCAACGCGCGGGCCCCGCCCATGGAACCGCCCAACACGGCGTGCCAGGCCTGGATTCCCAAGGCTTCGGCCAGGCGTGCCTCGGCCTCGGTGCTGTCTCGCAGGGTGACCAAGGGGAACCGGGAGCCCCAAGGACGGCCGTCCGGCGCCTCCGAGGACGGTCCGGTACTGCCGTAGCAGCCACCCACGATGTTGATGGAGATGACAAAGAACCTGTTGGTGTCGATGGTGGCACCGGGGCCTACCAGTTGCTCCCACCATCCTTCTTCGTCCGTAGCTCCCCGGGCAACGTGCGTGCTGCCCGTGAGGGCGTGCTGGATGAGCACGGCATTGGAGGCATCGGCGTTCAGCTGCCCCCAGGTCTCATAAGCGAGGACGACGTCGGGAAGGAATCCGCCGGCCTCAAGGTCCAGCGACCCAATGGCGGCGTACTTGACGGTTCCGTCTTCTTCTCCGGATTTGGGAAGGGCTGTAGCAGTAATGGTCATTCCTTTGACACCTTAACCTCGCGCTTGCCCGTCGCCTTGCGTGCGAACAGGCCAGGTCTTCACCCGGGGCACCCCACCGCGGAGGAGGGTTGCCGGCCAGCAAGCCGGGGCTATGCGCTGGCACTCATGACCTAATACGAAGAGTCTAGGAAATACAGGGCGGTTATGGCGAAGAATATGACATCAGTGTGACGGTTCGGGGCGTTTTCGTTCACGAAGCAGCACTCCGGAATGCCACCCGGCGAATAATCGTCGGTCCGGGCGGCATTCCAGGAAAGGCGTCAGGCGTGTTCACGCCGCAGGTTTCAGGGCTTGTTTCAAGCTCCCTTGGCGGCCCGGAATCCGGCTTCGAGGTCGGCGATGATGTCATCCACGTGCTCAATTCCCACGGACAAGCGAACCAAGCCGGGGGTCACACCGGCCGCCAGCTGCTGCTCAACCGTCAGCTGGCTGTGCGTAGTGGAGGCCGGATGTATAACCAGCGAGCGGACATCGCCGATGTTGGCAACATGCGAGTGCAGTTCCAGTCCGTCAACGAAGCGCTTGCCCGCTTCAACACCGCCCTTGATGTTGAAAGCAACAATGGCGCCGGTGCCTTGCGGACCGTACTTCCGGCCGCGGTCGTACCACGGACTGGACGGCAGACCCGCATAGGCAACCGATTCGACGTCGTCGTGGGCTTCCAGCCACTCTGCCACCTTGGTGGCGTTGGCTACGTGACGTTCGACGCGCAGGCTCAGCGTCTCCAGTCCCTGGGCGATCAGGAAGGCGTTGAACGGGGACACAGCGGAGCCGAGGTCGCGAAGAAGCTGGACCCGTGCCTTCAGAACGTAGGAGAGGTTGGCGCCGAGTGCCCCGTCCTTGCCAAGATCCCGGGCGTAGACCAAACCGTTGTAGCTGGGGTCCGGGGTGTTGAAACCCGGGAAGCGGTCCGGGTCCTTGCCGAAATCGAAATTGCCTGAATCCACGATTACGCCGGCGATGGCAGAACCGTGGCCACCGAGGTACTTGGTGGCGGAGTGGACCACGATGTCGGCGCCCCACTCGATGGGACGGATGAGGTAGGGGGTGGACAGCGTGTTGTCGACGATGAGGGGCACGCCGGCCTCGTGCGCGGTGCGGGCAATGCCCTCGATGTCCAGCACATCCTGGCGCGGGTTGGACACAACCTCGCCGAAGAACAGTTTGGTATTCGGCTGGACCGCCTCACGCCACTGGTCCAGGTTATCCGGGTCCTCCACGAAGGTCACCGAGATGCCGAACTTCTTCAAGGTGTGCGCCAGCAGGTTGTAAGTACCGCCATACAGGCTGGGGCTCGCCACGATGTGGTCGCCGGCCTCCGCGATGTTAAGGATCGCAAAGGTCTCCGCGGCCTGGCCAGAGCTCAGCAGGAGGGCACCCAAGCCGCCTTCGAGGCTCGCGATCCGCTGCTCCACGGCATCCTGCGTCGGGTTGCCGATCCGGGTGTAGATGGGCGCGAGCTCGGCCAGGGCAAACCGGTTGGCTGCGCTCTCGGCGCTGGGGAACACAAAGGACGTGGTCTGGTAGATCGGCAGTGCCCGTGCTCCCGTGGCAGAGTCAGGCTCCTGACCTGCGTGGATCTGGCGGGTTTCGAAAGACCATCCTTGTGACATGGAGTTCTCCTGTTCGTGGCGCATGGGTTCTGTGGAAACGTGCTGCATGTGAGCTGGGGCCAGTCTAGGAAGTGTCCGGAGCCATGGACAGCTTTATGACGCCGGTGGAATCTTTCGGTCTTTCAGCGTCACTGCATGACGCCACGCGGCAGCAGTTATACACATCCCACCTTAGTTAGGCTTGACTTAGCTGAGACCCCGATCACAAAGTGCCAAGATGAAGCCATGCGCATGGATCACGTCTCTTACGCCTGTGAACGAGATGGCCTTCTGGCCACTACCGAACGAATTTCCGCGGCACTGGGAGTGGACGCTGTCCGGGGCGGAGTGCACCCGCGCTTTGGTACCCGGAACATGATCATTCCCCTTGCGGATAACAAGTACCTGGAAGTTGTGGAGGTCCTGGACCACCCCGCTTCCGACAAAGCACCCTTTGGCCAAGCAGTTCGTGCCCGCTCGGCCGCCGGTGGTGGATGGATGGGCTGGTGCGTCGCTGTTGACGATCTGGCACCGTTTGAGGACCGCCTTGGCCGTTCCGCTGTGCCGGGCAACCGCAAGTTCCCTGACGGCCGCGAACTGGTGTGGCAGCAGATCGGCATCCTGGGGTTGATCGCAGATCCCCAGGTTCCGTACTTGCTCAAGTGGGAGGGCGATCCGTCACTTCACCCGTCCAGGATTTACGAAAGCGACGTCAAGATGTCCAGCCTCACCATTGCGGGCTCGGCGGAACGCGTCACCGAATGGCTCGGAGAACCGGTGGAAAAGCCGCTGGAGGACGTCGCTGTCCAGTGGATGGCGCCGCACGGCACTCCGGGAATCATGTCAGTAACTTTCGAAACCGCCTCAGGAGCCGTCACCATCTGACCGCCCCGTCCATCCGGGCTCGTCCCGGCGCCGGTCACCCCTGTCCGGTAGGAACTTCGGCCGCCATCAGCGGGTGCCAAAGACGTCACCCACCGATGGCGGCCGGATTTTTTTCGCCCTACCCCAGGCCCATCGCCTTGCCGAACAGGCTGAAGCCCACGAATGCCACTATGTCCAGCAACGCGTGGGCAATCACCAGGGGCATCACCCGCTTGGTCTTGGTATAGATCCACGCGAACACCAGACCCATGACCACGTTGCCGATGAACGGCCCAAAACCCTGGTACAGGTGGTAGGTCCCCCGCAGGACGGCGCTGACCACAATGGCCACGGGCATGCTCCAACCGAACTTGCCGAAGCGGTCCATGAGGTATCCCACCACGATCACTTCTTCCACGACCGCGTGCCGCACGGCCGAGAGAATGAGCACTGGCACGGTCCACCAGTAGGCGTCCAGGCCGCTGGGGACAATCGCCGTGGTGATGCCGAGGGCCCGGCCGGCGGCGTAGAGGCCCAGAGACGGAATTCCAATCACGGCAGCAAGCCCCACACCCTGGAGCAGGTCCTTGCCCGGCCGGGCGAAGTTGAAGCCGAGCCGGGCGAACGCCGAGCCGTTGTCGCCGTCGCGGTTTGCCTGGATATGCGCGGACAGGAAGTAGAACACCAGAGCCACCGGCACCAGGGCGAAGATGATGTCCAGCAGTTGGTAGGTGAGGTCAAAGTACTCGCGGGTGCTTTGGGACCGGTTCAGGGTTGATGTGGCGTCGGCCAAGGGAGCCCGCGTCATCTTGTCCAGAAGTTGCACCACGGAATATACGGCCGACTGGCCCAGTGACAGGCCCAGCACAATAAGTACTTCGGCGCGCAGCCGTCGGCGGGAAGCAAGGAACATGTACCCACCCTATGCTTGGTGGGATGGGTGCCCCAGCGAGAATTTTCATGATCCGGCACGGCCAGTCCGCCGCGAACGCCGACACGTCCATTTACAACCGTGTGCCGGACTACCGGATCCCGCTCACGGAACTCGGCGTGGAGCAAGCCCGCATTGCCGGTGAAGACCTTCGCCGCAAGCTCGACGGGCAACAGGTCTGCGTCTACGTTTCACCGTATTTGAGGGCATACCAGACCTTGGAGGCGTTGAATCTAGGCTCGTTGATAGAACGGGTCATTGAGGAACCCAGGCTTCGCGAGCAGGACTGGGCCAACTTCCAGATCGCCGGGGAGATCGAGGATCAAAAGGAGCTCCGCAACCTTTACGGCCACTTCTTCTACCGGTTCCGCGAGGGCGAATCCGGTTCCGATGTGTACGACCGCGTGTCGTCCTTCATGGAGACGCTCTACCGCCATTGGCAAAAGCCCACCTATGCGCCGAACGCTCTCCTGGTGACGCACGGACTGACCATGCGCCTGTTCTGCATGCGCTGGTTCCATTGGACGGTTGAGTACTTCGAATCCCTCAACAACCCGGACAACGCTGAGTTGCGCACACTGGTCAGGAACGACGACGGCCAATACAGCCTCGATTCACCGTTCAGCCAGTGGGTGCCCAGGGATGTTGACGATTCGGTGCTGCACGCGCCCAGAATGCGGTTCTAGGCGGCGCACCCGGCCTGCCGCTGGCTAGCCGGCGGATGCGACGATGACTTCGGTGCCCTTGGCTTCGAAGGCAGCCTTGTCCTCGGCGCTGATTCCGGCATCGGTAATGAGGTGCCTGAAGTCGTAGCCCGCCATGGCCGCGAAGGAGCGGCGACCCACTTTGGAAGAGTCAGCCACCACGTAGGACTCCGTGGCGCGGCGTGCCATCACGGTGTTGACCATGGCTTCGCCCTCGTCAGTGATGGTAGGACCGAGATCCGGGTCCACGCCATTGACGCCGATGAACGCAATATCCAAAGCGACTTTCTGCATGATGACGTCCGTATAGGGGCCCACGAGCTCGTAGGAGCGCGGATTCAGGATGCCACCGGTGACCATGATCTTGATGTTGGGCCGGACTGCCAGTTGGGAGGCAATGTTGATGGCATTGGTCACCACCGTCAGAGTGGGCCGGTTGGACGGGGCGTTAAGGTCCTCGCGGGTGGAGAGCAACTGGGCCAGAGCGGTGTTGGTGGTGCCACCGCTGAGGCCAATTACAGCACCGGGCCTGATCAATGCGGACGCAGCCTGGGCAATATCCTGCTTGGCCTGGGCGTGGTCGTCACGGTTGTAGCGGCCCGGGAGGTCATAGGCCACCGATCCGGTGGTGGCGCCGCCCCTGGTCCGGCTGAGCAACCTCTGCTTGGCGAGGCTGTCCAGGTCTCGACGGGCCGTGGCTGGCGACACGCCCAGACGCGTCACGATGTCCTCGACTTCCACATGGCCGGACTCGGCCAGGAGATCGAGGATGGCGGTCAGCCGATCGGTGCGCGTCATGACGAGCCTTTCGCGGGTTCGGAGCTATTTCGCTTTGGCGAACAGCGTCAGCATACGTGCGGACTCCAGCACAAGGGCATCCCGGCCGGCCTTGAGGTACTTCCGGGAATCCACCACTGCAGGGTTGGCATCGAGGTACTCACGGACGGCGCGGGTGAAGAACCCGTTCAAATGTGTGGATACGTTGATTTTAGTCATACCCGCGCCGATAGCGGCTACGAGCATCTCATCTGTGACGCCTGAGGAGCCGTGAAGGACCAACGGTTTTCCGACCGCGGACTTCAGGCGGGTGATCAGGTGGAGGTCCAGTGCGGCGCTTCGTTCGGTCATGGCGTGGGAGGAACCAACGGCCACAGCGAGCGCGTCAACACCGGTGGCCTCAACGAAAGCCCGGGCCTCGGCGGGGTCGGTCCGGACGCCCGGGGCGTGGGCACCGTCTTTGCCTCCCACTTTGCCGAGCTCGGCCTCCACGTAGACACCTCGCTGGTGGGCGTAGGCGGCCACACGTTGGGTGACTTCGACGTTCCACTCGTACGGCAGATGCGCGCCGTCGTACATGACGGAGCCGAATCCAAGGTTGACCGCAGCCAGGGCGAGGTCCTCAGACTCCGCATGGTCCAGGTGCAGGGCGACCGGGACGGCGGCGGAGCGGGCGATCGCCAGGGCGGCCGACGCTATCGGCTCAAGCCCACCGTGGTACTTGGCGCAGTTCTCGGAGATCTGCAGGATCAACGGAACACCTGCCGCTTCGGCGCCAGCCACCAGGCCCTCGGCTGTTTCGATGTGGATGATGTTGAACGCACCTTGGCCTGTGCCGGAAGCCGCGGCCCTGTCCATGAGTTCCCGTGTGTTGACCAGGGTCACCGGGTCTCCTTCCATGTCACGATCAGTTGGTCTTGAAGTTCCTGGTACCGCGGAGAAATTTCGCCGGCGGCCGGCATGAGCACGGCAGCGGCGGACCACGCGGTGGCGCGGCGGAGTATTTCGCGCGGTTCCGTGATGCCTTCGGCGAGCGCGACGGCGGCAGCCGCCACACCGGCGTCGCCCGCCCCTGTGGGGTTGCCGCTCAGCGCTTCAGGCAGGCGTGCGCTCCAGTAGCCGCCGGGAGCGGCGTGATCGAAGGCGAGCATGCCTTCCGCACCGGCACTGACCAGTACCGTCCGGGCGCCCATGTCGATCAAGGCGAGGGCGGCTGCTTCAAGGCTGGATTCCCCGGTGGCTTCGGCCAACTCGTGATGATTCGGTTTGAGGATGTCGGCACCCGCTTTGGCTGCGGCGATGATTCCAGGACCGGAGGTGTCGATGATGGCCGGGATCCCGGCGTCGTGGGCCAGACGCACCAGCTCCGGGTAGAAATCTGCTGGAGCACCCGGTGGCAGGCTTCCTGAGCCGACCAGGACGGAAGCCGGCAGGTTTCGGTTTCCACTGACGGCCTCAACCACGGCAATCCGGAGTGAGCGCCAGTCGTCCGGCAGGAGCGCCTGGCCCTCCTCATTGAAGATGGACGTTTCGCCGGCGACCGTGTCCACCAGGGCGATGCTGCGGCGGGTCTCGGCAGCGACTCCTACCAGGGTATGGGGAACGCCGCTGGTCCAGAGCTCAGCTGCAAGGGTCTGCCCTGCGGCGCCGCCGGTGGGTGCGATGGCCAGGACAGGGTACCCCAGCTGGTGCGTCACACGGGCAACGTTGATGCCCTTGCCGCCGGCCCGGCTCAGAGGGGTGGGCACCCGGTGGCTGGCACCCTCGGTGATTCCCTGCACGGTATAGGTCATGTCGATGGCCGGATTGGCGGTGACGGTGATGATGCGGTTCACGTTGGCTCGTTTCATTGTGCTGCTCCCAGCAGTGCCCGCGCGTTCAAGGCCGCACCCAGCAGGCCAGCGTCCTGCCCCAGCTCGGCCCGGATCAGCCGTGGACGCCGCTGGAAATCGAGGATCTGATCGACCTTGGTCCGGAGGGGCTCCAGCAGTTCGTCACCGGCTTCAGCCAGGCCGCCGCCGATCACCACCGCTTCGGTTCCCATGATGTTCACGCACTGGCAGATGGTGAAGGCGAGGGCATCCACGGCATCGGCCCAGATGCGCGCGGCCAGTTCATCGCCGTCTCCAGCCCTCAGCAGGACACCACGGGCACCGTTCACCCTGTTCCCGGAGGCCCTGTAGTAGCGCTTGGCGATGGCACCGGCCGAACCTACGGCTTCGAGGATGGTGGAGCCAGCTCCGGCGTCGGGGTCCGGGACCTGGGCATGGCCAAGCTCACCGGCGAAGCCACCCGCGGTGACAGCCTTGCCACCAGAAAAAACGGCTGCGGCGATGCCGGTTCCCACCACCATCACCACAACGTCCTTGAACTCTTTGGACCCACCAAAGGTGTGTTCTACAGCCGCAGCGGACCGGACGTCATGATCAAACGCCACCGGGATCCCCAACCGCTTTTCGGCTTCGGCCGTGAACGGAAAATTACGCCAGCCGAGATTGGCCGAGTAGACACCGATGCCGGCCACGGAGTCCACGATGCCGGGGACGATGATGCCGGCTGCTTTGGCTGGGGACTCCGGGAATTCGGCGGCCAACTCTGTTTTGAGTTCGGCCAGCCTGTCCAGGACCGCTTCGCCGGGGCGTGCAGGATCCAAGGGCGTAGGAACGCGGCGCATGCCCAGGACTGCCCCCCGGGCATCCACCAAGCCGGCCTTGATGTCAGTCCCGCCTACGTCGAAGGAGAGGACCGGTGATGCTGCGGCTCCGAGAACCATGACGGAAGCCTAGGCGGAGGCGTCGAGAATGACGGAGCGCGTCAGGTTGCGGGGCAGATCCGGATTCAGGCCCCGGACGCGCGCACGTTCCAGGGTGACCTTGTGAACCCTGGCCAGTTCAGCCAACGGGTGCTTGTCGGTGTGGATGTAGAGGGCACCGGTGACGGCCATGTCGCCGTCCAGCCCTTCAGGCTGTGCGCCGAACAACCAGGTGACGCGGCCCGGAGCTGCGATCGAGATGGGCCCGTGCCGGTACTCCATGGCGGGGTAGGATTCAGTCCAGCCCTGCACAGCCTCCCGCATTTTCAGGCCCGCCTCGTGGGCCAGCCCAACAGTCCACCCAGTGCCCAGGAACGTGAACTGCTCTGCGTCCAGGAGTTCCTGCGGGACCGGCGCGCTCACGGCGTCGCGGGCATCATCGATGGCCTGCTGCACGTCAATGCCAAGGCTGGACAGCATGTAAACCAGCGCTGTGGTGGCAAAACGGGTCTGCACCACCGAACGCTCATCGGCGTACTGCAGTCCAATCACGGCATCTGCCAGTTCGATGATCGGGGATGTGGTGTCGCCGATGATTGCCACGGTGGGGACGATCCCCTGAAGCTCAGCCAGGATCTCAAGCACCTCAGTGGTGGTGCCTGACCGCGTAATGGCCACGACGGCATCGTACTGGCGATCGGCGCTGTTGCTGTTAAGGAAAGCTTCGGACGCGGCGAAGGCATCAGTGACGCCCTTCCCGGCGGATTCGCGTGCGGCGGCGTAGCTCTGCGCCATGAACCAGGAGGTCCCGCAACCGATCACGGCAATGCGCTTTCCGTCAGCCGGAAGCAAATCCTCGGCACGAGCTTGCTGTACCGCCCGCTGCCATACGTCGGGCTGGGAAACCAGCTCTTCCTCCATGAAGGCGCCCAGTGTGTTCTCGCTCATCGTGTGTTCCGCTCCCGCTCAGCTTAATGACGTTTTCTGATCTATAGAAACACTAAACGATCATTTTCGATCTCACAAGGATCATCCGCAGGGGAAGTCTGCTCATTAACTGCGCACGGCCGGAATGGGTGGCGGACTACGGAAAGCGTGTGCCGTGATGTGCTTTTAAGTTAACTGCCTGTTAACTCTTGTCAACTTCTGTCCTGTGCAGCAGTCTTAGACAGTCCGCAAGAACATGATCGTTACTCGCTCGGAAAAATCAAGAAGGAGCACAATGCCCGGCTTGTCATCCCCAAGACGTCTAGCAGCGCTGAGTTTGGCCTGCGTCGTCGCCTCATCCTCGCTCGGACTGTTGGCACTTCAACCGGCCACCGCAGCCCCATCCTCCCCTTTCGGTCCGTTCGCCCCGCAAGCAGACATCGTCAGTGCTACCGATGCGGCCGTCATCACCTCCGGCCAACTCGGAGTGGAGGTCTCCACCACCTTCCCGCAAGTCCTCGGCTACATCGATGCCGCCACCAATGCGCGTTTGGACGGCACAGTCACCCGGCTCAGCACCATCACCCTCAATGGCGTGGAATACAAGGTGACCGGTTCCTCCACCGGGTCCGGAGAGGACGCCCGTGAGTACGTGCTGACCGTTCCGGAATTCGGCAACACCGTCATCAAGGCCCGGCTCTCGGTCAAGAAGAACGTGGTCTCCTTCAATGTCACGGAGATCAAGGACTCCGCTGATCATCAGGTCAAAACCTTGCAACTGCCCCGGCTGAACCTGGTGACCGTCGGGTCCGCCCAGCCCGGGGCGCAGGTCTCCGCGGCGAACCTGTCCGTGGACCGCAGCGTCACCGGTGACGAATTCACGCCCATCACCACCGCGACTCCCCTGGATGCCACCGCCAAGAGTTCGGCTTACGCACTGGCCAACACGGCAACCTTGGGTGCCGCCGTCGAATCCAATGCCTTGTACGACACGTCGTCAGGCCCGGGAGCGAAGGACCGCGGCCGTTTCTGGCGCCAGGCAGTCAGCGATGGTGCCGGTGGCGTTTCCATGGGTATCGCCAGCGGCCAGTGGCTCTACCGCGCTGAAGGCTCCGCAACCACCGAGGAACTTCCATGGACGCGCGTGGCCATCACCAGCGATGCCAATGCCGACGGCGGTGTGGACTGGCAGGACGCGGCGATCGCCATGAGGTCCATCCAGGTCAGCCCCAACAAGGCCGAACAAACGCCGGACAACGTGATCACGCACATCCCTTTCAACTTTGCTTCACAGGCAACCCACCCGTTCCTGAGGACCCTGGATGACGTCAAGCGCATCGCCCTGGCCACCGACGGGCTGGGGCAGGTGGCCATGCTCAAGGGCTACACCAGCGAGGGTCACGACTCCGCCAACACGGACTACGGCAACAACTTCAACACCCGTGCAGGCGGACTGGAGGACCTCAATAAGCTGGTCAAGGAAGGCAAGGATTGGAACGCCAGCTTCGGCGTCCACATCAATGCCACCGAGATCTATCCGGAAGCCAAGTCCTTCAGCGAGGACCTGTTGCGCGCGGACAAGGGACTTGGGTGGAACTGGCTGGACCAGTCCTACTATATGAACCAGCGCGAGGACATTAATTCCGGCAAGCTCGCCCAGCGCATCAAGGAACTACGCGAAGCCACGGACCAGAACCTGGACTTCGTGTACGTAGATGTCTACTACGAGTTCGGCTGGCTCGCCGAGCGCCTGCAGCAGGAACTGGTCAAGAACGGCTTCCGGGTGGGCTCCGAATGGGCGGACCACCTTTCCCGGAACAACACGTGGTCCCACTGGGCCAACGACGAGAAGTACGGCGGCTCCACCAACAAGGGCATCAACTCGCAGATCCTGCGTTTCATCAACAACACCCAGTCTGACGTCTGGAACCCCGATCCCAAGCTCGGTGTGAGCCATATTGTGGAGTTCGAAGGCTGGACCGGGCAGAACGACTTCAATGCTTTCAGCGAGAACGTGTGGACGGCCAACGTGCCTGCCAAATTCCTGCAGCACCACCAGATCACCAAGTGGACGGCTGACCGGATCGACCTCGCCGATGGGGTGTCCGTCACCGGAAACACGGCTGCAGAACGCAACATCACCGTAGGCGGCGCCTCCGTCCTGCAAGGTGGAACCTATTTGCTCCCGTGGTCCTCCAAGGAAAACGGCAGGGCGGATAAGCTCTACCACTACAACCCTGCCGGTGGCGCCACCACGTGGACGCTCACCCAGGAGTTCGCCAAGGCCGGCTCCTTGGAGCTCTTCAAACTGACGGACAACGGCCGAGTGAAGGTCGCCGACGTCCCCGTGGTCAACGGACAGGTTGCCCTGACGGCCGACGCCAAACAGCCCTATGTCCTGGCTCCAAAGAACAACAAGGCTGAGCTGCCCAAGAAGGCCATCTTCGGCGAAGGAACGGCCTTCAACGATCCCGGCTTCAACAGCACAGACCTCTCCCCATGGAACCCCGCCGGTACCGTCACGCAGGTCCGCGATGACAAGGGCCGGCGCTTCGCCGAATTGGGGGCAACGCCGTCGTCCATCAGCCAGGAAGTGAAGCTGGACGCCGGAACCCAATCAGTGAGCGCCTGGGTGGAAATCCAGCCCGGCAAGACCCGTCCCACCACGCTCTCCGTGGACATCAGCGGCAAGACCGAAAGCGTCACCATTGATTCTTCCAACGCAGAGAATTTCGTGGCCGGCGACGAGAAACACGGGACAGCCTTCCAGCGCATCCGCGTTGTGGTGGACGTTCCCCACAAGAACACCAAGGCCAAGGTCACCGTCACAGCGGCCGACGGCGACGCAACAGTGCGCGTCGACGACTTCCGGGCGGTGAAAACCGCCCGGGTGGCCACCACCGGCGTCCTCAGCGAGGACTTTGAAACCGTGGACCAAGGCTGGGGACCCTTTGTGAAGGGCAATGCAGGCGGCTCCACGGACCCGCGCACGCACATCACCGAACGTAACGAACCCTTCACCCAAAAGGGCTGGCACACCAACGTGATCGACGAAGTACTTGACGGAACGTGGTCGCTGATCGCGCACGACGAAAACCGCGCACCCGACGGCGGACCGGGCATGGTGTACAGGACCACCGAGGCAACAGTTCCCTTCCAGGCGGGCCACAAGTACAAGATTTCCTTCGACTACCAGAACTCCAAGGACGGCCAATACGCCTGGGTCTCCGGCTACGACTCCCAGGCCGGACCCGCAGTGACGGGCAGCCAGGCAATCGATGCGAAAACGTCCACCACACGGTTCGAGCAGACCCTGGATACCGGATTCTGCGGAGACTACTTTGTGGGGCTGCAGCGCACGGGCAGCTCGAATGGTTCGGACTTCACCCTGGACAACTTCCTGGTGGAGGATCTCGGCGCGTCCGAATCCGTCCCGGCCTGCGCGCAGCTCTCGGCGACGCTTCAAGGCGATGTGGTCCAGCAGGGCAAGGCCCAGGACTTCGTCACCACGTTTGTTTCCGATGAACCGGCAGCCATCAATGACCTGGCCGTGTCACTGGAACTGCCCGAGGGGTGGACGGCAGCACCATCCACGCCCGCAACGGCCTCGGCTCTGCCCGCCGGGGGCACCTGGACCACCACGTGGAAGGTCACCGCGCCGGCTTCGGCTGACGGCGACTACCCCATCACAGCGAGGGCCAACTACAGCACGACCTCGCAGCCCGCAGGCAGCCGCACCATCAGCACCACCACGACCGTTCGAACGCTTCCCAAGCCTCCGCAGGCCACCGTGTTCGCCAGCGACCACCCGTGGGTCAGCGCCACCAATGGCTGGGGTCCCGTGGAAAAGGATCAGTCCAATGGTGGGACCGGAGCTGGTGACGGCACTCCGCTGACCCTGAACGGGACGGTCTATGCCAAAGGCTTGGGAGCCCACGCCAACGGTACCGTCCGCTACTACCTGGGCGGGTACTGCACTGCCTTCACCGCGACCGTGGGCATCGATGACGCCCAACCCACGCGGGGAAGCGTGAAGTTCTCCGTGGTGGCCGATGGGAACACCAAGGTGACATCACCGGTTCTGGGCGCTGCGAGCGCTCCCCTGCCGCTGACTGTGGACGTCACCGGTGCCCAGTATGTGGAGCTGGTGGCCAACGACGCCGGCGATTCCAACGGCAACGACCACGCTGACTGGGCAGATGCCAAGTTCGCCTGTTCCTCCACCTCACAGGAGCCCCCGGCACCCGTGCTGTCGGGCACGGTCTTCGCCTCCGACCTGCCCTGGATCGGCAGCACCAACGGCTGGGGACCTGCAGAACGGGACCGGGCCAACGGCGAGCAGAACGCCGGCGACGGGCCCGCACTGCGGCTGGATGGCGTCGTGTACTCCAAGGGCATCGGCGTCCATGCCGATTCGAAGATCAGCATCGCCACCGAGGCCAAGTGCCGCGATTTTACTGCCGTGGTGGGAGTTGACGACGCCAAGCTGAACAAGGGCCTGCACGGTTCCGTGGTGTTTATTGTCAAGGGCGATGGACGCGAACTGCTGCGGACCCCCGTGCTGAGCGCGGACTCCGCCGCGCTCCCCCTCACCGTGGACATCACCGGTGTCCGCAACGTCGAGCTGATCGCTGACAAGAACGGCGACGACGCTGGCGATGACTGGGGCGACTGGGCCGACGCGAAGTTCAGCTGCGCATAGGTCTTTTCATCCCACACCCGCAGAGGGGCGGTGTTCCCACCGGAACACCGCCCCTCTGTGCGTTGCTTAGACGGCCCGTACGCCGGCCCGCCACACAGAATGAGTCAGCGGGATCCCCGGTCGATAAGCCAGGTGCGTGGCCGACGGTGCCTTGAGCATGTGCAGGTCGGCCCGGTGTCCGACGGCGAGCGAACCCACCGCCCGTTCGCCGTCGACGTCGTTCCCTGACTCCCGGCCCAACGCCAAAGCGCCGCCGTACGTCGCCGCGCGGACGGCCTCGTGCACACTCAAATGCATCTGCAGCACAGCAGTGGTGACGCAGAAGGCCATGGAACTGGTGTACGAGGTACCCGGGTTGCAGTTGGCGGCCAGCGCGATCTGAACGCCGGCGTCGATCAGTTCACGGCCGGGTGCCAAGGGCTGGCGGGTGGACAGGTCGCAGGCGGGAAGGCAGGTTGCCACGGTGCCCCTGGTGCCCGTTCCGGTTGCCGGGTCCCAGCCCGCCCAGGTTCCCGCGAGGGTCCGGATGTCCGTGTCCGACAAGTAGTTAACATGGTCGACGCTCGCTGCGGCGAACTCTACGGCCAGGGCAACACCTGGGCCCTCGCCCAATTGGTTGCCGTGGACCCTCAGGCCCAGGCCGGCGTCACGCGCGGCGGTCAGGACCCGACGGGACTGGTCCTCCGTGAACGCGCCCCGCTCGCAGAAGACGTCAGCCCAGCGAACGTGCGGAAGGACGGCATCGAGCATGGGCCCGCAAACCAGGTCCGTGTACTCCTCGGGATCGGAGCCTTGCGGGACCAAATGGGCGCCCAGGTAGGTGACCTCGTCCACTTCGGCTGCGGCGATGCGGGCGCTGCGGGCCTCGTTCTCGACGTCCAGGCCGTAGCCGGTCTTGCTCTCCAGGTAGGTTGTCCCCTGCGAGACTGCCTCGGCCACGCGATCCCTTACGAGGCGGGTGAGTTCGTCGTCGCTGACGCTGCGCGTGGCCCCCGTGGTAACCGCGATCCCGCCTGCGCTGTAGCTTTCGCCGGCCATGCGGGCTTCGAACTCGGCAGTGCGGTCCCCTGCGAAAACAAGATGGGAATGCGAATCCACCCAGCCCGGCAGGACGGCGCGGCCTTCGGCGTCGATCATTTCATCAGCAGCCGGAGCGGCGTTGGCAGCGCCGATCCAGGAAATCCGTTCTCCTTCGATCACCATCGCGGCGTCCTTCACGACCCGGTGTTCCAGGTCCTGGGTCATCAATTCGCCGATGTTGGTGATGACTGTGCTGCCGCTGTTCCCGTTCCTGATTCCGCTCATGACCCTATTGTTCAGCGCCGGATGGACCAGCGCACGGCCGCCAGCTGCTCCGCTGTCCGGGATTCCGGACTGTCGTCCTGTACGTTGCCGAGGATGAGTGCTGTGGCCAGCTCCGCGATCGCGGACGATGTCTGAAAGCCATAACCGCCTTGGCCTGCGAGCCAGAAGAAGCCCGGTGCTTCGGCGTCGAATCCCACCACCGGAATCCCGTCTGCAGCTTCTGTCCGGAGGCCAGTCCATGCCCGGTCCACTGAATGGATTCCCAAGGACGTCACGGTGTTGAGTTTGCTGATCAAGGCCTCCACATCACCGGCGTAGGGCTTGGCGTCCCCTGCTCCGCTTGGCACGGATTCCGACGGCGAAATCAGCACCTGGTTGCCTTCGGCGCGGAAATAGAACGTGTCATCGGCGGCACATACCATGGGTGTTTCCGGCGTCAGGGGGCTGTCGACATTTACGATGGCAGCCGTCCGTCGGTACGGCTGCAGTCCCAGCTTCTCCACCCCGCTGATGACGGCCAGCTCATCCGCCCAAGCACCGGCGGCATTAACCACGACGCCGGACTGGAACCCTTCGGTTCCCGCGCCCACTTGCCAGCCACTCCCCAGGCGCTGGGCGGAGTGGACCTTGGCCCCGGTAATGATGTCCACGCCGGCAGCTTCTGCTGTGCGGCGATGTTCCTCAAGCAACAGCGGAGCGTTGCAACCGAAGGAACCGCTATCCAGCCCTGCGGCTGTGAACGACTCGGGTTTAAGGGCCGGGCACAGACGCATTGCCTCGTGGTGGGTGATGGCATGCATATTGCCGCTGGCCTCGGCGCGAACTGTTTCTTCGTCGCCTACCAGCATGAAACCGCGTGGCGTAAGGATGGGTTCGTCCGCCTGGGCATCGCGCGCCGCCAACATTTCCAGGGTTCGAATCGTCAGATCCTGCACCACCGGCGGACCGTAGCTGGGGATAAGCTGCCGGGCGGAACGTGACGACGTGTGAAAGGCCAAGGACTGCTCGGCCTCAACAAGTGCAACCGTGCACTTGCCGGCGAGAGCCGCCGCCAAGGACAGTCCCCCGATGCCGCCGCCTACGATCACCACGTCATAATTCGAAGCCATGGCTCCATCCTGTCAGAACCGATGCTCTCTCACATCCCGCGCCCTTCAACGCAACCCTCTCTCACATCCCGCGCCCTTCAATACAACCCTCTCTCACATCCCGCGCCCTTCAACGCAACCCTCTCTCACATCCCGCGCCCTTCAACGCAACCCTCTCTCACATCCCGCGTTTGTGATGCGCGCCGGTACTTGTGGCCTTAACGTCTGCCAGGACTGCAACAATAACGGCATGCACCGCAACCATCCCATAAGGCGGGTGATGGAAGATCCCGCCAATGCACTGGACCGCCACAAGTGGCCAGCCAGCCTGCCTCCGGTAACCCAGCTTCTGGAACAAGGTCTGGATCTGCCTCCTGCAACCATCCTCGTGGGCGAAAACGGTTCTGGTAAGTCAACAGTTGTGGAGGCCATCGCCTTGGCCTACGGTTTGTCCCCGGAGGGCGGATCAACGGGAGCCCGTCACACCACAAGGTCCACGGAATCCGAACTGGGAAACCACCTGCAACTCATCCGCAACGCCGGCAGCAGCAGGCGTGGTTACTTCCTCCGTGCTGAGACCATGCATGGTTTTTTCACCTATCTGGAGAAGAACCCCAGCACGTTCGGCGACTTGCCCTTCCACGACATGTCACATGGCGAATCGTTCCTTGAGCTCGCTGTTGACCGGTTCCGCGGGCCCGGACTATGGGTACTGGATGAGCCGGAGTCAGCTTTGTCCTTCAATGGTTGCCTCAGCCTGCTGTCAGTTCTCAAGGAGTTGTTGGTTGGAGGCAAGTCCCAAGTCATTATGTCTACGCACTCGCCCCTGCTTGCCGCCCTTCCGGGCGCCCAAATACTTGAAGTCGGGCAGTGGGGCTTACGTCCAAGGCAATGGGCCGACTTGGACCTGATCACCAACTGGCGATCATTCTTGGACGCCCCGGAAAGATACCTTCGGCACCTATAGGCCGACGCTCTCGCACTTTCGTGACGAAAGTGAGAGAGCGTCGGCCCGAAACCCGCGGGACGTGAGAGAGCGTCGGCCCGAAACCCGAGGGAGATGAGAGAGCGTCGGTCTTAGGCGACCGCGGCGCGACTCTTGACGAAGGCCTGGACGCACGCTTCGACGTCGTCCGCGCTGTGCGCAGCGGACAGCTGAACGCGGATCCGGGCCACGCCCTTCGGTACTACGGGGAAGCTGAAGGCCGTGACGAAAACGCCGTTGTTGAGCATCTCGTCGGCTACCTTGGCAGCAACCACGGCGTCACCGAACATGACGGGGATGATGGCGTGCTCGCCGTCCAGGAGCTCGAAGCCTTCCTCGCTCATGCGGCGGCGGAACAGCGCCGCGTTCTCGAAGAGTCGGGTACGGAGTTCGCCGGATTCCTGGACGAGTTCGATCGCCTTGATGGTGGCCGCAACGATGGCCGGGGCGAGGGAGTTGGAGAACAAGTACGGGCGCGCCTTCTGGCGGAGCATCGCCACAATCTCGCCGCGGCCGGAAACGTAACCGCCCGAAGCGCCGCCGAGGGCTTTACCGAACGTACCGGTGTAGATGTCCACACGCTCGGAGACGCCGGCGTGCTCCGGAGTGCCGGCGCCGGTGGGTCCCATGAAGCCGACGGCGTGGGAGTCGTCCACCATGACCAAGGCGTCATGCTTCTCGGCGAGGTCGCAAATAGCCTCGAGCGGCGCGAGGTACCCGTCCATGGAGAACACGCCGTCGGTGACGATGATCTTCCGCCGGGACCCCTCGGCCTCCACAAGCTTTGCCTCAAGGTCCGCCATGTCCTGGTTGGCGTAGCGGAAGCGTTTGGCCTTGCTCAGGCGGATGCCGTCAATGATGGACGCGTGGTTCAGGGAGTCCGAGATGATGGCGTCTTCGGGGCCAAAGAGTGACTCGAACACGCCGCCGTTGGCATCGAAGCAGCTCGAGAACAGGATGGTGTCCTCCGTGCCAAGGAAAGCGGAGACGCGGGTCTCGAGTTCCAGGTGCAGGTCCTGGGTGCCGCAGATGAAGCGAACGGACGCCATGCCGAAACCGCGCTCGTCCATGGCGGACTTGGCGGCTGCGATGATCTCCGGGTGGTCTGCCAGGCCAAGGTAGTTGTTGGCGCAGAAGTTCAGGACTTTGTTGGCAGGCTGGCCGAGCTGGCCTGCTGCGATGTGGCTGGCCTGCGGGGAGTCGATGTGGCGTTCGGTCTTGAAGAGGCCAGCGCTGCGGATCTCGTCCAATTCGCCTTGCAGCTGGTCTTTGATGGCTGAATACATGATGCTCCTAAAGTTTTGTTGGGTCCGGGTGCCGTGGGATGCCAGCTACAATTCAGTCCAGTCGAGGACCACTTTGCCGCCGGTGCCGTTGCGGGCGATCTCGAAGCCCTTCTCCCAGTCCTTGGCAGAGAGCTTGTCGGTGACTACCGCGGAGATGTTGCGGTGCAGCACGGGGTTGGAGGACAGCATGGCGCTCATGGCGTACCAGGTCTCAAACATCTCGCGGCCGTAAATGCCCTTGAGCGTGAGCATGTGCGTGACGACCTTGCCCCAGTCGATGTCGATGGATTGGCTGGGAAGACCGAGCATGGCGATGCGGCCGCCGTGGTTCATGTTGTCGATCATCTCAGGCAGTGCGGTGGGGTGTCCCGACATTTCCAGGCCGATATCGAACCCTTCGCGCATACCCAGTTCCTGCTGGGCGTCGCGGACGCGCATCTTGGAGACGTCGACGGCCAGGTCAACGCCCATCTGGCGGGCCAGTTCCAGTCGCGGAGCAGAGACGTCCGTGATGGCGATCTTGCGGGCGCCGGCATGGCGGGCGACGGCGATGGCCATGAGCCCAATGGGACCGGCACCGGTGATCAGCACGTCTTCGCCGACCAGCGGGAAGCTCAGCGCGGTGTGGACGGCGTTGCCGAAGGGATCGAAGATGGCACCGAGTTCCGGGGTGACGGATTCATCGTGGTGCACCCAGACGTTGGTTTCGGGGATGACGACGTATTCAGCAAAAGCTCCATCGCGCTGCACGCCGACGGAGACGGTGTGGATGCACATCTGGCGGCGGCCGGCGCGGCAGTTGCGGCAGATTCCGCAGACCACATGGCCCTCGCCGGAGACGCGGTCCCCTACCTTGACGTCGCGGACGTCTTCGCCGATCTCCACTACTTCGCCATAGAACTCGTGGCCAGCAATCAGCGGCGTTTCAATGATGCTCTGAGCCCAGGCGTCCCAGCTCTGGATGTGCAGGTCGGTGCCGCAGATACCGGTGGTCATCACGCGGATCTTGACGTCACTGGGGCCAGCTTCGGGCTCAGGACGTTCGACGAGTTCGAACCCTTCATGGGGTCCGGATTTATAGAGAGCCTTCATGGGATTCCTCACTGCCAGGGCTGCTTCGCTGCTGCTGAGTCCATTAGAGCCCCGTCAACGATTTAGCACAACTAGATTCTTCTCAATCAACGATTTAGGATTTGCTAATGGAAATACATCAGTTGCAGATGCTTCGTGAGCTCGGCGACCTCGGCAGTGTGAAAGCGGTTGCCGAGACGCTCATGGTCACTCCATCGGCTGTTTCCCAGCAGCTCGCACTGCTGCAGAAATCGGTGGATGTGCCGTTGACGCGCAAAGAAGGCAGGGCCTTGGTGCTCACTGACGCCGGCCGCGTCCTCGCCGAGGCGGGTGCCGCCGTCGTGAACGCCATGGCAGATGCGCGGGCAGCAATCGGCGCCTATCACGATGCTCCGGACGCGCCGGTAAGCGTGAGTGCGTTCCACAGCGCGGGGCAGGCACTGTTCGCGCCATTGGCGGCGCTGCTGGCATCCGGAACAGCATCCGACGGCGGGAAGTCGCCCCGCCTGCGACTGTCCGACGAGGATGTAGCCCAGGAAGATTTTCCGGGGTTGGCCGCACGGTACGACCTCGTTTTGGCACACCGGATGGACAACAGCCCGCAGTGGCCGGAGGACAAAGTAGCGGTGATTCCACTCGCAGACGAGCCCCTGGACATCGCTCTCCCGGCGGACCACCCCCTGGCGGCCCGGCCGGAACTGAAGCCATCCGACGTCGTGGGTGAATCCTGGGTGACAAGCCGCGATGGTTACTCCCCCGCGGACGTGCTGGCCGCCGTCGTTGCCGTGAGCGGCAGACCGGCCGAGGTGCTGCACCGGATCAACGACTATTCGACCGTTGCGGCGCTGGTCTCCGCGGGCGGGGCGATCGGGCTGTTGCCGCGGTTCACAGCGCGCCGTGTGTTGGATGCCGGAGTGGTGCTGCGTCCGCTGTCCGGCGTGAACTCGGTGCGTAAGATCGACATCCTGGCCCGGCCGGAGACGCTCAAACGGAAATCGGTCATGACGGTTTGCGAGTCACTTCAAACCGTCATGACCGAGCTTGTGGAGCTGTCCGGCCCCCGCTAAACGTGCGCAGTCAGTCGCGGACCAGGGCGGGCTGGCCTGCGTCGAAGTACTCCACCAGTTCGGCAGGGAGCTCCGGGACCTCGCGCGCAGAGCCGTCACCGCGGAGTGATTCCGCGGCAAGGATGCCGGCCACGACTGCCTGCCGGGCTGCAATGGGACTGGTCTGGGTCACCCCGCCGGACGAGGCGAACCGCAGGAACTCCTCGATCAAGCGGGGATCCGCGCCACCGTGGCCTCCTTCACCGTCCTGGATGGTAATGACCTCGTCCGGTGCCGCGTAGCCCGATGACCGGCTGGTCCACACATTGATGGTCTCGCCCGGCCCGTCACCGAGGTTCTCGATGCGGCCCTTGGTGCCGATAACGGTGTAGTTGCGCCAGTAGTCAGGTGTGAAGTGGCACTGCTGGTAGGAGGCAAGCACACCATTGTCCAGCACCATGTTCATCATGGAGATGTCCTCGACATCGATCACTTCCGCCAGGTCCTTCTGCTCCGTGGGCGGCCAGTTGTCCATGGAGAACCAGTCACCCATGCGCTTTCCGGCGTTGTTGCTGCGGTTCGCGACGCCACCGTACACCGCGAGATCGCCGACAGCGGCAACCCGCTTGGTGTAGCCCCCGGCAAGCCAGTGGATCACGTCGATGTCGTGGGCACCTTTTTGGAGCAGAAGTGAGGTGACGTTGGCGCGCTGGGCATGCCAATCCTTGAAGTAGTAGTCACCACCGTGACCCACGAAGTGACGGCACCAGACCGCCTTGACCTCGCCAATCCTGCCGTCCTCAATGAGTTGGCGCATCTGTACCACAACTGGCATGTGCCGCATGTTGTGGCCGACGTAGAGGCGCGTTCCGGTTTCGTAGGCCGTCGCCAGGATCCGGTCCGCAGCCTCAATCGTGATGTCCAGCGGCTTCTCGCAGAAAGTGGGGATGCCCGCCTTGAGCGTACGGACCGCGACGGCGGCATGCTGGTTATCGGGGGTCAGGACCAGGACGGCATCAATCCCACTGCTCAGCAGTTCTTCCAGATCCCCGGTGACGTGGGCCGTTGGGATCCGTTCTGCAGCATCTGCCCGGCCCCGTTCGCTGAGGTCGCAGACAATTGTGACCTCAGAACCCTGGCCTGGCTTGTGGGCGTGTTTCCATAGCCCTGAACGCAGGCCGAAACCTACGATGCCAACCTTCAAATCCTTTTCCATGGTGTGCAATTTCCTTCTTCTGTTCCTTAGTAAAGTCTGGTTGCGGCGCTGCGGTGCGGCGCCGATTCACGCACGAACAAGTGCCACGGGAAATCGAGGACGCCGGGATCCTCCGCCGCGCTGGTGCCAGCGGGGCCTGTCGCCCGCCGCAGGAGCAGCCGGGCCAGCTTGTCGAAGAAATCCACTGGACCTACGGTGCTGAGCGAGGGCGACATCCGCTCACCCTCCACCGTGTTGCCCACACCGATGATGTCCACATCGGTGCCCACGGAAAGACCTAAACGCTGGGCAGCATTAATGGCGCTGACGGCTGCATAATCCGTGGTGGCATAGATGGCAGTTGGCCGGTCCGCCATGCTGAGCACCCGGGTTGCCGCAGCATATGCCCCTGCGCTGGTGCCATCGAACAACCCCACGTAATCCTCGCGTTCCGGAATGCCCGCCTGCTCCAGCGCCTCGGCATATGCCCGGTACCGGGTACCGCCGGATGTGCCGGCCGCCGTCGCAGGAGTCAAGCAAGCAATCCTGCGATGGCCGTGGAGCAGGTGATCCACGGCCATTCGACAGCCTGGGCCCGCAATGGATCGGATAACGTCGAAGCCGTCAGCCGAGACCTCTTCGTCAAAGACCACCATGGTGGTTCCGTGCTCTGCCAGTTTGCGCAAGGCACCCCGCTGGTCAGGACGGACGGCGTCAACGAACACTGCATCGGCGTTGTGCGTGCCGAGCACTTTGACCCAGTCGGCGTCTCCAAGGATCATCGGCGTGATCCCCAAGGGACCGGCCGCCTTTTGCACGGCCTCGATCACGGACAAGGACCATGGATCGGACAGCATGGTCAGCGACAGGATCACCGTATTGGTCCGGCCGGTGCGAATCGCACGGGCTGCCGGGTTGGGGCGGTAGCCCAGCCGCTCCGCAGCCGCCTTGACCTTCTCCGCCGTCGGATCCGAGACTCCCGGTCCGCTGTCACCGCGGCGGCCGGACAGCACGTAGGAGACTGTGGCCGTGGACACTCCCGCCAGTTCGGCCACCATGCGGATGGTGGGCCGGACTCCGGTGGTGCTTGCTTTTGCCATGGTTCCCCCTGCTGATCTTCTCTGTCTTGGCGCGTTGGTTCGTTTGTTGGTTTGAGGCTAGCTTCTGAACACCGGGACGTTGGGGTCCAACGCGGCCTGGTACTCATCGCGCATCTTGTCGCCGCCTTCGCTCTTCCAGCGCTTGACGGCATCCTTGAGCTCGTCGACCTTGGCGCGGCCGGTGATGATGTCCACCACCTTGTCGCGAAGCTGCTTGGTGATCTTCGCTCCCACTTTGGCGTTGGTGTCCGAGTAGGAACCGTTAGTGGGGTTGCGCCACGCGAATTCGAGGAGCTTTTCCTCCTGCTGGCTGACGTACCGGGTGTCGTCGTCGAATCCCGGGTTGAAGATGACGTTCTCCGGGCTGGACATAATGTTCAACGCCGAGACGAGGCCGGGTGCGTTGGTAGTTCCCGTTTCGGTGCGCGCCGGGTTCCCGGAAGCGTCGATGGTGTAGTCCTCGCCGAGCTCGCCAAAGTTCTTCTGCAGGTACTCCACCGTGCCAAACGGCGCTGACAGGTAGTTGATGAGAGCCAGCAGTTCACGGATCTTGCCCTCTTCGGCCTTCTTGAAAGGCGTGAAACCCACCGTGCCGTAGCCCATGTCGTACACAGGCTTGACCTTGCCGTCGGCGCTGAAAGGAATGAGGACATCAAACTGGGCAGTCTTGTTAAGCGCACGGTAGCTGCGGATATCGTGCGGGCCCACCACAACCTGAGCGGCCACACTGCCGTTTGCCACGCGGGAGCGGATGTCCGTGGCCTTGGAGTCAGGGTAGAACACACCCGCAGCGAACATCTTGGCAGTGAACTCCACACCGGCCAGGTATTCGTCGGTTTCATACAGGTGGGTCAGGGTGCGGTCCTTGTTGACGGCCCAGCTGTTGGGAGCGCCAAACCATTCCGTGACCATATGGAGGGCGTTGATGTAGGCCGGTTCCAGCGCATATTGCTGGTCGCCGGGACGGGTCAGTTCCTTGGCCTTCTCCAGGAACTCCTCGGCGTTGCTCGCTTCAAATCCGCCGACTTTTGCCCACATATCGTGGTTGCCCAGGTACACCTGGCCGAACGGGGTACTGGGGATGGGAGCTCCCCAGATCTTGCCGTTCACGACGGCGGTCTTCCAGGAATCGGGCTTCAGTGCAGCCAGGTTGGGGTACTCCAGCACGGCGTCACCGGAGAGGTACGGCGTCAGGTCCTGGAACTTGGCCTCAAGCATGGGTCCGACATTGGGGATGCCCTGGTTCGGTGGCACCCACATCATGTCCGGGAGATCGTTGCTGGCCAGGACGGTGGCGAACTTGGCCGGATAGCCGTCGCCAATGTCTTCGGCGATCTGCAGCTCCAGGTCCCCGCCGAGCTTGGCATTGAGCCGCTGCCAGAAGGGGTTGTCCTTCAGGCCCGGGCTCATGGTGTCGAAGGTTTCGGTCAGGCCGGTCACCTTGCCCTTGAGCGGCGGCGTCTTCACGGACTGCACAGCGGTGGGCAGCTTGAAGTAGCCGGCTTGGAGGCCCTTGGCGTTGCCCGCGATGTCCGGGGTGACGCCGGTGAATTCCTTGTACGTGGGCAACTTGACCGACGCGGAGGCAGCGGCGCCTCCGTTGTTCGCGGCTCCGCCACCACCGCAGGCGGACAAGCCTGCAGCGGTCACGGCCAAGCCAGCGAGGCCAAGGAAACCGCGGCGGCTGAATCCAGCCTGAGAGGTAGTGCTTGTCATGGCATAACCCTTTCTGGTTATTTGCATTTCTCTGAGGTTTGAGTGCGTTGGGTTTTTCCGGACTTTGGGGGCTAGCCCTTGACGGCGCCGGTGATGACGCCCTTGGCAAAGTGCTTCTGGAGGAACGGGTAGACCATCAGGATCGGGACCAATGCCACGACAACGACGGCCATTTGGATGGACTGCGGGGGCGGAGTGGTGGTGATGCCCAGTTGGTCCGCCGCGCCACTGCCTTGGACCACGAAGTTGCGGAGCAACAGCTGGATGGGCCATTTGCTGTGGTCGTTGATATAGAGCAGCGCGTTGAAGAACGAGTTCCAGAACCCGACGGCGTAGAACAGCCCGACGACGGCGATCACTGCTTTGGACAGTGGCATCACGATGCGCCACAGAATTTGCCAGTCGTTGGCGCCGTCGATCCTGGCACTTTCGATCAATTCGCCCGGGATGTTCATGAAGAACGATCGCATCACCACAAAGTTGAAGGCTCCAAAGATGCCCGGGAGGATCAGCGACCACAAAGAATCGAGCAGGCCGAGTTGACGGATCATCAGGAACGACGGGATCAGGCCAGGCGCAAACAGGAGCGTAAACAGGACAGCGAGAATCACGGGACGGCCAAAGAGCACTGTGCGGCTGGTGGCGTAGG
Organism: Paenarthrobacter sp. 4246; assembly: GCF_040546855.1. Taxonomy (NCBI): domain Bacteria; kingdom Bacillati; phylum Actinomycetota; class Actinomycetes; order Micrococcales; family Micrococcaceae; genus Paenarthrobacter; species Paenarthrobacter sp. 4246. The sequence continues at coordinate 72,853 of NZ_JBEPOP010000013.1, forward strand.
CCATGGTGATGGTCACAAACAAGGCCAGAATGGTGCCCACTGCGGTGACCAGCATGCTGACCCCGAGCGATTGAAGCACCATGGGCCCCTTGAAGATGGTGGCGTAGGCCTCCAGCGTGGGACGCTCGGGCCAGAGTACGAAGCCGCCTGCCTTCACCAGTTGTTCGGTGTCAGCCAGGGACGTTGAGACCACCAGCAGGATGGGCGTAAGGATGGACAAGCTGAAGACGATCAGGACAATCGCTTTGATCGTTTGGTACAGGGCGGAAGGCTTCTCCTTCCACACCGGGCGCTTGGGGTTGTAGTTAAGCTCCCGGGGTTTCCTGGTAAAAAGTGTTGTTGCCATGGGGTTCTCCTTGTGCGGCAGGCGCGCGGGTCAGCGTGGCTGTCAGCGCACTTGTTTTGCGAAGATTCCGTCTTCGCCGAAGCGGTGGGCAAGTTTGTTGGCGCCGTAGATCAGCAGTGCGCTGACCACGCCCTTGGCGAGGCCGGCTGCAGCACCTGAGCTCCAGCCGCCTCCTACTACGCCGGTGTAGTAGGTGAAGGTGTCCAGCACTTCTGCGGCCCCGGCGCCCACAGCATCGCGCTGGAGGATGAACTGTTCAAAGCCGACTGAGAGGATGTCGCCGATGCGCAGGATCAGCAGGAGCACGATCACGGGCCTCAACCCGGGAAGGGTGATGTGCCACATCCGGCGCCAGCGCCCGGCACCATCAGCAGCAGCAGCTTCGTAGAGCGAAGCGTCGATGCTGGCGAGGGCTGCCAGGAAGATGATCATTGCCCAGCCGGCGTCTTTCCAGATCATCTGGACGACCACCATTACGGGGAAGGTTTCCGGGTTGGTCATGAAGGGAATGGGATCCATGCCCCAGTCCCTCAGCAGGTTGTTGACGAAACCAGCGCCGCCCAACATCTGCTGGAAGAACGCGATGACAAGCACCCAGGAAAGGAAGTGAGGCAGGTAGGCGATGCTCTGGAATATGCGACGGACCCGCGTGCTGATGAGTGAATCAACAATCAGCGCCAGCACCAGCGGCACAGGGAAAAGGAAGACCAACTGCCAGGCGGCCAGATACAGGGTGTTCCAGAACGCATGGATGAAATCCGGATTCCCGAACAGATCCACGAAGTTCTGCCAGCCAACCCACAAGCTGTCGCCGATGCCCAAGTACGGCTGGTAGTCCTGGAACGCGATGACGTTGCCCAGGATGGGGATGTAGAAGAAGAGCAGCAGGAAGGCCACACCCGGGACCATCATGAGCAGCATCTGCTTGTCGCGTCGCAGGCGGGACCGGAAGCTCTGCTGCGGGGGCTTGCTCCGTTTCCGCTTCTTTGTCCCGGCCCCAGGGGCGGTCCCCCGCGCCGGCGCCGCGACCCGGCGGGCTTCGGGCAATGCCGGAGCCTGTTCCGTCGTCGAGTTCATGGTGTCTCCTCAAGTGCCGAGCCGGGACCATCAATGTGATCCAAGCCACGCTCGTTAACCGTTTAACAAACCATAAGTGACCCGCATCTCTTTTTGCAAGATCATGATCGAAACTGAGTGCAGAAATCACATTGCGTCACTTCGGTTACCGGACCCCGCTAAAGTACAAGCAGTTGCTTTTCAGACAGAAGGTGGACATGGCAGATTGCTGCAGCCCAGGCGCCGGCGCACGGGAACACTCAACCCCGGGGCTGACGCTCCCCCTGCGTGCGGTGGGCGGACACCCGGCCAACGGCGTAGCCGGGACCATCCGGACGAACCAGACCAACGACGTCGACATCCCCGGCGGGACGTTCACCATGGGCGATCGCTTCAACGAGGGCTATGAAGGCGACGGCGAATCACCACTGCATGAAGTCGCCGTGTCACCATTCCGGATCAGCGCCACAACAGTGACCAACCAGGAGTTCGCGCAGTTTATCGACGCCACCGGCTACCGTACCGAGTCGGAAATCTTTGGAACATCAGCTGTGTTCCACCTCGCTGTCAAAGCCCAGCCGCATGACATTCTCAACCGGGTCAACAACGTCCCATGGTGGCTCAACGTCCGTGGAGCCGACTGGGCTCACCCGGCCGGACCCCACTCGAACTGGGAAAACGCCCCGGACCACCCGGTGACCCATGTGTCGCACAACGATGCCGTCGCGTACTGCGAATGGGCCGGCCGCAGACTACCGACGGAAGCCGAGTGGGAATACGCAGCCCGCGGCGGGATGCCAGGACGGCGCTACCCGTGGGGCAACGAGCTCCACAACAACACATCAGGCACAGCTGCGCACAATTGCAACATCTGGCAAGGCGATTTCCCGTCCCGCAACACCGAAGACGACGGCTACCTCACAACCGCACCCGCCAGGGCCTTCAGCCCCAACGGCTACGGGCTCTTCCAAACCAGCGGAAATGTGTGGGAATGGTGCAGCGACTGGTTCCTGCCCAAGTATTACAAAACCTGCCTCGCGCAGGGAACGGTTGAGGATCCGCAGGGGCCCACCATCGGCCGGGGCCGGGTGATGCGCGGTGGCTCGTACCTCTGCCACGACTCCTACTGCAACCGTTATCGCCTGGCTGCCCGGAGCTCGAACACTCCGGACTCAGCCAGCGGCAACTTGGGCTTCAGGACTGTGGCGCTCTAACTACGGGGGCCGCGTCCGTGCTTGGGTCCGTGGCCCTTGAGGCCCGCAGCCAACTCGCCGGATACCACCCTGGTGGCCGTGACAGTACCGCCGTCCTTCGTGCCACTGATGCGCACCTTGTCGCCGGCCTTAAGGTCGGCAGCCGTTGCGGACGGCAATGTGGGTTTGCCCCTGCCCTTCCGGAGCTCCGAGAGGTCCACGGGGACTTTGCTGATCCGCGTCTCCGCCGTGATCGAGTAACGCTGCGTGAAGCCGTCGTCGCTCTTCACGGTCACCTCTGAATCACTGGCCGCTTCGATGGTTCCGGTCTGTGTGACCACCGTACGGTACGTCCCGTCCTGCTGCTTCACCACGTGCTCGCCATGAATTGTTTGGCCACGGCCCTCAGTGGACTTGGCCTTCGCGGACACGGACGGGCCGGGCGACGGAGAAGCGCTCGACGGCGAGGGGCTGGCTTGGGTGCCCGCCCAGACAGCGGCGGCCCCGCCACCGGTCAGGGCGACGGCGATCCCGCCGGCAAGGAAGGCCTTTCGGAGGCCTGGTGAGAGTGTGGCCATGCATCCATTGTGCGCCCAAAAAGCAAAGTAGGCCGCAGTAAAACTGCGGCCTACTTTGATGGGAAAAACGGTTGTCAGCCCTCGACGCCGAGCTTCTCCAGGATGAGTTCACGGACTCGTCCAGCGTCGGCCTGGCCGCGGGTGGCCTTCATGACGCCGCCAACAATCGCGCCGATGGCCTGGACCTTGCCGCCTCGGATCTTCTCCGCGACATCCGGCTGTGCTGCCAGGGCTGCATCGATGGCTTCCAGGAGGGGACCGTCGTCAGACACAACCGCAAGGCCGCGCTTCTCCACGATCTCCGCCGGGGTTCCTTCGCCGGCGAGGACGCCGTCGAGGACCTGGGTGGCCATTTTGTTGTTGATCTTGCCGTCTTCCACCAGCTTGTTCAGCTCCACGATGACCTGCGGCGTGACACCGAGCTCGGAAGGATCGACGTCGGCAACCTTGGCGCGGCCAACGATCTCACCCATCCACCACTTGCGGGCGACATCTGCGGATGCACCGGCTGCGATGGTTTCCTCAATGGAGTCCATGACACCGGCGTTCACCACATCGCGGAATTCCAGATCCGAGTAACCCCAGGCTTCCTTGAGGCGCTTGCGACGCTCGGCCGGCGGTTCGGGAAGGGTGGCTCGGAGTTCCTCCACCCACTCACGGGAGGCGACGACGGGAACCAGGTCCGGCTCCGGGAAGTAGCGGTAATCGTCGGCGTCGGACTTAGGCCGGCCGGACGTCGTCGAACGCGTGTCCTCATGCCAGTGGCGCGTCTCCTGGATGACCGGCTCGCCGGAGTCCAGAACGGCAGCGTGGCGCTGGATTTCGTAGCGGACGGCATGTTCGACGGCGCGCAGCGAGTTCACGTTCTTGGTTTCCGACCGGATACCGAAGCGTTCCCGGCCGTGCGGGCGCAGCGAAACGTTGGCGTCGCAGCGGACGTTGCCGCGCTCCATCTTGGCATCGGAAACACCAAGGTTCTTCACGATCTCGCGAACAGCAGCGACATACGCCTTGGCCAGCTCGGGGGCACGGCTTCCGGCACCCTCGATCGGCTTTGTGACGATTTCCACCAGCGGTACACCCGAGCGGTTGTAGTCCACCAGAGAGTAGTCGGCACCCTGGATGCGGCCTGCAGCGCCACCCATGTGTGTCAGCTTGCCGGCGTCTTCCTCCATGTGGGCACGTTCGATTTCCACGCGGAAGACCGTGCCGTCCTCGAGCTCGATGTCGAGGTAACCGTCATAGGCGATCGGTTCGTCGTACTGCGAGGTCTGGAAGTTCTTGGGTGTGTCCGGGTAGAAGTAGTTCTTCCGGGCGAATCGGCATGACTCGGCGATCTTGCAGTTCAAGGCCAGACCGATCTTGATGGAGGACTCCACAGCCGTCTTGTTCACTACCGGCAGCACGCCGGGCATACCCAGGTCAACCTCGTTGACGTTGGTGTTCGGCTCGTCACCGAAGACGTTTGGTGCGGAGGAGAACATCTTGGTCTTGGTGTTGAGTTCCACGTGGACCTCGAACCCCAAGACGGGATCGTACTTCTCCGTAGCTTCTTCGAAGCTCAGGGTTGCGTCGACGGACATTAGTTGGAACCTCCGGCGGTGGTTGAAGCTGAACCAAGGACAGCATTTTTCAGATCCGGCGCCTGCGCAAGCATCGGACCGCCCCACTTCTCTTCGAGCATGGATTCGAGGACCGCACCAACGCGATACAGGCGGGCATCCTGGCGGGCAGGAGCCAGCAACTGGATGCCAACAGGCAGGCCGTCTTCGTCAGCCAGGCCACCCGGCAGTGACAACCCCGGAATGCCAGCGAGGTTGGCGGGGATGGTGGCGACGTCGTTCAGATACATCGCCAGAGGATCGTCCAGCTTCTCCCCCAGCTTGAACGCCGTGGTGGGCGCCGTGGGCGAGATGAGGACATCGGCCTTCGCAAAAGCTGCGTCGAAGTCACGCTGGATCAGCGTGCGGACCTTCTGAGCGGAGCCGTAGTAAGCGTCGTAGTAACCCGCGCTCAGTGCGTAGGTGCCCAGGATGATGCGGCGCTTCACTTCGTCGCCGAAGCCTGCGGCCCGGGTAGCACCCATGACGCGCTCGATGGTCATGGGACCGTCCTTGGGCAGGACGCGCATGCCGAAGCGGACGCCATCGAACTTGGCAAGGTTGCTGGACACCTCCGACGGCATGATCAGGTAGTAGGCACCCAAGGCGTATTTCAGGTTGGGGCACGACACCTCGACGATTTCGGCGCCGGCATCCTTCAGCAGCTGGAGGGACTCGTTGAACCGGTTCTCGACGCCGGCTTGGTAGCCCTCGCCGTGAAGTTCCTTGACGATGCCGATCTTCATGCCGGCAACGTTGCCCACCCGGGCGGCAGCAACAAGATCGTTGAACGGATCGGTCAGCGACGTGGAGTCAAAGGGATCGTGGCCGCCAATGACTTCCTGCAGCAGCGCCGAGTCCAGGACCGTACGGGAAACCGGGCCGATCTGGTCCAGAGATGACGCCATGGCAATGGCACCATAACGGGAAACAGCACCGTACGTCGGCTTCACGCCGACAGTTCCGGTGACGGCACCTGGTTGGCGGATCGAGCCACCAGTATCGGTGCCGAGCGCCAGCGGCGCCTCGAATGCGGCGACGGCGGCCGCGGAACCACCGCCCGAACCGCCGGGAATGCGGTCCAGGTCCCACGGGTTGCGGGTGGGGCCGTATGCCGAGTGCTCCGTGGAGGAACCCATGGCGAATTCATCCAGGTTGGTCTTGCCCAGGATGGGCATCTTGGCCGCGCGCAGCTTCTTCACCACGGTGGCGTCGTACGGGCTGTGCCAGCCCTCGAGGATCTTGGAACCAGCGGTCGTGGGCTGGCCGATCGTGACAATGAGGTCCTTGACCGCGATCGGAACCCCAGCGAGGGCATGCAGTTCCCCGGCAGCGGAACCACCGGCAGCGCGGGCAGCGTCAACCTCGGCTGCAACGGCCAAAGCCTCTTCGGTATTAACGTGCAGGAACGCGTTAACCTGACCGTCGACGTCCGCAATGCGGTCAAGATGCGCCTGCGTCACCTCGACGGCGGTCACCTCACGGGCGGCAAGCTTCTCAGCGAGATCGGCAGCGGAATGGTGGATGAGTTCGTTCTTCAGTTCAGTCATGTGATTAGCCCTCATCCAGGATTGCCGGGACCTTGAAACGGTTCTCGTAAGCATCCGGAGCGCCGGACAATGCCTGCTCAGCCGTGAACGTGTGGCCCACAACGTCCTCACGGAACACATTGGTCAACGGAATCGGGTGCGACGTCGCCGGGACATCATCCCCCGCAGCTTCGCTCACGCTCTTCACCGAATCCACAATGACAGCAAGCTCAACAGCCATCCTGTCCAGTTCTTCGGCACTCATTTCAATGTGAGCCAGACGCGCAAGATGCGCGACGTCGTCACGGTTGATCGCAGCCATGGATCTCCCCTGCAAAGTTCAAATGGTTTTCCGAACCAGTCTACTTGTCCGCGCGGGACCGTACCGACGCCGAATGCGTGAGCTGCAGCGGCTTTGGCGCCTTTCGGCGGCTTGCCGGGGACGGGGGCTGGGTGGGCTTGATTCGCAGGGCGGGGCGGGGCTTCATTTGTTGTGCGGACTGAAGCCGGTGCCCCTCTCGCAAAAGGACCCAGGCATCCGGAAGCGTGCGTCAAAGCGACGAAGGAGCAGCACGCGGAGGATGTCTGGGTCCGTTTGCGTCGGAGGGCGGCCGTTTCAGGCCGCCCTCCGGAGGATTGTTCGGGCCGGGTTGCGCCGGCGGCACACCCGGACTTGGGTGCTTCGGCGGGTTAGCCGATGCCGATGGCTCCGGTCAGGACACCAACAGCGAGCATCACCAGAGAGATCACTGCCGTGCGCCAGAGGACCTTCTTGTGGTGGTCGCCCAAGTCCACCTTCGCCAGGGAGACCAGCAGGAGGATGGCCGGAACCAGGGGGCTCTGGAGGTGGAAGGGCTGGCCGGTGATGGAGGCACGTGCCATGTCCACTGCATCCACTCCGTAGTGGGCTGCAGTTTCGCTGAGCACCGGAAGGACGCCGAAGTAGAAGGCGTCGTTGCTCATGAAGAACGTCATCGGGATGCTCAGGATGCCGGTGATGATTGCCATGAATGGACCCATGTCGGCGGGGATGATCTGGACGAGCCACTCGGACATGGCCTTGACCATGCCGGTGCCGTTGAGGACGCCTGTGAGGACTGCGGCGGCCATGACCATGCTGACGACGGCGACGATGGACGGTGCATGGGCAATCAGCTGGGCGCCTTGGTCTTTGACCTTGGGGAAGTTGACCAGCAGGGCGATCGCGGATCCCACCATGAACACGAAGGGCAACGGCACGATGTTGGCCACCAGGACCACCATGACGGCGACGGTCAGGCCCAGGTTGAACCAGAACAGCTTGGGACGCAGGGTGGAGCGGTTTGGGTCCAGCGCGGTGTCCGCCATGGCGGTGTCGTGATCGTCCACCAAGGTGGCAGGGTCTTCGAGAACCGCGACGCCGGCACCTCCGCCGGTTCCCGGCTTACCTGCGGTTACAACGTTGCGACCAAAGCCGAAGCGTGAAGCCGGGCCCGAACCTGCGGCGACAGAACCGCCGCCGCCGGTGCCGCCGTCGAACGCCTCAGAAGGATCGGCGACGTCGCCCCAGATTTCGGGGGCAGTGGCGCGGAGGCGGTTGCGTTCCTGCAGACCGAGCAGCCAAGCGAAGACCAGGACAACGATGAGACCAACGATGAGGGACGGGACCATGGGGACGAAGACGTCGTTGACATCAAGGTTCAGGGCGGTCGCAGCACGGGCGGTGGGCCCGCCCCACGGCAGGATGTTCATGGTGCCGTTGGCGAGGCCCGCAACGCAGGTAAGAACCACGGGGCTCATCTTGAGTCGCAGGTACACCGGGAGCATGGCTGCAGTGGTGAGGATGAAGGTGGTGGAGCCGTCGCCATCCAGGGAGACTGCTGCGGCGAGGATCGCGGTGCCGAGCACAACCTTGGCGGGGTCGTTGCCCAGCTTGCGCAGGATGAACTTCACCAGGGGGTCGAACAGTCCGACGTCGATCATGAGTCCGAAGTAGATGATGGCGAACATGAGGAGCGCGGCCGTGGATGTCATGGACTTCATCGAGTCCATCACCATGTCTCCGATGCCGAGACCCGCCCCGGCGAAGAGGCCGAAGACGGTGGGGACGATGATCAGCGCCAGTACTGGCGTCAACTTTTTGGTCATGATCAGGACCATGAATACCGCAATCATTGCGAATCCAAGCAAAACCAGCACGGCCGGCTCCTTACTACTGTGAATGGCGCCACGTCGGTGTGATGCGCACTACAGACGATAGGGTGGCGCCGATCACGGTGAGGGGTTTCCGGGAATTGTTGGGAATACTGCTCGTTGCGAACGTTTTGCGCGTTGTGCTCAGTGATTCAATGGATCATGCGGTTTTCCACCCAGACCCTCCTCCTCCAGCTGGGGGTTGTCCTGCTGGTGGTCCTGCTCAGCGGAACGGTCCACGCCTGGCTGGTGTACGAACGGATCGGCACCGAAGCCGAGAACCAAGCGCTCACCCTTGCCAGGACGGTCGCGGCGGATCCCAGTATCAGGTCCGGAGTGGAAGTCATCAGCAAAGAAGAAGGAACACCGCCCTCCGAAGTGCTCGCCATCGGACCCCTGCAAGAAGCTGCCGAGGCGGTACGGGCGCGCACCGGCGCCTTGTTCGTGGTCATCACGGATGAGACCGGCCTCAGGCTGGCCCACCCGGAGACCGCACGGCTGGGTGAACGCGTCAGCACGGACCCCTCAGTGGCATTGGGCGGTGCGGAAATCACTACCCGCAACACTGGAACGTTGGGACCATCGGCCGGCGCCAAGGTGCCGGTGTACTCGCCGGACACGTCCGGCGTAATCGTTGGTGAAGTCAGCGTGGGTTACTCCGTAGAGTCTCTCAGCAACAGCCTGGCCCGCGACATCGTACCCATTGCCCTCACCGCTGGCGGAGCGCTGCTTGCGGGCGTCCTGGCGTCCTTCCTGCTCCGGCGCAGGTTGCAACGGCTCACCCTCGGCTTGGAGCCGGAAGAAATCAGCACCCTCGTCCATGACCAAGTAGCAGTACTCCAAGGCGTGGACGACGGCGTGATCGGCATCGCGGCGGACGGGCGCATCTCCGTGTTCAACGCCGCTGCCGCCAGGCTCCTGGACATGCCCGATGCCACTGGGCAGGACTGGGCGTCCGCCGCCGTTCCCGAGCAACTCAAGCAGCTCACTCAGCCCGCAGCACGTGACGCGGAGGCCGTGGAAATTGTTGCCGGTGGGCGCGTTCTGGTGGTGAGTGCGCGCAAGGCCTGGCACCGCAAGGAGGACCTGGGTTGGGTGGTCATGCTGCGTGACCGTACGGAATTGCAGCAACTCACCCGCCAACTCGACGCCGTGGGAACCATGTCCACGGCCCTCCGCGCCCAGCGGCACGAGTTCGCCAACCAACTCCACACGATCGCCGGTTTCATGAGCATCGGCCAGTACGACTCGGCCAAGGAATACTTGGCCCGGATCTCCGCAACGGGCCCGTTGAAGTTCCCGGTGGAGCAGGCAGAACTCCTGCAGGACGCGTACCTGCAGGCGTTCGTTGGGGCCAAGGGCGTGGAGGCTTCGGAGCGCGGCGTGGCCCTCCGCGTCGGGCCCGAAACACTGGTCCGTGGGCACGTGGCCGATCCCCAGGACGTGACCACAGTGCTCGGCAACCTGATCGACAACGCGGTGAGCGCCGCCGTCGCCGGCTCCGCCGCGAACCGCTGGGTGGAGGTTGAACTGCTTGACGACGCCACCACCACGGGCGGCACTTTGCATATCGTGGTGGGAGACTCAGGCGACGGCTTGGGGACCCTTGAACCCGAAGAGGTCTTCGCAGAAGGATTTACGACGTCGGAACAACCGGTACGCTCGGGGGCTGGACAAGGTTTGGGGTTGGCGTTGGTGCGGCAGCTGGCGCGAAGGCGCGGCGGCGACGTCCGGGTTTTGGAGCCCGGCAGCCATGGCGGTCCGGGGGCGGTGTTCATGGCAACCATCCCCGGCGTCATGGATGCCGCAGAGCATGCGGGCACCGGGGCCGACTCGATGGTGAGGAAGGACAGCAGTGGCTGAGGATTTGAGGGTCTTAATCGTTGACGACGATTTCCACGTGGCAAGGCTCCATGCCGCCTATGTGGATTCCGTGGCCGGCTTCATGGCCTTGGCGCCGGCTGGATCCGTGTCCCAAGCGCTGCAGGCGATCCATAGCCTCCGCCCGGACCTGGTGCTGCTGGACGTGTACCTCCCGGATGGCTCCGGACTGGACCTGCTGGGCCAGCTGGACGTCGACGCCGTGATGCTCACCGCGGCTTCGGACGCGCAGTCCATCAAGGTTGCCCTGCGCCGCGGCGCGCTGGGGTACATGCTCAAGCCCTTTACCGCCGAGTCCCTGTCCCAACAACTCCGGTCCTACGCCAGGTACCGCAGGATTTTGGGCCAGCAGACCGCCGTGGACCAGACCACCATTGAACGCGCCAAGCGCTCCCTGATTCCCGGTGACGTCACCCCGGCCGCAAAACCACGCTCGGCAACCGAGGCGGCCGTCCTGGAATCGTTGCTTCCCGGCGAGCAGTATTCTGCTGCCGAGGTGGCAGAACGGGTCGGCGTTTCCCGGGCAACGGCGCAACGGTACCTGTCCTCGCTCGCGGACGATGGCGCCGTCGAAATCCAGCTGCGCTATGGAACCACAGGCCGGCCGGAACACCGTTACGGCGTCCCCGGCTGACCGAACCAGCTAACAGATCAGGCCGTTGTGAAACGCGCTGAAACGACCTGATCTGCGGCTTGGTTGGCTGTAGCTAGGCGGACTTCTGCGCCACGAGTTCGATCTCCACCAGCATTTCCGGGTCAAGGAATGGCAAGACGTGAACCAGGGCAAGCGTGGGACGGATCTCGCCGAACACCTCACCGTGAGCGCGGCCGGCGTCTTCCCATTTGCTGATGTCCGTCAGGTACAGCTTGGACTGCACCACGTCCTCGTAGGAGAAGCCCGCATCTTCAAGGACGGCACCGAGTTTCTCGAGAATGTACTTGGTCTGCGAGTAGAAGTCATCGCCCACGATCCCGTCAGGCCCGGAGGCAGCCGTGGCTGAAATGAAGAGGGTGTTGTCCACCTGGACTGCGCGGGAGTATCCAAGGGTCTGCTCCCAGACCGAGCCCGTGCCGAATGTCTTGCGCATGCCGCGCCTTCCTGTCGCTTTCGCACGGTCCGGTGACCGGCGTTTACGAAGGAAACTTTATGACTGCGGAAGGTCCAGCCGGTAAACGAACAACTTTATGTCGGTACCGGGGACAAACCAGTCACGGTGTGGTGCGCGGTCGAAGCCAGTCCGTGCGTAGAGGGCGTTTGCGCTTTCCCACGTCGCACCGGTGGTGAGCGACACGGCCTTGATGCCGTCCATGGCCTTGGCCTGATCGACGACGGCCTGCACCAGGGCGCGGCCGGCACCGGAGCGCTGCACAGCCGGATCCACCACGAGGGTCCGCAGTTCCAGCTCATCCTCCAGGCCGATGTCTGAGAAGCCGCCCCCGGCAGGAGCCGCAGTCACCGAACCGATCACCTCGCCGTTGCGCTCTGCCACAAGGATGTCGGCGTGCTCTGCGCGGCCTGCCACATCCTGGAGCTTCTGCAGGTACGGGTGGTCGGCGTCGCCGTAGTACCCCGCGGTGACGTAGGACTCCTGCGTAATGCGGGCAACGGCGTCGTAGTCTTCGGGCAGGGCGGGACGGACGGTAATCGGCGAAAGCACCTACCAATGGTAGTCGGGTTCCCATGGCCAACAGCGCCAAAAGGGCCTTTCGTGATGGAACTATCAGTCACGTTGGGAACGCACGACGCCGGATGGCTGCCTCGCGCTGTTCGCCTGCGGAGCAAGCGGGCTGGGTTCTGTGTTGCCTCGCATGGCGTCGGATGGAGCCGCGTTGCGTGCCGTGAACCCCGGTTTCGTGCTGTTGCGTGGACATGTCGAAAGGCTGGCGGAGGGCTTTGGACCCGTGCTTGAGTTGCCACACACCGGCCCTCAAACCGTCCTGACCCGAGGAGAAACCATGACCCCGCCAGACCGCCAATTGCACCTCAACGCGTTCCTGATGAGCACAGGCCACCACGAAGCATCATGGCGTTTGCCCGAAAGCGACCCCCTTGCCTCTACCAAGGTGGAGCACTACCAGCACCTGGCCCGCACGGCCGAACGTGGAAAGCTCGATTCCATCTTTTTCGCTGACTCCCCCGTCCTCTTTGGCGAGGTGGGCCGCCGTCCTGCGGGCAAGCTGGAACCAACCGTGCTGCTGACGGCCATCGCTGCAGCCACGCAGAGGATCGGCTTGATCGCGACCGCCTCCACCACCTACAACGACCCCTTCAACCTGGCGCGCCGTTTCGCTTCGGTGGACTGGGTCAGTGGTGGACGTGCAGGCTGGAACGTCGTCACGACGGCGGGACCGGACGCCGCGCGCAACTTCGGCGTGGATGACCAGCCGGCCCACGCCGTCCGGTACGAGCGGGCCGCTGAGTTCATTGAGGTGGCACAGAAACTTTGGGACAGCTGGGAAGACGACGCCATCCTCGCGGACAAGGCCGATGGCACCTGGGGCGATGACAACAAGATCCGTGTCATCGAGCATGAGGGGAAACACTTCCGCGTTCGTGGCCCGCTCAATGTTCCCCGTTCACCGCAGGGCCACCCGCTGATCGTGCAGGCCGGCTCTTCCGAAGACGGCAAGAAGCTGGCAGCGCAGTACGCCGAAGCCGTCTTCACCGCCCATCAGACCCTGGCCGACGCCCAAGCCTTCTACTCGGACCTGAAGTCACGCACCGCAGCTGTGGGCCGCGACCCGGAAGGCATCAAGATCCTGCCGGGGATCGTTCCCGTCATCGGTTCCACTGAGGCCGAAGCCCTGAAACTTGAGCGTGAACTGGACGAGCTCATCAAGCCCGAATACGCCCGTGAGCAGCTGGCCAAGACGTTGCGCCTGAAGCCTGAGGACCTCCCCCTGGACCGTCAACTTCCTGCCGATCTGCCCTCCGAGGACGACATTGAGGGTGCCAAGAGCCGCTACACGCTGATCGTGGAGCTGGCCCGCCGGGAGCAGCTCACAGTTCGCCAGCTGATCGGCCGGCTGGGTGGAGGACGCGGGCATCGCACCTTCTCCGGAACACCTGAACAGGTTGCCGATGCCATCCAGGACTGGTTCTTTGCCGGCGCCGCGGATGGATTCAACATCATGCCGCCGGTCCTCCCCTCCGGTTTGGAGATCTTTGTAGACCAGGTGGTGCCGATCCTCCAGCAACGAGGCCTGTTCCGCACGGAGTACACGGCCTCCACATTGCGTGGGCACTACGGACTGTCCCGGCCGGAGAACCGTTACGCAGGCGCCTCCGCGCAGCAGCTCACGTCCATCGGATCGGCGTTCTGAGCCTGGTCCAACGCATGACCTCCGGCGAATGTCCCCCTTCAGCGCTTGGACGGGTTGGTGGCTACAAAGGGAACTTGCCGGACAGTTCCAAGGCGCCGGCGCACATCCAGGCCGCTAAGCGGTCTTCGGTGCTCGGCCCACCGTTCAAAGGACTCTCCAACCGTGGTCTGCGCACCCAGCATCCCGCCTCTTCGGCGATCAGTGCACCGGCGGAGAAATCGTGCTCGTTCAGGCCACGTTCGCCGTAGGCGTCAAAGGTACCGTCGGCCACCAAGCAAAGATCCAAGGCCGCAGAGCCCAGGCGCCGGACGTCAGCAAAACCGTCCATGAGCTCAGCAAGACCGGCCGATTGGTCTGCGCGGGTAGCGGGATCGTAGCTGAATCCCGTAGCCAGGATGAGTCCCCTTCGTCCCTGGACAGGACCTGCCAAGCGGGTGGTCTCTCCACCGACCTCCAGCCAGGCTCCTTGTCCACGGGCGGCCGAGTAGACGCGACCCAAGGCAGGCGCGTGGACCACCCCGGCCAGCCACACGCCGTCGGAATCGGCTACGGCCACGGAGGTGGCGTAGTAGGCGATGTTACGGATGAAGTTGGTGGTCCCGTCCAGGGGGTCGATGGACCAGCGGTATCCGGAAGGCGTGTCCGGCCTAGTGGTGCCATGTTCCTCGCCAGTGATGGTGTCGTGGGGCCGCTCTGCAAGGATGGCTTCGCGGACGGCATTCTCAGCCGCGACGTCAAAGGCCGTGACCCAGTCGCCGTCCTCACCCTTGTTGGTGGTTTCGAGTCCATCGCCGCCAGTGCCACTGACGGACCGCTGCGCGAGCACAGCAGCACCCGCCGCAGCGCCACGTTTGGCTACCGCCAGGAGGCCGTTCACATCCGTCATTCGGAGACTGCTTCCGCGGCGTCAACGTCAGGTGCGGCTTCGGTGTCCACTCCGGTGGTCGCGGGTCCATTGTCCAGCAGTTCCCGGAACCCGTCCTCGTCCAGCACGGGAACACCCAGCTGCTCCGCCTTGTCCAGCTTGGTGCCGGCGCTTTCGCCGGCCACCAGGTAGCTGGTCTTCTTGGAAACGGAACCAGAGGCCTTCCCGCCACGGATGATGATGGCTTCCTTGGCTTCGTCCCGGCTGAAGTTGGGCAAAGTACCGGTGACAACGATAGTGAGGCCTTCAAGGGTTCTCGGCACGGATGTGTCCCGTTCGTCCTCCATCCGCACACCGGCAGCTGCCCAGCTGTCCACGATCTCGTTGTGCCAGTCCACGGCGAACCATTCCTGGAGTGCCTCTGCAATGGTGGGACCCACACCGTCCACATGGGCCATTTGCTCCTCCGTGGCGTTCCGGATGGCGTCCATGCTGCCGAAGGCGGTAGCCAGAGCCCGCGAAGCGGTGGGGCCCACATGCCTGATGGAGAGCGCTACCAAAACACGCCAGAGCGGCTGCTTCTTGGCTTTCTCCAACTCCACAAACAGTTTCTCGGTGGTGGCCGTTGGCTTGGAGGGCGACTTGGCTGTGCCCTTGGTATAGAAGTACGGAACCAGCTCATACTCGCCCGTGCCCACGCCCTTGGAGCGCTTCTCCCGGCGGATCAGGACATCGGCCAGGTCCTCGCGGGTCAGGCTGAACAGTCCAGCTTCGCTGGTCAGGGGCGGCGTCTCGGGTTCCGCCGGCTGTGTGAGGGCAATGGCAGCTTCCCACCCCAGAGCCTCAATATCGAACGCGCCACGGCCCGCGAGGTGGAACACGCGCTCTCGCAGTTGCGACGGGCACGACTTCGCATTGGGGCAACGGATGTCAACGTCGCTTTCCTTGGCCGGAGCCAGTGGAGTGCCGCAGGACGGGCATTCGGTGGGCATCACGAACTCCCGGACCGGCGGATCCTGCTTGTCGCGCAGGGCCAGCACAGGGCCCACAATTTCGGGGATGACATCGCCGGCTTTTCGAAGGATCACGATGTCGCCGATCATGACACCCTTGGCCTTGACCACGTCCTGGTTGTGCAGCGTCGCCATGCCAACCGTGGAGCCGGCCACCTTCACAGGTTCCATCAACCCGAACGGAGTCACCCGGCCGGTACGGCCTACGTTGACGGCAATGTCCAGGAGCTTGGTGTGGACTTCTTCGGGCGGGTATTTGTACGCAGCAGCCCACCTCGGAACCCGGGAGGTGTAGCCGAGGGCCCGTTGGGTGGCGAAGTCGTCGATCTTGACCACAATGCCGTCGATCTCATGTGCGAGGTCGTGCCGGTGCTCGCCGTAGTGCCCAATGAACTCAAGGACCTCGTCAAACGAGTCCAGAACCTTGAGGTACGGACTGGTGGGCAGCCCCCAGGCCTCAAGAAGCTTGTACGTTTCGGACTGGCTCTTGGCTTCCAATCCTTCGCGGGCGCCGATGCCGTGGACATACATGCTCAGGGGCCGCTTGGCGGTTTCCGCGGGATCCTTTTGTCGCAGCGAACCAGCGGCTGCGTTGCGCGGGTTGGCGAGCGGTGCTTTGCCGGCGGCCACGAGGGTCTCGTTGAATTCGACGAAGGCCTTGGAGGGGATAAATACCTCACCCCGGATTTCGACCTCAGAGGGATACCCGGATCCGGTGAGTTCGCGTGGGATTTCCTTGATGGTCAGGACGTTGTGGGTGATGTCTTCACCGGTTGTGCCATCGCCGCGCGTGGCCGCACGGACGAGCTTGCCGTCGCGGTAGAGGAGGTTCACGGCGAGGCCGTCGATCTTCAACTCTGTCAGCCAGGCAATGGGCGGAACGGAGTCTCCGAGTTTGGCCACTGAAGCTTCTGCCTTCCGCACCCAGGCCTCAAGCTCGTCCAGGGAGAAAACGTCGTCCAGGCTGTACATCCGTTGCAGGTGCTCCACGGCAGCGAATGCCGAGGAGACCTCGCCGCCCACTTCCTGCGTGGGGGAATCGTTCGAGACAAGCTCCGGGTGGAGGGCTTCCATCTCCTCCAGGCGCCGGTACAGTTCATCAAACTCGGCGTCGGATACCGTGGGTGAGTCTTCCTGGTAATAGGCATACCGGTATTTGCGGACGAGATCGGCCAGTTGCTCGTACTCATCGCGCAAAGACTCCGAAGGTGGGGTCCCCTCTGCTTCCACGACGGCTGCAGCCGCCTGTTCACCTGTGGTTTCTACCGGATTCGCAGTTTCTGGTGTGCTCACACGTCTATCTTGCCGCAAGCCAACGACATTTTTGCGGCGCGGCTAGTGCGAAGAGAGCCGGTTCTTGCTCCACAGCGCGAATGCCAGGCCGCCCAGGCCCACCAGGAGAACGGCACCCAGGATGCCGACGAGGCCCAGTACGTTGGGGCCGGAGATGGACGTGCTGGCCATGGCGGCGGCTTGCGTCTCCTTGCCCTTGTCCACGGGGGTGTTCCAGTTGGACGACTTGGAAGGGCTGGGGCTGGCTGAGCTGGGAGTCGCAGAAGGCGAGGCCGACGGCGTTGCTGACGCCACGGTCGCCTCGGGGGTGGGCATACGTTCGGACGGGCCCGACGCCGGACTGGTCACCCGGGGTGCCACGGTAACGAACTGCGTGACTTCCGGCTGTGGCGCCTGGACAGGCGGTTCGGGAGCAGCTGGTGCAGGTGCCGGAGCTTTCTGTGTCTCGCGGACACGAGTCGGTTCCGGCTTGGGCGTGGGCTTCTTGTCCGCTTCCGGGACCAGCACAGGCTGTGTCGGAGACGGGTCGTCGGCTCCCTCGGTGGGTGCGCAGGATAGCTTCCCGTCGCAGGGAGCAGCGTGGACGGCGGCAGCGGGCGCCATCAGCAGACCAGCGGTAAGAAGAACGGCAGGGACAACGGAGTGTCGCATGAAAGTAACCTCAGCCGGGGCGTTGGGGCGCCGCCGGTTTTCAAGAAGTTCGGGTGTTTTGTGAAATCCTCCTACATCCCCCGCGCTGCGGCAAATCCTAGCTTCGGTTCTCCGGGGGCATGGCGATCTGCAGTTTGCGCACCTTGCCACGTCCAACAATGTATCCACGGCCGGGAATGAAGTCGGTGCTGATCCTGCCCAGGGAGGTGTTGAGGAGGCTGTCGCCTTCCACGTCTCCCGGGTTGAGCAACAGTCCACGGCGCCCGGACTTGAACGGCTGCGCCAAGGACCAGGCCTGGGACCAGGTGGACGTTTCAGACTCGCCCACCACCCATTGATCGGCTTTGATGGCCGCCGTGACGAGGCGGCCGACCCCCGACTCTGCCAGGGTGTCCGTGAACTCGGTCAGGCCCTCGATGAAAATGGCCATGCTGCCCGGGTTGTCCGTGGCTTTGTCGATCAGGTCATCC
This sequence comes from Paenarthrobacter sp. 4246, assembly GCF_040546855.1. Lineage (NCBI taxonomy): Bacteria > Bacillati > Actinomycetota > Actinomycetes > Micrococcales > Micrococcaceae > Paenarthrobacter > Paenarthrobacter sp. 4246. The sequence goes on from NZ_JBEPOP010000013.1 coordinate 90,825, forward strand.
ACGACATCGGAAACCTCGTCCGGACCCACCAGCGAACGGCTCCAGATGTTCAGCGACGCAACAGCGGAACGGCGCGAGCCGATGTAGATCAGGTCTGTCCGCGGGTTGGAGCGGCGCAAGGCGTACGCCAGGGTCACAAGCGCCACCGTACGTCCGGCGCCCGGGGGGCCCGCGAGGAGGAGCGAGCCCTTGGCGGCGATGGCCGCCGAACCCAATGTCTCGTCGTCGACACCAATAACGGGGTTGTCCGGAGCGCCGGTGGGCAGGATGTCCAGGTCCACCAGCTCCGGGAGGCGCTGGATTTGCGGTGCCTGCTCGAGTCCTTGACGGACCATGGCCTGGCTGAGCTTGGCCACTTCGCGCGCTTGCAATGCCAGGTTCGGGTTGCCACCCAGGACGGCCAGCTGGACTTCGAGTCCATCCAGCAAACCGCGCCCGGGAGGGGATGCGGCGTTGAGGACATCTTTGGGGACGTCCAGGGTCATGTAGTCGTCTTCGGAGCTGAGGCGCAGGACCAACCGCTTCTGGATGGAAGCAAGGAGCGACGCCGGAACAGAGTTGGTGCGGTCACCGCTGACTACCAGGTGGATGCCCAGGGGACGTCCGTCGGTGGCCAGCGTCAGGAAGATGTCCCAGAGCGCGGACAGCTTGCTGTACTCGTATCCTTCCCGGAAGGAGGACATGCCATCGACCAGGATGAAAATGCGCTTCTCGTCCGGCCTGTTGGCCAACTGCCGGTATTCCACGATCGTGGAGGCCCTGACTTCGGCAAACCGGGCGGCGCGGTCGTCGGCTACTTCCTTGAGCCAGCGGAGCAGGCGGCCAACGCGTTCGACATCGTCCCCATTGATGATTTCGCCAACGTGCGGGAGTCCGTCCAGCATCTTCAGGCCGGAAGAACCGCAGTCGATGCCGTAAACATGCACCGGGCCACCCCGGGGTGTGACGGCGGCAGCGATGGCGATGCTGCGCAACGCGGCCGACTTTCCGGATCCGCCTGTGCCGTAGACGGCCATGTTGCCGTCCTTGTCCGGTTCGTAGAACACGGTGGGCTGGTCCTGGTGGGCGGGATCGTCCGCGACGCCCAACAGGAGCCGCTCATCCGTCCGCGGATTCGGGAGCTTGGAGAAGTCGTAGGTGGTGGCAAGCTCGTTGAGCCACGGTTTCCGGGGAGGCTCGATCGAGAGGACGTCCGCGGCGCGGATGATGTTTTCCGTCATCCGGGCGATGTCGTTCGGCCCCGCGGGTTCTTCCTCTACCTGGGCCACCAACGGCGGTTCCCAGGTGGGCCCGGATCCGAAGGCCATCTCCACGATGTCGATCCGCGGACGCTGTGGTTTCTCGGTTGTCCAGCCACCGGCATACCCGGTCTGGAAGCCCTGGATCCGCCCGGGGCCGGTCTTCGCGGCGCCACGGCCCGGAATGGAGGGATCGAAATAGGCGGCAGTGGGAACACCAAGAATGTCCACGGCATCCACTTCATCGGCCATGCGCAATGCCACGCGGAGGTTGGTGTTGGCACGCAGGTTGTCCTTGATGACGCCGGCGGGCCGTTGGGTGGCAAGGATCAGGTGCAGCCCCAGGGAACGGCCACGGGCAGCAACGTCCACCACGCCGTCCACGAACTCGGGAACTTCCGTAGCCAGTGCCGCAAATTCGTCCACGATGATGATCAGGTACGGTGGGGCCTCGGGATCGGCTTCGCGTTGCAACGCCAGCAGGTCCTTGGCTTTCTTGCGGTTCAGGAGCCGTTCACGGTAGTGCAGTTCGGCGCGCAGGGAGGTCAGTGCACGGCGGACCAGGTGCGGGGACAAGTCCGTCACCAGGCCCACCGTGTGGGGCAGGTGGAGGCAGTCCGCGAATGCTGCGCCGCCCTTGTAGTCCACGAACAGGAAGCTGACACGGTCCGGGCTGTAGGCCGCGGCCATGCCCATCACCCAGGACTGGAGGAATTCGGACTTGCCGGCACCGGTGGTTCCGCCTACCAGTGCGTGGGGACCTTCGTTCTTCAGGTCGAGGTAGAACGGTTCCACGCCCTTGGAGCCAACCAAAGCCCGGAGGCTGCCGTTGTCCTTGCGGTTGGGCACAGCCGTGGCGTGGACAGAGTTGTTCTCCTGCCAGCGTTCAGCCACGGCCTGCGGGTTGTCCATCAGTTCCTTGCCGATCAACGTGGCGTAGGAAACGGCGCGCGGGAGGTCGGAGTCGTCGTCGAGCGGGTTTCCGACGTCCACCAGCGGCGACATCATGCGGGCCAGTTGCGTGGCAAGGTCCGCGTCGAGGCTTTCGCAGCTCACGGGATAGGTGTGCCGGCCCAGGCGGACCTGGCCTGTGGTGGTGCCGTGATCGCCGTCGACGGAGAGGAAGTCGCGGCACGCTGCAGGGAGGGACTGCACGTTGGCCGCTACCCACATGATGTGCACGCCGTGGTCAGGGCCGCGCTCCACCAGGCGCGTGAGGCGTCCGCGGTCCACGGGAGCATCGTCTTCCACGATCACCAGGACAGCGGGCACAACGGGGGCGGGGATTTCTTCGTGCTCGTTCTTGAGCCCAGGGCGATGCTGCGGTCCTGGTTCCTTGGCCATGGACTCGCGCTCTTCCACGAGGCTTTCCAAGCGGGACAGCAAGGCAGCACCGGCGCCAGGGCCTGCGGCGAGGTGGTCACCGGACAGCGGGCTGTGGCCTGAACCGACATGCGGAAGCCATTGCAGCCAGTCCCAACGTTCACGGGAGCGGGCCGAGGTCAGCGAGGTCAGGACCACTTCTGCAGGCGAGTGGAGTCCTACCAGTTGGAGCACCATCCCGCGGGCAACATCGTCCACCACGGTGCGGTCCCCCGCCACGCCGAACGATCCGGAGGTCCGCAGTTGGGAAACAATGGGGACGCCCTCGATCACCCGGACCTGCTGAAGGCATTCCTGAATTTCCCGCATGTACTGCGGTTCGGTTTCGTTGGCGCTTGGCTCGTCAAAGGGGATGCGCGACGGCGCGGAGCCCAGCCCGAAACGGACGCCCAGGAAGTGCTGGTGCTCGGGACGGTTGGTCCACAGCAAGGGGCCAAGTTTGTAGATCGCGTCCACGGTATCGCTGACGGACGGCGCTTCCTGGAGCCTGACGGCGCGCTCAATGTTCTGCTGCCGGTCGATGTCCTCGCGGAAAGCCAGCATGGCGGACTTGAACTGCTTGTGGCCTTCCTTGGCCTGGCGCTTGCTCTGCATCTTGTGGTCTACGTAGTGCCCCACGATGAACAGCGGCATCATGGCCATGAAGAGAACGGAGAGCAGGTTCTGGGTGACGGCAAAAAGCACGCCGCCCATCAGCAGCGGCGCCACCAGCATGATGTAGGGGAACGGCTGGTGCTCGGGGCGCTTGGGACCCGCCGGCGGCACGCGTTTGGGTGACTCGAACCTCGGCAGGACCCGCGGTGACCGGTTGAAGTCCACCAACGGCGACGACGGGCCACCACTGTGGTTCCTGGACAATGCCACCACTCCTACAGTGGTATCGCCCAAAGTGACCGTGTCCGAGGATTGCAGTGTTGCCCGCGTGACGGGCAACCCGTCCATGAGCAGTCCGTTGGCAGAGTTCGTATCCACGATCTCCACGGTTTCGCCTACTGTGACGCGGGCGTGGCGCTTGGACGTCAGAGGGTCGGAGAGCCTGATGTCGGCGTCCCTGTCCCGGCCGATGTAGCTGGTGCCGAAAGGCAGCGAAAATTCGCGCCCGACGTCGGGCCCTGACATGACGCGCAACGTCGCTGCTGCCGGTCCCCTGTTGGTGCCGTTGGAGTGGCCGTTCGAGGCAAACTGTTCGCTGACCTGCGCGAGCGACACCTTGGAACCGGGGCGCAACCCGGACTCCAGCAAGTTGTCGGTGGGGCGGAGCACGTGTCCGGACAGGCCACCGCCAACAAACGCTTCGTCCACGCTGATGGACAGGTTCGACGGCGGTTCGGTCCCCTTGCGTACGGGGTCGGCAGCCCAGAGTTCCGTAGCAATGTCAGCAACGGTGGCGCGACCATCCACCGTCACGGCGAGGTCCTTTGCTTCCGCAGGATCGCGCCGCAAGGTCAGGCGAAACTTCATCCTTCGTCGACTCCAGTCATTTTTTCAAGGAGGTGCAAATCTGCCGGCGTCACCAGATGCGAGGTTACTGCGTGCTCCACCAGGCGGGCGCGGCGGTTGGTGGCAAGTTTCCCTGCACCACCGCGCAAACCAACCACGCCAACGCGGTCGAGTTTGTCGCACACGTTGTCCAGCTTGCGGTTGAACCGTGTCAGGGCCCAACCCAGCCGCTTCGCAGCCTCCGCTGAGGAGGGAATGGCGCTGAAGCCAGTGCCTTCGCGGCGCAGCATAGGCTCAGCCAAGGCAACGATCAGGGCCTTCTGAGAGTCCGTGAAGACCACGGGGCCAATGGTGGTGTCCCCCGCTTGGTCCTCTTCGCGGGCCTCATGCCGGAACGAAGGCGTCTTCAAGTGGACGGCGAATTCATACGTTGTGGGCCCGGCCGTGAAGATCACGTTGGTGTGGCTGAAGACCAACGGGATCCTGGCACCCGGCGCAAGCCAGGCCTGCATGCCGCCGGAACCATCCGCGATGGTGGCAGACAACATGCTGCCCACGTTGCTGAGCCACCACATGCCGTCGTAGCGGGCGATCTGCAGGAAGCGTCGGTGCAGATACGGGTTGTCGTCGACCTCCAGGTCACCTTCGCGACCAATGTCAAAGACGTCTTCGTCGGATGGTTCGTACCATTCCCCACAGAAATCTATTGCTAGATCCCCCATGATCTGTGCCTCCTCAGTCGGCGGTAAGTAAGTGTCATATGCCGGCTACCCGTCCAGGCAAGCGATGGAGCCCGGCCCCTCAGGCGATGCGCTGCCGTCCGACCTGACAATGATGACCTGCACGCAAATGGGCGGTTCGCCAAAGCCTGAAACGAATGCCTTCTCCGTCTGCGTTGTCTCATAGGCGCCGTCAGCTTTAGCCGATTTGGTGCGCCACTTGTAGGTATCGCCCTCTTTGGGCTGCGGGTTCTTCCAGGAAAAAACGATGATGTTCGGATCTTTGGTATCCCGCGCCGCGGCCAGTGCCTCGACGTCGGGGACGCTGCCACTGTCCAAGGGATCGGCCGGGGCCTTGCTCGCAGTTTCCGTCGGGGCCACTTTCGGTTGTGCCGACGAACCCAGGACCATTCCAACCACGACGGCGACCACCAGCACCGCTGCGCCCGTGGCGGCGAGCCATAGGTTGCGCTTGCTGTGGTCAACTGCCGGGACATCGTCTTCCATTGCCGCCGCCCCGGCGGAGGCAGCAGACCGGCTGACGGTTGCATCAACATCAGCTACAGCCGGCGAAGCTTGCCAGCCCCGCAGGACCGTGGATTCGGCGACGTCGGGTTCCTCCACCACGCTCCGGTCCCGGACGGGCGCGTGGAATTGCGGTGGGGTTTGCTGGGCGCCGCCCGGGTGCGTTTGGGGCGGGGAAAGATGTGCAGGAGCTTGGGTGGCGCCGGGAACCGTGGACGGAAAGGTCCGGGCGGGGAACGTGGGCGCCGATCCCGTGGTGGCCGTCCCGGAAGCGTCCGGATCAATCGAAGCAATGCTCCGGACCCGGGTTTCCTCGAAGTTGTCGTCCGGATGATTGTCGTCGCCGTGCCCGGGTTCTTCAAGCACCTCAAACGGTGTCTGGGACAGGTTCAGCTCTGTTTGGACCCGCTGGAGCGCCAAGGCAAAAGCATGCGCTGACGAGTATCGGGACCCCGGCGACTTCGCCATGGCCGTGGCCAGGACCAGTTCCAGGGACTCCGGAACATCCGCCCGGCCAAGCCTGGGAAGGGGCGCGTTGGTGATGCGCGAAATCAGCTCGCGCTGCGAATTGTCCTGCCCGGGCATGACGAAAGGCGAACGGCCTGCCAGAAGGGTGTAGAGGGTGGCACCCAACGCCCAGATGTCAACGGGAACCCCGTCCACCGCGCCACCCCGGAACTGCTCAGGCGGCGACCACGGAATGGACATGCCGGCGTCGTCCTCGGTGTCGGCGCCAATGGTGCCGGAGATACCAAAGTCCGTCAGTGCGGGCCGGTTGTAGTCGGTGACCAGGATGTTGGCCGGTTTGATGTCCCGGTGGACAATGCCGGCACGGTGCGCGGTCTCGACGGCGGACGCCACCTGGATGCCGACGGCCAGGACCTCGTCCACGCTGAAGCGCTGACGGCGGTACCGGACATCAAGGCTTGGCCTGGAGCAGTACTCCATGGCGAGGTAGGAGTGGCCGCTCTCCGTGATCTCGGCTTCGAAGATCGTCACAATGTACGGGTGCGACGACAACTGCGCCATCAGGTTCGCCTCGGACTCGAAGCGTCGGCGCGCGCCCTCGGTCTTCAAATCTGACAGCAGCACTTTAACGGCTACTTTTCGGCGGGGCCGGTCTTGCTCATACAGGTAGACATCCGAGAAACCACCGGAGCCCAGCAGGCTCACATACTGGAATCCTGGAATGGGTGGAGGCGGCGCGGGGGGCCTCTTGGAACTCAAAGAATCTCCTCGAAACGCAATGAAATGTCGTCACCCAACTCGGCGATATCGCCGTCCAGCAGAATGGCCATTTCGTTTTGGGCAAGGCGGCGGGGGGCCTGTCCTTCCCTGATCAACACTGTTCCGTTGGTTGCCTTCAGGTCGCACAACATGACGTGCCAACCCTCCAGCCTCACCTCGACGTGGGAGCGGGAAATGTCCCCTCCGGGACTCTCCACCTGCACCAACTTGGGCATGGTGCCGCCTTGGACACGGGAGACGGAAGGTTGCCGTCCAATGATCAGCGACTGGTCAAGATCGATTAGCTCTCCCGTGGAAAGGCGCATGCGGCCAAGACGGGGACGTGGGACCTGCTCCGCATCGCCGGACAGCGCCGTGCCGCAGACAGAACACTGCGGATACGTCGGTGGATTCGCGTGCCCTTGGGAGCACACCCGTGCCAATACGCTTGGTCCATTGGCAACCGCAGCTTCCGGAGCAGCCGATGCCGGTCTGGCTGCGTCGTCGTTCCCGGCAGCAAGGCTGCTCTTCATGATGGTCTGGCCGTCATGGTCTGAATCTTCGTCGACGACGCTTGCGGGCGGTGCAGATGGCCAGCCGCCCGGAAGCTGCGGGGCAGGTTCCGCATTGGGCTGTGACGGGGCCATGCCTGGCGAAGGCGCTGACCCGATGGGTGGAGCAGCGGGCATGCTCGAAAACGCCGGTGCGGCACTGCCAGCATCCGACGCGGCAGGGCTGGTCCGCAGCCAGGGTACGGAATCGATCAGACCCGTTCCCTGGGCGGCCGGGAGTTGCCCCGCTGAATGCTGCTCTGCTGGTACTGGGCTCGGTTGTGCCGGGACTGACGATGGCGGATCCTGCGGTTCTGCCGCAGGTGCCTCCGGGATGGGCGCAGGGGCTACCGGAGCACCCGGCGTTTTGGACACCGGGGCATCGTGGTCGTCGGAGTCGTCATCCACCCGGACGGCAGCATCTTCGATGGTGCGCATCACCGTCTTATCCCATAGGTGATCGTAGTTGGTGGTGTTTTCCAACGTGGGGACCAAAGGATCGGTGGTGCTGGTGTGCACGGGCTCACCGGCCTCTTCGAGGACGTCCGTCGCCACTGGATTCTGCTCGCTTGAATCCTCCGCGGCTGAATCCTGCGCGGTTGGTTCCGGAGCGGGCTCCCCCGCCGAAGCACCTGCCGGTGAAGCAGCTCCATCCTCCAAAGACAGGCCAGCGGCGGGCTCGGCGATGGCGGGCTCGATGGTGGCGGTTTCGCTGGCTGAGGCGTGTCTGGAAGCAGGTTCTCCGGCAGGCCCGACAGCCGCAGGTTCACTGACAGGTTCATCGCCAGGAGCTGACTCCGGCCCCAGCCCCAAGTGGCCTGGTGCGATGGTCAGGCCAAGGTCCGCCTCGGTGTAGCCGATCATGGTTTCGTCGGAAACCTTGTCCGGGACGGTGTGCTTGCTCTTTCCATCGTTGGCTGGCTCCGCCAACGGAACGGCTGCTGCAGGGATTGCGGGCCCTACCTCGGGGCCGGGTTGGCCTGGGGCAGCTTCGAGTACTGACAACAGCACCACGCCCTCCGTCAGGGGCAGGCTGTTCAACGGCATGCCGGAGGCGGAACCGCCCCCGATCCGGAGGCTGTAGGAAGTTGCGCCCGCGAGCCTGCGCTCCGTCCAGGTGGTGACGTCACGGCCGGTGAGCTGTTCGGCGCCCGATTCCAACTCGACCAGCAATTCGAGATCACCACGGAGGAACACGCGCAGCGCGTCCTTGGCGTCGATGATCCCGAACGGAGGGATGCGGCTCAGCGAAACACCAAAGGCATCCGTCACCTCGTGAAGGACCTCGTGGGCCTCGGGAGCAGATGCCAGCAATTCCCAGACGGCGTCGATCAACGCGTGCGGTGTATCCGGGCCAAGGAGAACCACGGTCCCGTTCCGCACAACGCCAAACCAGTCGCCTTGCTGGTAGCGGGTCAGCGAAAGGTCACTGCTTGCCATCGACGCCTTCCTCCTGGTCAGGCGCGGATACATCGTCCGCGCCGTTCACCCAGGCCCGTGGAAGAGTGTCTTCTTCAACCTCGGAAACAACCTCGGGGCGGGGCGCAGTGGTGGCGATACCGGCGTCGTTCATGACGTTCTTGGCGTCCACCACGATGACGGTGACGTTGTCCCTGCCACCGCTTCGCAGGGCAGCCTGGATCAGAGCGTCCACGGCATCCTGCGGATGGGCGACGGTGCTGAGGATGCGGAACATGTGGTCGTCGCCCAGTTCACCATTGAGGCCGTCGGAGCAAACCATGATCCGGTCACCTTCCTGGATGGGAAGCAACCAGAAATCGGCCTCGGTCTCGTCGCCGGTGCCCAGGGCACGGGTCACTACGTGGCGGCGGGGATGAACCGTTGCCTGCTCCGCGGTGATGTCCCCGGAATCCACCAGTTCCTGGACCTCGGAGTGGTCCACGCTCACCTGCGTGAACTCCCCTTGACTGAGGCGGTACGTCCTGGAATCGCCGATGTTCATTACCAGCCAATAGGGCAAGCCCATCTGTTCCACCACCACGACGCCGGACAGCGTGGTTCCCGCGCGGGCTCCCGTGGCGTCGCGGATGGCTGCGTCAGCCCTCAACAGGCAGGCCTGCAAGTCCGCTGCAGATGCGGTTCGCACACCAGCAGCAAGTTCGGGGGCACTACCCAAGGCCCGGACACACATGCCGCTGGCAATTTCACCGGCCTCATGTCCGCCCATGCCGTCTGCTACAGCAAAGACGGGGTCTGCAGCGATGAACGAATCCTCGTTCAGTTCACGGCGCAGTCCGCGGTCCGTCCCGTACCCGTAACTCAGGCCAAAGGAAGACCCGCCTGAAGGAGCGTCGGCTTCGGCGTTGGCAGGGGTGGCCGGCTGTGAATTCATGCTTGTCCTAGGTGGAAGGAGCGGTCCCCGAAGTGAACGGTGGAACCGGGACGGACCAAGACTGCCTGGCCGGGATGGAGCCGTGTCTGGAGACCGTCGGGCGTGGTGACGGCGCTGCCGTTGGTGGAGTTTCGGTCGGTGACCCAGACGCCGTCGCCATCCACTTTCAGATGCAGGTGGGTTTTGGAGATGGACCGGCCGGGATCGGCAACCGGCAAAAGTTGCTCTACCGCTTCCCCTGGCTGTGCAGCCGGGTTCCTCCCAAGCAGGACCGAACCGCCGAGTTGGACGTCCTGGCCGTCATCAATCCGGATTCGCAGGACCGCCTGTGCCCGCGCAGTGCCGGGGCGCATCTGGGTGCGCTCCACGTCGTCGTCGGGGTGGCCGGCAAAGCCGGTAACCGGCGCGGCCGGTTGCTGGATGACCTGGGGCTGGGGTGCTACGGGAGGCAGTTGCTGTGCGGCCGTCGTAGGCCGCGGTGCCGACGGCGGACGCCACTGGTTGGGGTCATGTGAAGGCTGCTGGGCTGCGGGCACCACAGGGGTCACCTGCGCGGGCGCGGACTGCCCAAAGTTGGCCGGAGTGACAGCAGGGGAAGCGGCAGCAGACGGAGTGACACCGGGTCCCTTGGCACCAGTCGCTGCGCCGGAGGGCACCGGAGAAGCAACCGGCTGCACAGGCGGAAGATCCATCGGCGCGAAACTGTAGGGACCTTGGATGCCCCCAGTGGCCACGGGGTTGCGTCCTGCATGAACGTCGAACACCAAAGACTTCGCGGCCTTGTCCTGCCAGCCGCGCAGCTTTCCGTCCTTATCCCAGGCATTGGAAACCACCACGAGGACGGCCCACACAACACCGAGGAGCATCAAGGGAAGTCCGATCCACAGCACCAGGGTGATCAGGCCAAGGGCAGAAAGAACCACCGAGGCGATCCCGCCGAGGAGCAGGACGCCGCCGGTGATGATGCCCCGCACAAAGACTGCACCGGCACCGGGGGCGTAGCCCTCGGCATCGGAGCTGCGGATTCCCATGAGCTGGTTGCCGATGGTGTTGCCGGACTTGGCTTCGAGTGCAAGCAGCACAAAAATGTAGACCACCGTCACACCCAGGCCGATGCTGCCCAGGAGGACCAGCAGGCCAGTGTCATAGACAATGAAGCCGTTCCTGCGGGTTTGCGTGATGCCCGCGATGCCGATGGCGAAGGTGGTGGCCAGGACCGCAACGGGACCAAGCCAGTCCAGCACGGCAGCCCCAAGCCTCTTGCCTGCAGATGCGGGCACCAAGTGGAGCTTGGTGGTCATGGTGGTCCCTCCCCCTGGCCCAGTGATACGGTCCGGCGCCCTGGTGGTTCCCGGAGGCGCCGGGTGCGTCGGCGACACCGGCGCCGACACTACCGAGATACTACCGGGATCGGGCAGGCCCTGCCGGGTCGCGAACTCCAAAGCCGCCTTTTGGGCGTGGTTGATGTTCCCTTCCTTGCGGGCTCCACGGTTGCTCAACGGCGATCCGCATTGCGTGCAGAACGTGGCCCCTGGAAGGACCGCATGCCTGCAGGCCGGGCAAAGTTCGGCCTCATTATTCATTCGTAGTGTCCTTCTTGAACGGCAAGGTGAAGCGGCGGCGCGTCGAGGGATCGGTGGTCGCCTGATCCCGGCGCCGGAGGGCAGCCCGCCCATCGGACAGCAAGGACCGCGGCGAGAACCGGGCCTGCTGCCGCTTCCAGAAACCGACGCTTCCCGTGATGTCGGTCAAGGACGAATCGACGATCTCCCAATAGTGCTTGACCTCGTCCTCGCTCGGCTGGCCGGCGCCAAAGACTGCGGCGTCTGCGCGGTGGGCAAGCATTGTGGTAGTGCCGCCGGCGTTCGGGAACGCCTCCGCGATAACGGTGGCGGATTCACGCCGCGTGGACTTGGTATCGATCGAGGCGCCCATGTCGGTGGCAAGGCTTATCACTTCGTTCCACCCACCGCCGACCCGCTGGGCAGGATGGCCATCACGGAACCGCGCCTTCCGGCGTCGTGCTTTCAGCAGAAGAATGAGCAGCAGCGGCAAGGCGAGTATCCCTAACGGGATCAGCGCAACACCGATTGCTGCCAACAGCGGTCCCCAGAAGAGCCAGGGGTTGTTTTTCTTCTCGTCCGCGTCCAGGGCATCCGGCGTGGAGTCCGGCGGCAGGTCCGCGGGTTCCTGCGGCGGGGGCGGCGGCTGCAGCACCTGCGGCTTGGGCTTGGACTTGTTCTCCGGGTCCGGCGGGATGGGCACATTGTCCTTGGGCGGGGTGGGGTCGAATGCAACCCAACCGACGCGGTCAAAGGCCACCTCGACCCAGGCATGGACGTCCTTGCCGGTGATCTTGATATCGCCGGCACCGTTTTCGGGGCTCTTGGGATCCGGGTAGAAGCCCATCACCACCCGCGACGGGATGCCGAGGTGCCGGAGCATGAGGGACATGGAGACGGCGTACTGTTCGTCATCGCCCAGCATCTGCTTCGCGGAGAGCATGTTGCGTACACGTGCGGCGCTGTGGCCGGGGAGGCTGGGAAGCTGTCCCTCGGTCACCAGGCCGTTGCTGAACGCACCGCTTTTCTGGAAATGCGCCTCAATCTGCCGCACACGGTCAATGGCCGTCGGCGCGTCGGCGGACAGTTCATTGGCCTGCGAGGCAACGATCGGCGGCACTTCCTGCGCCTCCGGCAGCGTCAGCTTCGCGAAGTCGTACTGCGTCAGCTGGCCGTGCTCCAGGGTGCCGGGGTCGGAGACCTGGACTGTGTAGTTCTCGCCCTTGGCCAGGCCCTTGGTGGTCACCGCTGTGTCTGTGCCGGCGTTGAAGTAAAGACCCGACGCCGCGCCGGACGTATCCGCGAAACTCATGCCGGTGGTGTGCCGGCCCCCCGGAACGAAATAGCCCTGGTAATCCTCAACAGTGATGTCCAACGTGTAGTTGGTACCTTTCACTGGGCTCCCCGTGTCAGCCAGCGTATTGAGCGAGCGGGCGTCTCCCACCTTGCTGAAGTTGCCCGAGCTGTTGGGATCCATGGTGTAGTTCAGGCCGTTGAAGGCATCCAGCGCGGCCAGGCGCACACGAGCGTCCTTGGGCAAGCCCTTAACCGTGAACAGCGTGCTGTCCTTCTCGTCCTTGACGAAGTTCCGGAAGCTCGCCAACGGAGTGATGTAGTCGCGGGGATCGAACGGCGGGACGATCGTGTTGCGCAGCACCTTCCGGTCGTCGCTGGCTGTGACAATCGGCGACGCGATGGCGGTGACGCCGACGGCGACGGCGATCACGGCTGCAGCAGTCCCCAACCGGCGGAGCTGTCCGCGGCGCGCTGCACCGGCGTCGGAATCCGGCCTGTTGGCCGAGACAGTCCTGGTGCTCCGCTGCCGAAGGACATCGCGGCGGAACGTCGCCCACACGATCGAGACAATGGTGAGGGAAACACCGCGCTCCACGTTGAGGAATCCGGCGCTGGTGCTGAAGGCGATACCCGTGACGAACAACGCCAACACAGGCAGCAAAGGCCAGTACGGGCTCTTCAGCCGCCAGGTCAGCAGGCCAGCGGCCAAGGCGGTGAGCAGCGAACTGAGGAACGGCACAATGAGCATGCCGTTCGCCGTGCCCACAGGAACGCCGACCGTCAGCATGTCCTTCCAGGAAAACACCACGCCCAGCAGCAGCGTTCGCAACGAGTCGAGGCTGGGGAGGACGCCGAAGACCGCTGAATCAGGGACGGCCAGGGCAGAGCCAAACAGCATGTAGGCGCCGAAGGTCACGGCGGCGGTAATCAGCAGGCCCAGGCGAAGATGGGCGTTCAGGACGGCGATGCCAAGTCCAAGCAGCACACCGCCCAGGCCGGCGATCAGATAGTGGGGGTCTCCCCCGAAACTCAGGCTGAATCCGAGGACCCCCAGGAATAACAACACCACCAAGGCGCCGCAGTCCACGGCGAAGTGCCACAGCGGGCGGCCGTCGGCAAAGATCGACCCTCCGCCGGCGCGGTTGGCACGGCCTGTTGACCTGGATCCTTTGGCTGCTCGGGGACGCACGCGAAGATTCGGTGCGGTGCTCATGCTGCCGCCTTTCGAAGAACAATGGCCAGATCGTCCAGGTCGCCGACAGTGAGGACGGTCAGGTCAGCGATGTTGGCCCTCGTCGGTGCCGCACCGGGTTGGACCCGCACCGCCAGGCTGCGGACCCCAGGAGGCACCGATGCGGCACAAGTACGGAGCTGGGTTGCAGTGACGTGACTGCCCACGACGAAGAACACGACGGAGGCGTTCGGGACAGCGTCGGACAGGTTCCGGGCGAGGTCGACGGCGGTCTTCCGCATCGGCGCCCCGACAATCCGGGTGGCGTCGTCCAGCAGGTTGCGGCCGGTTTCGCAGCGGAGCGGTCCCTTTTGGGTCAGGACGTCCAAATCGCGCTGTTCGCTGATGGCCTGGCGGCCTATGGATGCCGCCACCGAGATGGCCATTTCGAACTCCGGTTCGGAATCGTATTCGTCAGTGTTGATGGAGAGCGCAATGGCGAGGTGTGCACGGCGGGTTTCTTCGAACTGGCGGACCATGAGCTTGTTGGTCCGCGCTGTGGTCTTCCAATGGATGTGGCGCCGATCATCACCGGGGACATAGTCCCGCAGGGCATGGAAAGAGACATCGGCGCTGGACAGCTCAGTGGTGGGCATGCCTTCAAGGTCGCGGATGAAGCCCGCAGCCGAGCTGCCCAAGGACACTGTGCGGGGATGGACAAACAGGTCCACAGGTTCCGTCCACATCACGCGGCGGCGGAGAAGGTGGAGGGGGTCGGCACGGACCGAGCGAACCGGACCAACCACGATCACGGCGCGCCGGGCTGTGGGGATGGTGAACAGGTCCTCGTGCACCTGTGCCGGCTTCATGCGCGGCAGGTGGAACACGGCGGTGTTGGATCCCACCGGAAGCTCCAGCGCTGCGGGCAACAACGGCCTGGTGGAAACGTTGGACACGGCGATGCTGCCCACGGCGTCGTCGCCCACAGCGACGCGCGTGCGGGCGAGATCCAGGACCACGCCGTACGCCGAGCGGCCCACAATGAACGCAATGGCCAGGACAAACAGCAGGAAAGCCACCATTGCCGCGGACTTCGCTTCCTGCCAGCCCCAAGCCTGTCCCGCCCACCAGAGCCCGATTGCAGCAGTCAGGACCACCCAGCCCAGCAGGCTCACCACGGCGAGGACCGGCCACACGAACTTCAGCCACACTGCCCGGACGTTGCGCCAAGCAGGTGAGAGGAACTCGCCGGCTGTTCCCGCGGCTTCGGCCCACACGGCGGCCGGGTGCAGGGAACTGGGCTTGCCCGGTTTCCCGTTCCGGCCAGGGCGGCTGCCCGGTTGGTTGCGGGATGAACGGACGCCGCGAATCTTGCCGCTCACGGCGGCCGTTGCGCGCTTGAACGAGTCAGCAGCCCTGGTCAGGGGTGTGCTGGAGGACATGTGGAGGCCTTTGTTTGAGCTGGGGTGCAGGTGGGGGTGCGATGAACCGAACTGGCTCGTGCGGTGCCGCGGACTAAGCGGTTGCGCGGACTAAGCGGTGGCGCGTTGCTGCGGGGCGGCGACGTCGGCCAGAACGCGGGTGAGGACAACGTCCGGCGTTGCACCGGAGAATTCCGCCTCAGGATCCATGACCAAACGGTGGGTCCACACCACGGGTGCCAGTTCCTTGATGTCATCCGGAAGCACGAAGTTGCGGCCCTGACCCGCGGCCCACACCTTGGCGGCACGAACCATGGCAAGTGCACCACGCACAGAAACACCAAGGCGGGTCTCGGAGGCGTTGCGGGTCTCCTCGCACAGGCGGGAAATGTACTCCAGCACAGCCGTGTCCACGTGGGTGGTGGCCGCGAGGTCTGCCATGTCGGCCACGGCCTGGGTGGTGATGAGCGGGGTGAGCTCCTTGGAACGGTCCTTCAGGTTGGCCCCGCCCAGCAACCGCACCGTGGAGGCGTGGTCCGGGTAGCCGATGGACGTCTTGATCAGGAAGCGGTCCAGCTGTGCTTCCGGCAGCCGGTACGTTCCCGCCTGCTCGATCGGGTTCTGGGTTGCCAACACCATGAACGGCCGGCCTGCCTCATAGGTGGTTCCATCCACGGTCACCCGGGATTCTTCCATGACTTCCAGCAGCGCGGACTGGGTCTTCGGCGACGCACGGTTGATTTCATCAGCAAGGACGATGTTGTTGAACACCGGGCCCTTGTGGAATTCGAACTTCTGGGTCTTCTGGTCGTAGATGGTCACACCTGTCACGTCGGACGGCAGAAGGTCAGGCGTGAACTGGATGCGGTTGTGCGAACCCTGGACTGTTGCAGCCAGGGCGCGGGCCAACGAGGTCTTACCCGTGCCCGGTGCATCTTCAAACAGGATATGGCCCTCGGCCAGCATCGCCGTGAAGGTCAGCCGGATGACGTGTTCCTTGCCGAGGACAGCCTTGCCCACATTGGCCACGAGCTTCTCGAACGTTTCTGCAAACCACGCGGCCTGCTCGTTTGTCATGGTCATCGGTTGATCCTGTTCCTTATGTATGAATAGTGGTTTGACGTTGTTCTTGCCATGGGCCTAGCAGCCGCCGGGGCGCGGCCCGTAGAGGTCCACTGTGGTGGACTTCACGAACCAGCCGTCCTTGGGCGACCCTTGGAGCCGGTACCACGGGGTGCCGTTACCATAGATGTCCTTGGTGCAGTTGACGGTGATCTTGCCCCACGAGCGTTCCACCCAGCCCACACCACACTTCGCAGGGCTGCCGGGTGTGTAGCTGTCCGTCTGGCCTGGCTTGCCCGGGCAGGTCCGCACGCTGCTGGCATCCACCTGTATCTGCGACGTCGGCTCCGGCGGCGGGGGCGCAGATCCGCTGCGGGACGTGTCGCTTCCGATGTTGCCGGCTTGGCCACCGCTGATGGCGCGGACTCTCAACGTTTTCGTCTCGCTGAAGCCCACGGTCGTGGAGAAACTCCGCTGCCCGGTGTCAGTCCACGGTCCGCCTTCAAAGCTGTACTGGTAGCCGGTAACCGGCCTGCCGTTGCCGCTGGGCTGGTTCCACGTCCAGGACACCGTCTTGTCGCCGACGCCGCTGCTCTTGCTGCCGGTAACAGTCGGCGCAGCCGCAAGCCCATAGGGGTTCACGGTGTTTGATGCGGGACTCCTGTCGCCAGGCGTGGGGTTCCGCGAGGAAACTGCCCACACCACCACAGCCGTGTCTTGGCCGTTCGGTGCCGCTATGACGCCACCGCCGGCGGGGATCGCTCCGCTGCTGGCGCCGGAAGTCAGTGCATACCGGTAGCTGATCTCGTTGGCGTTGGCCCCGTTGCGCTCTTTCTGTGACAGCGGGTTGAAGGCCACGCGGATTTTCCCACCGGCCGCGTTGGTTTCCACCAGTGCTGCCGTAGGCGCAGCGACCATGCCGGGCTTGCCCGCAGCACGGATTGCTGCTGACTGCTGGCTGACCCCGCTGACGCCGGCCTTGTTGGTTGCTGAAACGGTGAAGGTGTAATCAGCTTCACTGTTGGCAACCGTGACGTTTTGCGAGGTTGCCCCCACTGACTGCGTGGTCACTACGGCCCCGCCCCGGTACGTGGTCAACGTGTAAGCGGACACGGCGTCGCCGTTATTGTTCGGTGCGGCCCAGCTGACCTGCAACTGGCTCTGGTCACCAACCGATCCAGCGCCGGACACCGAAGGCGCGGCAGGCGTAGCCGGCACGCCAGCGGGAGTTTCCGCAGCAGAGTAGGGGCTCCACTCGGACGGTTCCTTGGCGTCGTTCCGGGCCAGGACGCGGACCTTGTAGGCCACGCCGTTCGTCAGTCCGGACCATACGTGGCTGTTCCCCGTCAGGTTCTGGATCTGGGGATTCTGCCCGGCCGGAGCCGGCGAGATCTCAAGATCGTAGGACTTGATGGGCGAGCCCTTGCTGGCCGGGGCAACCCAGGCGACGGACAGTTGCTTGTCACCAAACTTCAGTGTGGGAGCAACCGGGGTATCAGGCTTGACATCCGGCCGGACCTCGGCGGAGACCGGAGAGCGCTCGGATTCATTGATCGCATTAGTGGCGGTGACGGCAAAGTGGTACTTCACGTTGTTGGTCAGCCCGGTCAACGTACACGTATTCGCGGGACAGTCCTGCTTGAAGCCGTTCTCCCCGTACACCGTGTACTTGGTGATGGGTGAGCCACGATCAGCCGGCGCGTTCCATGTCAGCAACGCTGTCTGGTCACCCACGCTTTGAGCCAGAGGCGTGGTGGGCGCGGCCGGCTTGTCCTTGACGGTGAGGCGGATGCGGGCCGTGGCATAACGGGAAGATTCACCCGTCTTGTCGCCCACCACGTAGGCAACAACCATGGTCCCGGTGAAACCCGACGACGGCGTGACGGTCACGTTTCCGCCGCTGGCCTCTGCCGTGCCTTCGCCCGTCTCAGTGACCGCAGAGATGATCTTCAGCGGCGTATCCGGGAACGGGTTGGAGTCGTTCGCCAACGCATTGACCGTGACGGACTTCCCCGATTCCGCATCCGGTTCAAGGTCGTCGTTAGCCACCGGTTTGGGTCGGTTGGAAGCCGTCAATGACAGTTTGTACGTCGCAACCGCTTCAAGGCCTCGCGGATCCTTCGCTTTCACCTGGACCGTGCCGCCTTGACCGATTTGCACCGAGTCTTCGGCGGAGACCTTCAGGGTCTTGCCATCAATGCTTACCTTGAATCCACCCGGTGCTGCACCGGCCAACTCATACTTCATGTTCTGGACGTCGTCGGAATCGGGATCGGAGGCGAGCTTCTCCAGGTCCAGGCTTGCCGAGTCACCCTTGGGCACGTCCACGTCGCTGCCCAGCAGCACCGGCGGGTTGTTCTTGTTCGGATCCGGCAGCACCTTGGTGCGGATGCTCAGGGTCGATTTCAAGCCGTTGGGATCGTCGGGACCGCTTCCGTCAGTGACTTCAAAGCTGATGGAGCCGGGACCAACGTATTCAGCGCCGGCCGTGTACTTCAAGGCCGTTCCATTGCCCGCTACGGGGTCGCTGCCGTCGGCACCGATGAGTTTGATGCGGTCCGCCTGGGTCAGCCGCGGCGACTTCCCCTCGCGGACCTTGACCCATTCGGCCAGGTTCACAGTGACGGACTGGCCGGAAACCAGTTCCACCACGTCATCCTTGGCGAGGGTCGGAACCTGCTGCCCGATGCCCGGAACCCAGATGATGGCCGTGGACTTCTGGCCGTCCACATCCTCAACGGTGTAAGGCACCAGCTGCGGCTGCTCGGTGAGGTCTACCACCACGTTGCCTTCCGAACCCGGACGGGCCGTCTCCAAGCCTGTGGTGACCTTGAGGTTCTCCCCAACGCCGTCCGGATCCTCGTCGTTCTTGAGGACCGGAACGTCCACGGCGGTTTTGCCCAGCGTTTGGGCTGACGTGACGCGGTCATCGCGGGCGATGGGAGCTTGCAGCGGAATGTCGTTCTTGACGTTCACCCTGATGCTGGCCTGGCCTACGGCGTCCCTGTCGTCAGCCACGGAGTAACGGACGTTGACCGTACCCTCGGCGGCCGGAGCGGTGACCAAAACGCGGCCGCTGGTCTTGCTGACCTGGGCTTCGAGGCCTGCGTCGGCTTCGATGCTGTCCGTCAGGATGCGGATGATGTCGCCGTCAGGATCGGTGTCGTTGGCGGTGGCATCCACCGCGATCTGACGTCCAGGACGGACCTGCACTTCGTCGTCCACCGGGGCAGGCTTCTGGTTGTCTTCACCACGGGGCGCGACGCCGACAGTCACCGTTCCGGTGTTGACCGCACCTTGGCGGTCAATCACCTTGTAGCGGAACGTGTCGGTTCCCGCGCCATCACCAGCGGCGACGAAATCGATAAAGCTGCTGCCCGCCGTCGCGGTTCCCATGGTGGGCGTGCTGTCGATGCCGGTCAACTGGACCGAGTCGCCGTCAGGGTCGATGCCGTCCAGGGGCACTGGGATCCGGACGCTGCCGCCTGCCACCACGCGCGCGGTCAGGTTCTGCGGCTGCGGACGTGAGTTCTGCGCACCTTCCAGCGGCAGGATGTGGATGGTGACGGCCGCGGCGCTCTTCTGGCCCTGCGGGTCCACGGCGTTGTAGATGGCACGCACGGTCTTAGGCGTGGGGCCCGCGATGAAGCGCAGGGTCTTCTCGGAGATGAAGGCCTTGCCGTCTTCTTCAGGGATGGTCTGCGCCAACACAGGATCAACAGACAGTTCTTCACCCTGCGGGTGTGTGTCGTTGTCCAGGACCGGAATGGTCACGACGTCGTTGACGCGGACGTTGACTTCGTCGGGTTTCGGCTGGGGGGCCTCGACGACGGCGGGGGCCGGCACCGGGACGACGCCAACGGTGCCTGTGGCCGAGCCGCGGCCGTTGGACATGGTGTAGCTGAACACGAACGGCTCTTTAGCGCCCAGCACGTCCGTAACGCGCAGGACGCTATGGTCGATCACGCTGACCGAAGCGGACGAGCCGTCGGGGACGGTGACGGACTGGAGGACCAGCACGCCGCCGGAAGGATCGGAGTCGTTGGCCAATGGATCCACCAGCACGCTGCCGCCCACAGGGAGCAGTGCGACGTCGTGGACCGCAACGGGCGCTCCAGCGTCCTTGCCGGATTCCACGTCAACCCGGATGAGGCCTTGGCTGCTTTGGGGCCCGTTGCTGGCGATGTACGTCAAGTAAATGGGGCCCGGCGTGGTGCTCCGGAAGGTGAACGTACCGCCGTCAGTCACTGGACCCAGCTCTGCCGGTCCAGCAGCCTCGACGTGCGCTACCCGCAGGGCACCGCCATTGGGGTCGACGTCGTTCTTGAGGGGCGCAATGACCAGGTCCTGGCCAACCACGGCCGTGACATGATCGGCGTTGACCACCGGCGCCAGGGCGCCCGGGGGCTGCACGTTGACAACGATCCGGCCCGTGGTGGTGGCCCGGCCGTCCCACACGGTGATGGTGACGTTCTTCTTGCCCGGTGCTGCACCAGAGTCCTGGTACGTGAGCAGGCCGTCGCGACGGACCTTGACCTGGTCCTGGTCGTTGTCCGTCTTGGCGTCCAGGAGGACGAGGTCGTCGCCGTCGGGATCCATCCAGTCGGTCAGGATGTTCTGGCTGACGGACTTGCCCTGCTCCACCAGCATGGTGGTGGGCTCGCCGCGTTTGAAGAAGGGAGGCTTGTTTTCCTCCGGAGCCACGACGCGCAGCGTGACCTGTCCACCGGCGGACAAGCCGCGTCCGTCCGAGGCGTTGTAGTCGAAGGTTTCCGTTCCCGGCTTGGCGTCAGCGGGGACCTTGATCTGGAACGCTGAGCCACCGTAGATGTTCTCCAGCGCCCCGGATTTTGGCCCGTTGGCGCCTACCGCAGCGGTAAGGACATCGCCGTCGGGGTCTGAATCATTGTCCAGGACGCTGAGGATGGAGGTCCGGCCCGGCCGGACACCGAACTCGTCCGGTTTGGTTTCAGGCGCACGGTTGGGCTTGGTGCGGTCCGGGAGGACGTTGATGGTGTTGTTGTCCGCGGACTCCTGGTCCTGGTCATCGGACTGGTTCTTGGGCGGGACAACATCGTCCCAGTTGTTGACGAGCTGCATGTTCTGGTTGACCAGCCACACACTTCCCGAGTTCACGTCGTTGAGGACTACGAGGTCGCGGTTGACACGGAAGACATAACTGGGCGAGGCACTGGCTTTGGGGACGTCATTCTTCTTGTCGTCCGCGTCGTTCTCGCAGTCGCGGACGTACTTGTTGGCACCGGACCAAGCGGCGTGAACGCATTTGCTCACCTGCACAGGTGCTGCGGGGACGCCTTCGCCGTCGGCATTGACCGTTGCCGCGGTGGAACCGTCCAAGGGCTGCTTCAGTAGGGCTTTACGGGTGGCGATGGCAACAAAGCTGCTGTCCTCGCCACTCTGCTGCAGCTTGGCTTCACGTGCGTCCTGCAGCTGGAGCTTGCGTCCGCCGGGCAGGAACAGGTTTCCGGAACCGGCGTCAAGGACTACAGGATCGTCCCCCACGACGGCAATCTGAAGGTCGCCGGAGCCTTTGAGATCATCCACCTTGGTGACCTGGGAATCTATCCGCTCGCCATTGGCGTCCACCGTGGTAACGGTAATCTCGCCTTTGCCCGGATCCGCTGTGTAGATGCGGTTGTCGGCACCTACTGCGGAGACCAAGCCTTGGTCCCCGGTCAGGACAGGCTCAGTACCTTCTTCATCGAAGCCGTTGACCGTGGAGGGGGACAGCGCCCACACCTTGCCACGGGCGGGATCGGTCACCGATAGGACAGTGGAACCATAGCTGACTTGCGACGACGACGGCAGTTGCTTGTCGCCGCCGAGCTTCAGGTTCGCGGCAGAGACCTGGTTGATGGTGGAACCGGATTCGTCGTCGACAAAGACGTTGCCGTCGTGCTGCAGGACGTCGAAAGTGGTGGTCGCCGGAGTCACGGCCCCATCAAGAACGCGCGATGGGTAGTTCAACCGCCCCACAGCGTTCTTGGTTTTGCTCACAACCCAGACGCCGCCGTCGTTCAAGTCCACCTCGGTGGTCTTGAAGCCCGGGTAAAGTACAGCCCCGGTGATCAACAACGCGCCCGCCGCGGTGGCAGCAGTTCCCGCTATGAACTTCTTGTTTTGACGCCTTGTCAGCCCCAGCTTGCCGAAGAAATTTCTCACAGCCCCAAAATTCCTTTGATGTTCAGCCGCCCCCCAACGACTTCCGGGCCAACCGACACATGCCGGCAGCCGTGCATTCCGCAGTACCCCCATACGGCGGCGGAATTTTCAGTCCCTAAGACTATCCCACGCACCCCACGACCAATCGAGGACACCCGAGACCGGGCTATCCATTGGCTTTGACAGACTACGGCCTTAACCACTGAGTGCGCGATGGGGAGATCTGCCCCGCCTCGCGGTTTCGTCATGTTCAACACGCTGGTGCTCCAACCGCACCAGGCTCACCCATCGTTGTGTGACCTGCGATGATGTAGCGGCCCACATTCCGTGCGGACCCATCCTCAAGCCGCCACCACGTAAAGGTGAGGTTGTCCACATCCTGCTGGACGATGTAACACTTCACAACCATCTTCTGGCCCGGGTACTGCCAAGGCGGCTGGTCTCCGCCCTTGCCATCGCAGGTGAAAGCCGGTTTTGGCTGGTAGTTCTTGCCGCCAAGTGTGTAGGTACAGGATCGCTGAACAACACCGGTATTAAGGACACCCTCCCAAACGCCTTGCCGTCCGGACTGGGCGCTGGCACTTGCCACAGGACCGCCGGTTCCGAGCGAGTTGAACGTCTGGACATCGATGGTGCGGGTCTGCTCCCACCCTCCGGTGTTGATGGTCCGGCTACCCGAGGCGCTTACGGTTTCCCAGGCTCCCCCGCTAATCCTGATTTTGGTGGTCTTGACGTCGTTGGTGGCAGCAGATGGCGAGGACCAGTTCAGAGTGACTGATTGGTTGTTCAGACCACCGCCGGTCCCCGACGCCGACGGCGTACCCGGCGCACCAAATGGTGTGGCGGCCGGCGCGGCAGCGGCGTCGGAACTGGGCGCCACGGATGAATGTGCCGTCACCGTCACGGTGGTGGCCTGGCCGTTGGCGAATCCTCCCACGGTCTGCCCGGGCTGGATGGCACCGGAGCGTCCGCCTGCGGAGTAGGTGTAGCTGACTTCGTTGGCCTTGGAACCGTTGCGCTGGGTGTCGCTGAGCGCGGTGAAGTTGATGGTGAGCTGACCACCGGCGGCACCGGTGTTGGCCGGTGTGGCACTGACGTTTTGGACAGTGCCCAGCTTTCCCGTTGCCCTGCGCGGCGGTGAGGCCGCGCTGACCAGGCTCTTGCCTGCTTTGTTCTCAGCCTGAACAGTAAACGTGTACGCCGATTGGTCGGTTGCTACCTCGAAGGTGGCTGTTCGGACGTTTCCCGGAATGGTCTGCGCCTGGGTGGTTCCGCTGCCTCCACTCATGGTGACGTAATAGCTCTTGATGGGGTCACCATTGATGCCCGGCTCGGCCCAGTCGACACGGAGCTGGTTCCGGGACCCGACGGCGGACACCACAGTGGTGCTCGGCGGCGCAGGTGTTCCGGGGATGCCGGCGGGGTGGTCCTCCGCGGAATACAGCCCCCAGTCGGACGGGCCAAGGTCATTGACGGCCTGCGCGCGGACCTTGTACTTCACACCGTTGGTCAGGCCGGGCCACGTGTAGCTGAGACCAGTGACCTCGTTCTTGACCGCGATTCCGTTGGCGGGCGGTGGCGAGATCTCCAGGTTGTAGTGCTTTACCGGGGAACCTTCGGTCTTGGCAGGGGTCCAGGTGATCGCCAGGTCCTGGTCGCCGGCCTTGACCGTGGGGACGTCCGGGGGCGATGGCTTCTCATCCGGAGTGATCTCATTGGAGGGCACGGAGGGCTGGGATTCGCCTACCTCATTGGTGGCAACCACGGTGAAGACGTACTTGACGTTGTTGGTCAGTCCAGTCAACGTACATGTCGTCGTGGGGCATTCCTGCTGGAACCCGGCCGCTTTCACCGTGTACTTGGTGATGGCTGCGCCATTGTCCGACGGCGGCGCCCACTTGAGGACGGCAGTTTTACTGCGGACGTCCGTAGCAACCGGCGCCGAAGGAGCATCGGGCTTGTCACGCACTGTGATGCGGACACGGCCCACGGCTTGCCGGCTGGGATCATCGGTCTTGTCCTTGATGGTGTACCTGACCACCAAGATCCCCTTGAAGCCGTCGGCGGGCGTCACCGTGATGGAGTCGCCTCCTACGGCCGGCTCGCCTGACGCGGATCCGGTTTCGACCACGGCAGACACCACGGTCAAGGGTTCGCTGAAGGGGTTGAAGTCGTTGCCCAGCACATTGATGGTTTCGGACTTGCCGGCGTTGGCCTTGTCGAGGACATCATCGTTCGCTGCCGGTTTGGGTCGGTTCGATGAGACTACGGAAACGGTGACGGCTGCCTTCGCAGGCTCCGAGCGGCCATCGGTCACCTTGAGCGGCACGGTCCCGCGGGCGCCGGGGTTGAGTGAACCCCCGGGGGTGATTTTCAGGACCGTACCCTCCACCCGCGCGTCGAATCCGCCGGGCAGGTCACCGTCCACGCTGAAGGTGAGCTTGCCTTGGTCCTGTTCATCAACGTCTGCGGCGAGGTTGGCAAGGTCCAGCTCCGTCGTGTCCCCCTTCGGCGCATCAATCGCAGCACCGCTGAAGGTGGGGGCGTGATTGGCGTTGGGGTTGGGCAGCACCTTGGTCTGGATGGTCAGAGTGGACTTCAAGCCCTCGGCATCGTCCGGACCACTACCGTCAGTCACTTCGAAGGTGATGGACCCGGGCCCCACGTACTCAGGCTGGGCCGCATACCTCAGCGCAGTACCATCACCAGCAATAACATTGGTGGAGTCCCCGCCCAGGACACGGATCTTGTCCACCACCGTGATGCGGGGTTGACGGCCGTCCCGGACCTTGACGTGATCCTGAAGGGCCAGAGTAACTTCCTCCCCCGCGGTGACCTCCACGATCTCAGTGGTGGAAAGCGTGGGGTACTGGAGGCCCTGGCCCGGAATCCACATGACCGCGGTAGCTGACTGCCCATCGATGTCGGTGACGGTGTAGGGAATCAACTGGTCCTGGGGCAGCAGCGTCACCACCACGCTGCCGGCAGTTCCGACGCGCGCATTCGGGTTCCCGTCCGGCAGGGAAATGGTGAGGTCCTCCGCCACGCCGTCGGGATCGGAATCGTTTTTCACCACCGGAACGTCAACCGCAGTTTTACCCAGGGTCTCGGCCAGCGTGATCCGGTCGTCCACTGCCACGGGGGCATGGAGCGGCGCGGTCGGGCTTGTCTGGACACGGATGACTGCGGCCGCTTCAGCCTTCTTATCGTCCTGAATCCGGTAGCTGATGCTGTCCGTGCCGGCCGCACCCGGCGCCGTGAGGACCACCTTTCCTGCCGCAGCTTCAACCTGCAGTTCCGGTTTGGCCTCGAACGCCGACACCAAAGCGATGGGGTCGCCGTCGGGGTCCGAGTCGTTTTTCAGTGCGTTCACCGCCACCCGTCGGCCGGGCCGGACATCAATGACGTCGTCCACCGCAATGGGCTTCTGGTTATCGGCTTCCGCAGGCGCAATGCCCACGATCACCGTGCCGGTGTTCTCCGCACCGATACGGTCCCGTACGCGGTAGCTGAACGTGTCAGTGCCTGCAGACGTGCCTCCGGCGGTGAACTCGAGGTACCCATCCCGCAGGATTGCTGTCCCCAGTTCGGGAGCCTTATCGATGCCCATCAGCTGCACCGAGTCGCCATCGGCATCGATACCGTCCAGGGGAACAGGGATTCGTACCGTCATCCCCGCAACCACCCGGGCTGTCAGATTCCGCGGCTCGGGCCTGGTGTTGGTGGCGTCATCGCGGGCGCGGATGCGGATGGTGACTTGCTGCGAGTCAGTTTGGCCGGAGGCATTGCTGACCTTATAGATGGCATAAACGGTGGTGGGTTCCTCGCCAGCGATATACCGGAGGGTGTTCCCCGCAACAAAGATCCTGCCCGCGGCCTCGTCGGGCTGCTGTGTCAGGACCGGGTCCAGCGTCAGTTCTCCGCCGTTGGGGTCCGTGTCGTTGTCCAGGACCGGGATGGTCACTATGTCGCCGGCACGCACGGAGACCTCGTCCGGTTTGGCCTGCGGTGCCTGAAGTTTGGTGGGCGCCGGCACAACCTGGACAGAAATATCCCCTGTGGCCGAGGCCTTGCCGTTGGAGATCGTGTATTTCAACGACAACTGTCCCTGGGCCCGGATGTCGGTGATTTTGACGACCGAGTGGTCCAGCACCGCTACGGAAACCGGGAGCCCGTCAGCCGCGGTGACCGATTGGATCACCAGGACGCCGCCGCTGGGGTCCGAGTCGTTGCCCAACACGTCAACCACGGTGCTGCCGCCACTGGGCAGGAGGGCAATATCGCGGACCGCCACCGGTGCGCCGTCGCTGTTTCCGGACACGACGTCCACCCGCACCAGTTGCTGGGCACTCGCCGGTCCGTTGGTCACCATGTACGTCACGTAGTGGGGACCCACCGACGTCGAGTTGAAAGTAAACGTCTGCTGGTCCGGACCCACCACGGCGGTCGACTGCGCGTCCGGCTGTGCCTGAGCCAACCGCAGCGTACCGCTCTGGGGGTCGGTGTCATTCTTGAGCGGCGCGATCACCGTATCCTGGCCCGCCACCGCAACCACGTGATCCGCATTCGCGATGGGCGGCAGCGCACCCGGAGCACGGACGTCAACGCTGATCTGCCCTTGGGTGGTCAGGGACCCGTCCGAGACACTGACGGTCAGGGTTTTACGGCCCGGGCCAGCCCCTGCGTCCTGGAAGGTGAGCAAGCCGTCCGGCCTGATCCGGACTTGGTCCGCTGGATCGCTGCTGGAGACTGCGACGGCAAAGATGTCATCGCCGTCGGGGTCCAGCCAATCGGTGAGGACAAACTGGCTGGCGATCTTCCCGGACTGGACCACCAAGGCATTGTTCCGATTGGGTTTGGGCTGGGGGGCGTTGTTTTCCTCCGCGGGCACAACCCGCAGGTCGACGTCCGCGCCGCCCGTACCGCCACGGCCGTCGTCCACCGAGTACTTGAACGTTTCGGAGCCCGTGGTTCCGGCGGGGACTGCGATCTGGAAGCCGGTGCCACCGTAGACGGCGGACAAGGCGCCGGACTTCAGTGGCTCGCTGGTGCTGACCGTGAGGACGTCGCCGTCGGCATCGGCGTCGTTGTCCAGCACGGGCAGGACAGTGGTCTTTCCGGCCCTGACCCCGAAGGCATCGGGTTTGGCCACCGGCACGGTGTTGGGTTTGCTGCGGTCCGGAAGGACTGTCTGCTGGACTTCGTCCGCGGAGTCCTTGTCGGCGTCGTCCGAGGTCTGCTGGGGCGGGATGACGTCGTCCCAGTTGTTGACCAACTGCATGTTCTGGTTGACCATCCAGACGTTGCCGGAGTTGACGTCGTTCAACACCACAAGATCGCGGTTGACACGGAAAACATACGACGGCGACGCACTCGCCTTGGGAACGTCGGACCGCTTGTTATCTGCCTCGTTAGTGCATTCCCGGACGTATTTGTTGGCACCGGACCACGCTGCGTACGTGCAGGATCCCAGATGGACCGGCGCGGCCGGAATGCCCTGACCGTCCGCTTGGACCGTCTTGGCGGTCCCGCCGTCCAGGGGTTGCAGGAGCAGTGCCTTCGGTGTGGCGATGGCAATAAAATCGGCCGCCGGGCCGCTCTGTTGCAATTTGGCTTCCCTGGCGTCATCCAGGTGTACTTTGTTGCCCCCGGGCAGCACGATGTCGCCCGTGGCGGCGTTGAGTACCACGGCTTTGTCGCCCACAGTTGCCAGCTGGACTTCGCCGTCGGCCTTCAAAGCGTCATCGCTCCGGACCTGGGAATCCACGGCCTTACCGTCGAGATCCACCTTTGTTGCCGTCAGTGTTCCTGTTTTCGGGTCCAGTGTGTGGATGGTGTCGTCAACACCCACCACCGAGACAACGCCGGGCGACTGCTCGAACAAGGGTTCCGATTCGTCGCTGAAACCGCCAATGGAGGTGGGCGAAACAGCCCAGACCTTGCCCTGGGACGGGTCAGTGACAGCCAGTACTTTGTTGCCGAAGCTGACCTCTGCGGAGCCTGGAAGTTTTTGGTCGCCGCCCAGGCGCATGTTGGCGGCGCTGACAGGGTTGATGGTCCCGCCATCTGCGTCATCGATGAAGATGTCGCCGGCCTGCTGAAGGATATCGAAGTTGGTGCTGGCCGGAGTCACTGCCCCATCCAGCGATTTGGAGGGGTAGTTCAGGCGACCGGCCGCATTCTTGGTCTTACTGACCACCCAGACGCCGCCGTCGTTCAGTTCCACCTCGGTGGTCTTGAACCCCGGGTAGAGGATGGCACCCGTTACCAGGACAGCCGCTGCGGCAGTGAAGGCAGTGGCTGCGATGACCTTACGTCGGCGATTATTGGCACGGCGTTTTCCGGACCCATCAGGCAGAGCCATCCCACATTCCCCCACAGTTCGGGCAGCACGAAGCAGCCGGCGCCGACCCCCACGGCGAAACACGACACAATCAACGCACAGCCTACCGGGTTACTCCATCGATTAGCTAAGTCATGACATGAACCGCATTCGTTACCCCGCACTTTCACCTTGCTTCCACCCCGCACGCTCTCTCACATAACAGCCCTTAAAGCCGAACGCTCGCTCACTTTCTTCAGGAAAGTGAGCGAGCGTTCGGCTCAAGCCCGAGGGAAGTGGGAGAGCGTGCGCTTTGGAAGGCGGGCTGTCAGCAGCGCCTAATCCAGCACGAGTCCCTTGCCGCGGCCACGGGCCAGCATCACGGGATGGATTTCGCCGAAGCCACGGACATTCTCCGATTTCTGGGGAACCAGGACGAACCGGTCATCCTGCCCCAGTGCAGCGGCCGTCATAGCGTCTACCAGGACAGTCCCGGGCTGAGCCAGTGTGGTGAGCCGGGCAGCGAGGTTGACTGTGGGTCCGTAAATATCGCCCAGCCTGGACAGGATACGACCCCAAACCATGGAGACTCGGCACTGCGGCAGGATTTCGTCCTCCGTGAAGGCCTGTGCCAACGCCAGGGAAATCTCGGCCCCGGCTGCCGGCGTCTCAGCGATGTAGAGAACTTCGTCGCCCACAGTCTTGACCAGGCGTCCGCCGCCCACGGAGATGATTTCGGCACACTTGTTCTCAAAGCGCTGCACCAGCTGGGCGAGCGTCTTCTCGTTCATCCGACGCGAAAGGCTGGTGTAGGAGACAAGGTCGGCGAAACCCACGGCACGTGCCAGGGGCAAGGGCGAATCGTCTTCGTCGCCTTCGCGGCCTTCCTCACTGGCTTGCAGGCCGGCCTCTGCCCGCACCGCAAGGCGCTGCACGCCCGCGTTGAGCTGACGGCGGTAGGAGTACACGAGGATCTCCTCGAGCGAGTCCACCAACGCGGGCAACTGGCCCACCAGTTGTTTGCGGGCCACCGCATCCGGAATGCCCTGCTCGGACACCATGTCTTCCACCAAGGCTTCGATCTGCCAGACCACCATGCGGTCCGTCATTTGCCCAATGGAACGGGTGACCGAAATGGCAGCTTCCTCAGTCAGGATCCCTGCCCGGACCAGGTCCAGGATGGTTGACAGCGCTGCCTGATCCCGTTCCGTAAAGGCAACGTCTTCGTCGCCGAAGTTCGGGAATCCCAAGGCACGCCAAATTTTGCGGGCCGACAGAATAGACACGCCTGCCCCTGCGGCAACTTCACGACGACGAAGCTTGCGTTCTCCGCCCAGCAGCTTTGATTCCAGCGCTTTGATGGCCAGGCGCTCGGCGGACATGACACCGGTGGGCGGTCCGGCCTGCACCGCAACCGGAGCAGGCCCGGCATCGGTGTCCTCGTTCACTGAAGGTTCGGGGACGGCGTCGAACTCCTGGTCCAAGGCCTCGCCGGACTGCTGATCCTCAACGCTCATCTCTTCCACCTTCTCTCAGCTCCCATGGCAACTGGTCATAGTCCGTCAATACTTGGCCCTCAAAAACCTCACCTTGCGGGAGTTCATCCATCGCGTCAAGAATGAATCCCCGGAATTTCGCGACGTCGGGAACATCCGCCAGGATGGCCGTTCCGGAGTGCCCGGTATCCAAGGATATATTCCCTGAGTGCAATGTCCGTTGGAGCATGCTCTGGTGGACACCCACATTGCGCACGGCCATCAGCGAGACCTGCCAGTCGCGGCGTCGAAACATTCCGTATTTGGCAAGTATCCGCCTGCTGGTCAGGATGTAGCGGACGGAGTTCCAGCGCATGACGCGGCGCAGGCTGTAAGCCAGCAACAACCATGCTGCGAGTACCAGACACAGGCCAACCAGCCATGGTGTCCATTCCACTGTAATGAACGGCGCCACTCGCTGGGCATTTCCTTTGACAATCCAGGCGCAGGCATAACCCGTCAGGGCCGGAGCAATCAGGAATGCCAGCACCGGGAAGAAGAGGGATCGGGCCTGTTGACGCGTGATGGTGATGACCTGCTCCCCCGGAAGCAACTCTTTACGCATAACCACTTTCCGTGGCGCGCAAGTGCACCACGTCACCAGCTGTCACCACATGTTCCCTGCCCCCATGGTCCACCACCAGCAACGAGCCGTGTTCATCCAGACGCGAAGCGTGGCCCACCAGTTCGTGGTCACCGGGCAAATGCGCCCGGACTTCGCGACCCAAGGTCACCATGGCGGACTCAACCCGCTTGTGCAGCGAAGGTCCTCCCGCCAATCCCGCAGCCGGGTCCCCCTCGGAATTGCAAAAACTGCGGTAGAGCCGGGCGAAGCGCGAAAGGTAGCTCTTCAGCAGCGCGGTGCGGTCCGTCGTCGTGGCCCCTTCCAGGGCCAGGGAAGTGGCTGTTTGAACCGGCAGTTCTTTCTCGTCCAGCGTGACGTTGAGCCCCACGCCGAGGATGACGGCGGGAACAGAGCCATCGCCCACGGCTGTCATCTGGGCCAGGATCCCAGCGATCTTGCGCCCGTTGACCAAGACGTCATTGGGCCACTTGATGTCTGCTGTCACACCGGCGGTTTCCTGCAATGCCTCCCGCAGGGCAACGGCAGCAAGCAGGGATAGCCAGGAATAGCTCTGCGTTGGTACCGGCATGCCCTCTGCCGTGACGGGACGGAGCACTATGGACACGGAGACAGCCGAGCGCTCGGGCGATTCCCAGTGCCGGTCCAACCGACCACGCGCAGCCGTCTGGTGCTCAGCTGTCAAAACGGCGAGGTCGGCCCACTTTTTGGGCTCAACGGTGACAGCCCGCACCAAGTCCTGGTTGGTGGACCCTGTGGATTCGACGATGGTCAGTTGCGAAATACCCGTGGCTGAAAGGAAGTCCGGCTGCAGCAAGGCTTCACGATCCAACGCGGCCCGCTCCGGCCCGCTGGTCGGGACGTTGGGTTCGCTGCTGTCTGGCTGTTCGGCATCCATAGCTGAATCCTATCCAGTTGCGGCGTCCCGGGATGGCCCGTGAACAGGAAAGCGGCTGGGAATCCGCTTAGAGAAAGATGTCCGGAACCAGGCGGTCTTCGGGGGCACCCAAGCTGTAGGGCGAAAAGTCGGACACGCCGGCCGCGCGCAGGACTTCCTCGTCGGTGAAGAAGTTGCCGGTGGCACCTGTACCCGTCAGAACGGCGTGCGCGGCGTCGGCCATGATTTCCGGGCCGCGTGCAGCCCGGACAATCTGCTGCCCGCCCGGCATGTTCCGGATCGCAGCCGTGTCAATGAGCGTGCACGGCCAGAGCGAGTTGACCGAAACGCCCTCGTCCTTCAGCTCTTCAGCCAGCCCCAGGGTGGTGAGGCTCATTCCGTACTTTGCCATGGTGTAGGCCAAGTGCATGCCGGCCCATTTGGGGTCGAGGTTAAGCGGCGGCGACAGGGTAAGGATGTGGGCGTGGCTGGATTCCCTGAGCGCCGGCAGCGCCAGCTTGGAGAGCAGGAACGTTCCACGGACGTTGATGTCCTGCATGAGGTCGTAGCGCTTCATGTCCACGGCATCGGTGCGGCACAGGTCGATCGCCGAGGCATTGTTAACTACGACGTCGATCCCCCCGAAACGCTCGACGGCGGCGGCTACTGCTGCGGCGACGTCGTCATCATTGCGGACGTCCCCGACCAGCGGTAGCGCCTGGCCGCCTGCGGCGACCAGTTGTTCAGCGGCGGTGAAGACTGTGCCTTCGAGTTTGGGATGGGGGTCCCCCGTCTTGGCCATGAGCACGATATTGGCGCCATCGCGGGCCGCGCGGGTGGCTATGGCCAAGCCGATGCCCCGGCTGCCGCCGGACATGAGGATGGTCCGACCCTTGAGCGAACCGGTGGCCACGTAGGGAGTTTGCGCCGGCGCAAGTGCGCGGGAAGCGTCGTTGCTTGAAGTCATGGGGACACTCTAACGCAACTATGTTACTGACGGGTAACATAGCGATGGCTTTGGCTTGGACGCGGAAAATTGTAGGGTTTCTACAGCGGTTCGCGGCAAAGGCGTCACTAGACTGGCCTGCGGGGCCTGTTCTTTGTACGGAAGCTACTTAAGCTTCGCGACCAACACCGAACTGCGCCGACGAAAATCAGCTACAGAGCCGGAGACACTTGATGAGCCACGATCTGACAACGACAGCGGGAAAGATTGCCGACTTCCGCGACCGCCAGGCCCGTGCAGAGCAGCCTTCCGGCCCGGAAGCCATTGAAAAGCAGCACGCACGGGGCAAGAACACGGCCCGCGAACGCATTGACCTGTTAGTTGATCCGGGCTCGTTCGTCGAGTTCGACGCCCTGGCAGTCCACCGCTCCACTGCCTTCGGCATGGAGAAGAAGAAGCCCCTCGGCGACGGCGTAGTCTCCGGATACGGCACCGTTGATGGCCGCCTCATCGCGATCTACAGCCAGGACTTCAGCGTCTACGGCGGCTCCCTGAGCCAGGTCAACGGCGAGAAGATCGTCAAAGTCCAGGAATTCGCCCTCCGCAATGGCTGCCCGGTTGTCGGAATCAACGACGGCGGCGGCGCGCGTATCCAGGAAGGCGTAGCTTCCCTGGCCATGTTCGCTGACATCTTCCGCAACAACGTCCACGCTTCCGGCGTGGTCCCGCAGATCTCCCTCATCATGGGCCCTTGCGCCGGCGGCGCAGCCTACTCCCCCGCCCTGACCGACTATGTGGTCATGGTGGACAAGACCTCGCACATGTTCATCACGGGACCCGACGTCATCAAGACCGTCACGGGTGAGGATGTAGACATGGAAACCCTCGGCGGCGCGCGGCAGCACAACGCCACCACCGGCACCTCCACTTATCTCGCTTCCGATGAAGCAGACGCCATTGAGTTCGTCCGCGAACTCCTGGACTTCCTGCCCTCCAACAACCTGTCCGAGGCCCCCGTCGTGGAGCACGACCAGGAACTGGAACTCAACGACGACGACCTCGCCCTGGACGGGCTGATTCCCGATTCCGCCAACCAGCCGTACGACATGCGCAAGGTCATTGAGCAGATCGTGGACGACGCGCACTTCCTTGAAATGCAGTCGCTGTACGCCCCCAACGTGATGATCGGCTACGGCCGCGTTGAGGGACACACCGTGGGCATCGTGGCCAACCAGCCCATGCAGTTCGCGGGAACGCTGGACATCTCAGCCTCGGAAAAGGCTGCCCGCTTTGTCCGCCACTGCGATGCGTTCAACATCCCCATCATCACTTTGGTGGACGTCCCCGGCTTCCTGCCCGGGAAGGACCAGGAGTTCCAAGGCATCATCCGCCGCGGCGCGAAGCTCCTGTACGCCTACGCCGAAGCAACGGTCCCCAAGCTCACCGTGATCACCCGCAAGGCCTACGGTGGCGCGTACATCGTGATGGGGTCCAAGAAGCTCGGCGCAGACCTCAACCTCGCGTGGCCCACCGCCCAGATCGGCGTCATGGGCGCCCAGGGTGCCGTGAACATCCTGTATCGCCGCGACCTCGCTGCCGTTGCAGAAGCCGGCGGCGACGTCGAGGCCAAGCGGGCCGAGATCATCCAGGGCTACGAGGAAGAACTCCTCAACCCCTACCAAGCAGCGCAGCTGGGCTATGTGGACGCAGTCATCGCTCCGTCCGACACGCGCCTCCAGATCATCCGCGGCCTCCGGGCCCTCCGCGACAAGCGCGCGAGCCTGCCCACCAAGAAGCACGGAAACATCCCGCTGTGAGCACGCCGAAGCACCGGGCTGATTCCGCGCCTGATCAGGTACCCGCTGAAGCAGCCGCTGCGCCGCTGTTTTCGGTGGTCAAGGGCGAACCGACGGCCGAAGAGCTCGCGGCGATTGCCGCCGTCGTGGTTTCACTCGGGACAACGCAGGAAGTTGCTGCATCGAAGCCGAACGTCCGGCATTGGGTGCGTCGCCAGCAACTGCGTTTGGACCCGGCTCCGGGTCCGGGTGCGTGGAAGCGCAGCCGCGGCTAGTTTTCGCTCACGTAGAAAAGTTCAACAACCCTTTCACGTAAGCGGTGTCGCGGCTAGGCTCTGTGGGTGACTACTGCAAACACTCCTGTACGCCCGAAGTCCGCCATCGATGCCGTCGCTGACGCGTACACAGAAAAGTTGATCGAACTCAATCCCAGCTTCGCCACCACGCTGGGCTTGCCCGGACACGAAACCGAATACCAGGACTACTCCCCTGCCGGTGCCGAGGCTCATGCGGAAGCCACAAAGTTGGCCTTGGATGCCTTGGCGGGCCTTGAGCCGTCCGATGATGTGGACGCTGTCACCCTCGACGCCATGCGCGAGCGGCTCGGCCTGGAACTGGAGATCCACGAGTCCGGTTGGGATGCTGCCGATCTCAACAACATCGCCTCCCCCGCCCAGGACATCCGCGCCATCTTCGATCTCATGCCCACGGACACGGTGGAGCACTGGGAGCACATCGCCGGTCGCGCAGCTAATGTTCCGGGCGCCATTGAGGGCTACATCGAGTCGCTTCGCTCCGCTGCTGCCGACGGAAAAGTCGCCGCCGCCCGCCAAGTCCGGATCGTCATCGAGCAGACCGGCCGCTACGCCGCTGAGGATGGTTTCTTCGCCAAGATGGCCGCTGCTGCCTCGGTGGGTGATGCGCCGCTGCCCGCCGAGGTTCAGTCGAAGCTCGACGCCGGGACTGCGGCCGCGCGTTCCGCGTACAGAGCCTTGGGTGGATACCTTCGGGACGAACTCCTGCCCCTGGCACCGGAGAAGGACGCAGTCGGGCGCGAACGCTACGCGCTGGCCTCGCGTTCATTCGTTGGCGCCGAAATCGATCTGGAAGAAACGTACGACTGGGGAGTCCAGGAGCTCGAGCGGCTTATCAGCGAGCAGGAGAAAGTTGCCGGCCAGATCAAGCCCGGAGCGTCCATTGAGGAAGCCAAGAGCATCCTCAACAACGATCCCGCGCGTCAGATCAAGGGCACCGACGCGCTCAAGGCCTGGATGCAGGAGCTCTCCGACCGGGCCGTG
Organism: Paenarthrobacter sp. 4246; assembly: GCF_040546855.1. Lineage (NCBI taxonomy): Bacteria > Bacillati > Actinomycetota > Actinomycetes > Micrococcales > Micrococcaceae > Paenarthrobacter > Paenarthrobacter sp. 4246. The sequence continues at coordinate 126,313 of NZ_JBEPOP010000013.1, forward strand.
TCTGAACTTGCAGACGTGCACTTCGACATCCCGGACGTCATGAGAACTCTTGAGTGCATGATCGCGCCCACCGACGAGGGCGGCATCTACTACACGGGGCCCTCTGACGACTTCTCCCGTCCAGGCCGCATGTGGTGGTCCGTGCCCGCCGGTGAAGACACGTTCACCACGTGGTCCGAAACCACCACTGTGTTCCATGAGGGCGTCCCGGGCCACCACCTTCAAGTAGCCACGGCAACATACCGGCGCGAACTCCTCAACAACTGGCGCCGCAATGTTTGCTGGGTGTCCGGCCACGGCGAGGGCTGGGCGCTTTACGCCGAGCAGCTCATGCTGGAACTGGGCTACCTCAAGGACCCGGGCGACCACATGGGAATGCTCGATGGCCAGCGCATGCGCGCGGCCCGCGTGGTCTTCGACATCGGCGTCCACTTGGAACTGCCCGTCCCCGAGCGTTGGGGCACCGGAACCTGGACCCCCGGGAAGGGCTTCGACTTCCTCAAGGCCAACCTCGACATCAGCGAAGGCCAGCTCCAGTTCGAATTCACCCGCTACCTCGGCTGGCCGGGCCAAGCCCCGTCGTACAAGGTCGGCCAGCGTCTCTGGGAGCAGATCCGTGCCGAGCTGGAAGGCCAGGAGGGCTTCGACCTGAAGTCCTTCCACAGCAAGGCACTCAACATCGGCTCAGTTGGTTTGGACGTACTGCGCAGGGCCCTGCTGGGCTGATTATTTTGGAGTGGCTCCGGCCGGAGGCCGGACATCCTCGGTGTGCTGCTCCTTCGTCACTTTGATGCACACTGCCGGATGCCCGGTCTTGGCAATGGGTTCTCGGAGACGGCCGGGATTAAGGCGAGTCCCCCGCGGCAAGGGCAGGCGGGTTTATGCTGCAGTGGGCGGTTCAATCAAACTCGATAAAGTCCCGTATCGCTGCGATCAACCATTCATCCATTGAGGCGTATTCCTTTGCCGAATGACGTACTGCCGCCCCAGTTGCATCCCGCATAACGTCGTAGTCATCGACGACTACGACGTGTATGCCAGTCCAGCAGGCCACATCATCACTGATAGGAACTCTAGGTATCCGGCTTGGGAGCCGATTGCGCCGCTGACGAATCCACCCGTCGCTGCTCCGACGGCACCCCCGAGAGTCCACTTATTATCCGGAGATCTTTGGAGGTGGTATATGCCCGCGTTCCCGATACTGCCCGATACTGCATTGGTTAGTGCCGCCCTGCCCATCTGCTGTGGTTGCAACCGCGACAAATAGCTGCCCGCACAGGTACTGACACCGGACACCCCCGAGGTCACTGCAGGGCCTCATCCGCCAGTCGCCGGGCCTCCGCCGCTGAACCAAAACCACGCTTATCCACCGCACAAGGAGCCACCGGGCCCCTTGTGCGGCTCCCAGCAGCACGCCCCCATGCCAAACCTGCAAACGTTCCCGCAAGGAACCCGCCAAACCAGGCATACCCAAGACCAACCACACCACAACGAACAAAACCAGAACAACGGAACCCATCCACTGCCGAGGTAAGCCAAACCGAAGAAACAGAGAACCAACAGCCAGACCGGCAAGTAACGAACCGACCTCCAGCAAACACTGTGTCATTCGGCACAAACACCATCACAGAGAGCGTGGCCATTAAAACCACCCGACTGAAGATCAGGGAGCCCTCCCAAGAATTCCGCCGCTCTTTAGTCATGACGGCTTCGCTGCTTGCTGTGCTGCTTGGATTTCACTGCCAATCACACCGAGGCCCAGACTTATCGTTGTTCACCAGCAGTTAGAGTCAGCCCAATCATGAAGCCGAGACCACAGCCCGCCCATAGCGATCCGTACGATGTCGCAATGACCGGAAGTATGTTGGACAGAGCCGCTATGGCTAGACTGCCTAGGACAATTGTGCCAACCAAAATATTTATGGAGGCAAAATTTGAACTGACATATGTCACAAACCCCATGCCGGCAATACATATAAACAAGACAATAAAGTTTGTTAGCCAAGCAGATAAGCCAAACTCGTCAAATCTATTTACGCAGGTTAAAATCGCTATAAGACCGGGAATTGTCACGCTCAGCCATTGGTACCAGTGGGGCATCGCTCTTTCACGAAGGGCGCGGTCCCCGGCAGTCTCTTTAGTCATCATTATTTCCATGCTTCATCGATCATTCCATTCGTTCCGAGTCCAATGAGTGAATTAGTTAAGTCTGTAGTCATATTGGACTTCGTAAAATACTCAATAGGCGAAGAGGTGCTTGTTCCAATGAGATCAGCGTAACCCTGCGATGAGTTTCCCCGCGAAGTAGAAACACCCGTAGAGAACACTCCGGACGTAGTAGAAGAAACCAGAGACTTGATCGGATCAAATGCTTCGCCATTCACACCACTCTTGAGCATGTCCCCCGCGAACCCGGCGCCTGTGTTGACGCTCGCACTCAGGAGAAACTGGGCGCCTTTGCCCGTAACGTGGCCGGCTGCTGGACTCAGTGCCCCGCTGATGACACCCGTGGAGGCACCTCCAGTTGCGCTACCCAGCAGTCCTTGGGCTGTCCAGGGACCTCCCTTCTGAACGCGTTCACGGACGTAATCGGCGGTTCCCGTGACACCACCTGCTGCCCCGCTACCCACCATGTCCTTCAACAAATTTGCACCGAACCTCCGTGCAATGACCGCGGCATTGCCTGTCGCACGAGTCAACGTCGAAGTCGCGACATTTGAAGCCATACTTCGCGCAGCCTGGCCCGCCACCACTCTTCCAACAACCAGTGAAGCAGATTTAGCAACGATCATTCCCACGCCACCGCCGGCTACACCCATAACACCGCTCCCAATGGCCTGGCCCCAGTTGACTTGGCCGGTGGTTGCTTTTTGGATGACTACATCGGCGCCAAAGCTCATCAATCCCATGCCCGCGAGCTGGCCGCCGGGGACGAACATCAACACGGCCCCGCCCACCACAGCAGCGCCGCCAACGACGTACTCCCAGTTGTCTCCGAGCCAGTCGCCTGCTGCGGCGAGGGCGCCGCGGGAGGAGCCGTCGTAGGCTTTCAGGTCAGCGTCGGTGAGGGGGCGCAGGCCGGTGGGGTCGGTGGTGTTGAGGGGGTTGTTTCCGGCGTAGGAGTAGGGGTTGCCGTCCCAGCCGGCTCCCAGGACGGGGGCGAGGGGGTCGGTGGAGAGGAAGCCCCGGGTGGTGGGGTCGTAGGCGCGTTTGCCGAGCCATTCGAGTCCGGTGATGTCGATCCCGCCGCCGGCGGTCAGGGCGATCCCGGCGGGCAACACACCACCCACACCCGCATTAGCAGCTGCGGGGCTGCCCGGGTTGGGGGTGGTGGGGGTGCCGAGCACGGCCCAGGGGTCGTGCTGGTCCGTCGGGCGGGCGGCACGCCACCCGGGCGCGGTCCACGCTTCGCCTATGCCGGTGATACCGCCGGGCAGGGACACCACCTGGGTGGTGTTGGCACCGGCCAGGGTCGGGACGGGTGCTGCGGTGTCCCACCACAACGGTGTCCCGTCCACGGTGGCGAGTTCACCGAGCGCGTCGACGTGGAGTCGGTGCCGGGACACCTCTGCCCCGTCCCGATCCTTCTCGATGGTCCCGGCAAGGTAGCCGGTGGGACCCCACGCGTATTCGGTCCAGGACCCGTCCGCCCCGATCACCCTGACCCGGCGGCCCAGTCCGTCATACACATACCCGGTGACCGAACCATCAGGTTCCGTCACAGTAAGGAGCTGGCCTGCGGCGTCGTAGCTGTAGGTGCGCGCCCCGGTGGGGGTGGTTTCGCGGAGCAGCCGCCCACCGGCGTCGTACACCCACCCCACCACCGAAGCCGAGGCCCCCGCGCTGCCGCTGGTCGTGCTGGTGGTTGCGGTGATCAGTTGCCCGGCGGTGTCGTACCCGTACCGGGTCACGACCCCGTTCCGGGCCAGGCCGGTAATCCTGCCGCCGTCTTCACGACCGATGATCGTCACATCAGCTACGCCGGGGTTATCGGTGTGGGTGCGGATGTGCTCGACCAGTGCCCCGTCCCGGTACACCCATTCCTGGGTGTACTGGCCCGCGGTCGCGGAAGTGATCCGCCCGGAGGGGTCGTGGGTGAAGGCCGCGTCCCCGAGCAACGGGTTCGACACGGCCGTGACCCGGCCTGCGGGGTCGCGGGTGTAGCGGGTGGTGGTGCCGGCCGGGGTGGTGAACCCGGTCCGGTTCCCGTCACCGTCGTACTCCCACCCCAGCGTTTCGGCTCCCCGGGACTTTCGGGTGAGGAGGCCGCGGCGGTCGAAGCACAACTCGTGCTCCACCGCGTACCCGGCCCCACCGGTGTGGTCCGTGATGACCACCCTGCGGCCCGCAAGGTCACGGGTGATGGCGGCGATCAGTGTCCCGTCCACCGACGTGGTCGCTTCCCGTCCGGCGGGGTCGTAGCTCCAGGTGGTCGTGCCCGTCAGAGTCCGTCTGGGACAGCTGCCGCCCCGCCGGATCATAGCTCAGTCGATTTGTTGAAATGAATAGACCATAGGAGTTACGCCGAGGACCTCATATAGCTTCCACGTTGCTTGCGTTGTCGCCCCGATCTGGAACGAATATCGTCCACCACCCGACAAATCCGCGGCCACGGCATCCCGGTTCGACTCCGTGATATCCCTAGTCAGGGTCAGGGTCCCGCAATCCGAGGTACTGATCTGCACCCTCGACCACGAAGCACCACCACGGTTGCCCCCTGACGCTACACCGCCTTCCGCTACAGTGACGGTGCATTCGATCGCGACCCTGTGGGTCTCGTCATATGCGTCAGACACCGGTGGCACAACAAATATAACGACGGGCACCAGCAAGGCCGAGGACACGATGGTCCAAAAAACCCATCGATCCCTCCGGAGTTGCCTCCGCGACTTCTCCGGCGGGTTCGCAGCGATTTTCCCGTTCCCTGAGGACTCATAGATTCCTCCGTCCATGTCTGTTCAACATATGGTCTCCAACCTTAGGGCGCACGGTGTACCCCTGCCAATGGGCCCTTTCCTCCGAGGAAGAAGCCCTGTGCTGCGGCCGAGAATATTCCGGTGCGTGAAGTATCGGCGCCGGGGCGGATCCACTGGTTTACTGCACCTTGAATAGCGCCGGATCCATGGTTCACTATCTCACTTACGTTAGTAGTCCAACGCTGGACGTTGGGTGCCAGAAGGCGAGGATTCCATCCGGCGGGATAAACCGGCTGAACCGGCAAACGTGACGTGGCCAGGGCGCTCAACTTGGTGCCGGCGACTCCAAAAAGGGAACCAGTGCCAAACCCTGTCAAGGCAGCTCCAGCATAACCGGTAATGTCTTTGTCTCCAGTGTTATTGAACTGGTAGTTCAGGACGTTTGAGGTGGACCCGGAAGTCCCGGCCGCTGTGGCGGCTCGTCCGGTGCTGCTGAACGTGAAACGCAGAGCCGACTGCGCTGCAGTTGTTCCCCACCGAGCGACGGACGGGGCAGCCTTAGCCATGAGGCCAGCGGTCCCTCCGCCTACCAAACCTGCGGCACCACCAACCAGAGCATCGACACCGACCTGACCCCAATTCACATGCCCGTTCGTCATCTTCTGTGAAGCAACCGACACTCCGCCACCTATAAAGGCACCGGAAGCCGCGCCGATCAAGGCAACACCGACTGGTCCCCCAACACCGGTGAACATCAGACCCACACCCACAGCGATGGCGGGGGGGGGCGGGGGGGGGGGGCGGGGGGGGGGGGGGGGGCGGCGCGGGGGGGGCGGGCC
>NZ_JBEPOP010000014.1:0-123291 GCF_040546855.1 Paenarthrobacter sp. 4246
GGCTCGCCAGCTGCCTTGGGATCAGGGCGCTGGGTGTCGAAAGGTTGGACTGGCTGAGCAGACTCTGAGGCATGGCCGGTCTGGGCATTCCGCTGCGCTTCAGGGTCCGGTCTTGTGCTTTGGGCCGCATCGTGGGCCAGGGCGGGGCCCGTGAGCGATGAAGCCGGGGCGGACTTGGCCTTGCTGTTGAGCAGCCCAGCACCGTGGAAGCCGCCGCTCCAGGTGACGGGCGCCGTCGAATCCCTGAACCCGGCCCTCAGCAAGTCCGGCATGCTCAAGAAACGCCGTGACCGGACAGCGGCAAGGGCAGCGACAGCAGGGGACGATTCCACCCTCAGTGCTCTCGACTGCCCTGTTTCTTCCATAAAAACATCCTGTCAGGGGGGTACGACAGTTTTAGCTGACAATGGAAGACGGCCCCAGCCGCCCAAGAAAATAAGACAGTTATGCCGAGGTGAGAGCAGCCAACGCCATCTGTTCCAGGATGGGCCTGGCTGACTTGGCGGCAATTTTCCTGCCGTGGTGGCGCACTGAGTGGGGTGTGGAGTTGATCAAACCAAAGGCTGCGTGCGCCCGGACGCGGAGGCCGGGGACATCGGCGTCCGTATGGATACGGGCAAGGACGTCCACCCAGGTTTCAACGTAACTCCGCTGGAGGGACCTGACTTCCGCTTGGTCGGCGTCGCTGAGACTTCCGAAGTCGCGGTCCTGGACGCGGATGACGTCGGGATTGCTGAGCGCGAAGTCAACCTGGAACTGGATAAGGCCGTTCAGGGCGGTCAGGGGATCGTCCGACTCTGAGACCACCCGTGATCCACCATCCAGCAAGTCCCTGCTGACGCTGAGGAGAAGTTCGCCGAGGACTGCTTGCTTGCCGGGAAAGTGCCTGTAGACGGCGGGTCCACTGACGCCCGCTGCGGCGCCGAGATCCTCGAGCGATACGCGGGTAAAACCGTTCTCCGCAAAAAGTCCGGCGGCAGCGGACAACAACGCAAGTCGTCGGACTTCCTTGGCCTGCCCACGTTGCGTGGCGGCGGCACGGGTGCCGTTGTTGCTTGCTTCCGGACCTCCGGTCACTTTTCCTCCTTGGCGCCAGGGCGGACCCGATACTCGCGGGATCGGCTGTGCTGGACATCACAGTTAATAAAGACTAACCTAAATTTCAGTTACGCGGCACTAACCGAAATGGCCTGTGGCCGGGAATGGAACAGGGGTCAATGGAGACAATTGCCAGCCTGATGGGAACCGCCGGCGGCACCTTTGAAGTCAACCAGGAGGCGCAACTGGCCTTGGTGGCAGAACTGAAGGAACGCCTGGCGACGGCGGCCCTCGGCGGCCCGGCCACGTCGCGTGAGCGGCACATCGCCCGGGGAAAGCTTCTCCCGCGGGAACGCATCGACTACTTGCTGGATGACGGCAGCCCGTTCCTTGAGATCGCACCGTTGGCTGCCAATGGCATGTACAACGACGATTGCCCGGGCGCCGGGGTTATTGCCGGCATCGGATTGGTCCATGGACGCCATGTCCTGGTGATCTCCAACGACGCCACAGTCAAGGGCGGCACCTACTATCCCATGACGGTCAAAAAGCACCTGCGGGCCCAGGAAATCGCCTTGGAGAACAAGCTCCCGTGCATCTACCTCGTGGATTCCGGGGGAGCCTTCCTGCCCAAGCAGGACGAGGTCTTCCCCGACAAGGAGCACTTCGGTCGGATCTTCTATAACCAGGCCAGGATGTCCGCGGCCAAAATCCCGCAGATTGCCTCCGTCATGGGGTCGTGCACGGCCGGCGGCGCCTATGTACCCGCCATGAGCGATGAGACGGTCATTGTCCGGAATCAGGGCACTATCTTCCTGGGTGGCCCGCCGCTGGTCAAAGCCGCTATTGGCGAGATTGTCACGGCCGAGGAGTTGGGCGGCGGGGACGTCCATTCAAGGATTTCCGGGGTCACCGACCACCTGGCCGAGAACGACCAGCACGCGCTGGAGATCGTTCGGGACATCGTGGCGACGTTACCTAAGCCGGCACAGCGGGCATGGGATATGTCCGACGTCGTCCTGCCGCCCGTCGTCGATCCTTCCGGGATCTACGGTGTGGTTCCCACGGACGTCAACGCCCAGTACGACGTCCGCGAAGTCATCGCGAGGCTCGTGGACGCTTCCGAATTCCACGAGTTCAAAAAGAACTACGGCACCACGCTAGTGACTGGATTCGCGCACCTCCACGGGCATCCCGTAGGCATCGTGGCCAACAACGGCGTCCTCTTCAGCGAATCCTCGCTCAAAGGCGCCCACTTCATCGAGCTCTGCGATCAGCGCGGCATCCCGCTGATCTTCCTGCAGAACCTCTCCGGCTTCATGGTGGGCAAGGACTACGAGCAAGGCGGCATCGCCAAGAACGGCGCCAAAATGGTCACCGCAGTGGCTACAGCCCGGGTACCCAAGCTGACGGTGGTCATCGGTGGTTCCTTCGGCGCGGGTAACTATTCCATGTGCGGCCGCGCGTATTCGCCGCGGTTCCTCTGGATGTGGCCGGCCGCGAGGATCTCCGTGATGGGCGGAAATCAAGCGTCGAGCGTGCTGGCAACGGTCAAAAGGGATCAGTACGAGGCCTCCGGCCAGGAATGGTCTGTTGAGGATGAGGAAGCCTTCAAAGCCCCTATTAAGCAGCAATACGAAGAACAAGGAAGCCCCTATTACTCCACCGCAAGGCTGTGGGACGACGGCATCATCGACCCCGCTGACACTCGGCGCGTCCTGGGGATGGCCTTGGACGTTGTCTCCCGCCAACAACTGCCCGAGACCTCCTTCGGCCTCTTCAGGATGTGACCATGACGCTGCCCACAACAACCACAGCCCCACCCGCCCCGGCCGTCGCTGCCCGAACCTTCAGCGCCGTCCTCGTTGCCAACCGCGGAGAGATCGCCTGCCGCGTCATCCAGACACTGAGGGAGATGGGCATCCGCTCCGTCGCTGTGTACTCGGACGCTGACAAGGATGCCAGGCATGTGGCCCTCGCCGATACCGCCGTCGCCATCGGTGGCACGGCACCAGCCGAAAGCTACTTGAAGATCGATGCCATCATCGACGCATGCCGCCGCACCGGAGCTGAAGCGGTCCACCCGGGCTACGGGTTCTTGTCGGAGAATGTGCAGTTCGCCAAGGCGCTTGATGCCGCAGGAATCACGTTCATTGGGCCGGGCATCAATGCCATAGACGTCATGGGCGACAAGATCCGTTCCAAGAACCACGTCATGACCTACGGTGTTCCCTGCGTTCCCGGCATCGCACAACCAGGACTTAGCGATCAGGAACTGATCGACGCCGCAGCGGCCGTAGGTTTCCCCCTGCTGATCAAACCGTCCGCAGGTGGTGGCGGCAAGGGCATGCACGTGGTGGAACGGGCTGAGGACATGGCGTCCACGCTCGTAACAGCGAGGCGCGTGGCAGCATCCGCATTTGGCGACGACACCCTTTTCCTGGAACGGCTCATCAGCACGCCCCGGCACATCGAGGTCCAGGTGCTGGCAGACAACCACGGGAATGTGATCCACCTCGGAGAGCGCGAGTGCTCACTCCAGCGACGCCACCAGAAGGTCATCGAAGAAGCGCCGTCGGCCCTTTTTGAGTCTCTGCCCGACGCCGCGGAGCAGCGGGCCCGCATTGGCGAGGCGGCCTGCAACGCGGCACGTTCGGTCAACTACAGCGGTGCCGGTACTGTCGAATTCCTGGTGTCCGACGAACACCCCGACGAGTTCTTTTTCATGGAGATGAACACCCGCCTGCAGGTGGAGCATCCCGTCACTGAGATGGTCACTGGCATCGACCTCGTTGAATGGCAGGTGAGGATCGCCGCTGGTGAGGTGCTCACCGTGGCGCAGTCCGACGTCGTTCTTCAAGGCCACGCCGTGGAGGCGCGCGTCTACGCCGAGGTGCCGGAGCGGAACTTCATGCCATCGATGGGTCGGATCGTGGCGCTCTCAGAGCACGGCCCCTCGGATGCAACCGTTTCGGGCCGGCAAACGGCGCAGGCAAATGTCCGGATTGATTCGGCCATGCGCAGGAACCTGAAGATCACAGGGGACTACGATCCCATGCTGGCCAAGGTCATCGCATGGGGTGAGGACAGGTCGGCGGCGCTGGATACCCTTGACGCTGCCCTGGGCCGGTACACGCTGCTTGGCGTGGATACGAACGTCGAGTATCTGCGGTTGTTGATCAACGATTCCCAGGTCCGCGCCGGGCAGTTGGATACCGGGTTGATCGAGCGCAAACTTCCGTCGATGTCCTTCCGTCACGCCGGTTCCGACGAACTGATCGCTGCCGCGCTCACGCTGTGGCTGGAGCGCACAGGATCGACGCCGGCGGGGGACGCCTGGGCAACGCCGGACTCCTGGCGTATTGGTGCCCGGGGCGCCTGGACCGCCACGTTGGGGACTCCCGGAGGCAGCTTTGCCACGGTGTCCGTCACCGAAGTGGACGGTACCGTCACGGCAAGCATCGACGGCGGGCCGCCGATTAACGTCCGGCTAGCGGACCGCAGCGTGGACGGGATTGCCCTGGAGTTCGACGGCGGCCTTGTCACCTACGCGGTTGGCGTGGACCCACGCGGGCAGAACGGCGTTAGTCAGCTGGGCAGTATCCGCGAAATCTACATCGGCACCGATGGCTGGTCCTGCCGGCTCGAGGTCCTGAACCGTGCCGAGCGCCTGCGGCGGATGCTTGCGGGCATACAGCGCGACGAAGGGGCAGCGGACCCGGAAGTGCGCTCGCCGATGCCCGGAACGGTGGTGTCGGTGTCGGTAGCCGATGGCGAGACGGTGGAAGAAGGCCAGGTGCTCCTGGCCGTCGAGGCCATGAAGATGGAGCATCACCTGGTGGCGTCCGTCGCTGGAACCGTCCACCTCACCAGCAAACCCGGCGACCTGGTCAAGGCCGACCAAGTGCTCGCCACCATTCACGTGGACGCAGAGACCACAAGCACAGACAAGGAAATCCGGCCATGAGCACTTTTGAACTCAATGAGGAGTACCAGGACCTCAGCGACTCCGTCCGCGAGTTCGCCGACGAGGTTGTCGCACCCGTGTCCGCCAAGCATGACGAAGAGCACAGCTTTCCCTATGAGGTTGTAAAGCAGATGGGGGAGATGGGCCTGTTCGGCCTGCCGTTCCCCGAGGAATTCGGCGGAATGGGTGGCGACTATTTCGCCCTCGCACTGGCATTGGAGCAGCTGGGACGGGTGGACCAGTCGGTGGCCATCACCTTGGAAGCCGGTGTCTCGCTGGGCGCCATGCCCGTGTACCGATTCGGAACGGACGCGCAGAAAGAAGAATGGCTGCCGCAATTGGCGTCGGGACGTTCCCTGGCCGGGTTCGGCCTGACCGAGCGCGAAGCAGGGTCGGATGCGGGCGGCACCAAAACCAACGCCCACCTGGAAAACGGCGAGTGGGTTATCAACGGCAACAAGGAGTTCATCACCAACTCCGGCACGGACATCACCACCCTGGTGACGGTCACGGCAGTCACGGGCCAGAAACAGAACACGGATGGCAGCACCAAGAAGGAGATCTCCACCATCCTGGTGCCAACGGACACGCCCGGTTTCAGGGCGGAAAAGCCGTACAACAAGGTGGGCTGGAACGCTTCGGATACGCATCCGCTCACTCTGGACAATGTCCACGTTCCTGAAGCCAACCTTCTGGGTGAGCGCGGCCGGGGCTATGCCAACTTTCTTTCCATCCTTGACGAGGGCCGTATCGCCATTGCCGCTCTGGCTACCGGTGCAGCCCAGGGGTGCGTGGACTTGTCCGTGAAGTATGCCAAGGAACGCAGCGCCTTCGGACAGAACATCGGCAAGTACCAGGCCATCCAGTTCAAGATCGCCCGGATGCAGGCCAGGGCCCACACCGCCCGCCTTGCCTACTACGATGCCGCCTCCCGAATGCTGGCAGGGAAGCCGTTCAAGACCGAAGCTGCCATAGCTAAGATGGTCGCAGGCGAGGCAGCCATGGACAACGCGCGGGACGCCACCCAGGTGTTCGGCGGCTATGGTTTCATCAACGAATTCACGGTGGCACGTCATTACCGGGATTCCAAAATCCTAGAAATCGGGGAAGGCACCACCGAGGTCCAGTTGATGCTGATCGCGCGCGAGCTGGGTCTGTAACCGTACGGGAAGGATCAAGGATGATTGACAAGGTTGTTGCCAGCGCCGCGGAAGCGGTGAAGGACATTCCGGACGGCGCGTCTTTGGCTGTGGGAGGGTTCGGACTCTGCGGTATTCCCGTCTCCCTGATCGAGGCCCTTCACAGCCAAGGCACCACTGGTCTTGAGACTGTCAGCAACAACTGTGGCGTGGACGACTGGGGCCTGGGCATTCTCCTGAAGGACGGCCGCATCCGCCGCACCATTAGCTCGTACGTGGGAGAGAACAAGGAATTTGCCCGCCAGTACCTGGCGGGGGAGCTGGAAGTAGTCCTCACCCCGCAGGGAACTTTGGCGGAGAAGCTCCGCGCCGGTGGCGCAGGTATCCCGGCCTTCTACACCAAGGCCGGTGTGGGAACCCAGGTGTCGGAGGGTGGGCTTCCGCAAAAGTACGACGCCGAAGGGAACGTTGCGCTGGCCTCGTCCCCTAAGGAAGTCCGCACCTTCAATGGCGCCGATTACGTCCTGGAGGAGTCCCTGACGCCGGATTTCGGTTTGGTTCACGCATGGAAGGGTGACCGGCACGGCAACTTGGTGTTCCATGCAACGGCCATGAACTTCAACCCGCTCTGTGCCATGGCGGCAAAGACCACCATTGCCGAAGTGGAGGAGCTGGTGGAACCCGGCGAGCTTGACCCTGAGCATATTCATACGCCGGGAATCTTCGTCCAACGGGTGGTGCTGGCGACCTCCAGCGAGAAGCGGATCGAAAAGCGGACCGTGGCGCTGACCCCCGGTACGGGCACAAACCAAGCGGTCACAAGCCAGACAGGAGCGGAACGATGACCGACAACACGTTCCACGACATTCCGCCCCGCCCGGAAGCCGTCCGGCACGAGTACCGTCGCGCCGACGTCGAACATCACGAGGCCAAAGGCTGGACCCGCAACGAACTGGCCGCCCGCGTAGCCAAGGAGCTCACCAACGGCCAATACGTGAACCTGGGAATCGGGATGCCCACCCTGATCCCCAATTACATCCCTGACGGTGTGGAGGTCATCCTTCACTCCGAGAATGGGATCCTGGGCGTCGGTCCTTACCCTGCCGAGGACAAAATTGATCCGGACCTCATCAACGCGGGCAAGGAAACGGTCACCACGAATGCGGGGGCCGCGTTCTTCGATTCGGCGGCGTCCTTCGGCATGATCCGCGGCGGGCACGTGGACGTCGCTGTGCTGGGTGCCATGGAGGTGGCTGCCAACGGGGACCTCGCCAACTGGATGGTTCCCGGCAAGATGGTAAAGGGCATGGGTGGCGCCATGGACCTGGTGTTCGGTGCCAAGAAGGTCATCGTCATGATGGAGCACGTGGACCGCAGCGGCCGACCGAAAATTGTTCAGGACTGCACGCTGCCCTTGACGGGTAAAGGGTGCGTAGACCGGATCATCACCGACCTGGCCGTCATCGACGTCGTCAAGGACCAAGGGGACCCGCGACTGGTCCTTCGTGAACTGGCCCCCAATGTCACTCTTGAGGACGTCCTCGCAGCAACCGGGGCCGACCTGTTCGAGGAAGACCAGGAGCTCACCGTATGACCCGGGTTGTTGAGCAGCGGGGGCTGTACTTCGACGAACTCGAAGAGGGCGTGATCTACGCCCATAAGCCCGGGCGGACCGTTACTGAAGCGGACAACGTCCTGTTCACCACCATGACCATGAATACCCAGGCGCTGCACCTGGACGCGGCGTGGAGCTCAACCCAGCCTTTCGGGCAGCGGCTCATGAACTCCATGTTCACCTTGTCCACCATGGTGGGGCAGTCGGTGACCCAGCTGACCCAGGGCACCATCATCGCGCAACTGGGGCTGACCGATGTCACCTTTCCGCACCCGCTGTATCACGGAGATACCCTGTACACGGAAACGGTGATCACAGGAAAGAGGTTGTCGACCTCCCGACCCGGTCAAGGCGTGGTGACCATGCAGCACACTGGCCGTAACCAGGATGGGGCGGTGGTGGCGCTGGCCACCCGGACGTGCCTGATGTGGACGAAGGAAGCGCACGCCGCGCAATCCTGACCCACCATTTCCAACTCTCTGTAGGACACCAGCAGCAAGGACCTCCATGCTTTCTTATGACGCGACTCCTTTCACCATGGGTCCGGCCCTCTTGTTCTGCCCCGCCGACCGCCCTGAGCGATTCAGTAAGGCCGCTGATCGTTCCGACGCCGTCATCCTGGACCTGGAAGATGCCGTAGCTCCTGCGGACAAGCTGCAGGCACGCGAAGCGATACTTGAGCAGTCCGGTACCGGGGGACTGGAACCAGGCCGAACCATTGTGCGGGTCAACCCGGTGGGGACGCCCGAGTTCGAGCTCGACCTTGAAGCCCTGGCCAAGACGCCCTACCGGACGGTCATGCTGGCCAAGGCGGAGAGCGCGGAGCAGCTCAAGGCCTTGGCCGGCTATCAGGTCATTGCCCTATGCGAAACCGCGGCGGGCATCGTCAACGCCTCAGCTATCGCCGCCGAGCCCAACGTCGTGGGGCTCATGTGGGGTGCCGAGGACTTGCTGGCGTCACTCGGTGGCCTCTCCAGCAGGAACGACGACGGCGGGTACCGGGCTGTCGCGCTGCACTCACGGTCCGCGGTCCTGCTTGCCGCAAAGGCTGCGGGAAAGGAAGCCATCGACTCCGTATACGTGAACATCCCGGATCTTGACGGACTGTCGGCAGAATCCCACGACGCCGTAGCCAGCGGTTTTGGCGCCAAGGCCTGCATCCACCCCAACCAAGTGGCAGTAGTTCGTGGGGCCTATGCTCCCTCCGCAGAAGTGGTGGCCGAAGCCAGTGAGCTCCTGGAAGCAGCGGCAGCGGCAGGCACGGGGGTGTTCCAGTTCAAGGGAAAGATGATCGACGGGCCCATCCTCAAGCACGCCCAAGCGACACTCCGCCGGGCAAAGCAGCCCGTCCCAGGGACAGTCCGTCCAACGAACTGACAGTTGATGCCCATGTTTCGCGGAAACATGGGCACCAACTGGCAACTCGGCGGGTGTGCGGAGCGTTAGGTGAGTACCGACGTCGTGATTTCCGAGAGTTCAACTACCGCCGGCCGCGCGGCAGTGCTCGTGATGGCCACCGCCTGCCCGCTCTTGGCGGATTCAAGCACCGATTCCATGACTTCCAGCGCGTGGAAGGCCAGTTGTCCGCCCGCACGCGGTTCCTGGCCCGCAGGGGTCGCTGCGAGGTCGGCGATTCCGAAGCCACGGCCCGAGTCCACGTAGCCGGCCGAAACGGGGAGCGTCTCCCAGTCCTCGGCACCCAGCGCGAAAAGCTGTACATCGCCGTCGAAGTGGTTGGGGTCCGGGACGATCAGCGACCCCTTTTCCCCGTGGATCTCTATGTTGGGGCTCTTGGTCTTGACGGCGTCAAAACTCATGAACAGGGTGGACAAGGCGCCGGATGCATGGACAAGAACGCCGGTGACATGCGAGTCAATGTCCACTGGCACCGTCTGTCCCTGCCGCGGGCCCGAACCGATGGTGCGTTCGTTCCGGGTATGGCTGGCAGCCCCCACCACCGACACCACGGGGCCCAACAGCGTGACCAGGGCCGAGACGTAGTAAGGCCCCATGTCCAGCAAGGGACCACCGCCGGGCTGGTAATAGAAGTCGGGGTTGGGATGCCAGCGCTCGTGCCCCGGAGTTGCCATCGTGGCCGTTGCGGAAACAGGCGCTCCGATCAGGCCGTCGTCGATTGCCTTGCGGGCGGTCTGGATCCCCGTTCCCAACACGGTGTCAGGAGCGCAGCCCACAGCAACTCCAGCCGCTGCGGCAGCGGACAGGACGTCCCGGGCCTCCGCCGTGGTGGCAGCCAGTGGCTTCTCGCCGTAAACGGATTTGCCGGCGGCGATGGCTTTCAGCGCGATGTCGGCGTGGGCCGCAGGGATGGTCAGGTTCAGGACCAGATCCACGTCATCGGCGGCGAGGAGTCCGTCCACGGTCAGTGCCCGGACGCCCTCGTATGAGTCGGCGACGGCCTGTGCCCTCGCCGGGTCCAGGTCTGCGACGGCCACCAGGTTGATGGAATCGAGCCGACGGAAGTTGGTCAGGTACTGGGAGATGATGGCGCCACAGCCAATCACTCCAACGTTCAGCGGCTTGCCCACAGCATGCCCCTTTCAACGATCGTACGGACGTTGCTGTCCTGGAGGATTTCCACGCGGTGGCCGGGAGTGCAGACGAAGATTCTGCCTTCACCCCACTGACGGGTCCAGATGGCAGGCGAGGTGACCTCACGGTTCCAAGGATCCCAGTCCCGAACTTTTTGCGTGGTGGTGGCCAGGACGTCAATGTAGTCGTCGGACAGGACCCAGTACTGCTCCGTGACGAGGTCGAAGTCGCTGATTCCCTGCGTAATGGGGTGATCGGCCGCAGTGGGCAACATGTTCACGGTGTAAGGGACGTAGTTATCCGACTGCTCGCCGATCCGCTGGTCCGCGTGCTTGCCGGGGTGGCAGGCAAACTGCCCGCCGATCAGGTGCAGGTAGTCCGAGTTGTTGCGGTAGGAATCGGCGATGCCCCCGTGCCAGCCGGCAAGGCCCGTACCGTTTTCGACGGCAGCGCGGAGACCCTCGAATTCGTGCTTCTCGATGGTCGTCATGGTCATGCATTGCACTATGAGGTCCACGCCCGCCATGTACTCGGAGTCGGCATAGATCTTAGGGGATTCTTCCACCCGCACGTCGTAGCCATTGTCCCTGAGGAAGGGAATGAACAGTTCGGTGGCTTCCACCGGTTGGTGGCCGTCCCAGCCGCCTCGAACCACCAACGCTGCTTTGTTCTCGCTTGTCATGTTTTCCTTTCAGACTTTCTGCCAGCGGCTTGAGTTATCCGCGCTCGCCTCGACTGCGGCCAGAACCTTTTGGACCTGCAAAGCGTCAGCGAACGACGGCGACGGCTGCTCGCCTGCGCTGATGGCGGTCACGAGGTCCACCACCTGATGCGTGAAGCCGTGCTCGTATCCCAGCCCGTGGCCGGTGGGCCACCAGTTGCCGACATAGGGGTGGGAAGGTTCGGTGACCATGATTTTTCGGAAGCCCGCGTCAGGTTCCAAGGCGGCATCGTAAAACTGCAGGGAGTTCATGTCCTCGAAATCGAAGGCCAGCGACCCCTTCGTGCCGTTCAGTTCCAGGCGCATGGCGTTCTTGCGGCCCATGGCAAACCGGGTAGCTTCGAAGATGCCGATGGGGCCGGAAGCGCCATTGACGCGTGAGCCTGCGTCAGCGCCGTCGTCGTGGTTGGCCTCAAAACGGGCGGTGAACAGCGCCGCGTCGTCCACCGTCACTGGCCCTCGAGGACCATCTGCGCCGCCGTGGCCACCAAGCCCCACAAAGTCTCCGCCCACCGGGCGTTCCTCGACGAACGTCTCCAGCAAGGCCGAGACGCCGCTGATGTTCAGGCCGGTGATCCATTGCGCGGCGTCGATGCTGTGCGCGCCGATATCGCCCAGTGATCCGGAGCCGGACTTGGATTTGTCCATCCGCCAGGTCAGTGGCGCATCGGCGTCGCTGAGCCAGTCCTGCAGATACTGTGCGCGGACGTGCCGGATGTTGCCCAGCCGGCCGTCGTCCACCATCCGCTTGGCCAGCGCCAGGGCAGGCGTGCGGCGGTAGCTGAAGCCGCACATGGAGAGAACCCCACGGCCGGCTGCCGCCTGGGCCACTGCCGTCATCTTCTCCGCTTCCTCCACGGAATTGGCCAGTGGCTTCTCGCAGAGGACATGCTTTCCCGCTTCCAGAGCGGCGATGGCGATCTCCGCGTGGGTGTTGCCGGGCGTGCAGATATCGATGAGGTCGATGTCTTCGCGCTCAATCAGACGACGCCAGTCAGTTTCGGCTGAGTCCCAACCAAATTTGCTGGCTGCTGCACGGACACCGGCTTGGTTGCGGCCAGCCACGGCAGTCAATTCAGGCCTCAGCGGCAGGTCGAAGAAGCGCGGCGCGGTCCGCCAGGCGTGGGAGTGGGCGGCTCCCATGAATGAGTAGCCCACCATGCCTACGCGCAAGGGCTGTGGCTGTTTCATGTGTGGTCCCTTTCTACTGGCGGCAGCCAGTTATCTGCTGAAGCCGGCGGTCAGGCCACTGAGCAATTGGCGCCGTGCAACGACGTAAATCACCAGCAGCGGGAGCGTGGCCAGGACAACCGAGGCGAGCACTGCAGGAATGTTGACGCTGAACTCACCTTGGAAGGTCCAGAGCGACAACGGCAGAACGCGTGTGTCCGGGCTTTGGGTCAAGATCAGCGGGAACAGGAAGCCGTTCCACACATGCAGTGCGTTGTAGATGCCAACCGTGATGACAGCGGGCTTGGTCATCGGCAATGCCAGGCGCCACATCATGGCCCAGTCGGAGCAGCCGTCCAGCCGCATCGACTCAAAAAGCTCGTTGGGTACGTCCCTCATGAAGTTGGAGAGAATAAGCACGGAAATAGGGATGGCAAAGGCAATCGAGGGCAGGATGAGTGCCAGCAAGGTGTCGTACATTTGGGCTTTGGTGATCATCCAGTAGATCGGGATGATCGTGGCATGCAGCGGAATGGCCAGGCCCAGGAGGAACACGTTATTGGTCCAACTCAGGAACTTCCCTTTGCCGCGCACAATTGCGTACGCGGCCATGAAGGCCACAAAGAGGGCTGGAACCACGCTGCCCACCGTCACGATCAGGCTGTTGGTGAAGTACTTGGCGAACTCGTTCTCCACGACCAGCTTGTAGTTATCCAGCGTTGGTTCCGCCGGGGGCATCAGCGGATTGGAGGTGAAGAAGCCTGCCTGGTTCTTCAAGCTGGTGATCACCACGTAGTACACGGGCACAATAATGACCGCGAGCCAGAGCCAGCCACCCAGTCCTCCGAGGAAGTTGGGCCGCGAGCGGCCCATCTTCTGCGGACGACGGCGGTCGGCCGCCGGTTCGGGCAGCGTTGCCGGTGGTGTGGGGAGTTGTGTGGTGGAAGCCATTACGCACCTTCCAATTGGCTGGCGTTGCGGTTCTTGCCGCCGAGTCGTTGAAGAAACAGTGCCAGGGCCAGCCCGATGACCACCAGGATCACTCCCAGCGCGCTCGCCGCGCCCATGTCGTTCGCTTTGAAGCCAGTGAGGTACATGTGCAGCGGCAACAGCCTGGTGGAATAGCCGGGGCCGCCCGCGGTCAGCACGAACACCAGGTCGAAGTACGCCAGGGATCCCACCACCATGAGGGTGGAGGAGGTGATGATGGTGTACTTCAGTTGGGGAAGCGTGATGTTGAGGAACTGCTGTATGCGGCCGGCACCGTCGATCTGCGCGGCTTCGTAGAGGGAAGCGGGGATCTGGCGGACACCGCCTTGGTAGATCAGGGTGTGGAACGGAACAAACTGCCACGCGATGACGAAGACCACCACGAACAGGACCAGATCGGAGTTGCCCAGCCAGTCCTGCGCCAGGAACGGCAAACCCAAGCCGGGGCCGAGGCCGAAGTTCGGGTCCAGCAGTGCCTTGAAGGCAATGGCCACAGCGGCAGAGGAGAGCAACAGCGGAACGAAGTACAGGACGGCCAATGCGGCACGGTACTTCTGGTTTGCTGCGGTGAAGACGCCCAACAAGAGACTGATGGGTGCCTGGACGATGAAGGAGAAGAACATGATCTTGGCGGTGACCAGCAAGGCGTTGCCCGTCACAGGATCGGCCAGGACGGTGTTCCAGCTGGACAGGCCGTCGAGCTTGATCTCGCCCAGGCCATCCCAGCGGGTAAAGCTCAGGAACAGGACTCCCAGGAGCGGGAGGATGGCGAACAGCATGAAGAACGCGAGCGCCGGGGCGGCCAGCCACCCCGACGGACCCTTCTCGAGGGTCCGTCGGGACAGTTGTGCCCGGGCGGTCCGGCGGTGCGCAGTAGTGGACGACACCGGGCTACTTTCCGATCGTTGCGTTCATGGTGGAAGCGAACTGTTCCGGGGTGATCTTCTTCAGGAAGATCTGGTCCAGGTTGGCCAGCATGGCATCGCCTTGCGCAGGGCTGAGGGCCTGGTCCCAGGACAGGGTGAAGTCCGGTGCATCTTTGGCGAGTCCATAAACGTAGGTCAAAAAGTCCTTGTCAGGGGATGCCGCCAGTTTGTCTTCAATTCCGGTAACCACGGGTACGGCTCCTGAGTCGATGAGGCCTTGGACGTTCTCATCGGTGAACATCCCGTCCTTGACGTACTCAAGGGCCGTCTTCTTCTGTTCATCGGTGGCCTTGGAGGAGACCGACCAGAAATTGGTGGGGTTGCCCACAACGTTGGCAGGGTCGCCCTTGCCTCCCTCGACGGTGGGGAAGGGGGTGTATCCGAGCTTGCCGCTGGTGACGAAGTCCGCTGCGTCTTTCTTCATTCCTTGGTAGATCCAGCTGCCCTGCAGGATCATGGCGGCCTTGCCGGTGTAGAGCAGGGCCTGGTCGGCGTTGCTGTCCGCGGCTATGGAGGAGAACCCGTTGATGAAGCCGCCTGCATCCACCAGTTCCTGGATTTTGCTCAGTGCTTCGATCACGGCGGGATCAGACCAGGCACCGGGTTTGTTGGCGGCAATGTTGGCGAACACTTCCGGGCCGCCGATGCGGTCTACCAGGTATTCGAGCCACATGAGGTCCGGCCACTTGGACTGCCCACCCAAGGAGAAGGGGGCCACGCCTGCGGCCTTGAACTTGGGGACCAGGGCCATGAGTTCGTCCCAGGTCTTGGGTGCCTCCGCGCCGATCTTGTCGAAGACTTCCTTGTTGTAGTAGAGAACTACGGGCTGCACTTTGTTGTTGGGGAGGGCGTAGGTCTTGCCGTCGATGACGCCGCTTTCCAGGATGGAGGGCAGGTAGCGGTTTTGGACTTCCGGGTTTTCCTTGAGGAATCCCGTGAGGTCATCCACCTGGCCGGCATCAACGTAGGACTTCAGGACTCCGCCGCCCCAGCCGTAGACGAGGGTGGGCCCCTGGCCTGCTCCGACGGCGGTGCGGACTTTGGTCTTGTACGCATCGTTGGCGAAGAAGTCGAGCTTGATGGCCGAATCGGGGTGTGCTTTGTTCCAGGAGTCCACGGCTGCCTGGACTACGGGCTGGTCGCCGCCGGTGAGGCCCCACATGGTTGCCGAATCTCCGGAGGCTCCTGTTCCGGCCGGTCCCGAGGACCCGCAGGCTACGAGTGCGATCGACAATGCGGCTGCAGAAACGGCCATTCCGGCGGTGCGCAACTTGAGACTATTCATGTGCAGTTTCCATTCGTCCTTCGGGCTCGACGCTGATGGCCCGGTTGTTCGTGTAAAAGCCACACTCCGCGGTGTTGGGGATCAGCTTCGATCACCCTTTCCGTCGACTTTTTCGAAATGTTTCGAAGGTCCTTTCGGAAGTGCCCACCAAACCTAGTCGTGAGGCACGTCACCGTCAAGGGCCAATTTCCAGGATTTTCCGCGGCCATGGGAGTCGTCTTGACGCGTGGGCCGACGACGATGCACACTGTCTGCAACCGAAACTTTTCGAAAGCGAAAACTGTGAGCACCGACGATCGACCCTCCAAGCTGACCCTCTCTGCCGTCGCGCAGGAGGTGGGGGTATCCGTGCCCACGGTCTCCAAAGTGGTCAACGGGCGCGGGGATGTAGCGCAGGCAACCCGGGCCCGCGTGCTGGCGGCACT
Organism: Paenarthrobacter sp. 4246; assembly: GCF_040546855.1. Lineage (NCBI taxonomy): Bacteria > Bacillati > Actinomycetota > Actinomycetes > Micrococcales > Micrococcaceae > Paenarthrobacter > Paenarthrobacter sp. 4246. The sequence continues at coordinate 15,827 of NZ_JBEPOP010000014.1, forward strand.
GCAGCGCACGGGCTATAAATCTCCCCTCCAGCGCAAAAGCAATCCGGTGCAGCGGACTGTCGAAGCGGTTTTTGATTCCCTCAATTCGGCCTACAACATGGAGGTCCTCAAGGGGATCATGGAGCAGGCAAACGTCTCCGACATGGAGGTAATCCTGTCCGTGACCGGTCTCCAGGCGGCGCCTCCGCTGGGACCGGAAGAACGGGCCCAACGCATGGTCGATGAAGGCCGCAGCGGGATGATCGTGGTGACCTCAGCTTTTGGCACAGCCCACTTGGAGGCCTTCCAAAGGCGTCAAATTCCCATTGTGGTGATCGACCCCCTCAACCCGCCGCCGGCCGACTTGTTCAGTGTGGGCGCCAGCAACTGGGCCGGTGGCAAAGCAGCCGCGACTCACCTCCTGGGACTGGGGCACCGGCGGATTGCGTACATCGGCGGCCCTGCCACCGCCGAATGCAGCCAGGCCAGGCTGCACGGTTACATGGCCGCACTCATGGCCGCAGGCATCACGGTCGAACACGAATACGTATCGGCAGGCCCGTTCCGGCCCGAGACCGGGGCTGCCGCCTTCAAGTCCCTGTTGGCGCTGGAGGATCCGCCCACGGCAGTCTTCGCCGGGAGCGACAGCATCGCCATGGGGGTGCTGGCCGAGGCCCGTAGGCAGGACGTGCGGATTCCCGAGGAAATGAGCCTGGTGGGGTTCGACGGTACCTACCAAGCTGAAGAATCCACGCCGCCCCTCACCTCCGTGAGCCAGCCGCTACAAGAGATAGGGCGATCGGCGTTGAACTTCATCCTTCGCCAGATGCAGGGCGAAGACATCGACTCCCGGCGCGTGGAACTCGCAACACACCTGGTTGTCCGGGAATCCACGGCACCGCCCGTGGACGTGCCCTCACGGAAGAAGGCGGCGTCGCGGGCTTAGCTGCACGGGTCCAATGGCGTCATACAGCCACACGCGCACCCAGCGTTCGCCGGTCTCGCGGAACTCCGCACGGCTGGCGAAACGGTACAGATAGCTGCGTGCGCGCACCCAACGGGGGCGTTCGCCGTCGAACGGATCATGGCGAAGAAGCCCCAGCGTGGGCTTGTCTGCCTCCAGCAGCTTGTCGAGGAAAGCGTAGAACCAGTCCTCGTGCACAGTCCGCAGCGGCAGGAACCACATCAGCCAATCCAGGCGTAGATGGTACGGCGCCCATTGCCGCGGGAGCCGCCGCACCTCGCCGGGCTTGCCCTTGAAGCCGTACTCGAGCCAATGCTCATCCGCGGCGTCCGGCTCCTCGGCCAGTGTGCCCTCAACCACGATCTCGATCCGCTGCTTGGTGACCGTCCCGAACGCCCCATAGGCGTTGACCAGACGCCAACGGTTGAAGCTGGCATTCATCAGCTGCCGGCTGGAGAAAAGGTTCAGGAGCGGCTGGTAGCTCAACACCAGCAACACCACAGTCACCAGCACGACGACGGCGAGCCACCACACCGGGGTATCGGCGCCAGGGTGCCAGTCCAGCGGGATGAACGGAAAGAACGCGTGGGCGAGGGGGTCGCTGACGGCCGCGAAGGCAAGGATGATCGCCGCCCAGTTCAACCAGGCAAAATTCCCGGTGCCTACCAGCCATAGCTGGGTCGCGATGATGATGCCTGCCGCAATGCCGGCCAGGGGCTGTGGCGCGAAGAGGAAAAACGGCACCACCAGCTGTGCGAAATGGTTGCCCGCCACTTCCACTTTATGCAGCGGACGCGGCAGGAGATGGGCTTGCCTGCTGAGCGGGCCCGGCATGGGCTGTGTCTCATGGTGGTAGAACATAGCCGTCATGTCGCGCCACTCGCGGCCGCCCCGGATCTTGATCATGCCCGCCCCGAACTCAAGCCGGAAAACCAGCCACACAATGAGGATCAGGATGGTGGTGGGCGGGGGAGTCTGGTCCGAGCCGAGGAAGGCCACGGTAAACCCGGCCTCGAGAAGCAGGATCTCCCAGCCGAAGCCGTAGAACGTCTGGCCGACATTGACGATCGACATGTAGAGGAACCACAGAATCAGAAATGCCAGCATGGGCAGCCATGGAGGGCCCGTTTGGGGGAGACCGATCACGAGCAAGGCAGCGACGCCGATCCCCGTCCAGCACACCCACCCCAGGAGCGCATCGGAGTAATACCAGCGGAAGAGGGTGGGCCTGGCCAGTCTGCGGGCCATGGCCCGGAACGCCGGCACCGGCAGCAGCCCGCGCTCGCCGAGGAGTGCAGGAAATTGGTTCATGGTGGAAAGAAAGGCAACCAGATACAGCGCAGCCGTGCCGCGCTGCAACACCTGCCGGGCGAACTCATAGTCCCGCGCATCAAACCAGGACAGCCACTCCACCTTTCCACCGTACGCGTGGGCTGTGGATGGTCAAGCGATGCAGGATTTCCCAGTATCGTCCCTGCTCCGTTCGCCGCTCGCGTTACTGGCTGGGATACTTGGAGAATGCAGCCGCGCAAGATCGTCATCCTCGGGTCCACCGGTTCCATCGGCACACAAGCGATTGACGTCGTCGATGCCGCCCCGCACCGTTTCGAGGTGGTGGCGCTCAGCGCAGGTGGAAGGAACCTAGAACTCATCGCCCGGCAGGCGGTCCACACCCGGGCGCGGGCTGTGGGCATCGCCCAGGGAGATCCCGCGGTTTTGCGGCAACTGATTGACGCGGCAGCCTCGGCTGCGGGGGTGCCACATTTTGCGACGGAGATCTTCGCCGGCCCGGACGCCTCCACCCGGATCGCAGCCATCGAGTGTGACGTCGTCCTCAACGGCATCACCGGTTCCATTGGCCTGGCACCTACCTTGGCCGCGCTCAGCACCGGCGCAACGCTTGCACTGGCCAACAAGGAATCACTGATCGTGGGTGGTGCCCTGGTTAAAGCCGCGGCCCGGCCGGGACAGATTGTGCCTGTTGACTCTGAGCACTCCGCCATCGCCCAGTGCTTGCGGTCCGGGACCGAGCAGGAAGTTGAGAAGCTGATCTTGACCGCATCCGGCGGTCCGTTCCGCGGGCGCACACGCGATCAGCTTCATGGGGTCACACCGCAGGAAGCGCTGGCCCACCCCACTTGGGACATGGGCCTGATGGTCACCACCAACTCCGCCAGCCTGGTCAACAAGGGCTTGGAAGTCATTGAGGCGCACTTGTTGTTCGATGTTCCCTTGGACAGGATCGAGGTGGTGGTCCACCCTCAGTCGGTGGTTCACTCCATGGTGCAGTTTGTGGACGGTTCGATCATTGCCCAGGCATCACCCCCGGACATGCGCCTTCCTATCGCGCTGGGGCTGGGCTGGCCGGATCGCGTCCCGCGTGCTGCCAAGCCCTGCGACTGGACCAAGGCCACCAGTTGGACGTTCGAGCCCTTGGACACCGTGGCATTCCCCGCAGTGGACCTGGCCAAGGACGCTGCCAAACAAGGCAGCACCTTCCCGGCAGTGTTCAACGCCGCCAATGAGGAGGCCGTCCAGGCGTTCCACGCCGGGCGTATCCGCTTCACGGACATCGTGGATACGGTGGAGTCCGTCCTCAGTGAACATTCAGGCTCCTCCGAGCTAACGGTGGAGTCCGTGCTGGATGCTGAGAAGTGGGCACGCGCCCGCACCCTTGATCGTTTAGCCAGCAGCGCCCTGTAGCTCAGAACCCTTATGGAAGCAGTCCCACCGGCATGAGTCCCGTCCTTCTCTTCATTCTCGGAGTCGTCTTCGTCGCCATCGGCGTCGCCGTTTCCATCGCGCTGCACGAGGTAGGCCACCTGGTGCCGGCGAAGCTCTTCAAAGTCCGCGTCACCAAGTACATGATCGGCTTCGGCCCCACTCTCTGGTCCAGGAAGAAGGGCGAGACCGAGTACGGATTCAAAGCCCTTCCACTGGGTGGATACGTCTCCATGATCGGCATGTACCCACCCAACAAGGTGGACGGCGCTGTCCGCCCTTCCAGCACCGGGATGTTCCAAACGCTGGCCACAGAAGCGCGTTCCATGGCGCATGAAGAAGTGGGGCCGGGGGACGAGAACCGCGTCTTCTACAAATTGCCAGTATGGAAAAAGATCATTGTCATGCTCGGTGGCCCTGCCATGAACATGATCATCGGGTTGATCCTGTTGGCCGTCCTGCTCATGGGCTTCGGCACGGCGCAGGCGACCACCACCATCGCGGACGTTTCCAAATGCCAGGTTGCCGCTGGCGAAACTGTGGACCCGGACTCAGCGGACTGCAAACCCACACCGGCAGCAGCCGCAGGGCTCCAACCGAACGACACCATCACGTCCTTTGACGGAAAGACCGTCACCAGTTGGGACGAACTGACCGGATGGATCCGTGCCTCGGCAGGCAAGGATGTGGCCATCACCGTGCAGCGCAACGGTTCTCCAGTGGAGACCACCGTGACCCCGGTGCTCTCGTCCCGGCCCGTGGTGGGCTCCGATGGGCGGCAGGCGCAGGACGCCAACGGTGTTCTGCAGTACCAGGAAGTCGGCTTCCTCGGGATCGGCGCCCAAAGCGCATTGGTTCCCCAGCCGGCGTCGGCCGTTCTCCCCATGGCGGGAGAGAACATCAAACAAATTTCCGGTGTGATCTTCAACCTGCCGGCCAGGGTAGCCGGAGTGGCGAAAGCAGCCTTCAGCGAGGAACCCCGGGATCCGAACGGTCCCATCAGCGTCGTGGGTGTTGGCCGGGTAGCCGGCGAAGTCGCGGCCATGGAACAGGTTCCGATGCAGGCCCGCATCGGAACCCTGATCGGGCTGCTTGCAGGGCTGAACTTCGCCTTGGCCATCTTCAACCTCATCCCCTTGCTTCCCCTCGACGGCGGCCATGTGGCCGGGGCTTTGTACGAGGGCGCACGGCGCCAGGTGGCCAGGTTGAGGGGAAAGCCGGATCCGGGTTCGTTCGACATTGCGAAACTGTTGCCGCTGACCTACGTGGTGGCTGCGCTGCTGATGGCCATGGGTGCCCTGCTGATCTACGCGGACATCGTGAAGCCCGTCAACATCTTCGGCTAAGCCATGAGCATTTTGGGCAGAGCATGAATATTTCCGGCGGAGCAGGCGGGATAGGCTAGCACCATGACTGTTTTCGCTGTTGAGTACGTATACGTCGCCGACTCCGGTGCCCTCCGCGACGAAGCCCGCCCCGCACACCGTGCCTGGCTGGGCGAACTGGCCGAGGAAGGCAAGCTCCTTGCCAGCGGCCCGTACGGTGACGGTGCCGGTGCCCTCCTGATCTTCAAGTCCGCAGATGAAACCGGGCTCAACGACCTCCTCAAGCAGGATCCGTTTGCCGAAGCTGGCGTAATTGCCGGCATCCGCACCACCGAATGGTCCCCCATCATCGGGATCCTGGCAGCCCACGCGTCCTAGCCGGGCGTCTCCACCTCAACGATCCACCCCAATCCAAGGAGTCCACGTGACCTCGGTCAGCCTGGGAATGCCAGCAGCCCCACCCCCCGTCCTTGCCCCTCGCCGTAAGACTCGGCAGATCAAGGTTGGGTCCGTTGGTGTTGGTTCTGATTCGCCCATCAGCGTTCAGTCCATGACCACGACGCCCACCACGGATATCAACGCCACCCTTCAGCAAATTGCCGAACTGACGGCATCCGGCTGCGACATCGTGCGTGTTGCGTGTCCTTCGGCGGACGACGCTGAAGCGCTTCCCATCATCGCCCGTAAGTCCCAGATCCCCGTGATCGCCGATATCCACTTCCAGCCCAAGTACGTTTTCGCGGCCATTGAGGCCGGATGCGCGGCTGTTCGTGTGAACCCGGGCAACATCCGTAAGTTCGATGACCAGGTCAAGGAAATTGCGGCAGCGGCCCGGGACCACGGCACGTCCATCCGGATCGGCGTCAATGCTGGTTCGCTGGAGCCGGGCATCATGAAGAAATACGGCAAGGCAACACCGGAAGCCCTGGTGGAGTCCGCTGTTTGGGAAGCGTCCCTGTTCGAGGAACACGGCTTCCATGACTTCAAGATCTCCGTCAAGCACAACGATCCCGTCATCATGGTGGCCGCGTACGAAATGCTGGCAGAGAAGGGTGACTGGCCGTTGCACCTCGGTGTGACCGAAGCCGGGCCGGCGTTCCAGGGCACCATCAAGTCGGCAACGGCTTTCGGTGCGCTTCTGTCCCGCGGCATCGGTGACACCATTCGGGTTTCCCTTTCGGCGCCGCCGGTGGAGGAAATCAAGGTGGGCAACCAGATCCTGCAGTCGCTGAACCTGCGCCCCCGCAAGCTGGAAATCGTCTCCTGCCCCTCCTGTGGACGTGCGCAGGTTGATGTGTACACGCTGGCGGAGCAGGTAACGGCCGGGCTGGAAGGCATGGAGATTCCCCTGCGCGTCGCCGTTATGGGCTGCGTCGTCAACGGACCCGGCGAGGCCCGTGAAGCAGACCTTGGCGTGGCATCCGGAAACGGCAAGGGCCAGATTTTCGTGAAGGGCGAAGTCATCAAGACTGTGCCTGAGAGCGAAATTGTTGAGACACTGATCGAAGAGGCCATGCGCATCGCCGAAGAGATGGGGGAGGCCGATGGCGAAGATGCTGTCAAGGGTAGCCCCGTGGTTAGCGTCTCGTAACGAGAACGGCTTGGGAGTCAGGGTGCTCGGCAAAGCCGACACCCTGGCTCTGCGCGCGCTGGCCAGCGAAGATGTGGTGGCCAACGTCTTCATCCTGGCCCACTTGGACAGCACGGGGACGGCTGCGCCCACCAGCGGGGGTGCCAGTATTTTTGGAGTGTTCCACGATCAAACGCTCCTGGGTGCCTGCTGGGCCGGGGCCAACCTTGTTCCTGTGCAACTTGACCCTGCATTGGCAGGCTATGCAGCCACGGCGGCCCACCAAACCGGACGCCGTTACGCTTCCATTTTTGGCCCCGCCGACACCGTGCTGGCCCTCTACTCGCGTTTTGAACAACTGGGTCATGCCGCCCACGAGATCCGGTCCCGCCAGCCCCTCCTGACCATCTCCGGAGGACCTGCCATCGGCGCCAATCCGGCCCTGACTTTTGGCGCCATGGAGGACTTCGACCGCATCCTTCCGGCCTGTGCCGCCATGTTCGAGGAAGAAGTTGGCTATTCTCCCTTCCTCGGAGGCCAGGAGTTCTACAGCAAGCGGGTGGCCGGCCTGATCCGGCAGGGGCATTCCCTGGTCCACATTGACGCCGGAGGCACGGTGGTCTTCAAAGCTGAACTCGGTGCTGTCACGGCGGATGTGACCCAGGTCCAGGGCGTGTGGATGAACCCGGAACTCCGGGGACGCGGCCAGAGCGCCGGGTACATGGCCGCCGTCGTGAATCTTTCAAAGACCTTTGCCCCGGTGACCAGCCTCTACGTCAACGACTACAACGCCAAAGCCCGCGCCACCTACGAACGGGTGGGCTTCGAGCAAGTGGGCACATTCGCCACGGTCCTTTTTTAGCCGCAGGCCGGGAACTTGTAGTCTTGTCCCGGTTGGCGCACGCCAGCCATCACTCGAACTTTCTTGGGGAACAAATGAAGAAGAATGCGCTGCGCGGTTTTGCCGTGTCAGGACTGTTGGTCATGGGCCTCACCGCGTGCGGCGGTGCCGGTACCTCTACGGATGCTGCATCAGCTCCTGCCAGTGAGACGCCGGCCCCTGCGCCCGCCGAGGCAAAACAGTACACCACCCAGGAACTCACAGACCTGGTGAAGCAGATCAAGGCTGCCGACGGAACGGAACTGTTGGTTTCCTCCGTTGACGACCTCGCCGGTCAGCAGGATCCCCTCAAGGAGCTCCTGGGCTCCATGAACATTGAGCCGGCCGAGTGCAAGGACCTGGCCATGGCCGGCGCATCGCAGCCGATCGAGGGCGCCACCGGCGCCAGCGGTGCAAAAATTGACGTTGCTTCCGGCGTCATTTCCAGTGTGACGCTGGCATCCGGCGTCTCCAAGGACGTGCTGGAGAACAACGTCAAGAGCAACGAAGACCAGATCACCACGTGCGCGAACATGACGATGTCCATGTCAGGGACCACCATGACCATGAAGACGGAAAAGTTCGACGGCATCGGTACAGTACCCGGAACCCTGGGCATTAAGACCACCATGACCCTCCCTGACGGCCAGACCCAGTCCACCTTGATGGCTGCTGCCATCAAGGACGGCGTCCTCATCTCCGCCACAGCCTCGGGAAAGAACGCAGAAAACGGCGGTGCGGCAGCTGCCGGGGCACTCATGGACCAGGCCGCAGCACTTATAAAGTAGCGTCAACGCTGCTGCCGCGCAGCATGTCACCCGAGCTTGAAAATGTGTCCGCGATCACATAGGTTCTACCCAAGCCGTGTCGTTGGGGTGCGGGTGGTATCGGGGGACTCATGATCAATACCTTGACAGGCGTCATTGGCGCCCACACCATCCGTGAGTTCGGCAGTGACCCATGCTTCCCAGCCGCAGATGATCCCGTTCCGCTGGAGGGAACGGTGATCTAGTCCCAGGACAGAGTCTGCGGCCGGCCGGCCGCTGAGCCACGCCATCGCAGGATGACCAGCCCGTTGGGGCCAGGGGCTTCCACACGCGACGGCGTGGCTCTTCTGTGTGTGGGCACCCGGTAGATTAGTAGACAGTTTGTTTTTGCCACACCTGCCATAGAAACGGATACGTACCCGTGGTCCTTCGCCTTTCCCAGTTGTTCCTGCGCACCCTGCGTGAAGATCCCGTCGACGCTGAGGTCGCCAGCCACAAGCTCCTGGTCCGTGCCGGCTACATCCGCCGCGCAGCACCCGGCATTTACACGTGGCTGCCGCTGGGTCTGAGCGTCCTGCGCAAGGTCGAAGAGATCATCCGCCAGGAAATGTCGGCCATCGGCGCCCAGGAAGTCCATTTCCCGGCGCTGCTGCCCCGCGAGCCCTACGAGGCCACCAACCGCTGGACCGAATACGGCGAAGGCCTGTTCCGCCTCCAAGACCGCAAGGGCGCGGACTATCTGCTTGCCCCCACGCACGAGGAAATGTTCACGCTCCTGGTGAAGGACCTGTACTCCTCGTACAAGGACCTGCCGCTGAGCCTCTACCAGATCCAGAACAAGTACCGCGATGAAGCACGCCCCCGGGCCGGCCTCCTCCGTGGCCGCGAGTTCATCATGAAGGACTCGTACTCCTTTGACATCGACGACGCCGGTTTGGATGCCAGCTACGCCGCCCACCGCGCCGCATACCTGAAAATCTTTGAGCGCCTCGGCCTGGAAGTCATCCCTGTTGCCGCCACCGCCGGCGCCATGGGTGGCTCCAAGAGTGAAGAATTCCTGTTCCCCACCGAGATCGGCGAGGATACGTTCGTACGCTCAGCCGGTGGCTACTACGCCAACGTCGAAGCCGTGACCACTGTTGTCCCGGACGAGATCGATTTCAGCAACGCACCGGCCGCCCAGGTCCTGGACACCCCGAACACTCCCACCATTGATACTTTGGTGGCCGCAGCCAACCAGTTGGCTCCGCGCAGCGAGGCCGAAGGCGGCGCCTGGACTGCCGCTGACACACTTAAGAACGTTGTCCTTGCAGTGACGCTGCCAACAGGTGAGCGCCAGATCGTCGTGATCGGTGTCCCCGGCGACCGCGGAGTGGACCTCAAGCGCGTGGAAGCCAACATCGGTTCCCACCTGCCGATTGCCGGCGAGATCGGCCTCGAGGCTGCCAACGAAGAGGACCTCAAGAAGCTGCCGTGGCTGGTCAAGGGCTACATCGGCCCCGGCCTGTCCCTTGACGAGCCTGTCCTTGGCCTTGAAGGTTCCTCCAAGGTGCTCTTCCTGGTGGACCCCCGCGTCGTCTCCGGCACCAGCTGGGTTACCGGCGCCAACGCCGAGGGCAAGCATGTCTTCGGGCTGGTCGCCGGCCGCGACTTCACGTGGGATGGCGTCATTGAAAGCACCGAAGTGCGTGCAGGCGACCCCGCCCCGGACGGATCCGGTCCGCTGGAGACCGCCCGCGGCATCGAAATGGGCCACATCTTCCAGCTCGGCCGCAAGTATGCCGCGGCTTTGGACTTGAAGGTGCTGGACCAGAACGGCAAGCAGCAGGTTGTCACCATGGGCTCCTACGGCGTTGGTGTTACCCGCGCAGTGGCTGCCTTGGCTGAAGCAAACCATGACGACCGCGGTCTCGTCTGGCCACGCTCGGTGGCTCCGGCAGACGTCCATGTGGTGGCCGTGGGCCGTGGTGATGAAATCTTCGAGGCTGCTGAAAAGCTCTCCGCTGAGCTTGAAGCTGCCGGCCTGGACGTCATTTTCGACGACCGCCCGAAGGTTTCTCCCGGCGTAAAGTTCGGCGATGCCGAGCTTGTTGGCGTGCCCACCATCCTGGCTGTTGGCCGGGGACTTGTAGACGGTGTGGTGGAAGTCAAGGATCGCCGCAGCGGCGAAGCCGAGAACGTTGCGGTGGACAAGGCCGTGGATTACGTGGTCGACGCCGTACGAAACCGGTGATTTCCGGCTTCGAATCCATCCAGCTCACCACTCTCATCCTGATTGTGGTGGCTGGATTCGCCGCCGGCTGGGTGGACGCTGTTGTAGGGGGCGGGGGACTGATCCAGCTCCCCGCCCTGCTGCTGGTTCCCGGCATCACGCCCGTGCAGGCCTTGGCCACCAACAAGATGGGGTCGATTTTCGGCACCACCACCAGCGCCGTGACGTATTACCGGCGCGTGGGACCCGATCTCAAGACGGCTGTGCCCATGGCGGTCATCGCGTTGGCGGGAAGCTTCGGTGGGGCCATCCTGGCCGCTTCGCTGCCTGCCAGTGTGTTCAAGCCGATCATCGTGGTGGCGCTGATCGCCGTCGCCATATTCACGGCCTTGCGCCCTCGCGCCGGAGAGCTGACGGCCCTCCGCCACGACGGCCACAAGCACTACGTGGTGGCGTGCCTCATTGGCGCCGTGATTGGCTTTTATGACGGTCTGATAGGCCCTGGTACCGGCTCTTTCCTGGTGATCGCCCTGGTTTCGGCCATGGGCTACGCCTTCCTGGAAGCCAGCGCCAAGGCAAAAATCGTCAACATGGCCACCAACGCAGGCGCACTGATCTTTTTCCTTCCCCACGGCTCCCTGCTGTGGGGTGTAGGGCTGATTCTGGGCCTGGCCAATATGGCCGGCGGCTATCTTGGTGCCCGCACCGCGGTAGCCAAGGGGAGCAGTTTTGTACGCGTTGTCTTCCTGATTGTTGTTGCGGCGTTGATCATCAAGCTCGGCGTCGACGTCTGGAATGAGAACTTCGCGGCCTGATTCCCACGCAGGCGTCAGATGAAACTTCCGCTGGCATTGGCCAGCGATTTCAGACCGCGGACGACGGCGTGCGGCACCAAAGCGCTGGACGCCGGGTTTCCGGGGGATGCCTCGTTGGTGACGCAGATATCGAACGTACCCAGGCTTGTCTCCGCCACCACATGGTGGGATGTCTGGCGGGCGCCCGGATCTGCGATGAGCACGGCCTCCACCACATCCCAGTTGCCCGCGGCCAGGGCAAGCGCGGACACCACGTTGGTGGATTTGGGGAAGGCCTTGATCAACTCCGCAGGGCCGCCCCGCAGAAGCTCCACGGGCCGTGTCGCTGCTAGCAGCCGTTCCTTGGTTTCCCCGTCCATCCACGGCTGCACCAGTGCGGTGGGCAGTTTTCGCGACTCCAGGGTGATGCGGTGAATGGTGCCGCCAGCGCAGGCGGCTGTGATCGCGTCCAGTCCGCCCAAGGCACCGGTGGTGAGGAAGGTCCGGCCTGGACCGTCGTCGAGCAGTTTTGTCCGCAGGGACTGGTTGCACAAGGCGCCTATCGAGGTGACCAGCAGGTCCGTGCCTGCCGCTACGGTGCGGGGGCCGAATTCCGCGACGGCGGCAACACCGGCGCACTCCACCAACACATCGGCCACTTCCAAGGCGTCGTCGAAGCTGAAGCCTGTACCGGAGTTGCCGTGCGGCACAACTCCGGCGAGCCTGACGCCAGGGACAGTCCCGGCGTCGAGCAGTTCCACGATCCTTGAGCCGATGGCCCCGGACCCGATCAGGGCCACGGCGAGTGTCATGGCCTAGCGCGCCGTCGCGCCGGGATCAGGGAGCTCATGGGCCCGTGGAAGGTCGTCGAGTGTCCGGCCCGCAAGCGTGCTGGCAACCCACAAAGATCGCGCCAAGTCCCCGCCGTGACCGGAAGTCCCCGCGTACCCCAGAGCATTGTCCACCTCGCGGGCAATGCTCCATTGCCGGGCAGCCTCGGGATCGAGTCCTGCGGCGACACTGAAGTCGTGGCAACGCTCCCGCAGCGCAGCCTCCGGAGCCGTTCGGGAGAGGTCATGGATCCGGTTCCACAAAACCGGCGCCACAGCGAACTCGGCCTCACCAATCTGTGGTTGCGGGTCGATGGCCAGGTAGTCGCCACGGAGCTGCCGGTTGCCAGTGGGGACAGCAAGGATGTTCATGAAGTGCAGGTCCGTGTGAACCAGGACATCCGTCCCGGAGCGGCGTCCCACGGCGCCACGCGTCTGGCACACTTCCAGTGCCGCTTCCAGCAGCCACCTGGGAAACGGCCGGTCCAGGCGTTCCCACTCCGCCGGCAGCTCATCGCTCCATCGCTCGGCAGTTGCGGCAACGTGGTCAAAGGCCCGCCACTCCAACCGCTCGTCGGGTTGGATGGAGAGCTGGCGCAGGATGCTGCCCCAGGCGTCCCTCGCATGATCCATAGGGGCGTCCTGGAGCCAACGGGCGGCATCAAGCCGTTCAAGGAGCATGGTGCAACTGGGAGCATCCGCTGCCATCAGGCGAACCGCGCCGTGACCATCCCACAGTGCCAGGGCGTGTCGTTCCACTTGGGCTTCGTCGTGCGGGAATGCGATTTTCAGGGCGGACGGGACGCCGTTCTGGAGTACGGGCACCACCAGGGCTCCATGTCCGTTCCATGGTTCGGTGCCGGGTGCGAGGTCAACTGAGAGCTGCCACCGGTCGAGGGCATCGGAGATAAGTCCCGGAAGGCTGGCCAGCCAGTCGCGTCCCGCGGAGTCGCGGTTGTACCGGGTGTGGAGGTCGCCCGGAATGGGAATCATCGCGTGAAGGGTCACGCGATCAGCCTAACTCTGAGGGAAGCCGTGGCCCTTAGAAAACGCCGCTGGCACCCAAGAGCGTTCCAAGGGAGAACGTGGCAGCCAGCGCCAACGCGCCACCCAACACCACCCGGAAGGCCGCGCGGAACCGGGAAGCACCGCCGATCCAGGCGCCAACAGCCCCGGTAATCGCCAAGGCAAGCAGGACCGCTACGAAGGTCAGCGGCACCCGGAGTTCCGGGGGCGGCAGGAGGATGGCCAGCATGGGCAACATGGCCCCCAAAGTGAACGCCACAGCGGAGGCGAACGCCGCGTTCCACGGGCTCACAATGTCATCCTCGTGGATGTTCAGCTCCGCAGAGAGGTGGGCGGCCAGGGCATCGTGCTCCGTGAGCTCTTCAGCAACCGCCCGTGCAGTCCTGGCACTGAGTCCCTTGGACTCGTAGATGGCCGCCAGCTCGTTGAGTTCGTCCTCGGGTTGCTGGGCCAATTCGAGGCGTTCCTTCTCGATCAGCGCCTTCTGGGTGTCGCTCTGGCTGCTGACGGAGACATATTCGCCCAAAGCCATGGAAATGGCGCCACCCACCAGGCCCGCGCTGCCGGCGGCAAGAATGCTGCCGGTGCTGGTGGTGGCACCTGCCACGCCCACCACGATCGCAGCCACGGACACAATCCCGTCATTGGCGCCCAGGACCCCGGCCCGCAACCAGTTCAACCGGTGGGCCAGGTCATCCCGGTGGGGTTCGTTCTCGTGCACAGCTGCGGTGTCCGGGGAAGCCATAATCCAAGCCAAGCACCGGGGGAGGGTCTTGACCAGCATGGCTAGGCTGGCCTACCCGGCGGGGGAAGTGGCGGACCCCTTCATAGTGGATTTCATGGTGGGTTCTGTGGATGGTGTGGTGGAGGCGGAGCCGGACGCTGAACCCGTCGCCGAACCGGGCGTCGGCAGCGGCGGCAACTCCCCGGCGTCGAGCGTCAGACCTGGCAGTGCAGGCACGTCCGCGCCCCACGCCAGGCTCCTGCGGGCAGCTGCCAGGAGGCCCTCCACAGCCCATGCCCGGGTCTCACCCGTAGACAGGGCAACCAAGTCCCCCAACACCGGAAGAGCCGACGCTTCCAGCGCGGCCAGGGCAGCGGCGGGGTCCTTCGCGAACTGTTCCGGAAGACGGTAGCCGGCTTCGCTGGCAGGTGTGTCCCCGCAGTTGGCCCGGGTCAGCGCCTCCACTTGCTGGAGCAGCAGTTCGTGGGTTGCAAGGTCCTTGGCCGCGGTGCCGGCGGCCGCAGTGTCCAGCCGCTTAAGCGCCACCTGGTACGCGTAGACGGCTTCCTGATGTGTGCGGACCGCAGCTGCCAAGGCTGCGTCGGTGGTGGCGGACGTTTGCTCGGGCGTGGGGCTGACCGAGGGGCACGGTGCCGTCGCCGGTGTGGTGGCAGGCATTTTGGTCGTGGATGCCGCAGCATCCTTCGGGATTGGCAACTGCCATGCACCAGCCAGCTTTTCGGCCCCCAGGACTTGGGCGGACCCCACCGCGGCGAGGAGCCGGGCGATGCCGCCGTCGGCCTCGTAGGCGTCTGCCAGGCGCTGGGTTCCGCTCGCGGACAAAGCGGCAACCAAGGCGGCACGCGTGCTGGCGTCTGCCGTGCCGGCAATGGTCGCGGTGGCGGAGGGCGTTGCTTCGGACGGAAGCAGGAGGGCGCGGGCCTGCGTTGTCAGCAAAGTCACAGCGTCCTTGAGGGCGGTCTGTGCTGCACCCTGGCCGGCGGACGAAGACAGAGCGGCGGCCGATTCGCGAAGTTGCAGAGTGTCCTCCAGCGCATCCGCACGGGCCGCTTCGGAGAAGGGAACGGGCGGGGGAGTGCCGGAATCACGCGGAATAAGCACTATTCCCGTCCCTGCGACGAGCAACGCCACCACGGCAACCAGCAGGACCCGGCCCCAGGGTGGTGTTCGTCGTTTTTCACTTATCTGCCCGCTCACAACAGACCATGGTGTCACGTGGGCGGCAAAGTCCGTGCACCATGTTCCCGGGAAAATCGTTAGGCTAGTAGTCACAACAACATCTATCGGGAGGCGGCGGGCAACGTGAGTGACTCGGAAGCCACGACTTCAACACACCGTTCTGAATCCAACTCAACGGCCACCATCCACAACCCGGAAGAGAGCAGGCTTAAGGCGCTGCTTGAACCGGCTGTCCTTGCCAGCAGGCTCTACCTCGAGGATGTTTCCATCCACGTTGCCGGTTCACACCGCACGGTCCACGTCGTCGTGGACCTGCCGCAGGAGGAAACCGGCGGTGTCAGCCTTGACGCCATTGCGGATGTCTCGCGCGGGCTGTCCGATATCCTGGACAACGATCCCCATGACGACGGACGTCCGTATGACCTTGAGGTTTCCTCGCCGGGCGTCAGCCGCCCTTTGACCGAACCGCGCCACTGGCACCGGGCCCGCGGCCGCATGGTCCGGGTCAACGTGATCCAGGGGGACAATCTCCTGGGCCGCATCGCCTCGGTGGAGGATGACGGCGTGACGCTGATCCCCGAACACGAGGTCAAGAAGGGCATGAAGCCCAAGCAAGGCGACCCCATCACTATTCCTTTCGACAGGATCCGCCAAGGAAAAGTCGAGATTGAATTCAGCCACCTCCACGAGGCTGCGCTGGCAGACGAGCACAACGGACCTTCTGAGGAGGCCTAATGGATATTGACATGAGCGCACTGAGACTCCTGGAGCGTGAGCGTGAAATCCCGCTGGATCTCCTGATTCCCACCATCGAGCAAGCTCTGTTGGTGGCGTACCACAAGACGCCCGGCGCCTTCGAGAAGGCCCGCGCAGAGTTGGACCGCAAGAGCGGCCACGTGACCATCTGGGCCACCGAGATTGACGACGACGGCGAGCCCATCGGCGAGTTCGAGGACACCCCGGCCGGCTTCGGCCGCATCGCAGCCAGCACGGCCCGCCAGATCATCCTCCAGCGTCTTCGCGACGTGGAGGATGACAACGTCCTGGGTGAGTTCAAGGGCCGTGAAGGCGAACTCGTTGCCGGCATGATCCAGCAGGGCAACAACCCGCACATGATCCAGGTCAACCTGGGAGCCGTTGAGGCACTGCTGCCGCCGCCCGAGCAGGTTCCCGGTGAGAAGTACCTCCACGGAAGCCGACTGCGCGCTTTCGTGGTGGATGTCCACCGGGGCGCAAAAGGTCCTTCCATCACGTTGTCCCGTTCGCACCCCGGACTGGTCCGTAAGCTGTTCGAAATGGAAGTTCCGGAAATCGCCGACCACTCCGTGGAGATCGTGGCGCTTGCCCGCGAGGCAGGCCACCGCACCAAGATTGCCGTCAAGGCCAACACCCCCGGCATCAACGCCAAGGGCGCCTGCATCGGTGAAATGGGTTCGCGCGTCCGGGCTGTCATGACTGAACTGAACGACGAAAAGATCGACATCGTCGACTTCAGTGATGACCCGGCAACCTTCATCGCCAACTCGCTGTCGCCCTCGAGGGTGAATTCCGTCACAATCACGGATGAGTCAACCCGCTCGGCCCGCGTGGTGGTTCCCGACTACCAGCTTTCGCTGGCCATCGGCAAGGAGGGCCAGAACGCCCGCCTCGCCGCAAAGCTGACTGGCTGGCGGATCGATATCGTCTCCGACGCCGCTCCGGCAAAGGTCGACTAGCGGTTCAGCCGGCGGCTGATGCCTCCGGTTTCGCGCCGCGCTTGGGCGCCCCTGGTTTCGGGAGTGCGGGGCCGGGGGGCTAGACTAGATGGAGCCGGGCTTACGTCCGGTATCCGCGCGCTTTGGCGTGCCTCAGCTGCTTGTGCAGGACCGGGGCCCGTCGGGCGCCAGTAACGTAAGGCAGGTTGGACACGTCGTGGCTGAACTGCTTGAACATGGCCATGTGCCTGTTCGCACGTGCATCGGATGCCGGAAGCAAGGCTCCCGGTCCGAGCTTGTCCGGCTGGTCGCCCAAGGCGGCGGTTCATCCGCCGTCCTGGTGGATGTCCGACGCCGGATGGCCGGCAGGGGTGCGTGGCTGCACCCCAGCGAAAAGTGCTTGGCATTGGCGATCAAGCGGCGCGCTTTCGGAAGGGCCCTTGCGGGCGCTGTCGAAACGGACGCCGTCGAACGTTACTTGATGCCGGGCACGCCACTTGTGGAGGCCCAGGCCGCCACAGGAAAACCGTCCAAACCTGAAAGCGGGTCAGAAAACTGATGGAAACCCGATGAGTTCCCAGCGATGAGTGCGTAACGATGACAACTTTGTTGCGCTCTGCAATGGGCCTTTTATTCGCGCAAGCGGCGAAGGCCCGCAGTAAGAAGTAGACGGTTCGTGCCTGGCTCGGTGCGGACCGAGACAGGAGAAATGTGGCCAAGGTCCGCGTACATGAGCTCGCCAAAGAGCTCGGTATTACTTCCAAAGATGCAGTAACCAAACTGCAGGAATTGGGCGAATTCGTTCGCTCCGCCTCGTCAACCATCGAGGCCCCCGTCGTGAAGAAACTTCGCGACGCATACCCGGGTGCCGGCGCCGCCAAGGCCGCCGCTCCCGCAGCAGCCCCCAAAGCTCCCGCAGCATCCCGTCCGGCAGCTCCGGCTCCGGGCCCCGCAGCACCGAAGGCTCCGGCCCCGGCACCTGCAGCCCCCGCTCCGGCAGCTTCGGCTCCGGCAGCACCTGCGGTCCCCGCGGCTTCGGCTCCGGCAGCACCCGCGGCTCCCGCCGCGTCCACCCCGGTTTCGGCCAAGCCCGGCGCCCGTCCCGCTCCCAAGGCAGAGACGCCGGCTCCGGCACGTCAAGGTGGCCAGGCTCCCCGTCCCGGCGGTCCCCGTCCGGGCAACAACCCGTTTGCTACCTCCCAGGGCATGCCCCGGGGCCGTGGTGGCGACGGAGAACGTCCGCCGCGTCCGGGTAACAACCCGTTTGCACCGTCCCAGGGCATGCCCCGGGGTGAACGCCGCAACGACGGCGAACGTCCCGGTGGTCCCCGTCCCGCTGCCGGCGCAGGCGGTCCCCGTCCTGCCGCAGGCACCGGTGGTCCCCGTCCGGGCGCTCCGCGTCCGGGTGCACCCCGTCCTGGCGCTCCGCGTCCCGCTGGCGGTCCCGGTGCCGGAAACCGTCCCACTCCGGGCATGATGCCCAACCGCACTGAGCGTCCGGCTCCCGGTGGCGCAGGCCGTCCGGGTGGCGCAGGCCGTCCCGGTGGCGGCCCCGGTCGTCCCGGTGGCGCACCCGGTGCAGGTACCGGTGGCGGCGCTCCCGCCGGCGGTGGCTTCGGCAAGGGTGGCCGCGGTCGCGGTGGCACCCAGGGTGCCTTCGGCAAGGGTGGCGCCGGACGTGGCAAGCAGCGTAAGTCGAAGCGTGCAAAGCGCCAGGAACTGGAGCAGATGAGCGCTCCGTCGCTGGGCGGCGTATCGGTACCCCGCGGTGATGGCGAGACCATCATCCGCCTGCGTCGTGGCTCGTCCATCACGGACTTTGCCGAGAAGATTGACGCGAACCCCGCATCACTGGTCACCGTGCTGTTCCACCTTGGTGAAATGGCAACGGCTACGCAGTCCCTCGACGAAGACACCTTTGGCCTGCTTGGCGCCGAACTTGGCTACAAGCTCCAGGTTGTTTCCCCTGAGGATGAAGAGCGCGAGCTGCTGGATCAGTTCGACATCAACATCCAGGATGAACTCGACGCCGAAGGCGACGACGTTCTCGAGGCCCGCGCACCGGTTGTCACCGTCATGGGTCACGTTGACCACGGTAAGACCCGCTTGTTGGATGCCATTCGCAACTCGAACGTTGTGGCCGGCGAGCACGGTGGCATCACCCAGCACATCGGTGCCTACCAGATCAGCCACGTCCACGAGGGCACTGCCCGCGACATCACCTTCATTGACACCCCCGGTCACGAGGCCTTCACGGCCATGCGTGCCCGTGGTGCCAAGGTCACCGATATCGCGATCCTGGTTGTCGCAGCCGACGACGGCGTTATGCCGCAGACGGTGGAAGCGCTCAACCACGCCCAGGCAGCCAATGTGCCGATCGTCGTCGCGGTGAACAAGATCGACAAGGAAGGCGCCAACCCTGACAAGGTCAAGGGCCAGCTGACCGAGTACGGCTTGGTTCCGGAAGAATACGGTGGCGACACCATGTTCGTTGAGGTCTCTGCACGCCAGAACCTCAACATCGATGAACTGATCGACGCCGTCCTGCTGACGGCCGATGCCGCACTGGATCTGCGCGCCAACCCGGACAAGGACGCTCGAGGCATTGCCATCGAAGCGAACCTGGACAAGGGCCGCGGTGCTGTTGCTACCGTCCTGGTCCAGTCCGGAACCTTGGCCGTGGGCGACACGATCGTGGCCGGTACGGCTCACGGCCGCGTCCGCGCCATGTTCGACGAGAACGGCGAGGCACTCGATGTCGCACTGCCGTCCCGCCCGGTGCAGGTCCTCGGCCTGTCCAACGTGCCGCGTGCAGGTGACACCTTCCTGGTGACCCCTGACGAGCGTACGGCCCGCCAGATCGCTGAGAAGCGTGAAGCTGCCGACCGCAACGCCGCACTGGCCAAGCGTCGCAAGCGCATCAGCCTGGAAGACTTCGATCAGGCCGTTGCAGAAGGCAAGATCGACACCCTCAACCTCATCCTCAAGGGTGATGTGTCCGGTGCCGTGGAAGCCCTCGAAGACGCCCTGCTTAAGATCGACGTCGGAGACGACGACGTTCAGCTCCGTGTCATTCACCGCGGTGTGGGTGCCATCACGCAGAACGACGTCAACCTCGCCACGGTGGACAACGCCATCATCATCGGCTTCAACGTCAAGCCGGCCGAACGCGTTGCTGAACTGGCTGACCGTGAAGGCGTGGACATGCGCTTCTACTCGGTCATCTACGCAGCAATCGATGACATTGAGATGGCTCTCAAGGGCATGCTCAAGCCGGAGTACGAAGAAGTCCAGCTCGGTACCGCCGAGGTCCGCGAAGTCTTCCGTTCCTCCAAGTTCGGCAACATCGCAGGCTCGATTGTCCGCACGGGCATCATCCGCCGTAACAGCAAGGCACGTGTCAGCCGCGACGGCAAGGTCATCGGTGACAACCTCACCGTTGAGACGCTCAAGCGCTTCAAGGATGACGCCACCGAAGTCCGTACCGACTTCGAGTGTGGTATCGGTCTTGGCTCCTTCAACGACATCACTGAAGGCGACATCATCGAGACCTTCGAAATGCGCGAAAAGCCGCGCGTCTAGGTTCCGTTTGGAACGGGTCCGTCGGGTAGCCCCCGGCGGACCCGTTCCGTCCCCGTTTCTACTTTCCAGGAGGAAGTCATGGCTGATCCCGCACGCGCTGCCAAGCTGGCACAGCGGATTAAGGTCGTCGTCGCTGAGGCCCTCGGTCGACGGGTCAAAGATCCGCGCGTCGAGTCCATCACGGTCACAGACGCCCGCGTCACCAACGACCTTCAGCACGCCACTATCTACTACACCGTCTTCGGCGACGAGGTAGCCCACGCTGATGCTGCCCGCGCCTTGGAGAAGGCCAAGGGTGTGCTTCGGCAGGAAGTTGGCCGCAACATCACCGTCCGGCTTACCCCGACGCTCGAGTTTGTTGCGGACCAGATCCCGGTCAACGCCTCGAACCTTGAGGAGTTGCTGCGCGAAGCCAAGCGTCGCGATGCCGAGGTAGCCGCTTTGGCTGCCAGCGCAAAGCACGCCGGTGAGGCCGACCCCTACAAGGGCGATGTCCCTGAGGACATCGACGAGGACGACTTCGACGAAGAGGACACTGACCTCTCCGGAGATAAAGAACTCGACGAAGACGCCAACCGCTAAGACCTCAGCGTTTCTGTACAGCTAATGCCCCTAAGACTGCGTTTTAGGGGCATTAGCTGTACTCAAACTCGTTAGGATCAGAGCATGTCGGCGCACACTGCTCAGCAACGTGATGATTACCTGAACCGTGCCATCCACTTGGCGGTGCAGAACGTTTCCGACGGCGGCGGTCCCTTCGGCGCCGTCGTGGTCACCCCGGACGGGACTGTCCATGAAGGTGTCAACCGGGTCACCCGCGACCATGACCCCACAGCCCATGCAGAAGTCGTGGCAATCCGCCGGGCCGCTTCCGCGACGCAACGGTTCGACCTCACGGGATCGGTTCTCTATGCCAGTTGTGAGCCGTGCCCCTTATGTTTATCGGCAGCGCTCTGGGCCAGGATCGGCCATGTCTACTTCGCGGCGGACAGGCACGGTGCCGCCCGGGCGGGCTTTGATGACGCCGTGTTCTACGAATATTTCGCCGGTGCCAGGCCTGGGCTGCTGCCGGTAGAGCGCGCGGAGTTGGCTGCGTCAGCTGACCCCTTCGAGGCCTGGCTGAACCACTCCCGCCGGACTGCCTACTAAGACGGAGTGCCTACCGGGGCGCACACTTCCTGACGTCCCCGGGGACTAAACCTTGGCTGGGAGTCGTCTGACGCCGTCGAGCAGGTCTTGCTGTCCACCACAGAGGGCAATCCTGATCCATCCCTCACCGATTGAGCCGAACGCCGTTCCCGGTGCGAAGGACACCCCGGCATCAGCCAGGAACTTTCGCACCCAGGTGCGGACGTCCCCGTTGGTGACATGGGAGACGTCCGCCCACAAATAGAAGGCGCCCTGTGCTCCCAGGTACGGAATTCCCTTCCCTGACAGCACCGCTGAGGCCGCATCCCGGTTGCTCCGATAGTGGTCGCGGGCGTGGGAAACATAGTCCTGGGGGCCGGTGAGGGCGGCCAGCGCGGCGTACTGGGAGGGCGATGCTACGCAGGACACGATCGACTCCATGACGTTGTTCATCTTCTGCTCCAGTCCTGGTGGGCAGACCAAGGCACCGATGCGCAGGCCTGTGAGGCCGTAGGTCTTGGACAGCGTCAGGGAGGTGAACACGCGGGCTTCACCGGGAACGTCGCTGTCGAAGCGGGCCGGGCTGACATGGGGAATATCGAACGTGAAAGCCTCATAGCACTCGTCCGAAATGATCCAGAGATCATGCCGCGCTGCCAGCTCCACGAGATGGCGGGTGGCTTCTTCACTGATGACCGCGCCCAAAGGGTTGGAGGGGGAGTTCAACACCAGCACCTTGGTCCGTGGCGTGATGAGTGCTTCGATGTCCTCGATGTGGGGTTGAAAGTTGTTCTTGGGGTACAGCGGGTACTGGACTGGCACTGCGTGCAGGAGGCGGCTGGTCATGGCAAACGTGGGGTAGCCGGGATTGGGAATGAGGATCTCGTCGCCTGGAGCGAGCAGGAGGCTCATGGCGAAGTGCAGGCCCTGCTGCGCACCGTCCACCACATAGACCCGCTCCGCGCCTATTTGCACGTGCTGCTGTTCGCTAAAGCGGGCTGCGAAGGCTTCACGGAGCGCGGGAATCCCGGCGTTGGGTGTGTAATTGGTCTCATCCCGGTCAAGGCAGGCAATGCCGGCGTCCAGGACGTGCCGCGGCAGTGCAAAGCCCGGCTCGCCGATGCTGAGGACGATCGCTCCGGGGGTAGCCCAGGCGGCTTCGGTGATTTCGCGGATCTGGTTCACGGGGACGTCGCGGACATGTGTGGCAAGCTCAGGCATGGGAGCCATCCTAGCCACCCATATACTGGTAAGCGTGCTTTCTGGACTGGTAATCGTTGACAAACCGCAGGGATGGACCAGCCATGATGTGGTTGGCCGGATGCGGCGGCTGGCTGGTACCCGGAAAGTGGGGCATGCGGGAACGCTGGATCCCATGGCTACCGGCGTGCTGGTGCTCGGCATCAACAAGGCTACGCGCCTGTTGACCTACATCGTGGGCACTTCCAAGACCTACACCGCCACCATCAGGTTGGGCGAAACCACCATCACCGATGACGCTGAGGGCGAGGTCA
The DNA here is from genome assembly GCF_040546855.1 of Paenarthrobacter sp. 4246. NCBI lineage: Bacteria > Bacillati > Actinomycetota > Actinomycetes > Micrococcales > Micrococcaceae > Paenarthrobacter > Paenarthrobacter sp. 4246. The sequence goes on from NZ_JBEPOP010000014.1 coordinate 38,737, forward strand.
TCGAATCCCGCACGGCCGCGGAGGTTACCGATGACGCCATTGCCTCCGGGGTGGCCGCGCTGACAGGACCCATCCAGCAGGTTCCCAGCAGCGTCAGCGCCATCAAAGTCAACGGTGAACGTTCCTACGCCCGCGTCCGCTCCGGCGAGGAAGTCAAGCTCGCCGCCCGCCCGGTCACCATCCATCGTTTCGATGTCCACTCCATAGCAAGGGTCGACGGCGGCAGGGTAGTGGATGTTGACGTCACCGTGGAATGTTCTTCCGGTACGTACATCAGGGCGTTGGCCCGCGACCTCGGCCATGGCCTGGGCGTTGGGGGGCACCTTACTGCCCTGCGCAGGACCCAGGTTGGTCCGTACACCCTTGACCAGGCCCGCACCTTGGAGGAACTGGCAGAAGAACTCAACGTGCTGGACATGTCCTTGGCGGCCAGGGCCCTCATGCCCAACCGGGAGCTCAGCGAAGAAGAAACCACGGAGATCTCCTTTGGCCGACGTATTGCTGCCGGCCCCGGCGCAGGTACGCCCACGGCCGCTACGGCTGAGAACCCAGCAGCCGCGTTCGCGCCGTCGGGGGAGCTGGTAGCACTGCTGGCGGACGCCGGCAGCTTCGCAAAACCGGTGTTGGTCTTCGCTCCGGGAACAGGGTCCGGAACCGGGCAGGGGCAATAACCATGGACGGATACTTCTATGCCATCCTGATCGTCGGATTGGTGTCCACCATCATGTGCCTCGTGGCAGGCCTGATGAAGAAAGCACCGAACGATCCCACTATCTTCTCCGTGCTCGCCGTTGAACTGGTCCTCCTGGTGTATTTGGTGGGTTCGATCGTCCGGGTGGCCATGGGCGAACAGATTGCCGGTGAGGCCTGGGAGTTCTGGGGCTACCTGGTAACGGCCCTGATGATCCCGTTGGGTGCTGTCTACTGGGCCATCCTTGAACGAACCCGCTGGAGCAACTTCGTCCTGGCCGCGGTAGGCGTCACCGTGCTCGTCATGGGTGCCCGCATGAACCAGATCTGGTACTGACCTTGAAGGAAGAACACGACGTGACTGGAACCGAGACCAACCCGGCAAACCCGCAGCAGAAGGACACCCGCAATACTGGTCCGGGCCGCCTGCTGATCGCGGTCTACGCAGTCTTTGCATTGTCGGCAACGGCGCGTGCGGGCTACCAGATCGCCACCAAGTTTGCCGAAGCTCCACTGGCACACATCCTTTCGGCTTTCGCCGCCGTCGTGTACATCGTGGCAACCATTTCTTTGGCCAAGCCCGGCCGCGCCTGGTACAAGGTTTCCCTCGCGGCGGTGCTGACGGAACTTGTGGGCGTGCTGGTGGTGGGGGCCATCAGCCTCTTCGATCCCGTCGCGTTCCCGCACGACACCGTCTGGTCGCTCTTCGGACGCGGTTACGGATTCGTCCCCTTGGTCCTGCCGATCCTCGGGCTCCTGTGGCTCAACAAACGCAGGCCGTCCTGAGCCAGCTGCCCTGGCGGGTAACCTTAGAATGTTCCGGCGCCGGAAGGTTGCCGGGCGGAACGAATATCTGCAGTAAAAGGCGAGGTTGATGGTCCACATCTGGAACGATCCCACTGAAGTCCCCAAGGACTTCGGAGCTACAGTCGTCACCATCGGAAACTTTGACGGTGTCCATCGCGGACACCAGCATGTCCTGGCGCAACTGACTGATACCGCCAAGCGGCACAACATCCCGTCGGTAGCAGTGACCTTTGATCCGCATCCCGCCCTGGTCCACAGACCGGATTCTGCCCCGGAACTGATCATGGGGCTCCAAGACAAGCTGGATGCCTTGGCGGACACCGGCGTCGATGCCGTACTGGTAATGAAGTACACCCTGGACTTGGCGGCCATGACGCCGCTGGAGTTTGTGCGCGAGGTCCTCCTGGACGGGCTGCACGCCGCACACTTGGTGGTGGGTCATGACCTCCGTTTTGGCGCAGGAAATGCCGGCGATGTCATCACCATGCAGGAGCTGGGGGACCAGCTCGGCTTCAGTGTTCAGGTAGTGAATGAGTACGGCGCGGGAGGCTTTCCGGTCCACGACGACGGCGATACCGACCGCCGCTGTTCCTCCACCTGGGTGCGGGAAGCTTTGTCCGAGGGAGACGTCGTGACTGCCGCGGCAGTCCTGGGCCGGCCCCACCGGATGCGGGGGGAAGTCGTCCATGGCGCTGCCCGTGGCCGTGACCTCGGATTCCCCACCGCCAACCTTTCCCACGATTCCACCGGCTATGTTCCTGCGGACGGAATTTATGCCGGCTGGTTGATCGACCAGTCCGGAACCCGGTGGCCGGCTGCAATTTCCGTGGGTTCCAACCCCACGTTCGACGGGGTCAGCCGTCAGGTTGAAGCCCATGTGATCGATCGTCCCGAGGAAAATGTGGAGGACTTCGACCTCTACGGCCAAACCGTAGCCGTTGAATTCACCCAGCGCCTCCGGGGCATGGTGGCGTACCGGGGACCCGAGGCATTGGTCGAGCAGATGTGCCTGGATGTCGCCCAGGCGCGCGAGCTCCTGGGCCAGAGCTAGGCGCATTTCGACAACACTGCCGGCCTGCCGGTAAACTGATGAGTGGATCCGGCTGCAGTCCGTGGCGGCTGGACCTGTTTTTGTGTGCGGCGACGCACCAAAGGCAACCCGTCAGCGAGGTGCTGCACCGGGAGGCACGGCACAACTCTAGGAGTTCACGTGGCACTTGAAGCCGCTGTAAAGCAGTCCATCATCAAGGAATACGCAACCTCTGAAGGCGACACCGGTTCGCCCGAGGTGCAGGTTGCAGTCCTGACCCAGCGGATCAAGGATCTGACTGAGCACATGAAGGAGCACAAGCACGACTTCCACACCCAGCGCGGTCTGCTGGCCATGGTTGGTCGTCGCAAGCGCATGCTTTCCTACCTGAAGAACACCGACATCGCCCGCTACCGTTCGCTCATCGAGCGCCTCGGCCTGCGTCGCTAGTCTGACTTTAGGGACGGCCCGGTCCCTCGTGGAACGGGCCGTCTTCTTCACCAACAACTAAAAACAGGAATCAACCGCATCGCGCATTCGCGGTCCTCGGTAGTGATTCCCGGGAACGATCGGTGACGATTGCCCCGTGGATCTCGATCGATGACCGGGTGTCGTACAGGCCAGGAATAAAGAAGAGGCCTGGGTTGATGCGGCGGACTTCCGCTAACAGAAACGGAGGTGACTCTCTATGGAGGGTCCCGAAATCCAGTTCTCCGAAGCCATTATCGACAACGGTCGTTTCGGCAAGCGCGTCATTCGCTTCGAAACCGGCCGCCTTGCCAAGCAGGCAGCCGGAGCTTCGATGGTCTACATCGACGAAGACACCGCATTGCTTTCCGCAACCACCGCAGGCAAGCAGCCGCGCGAAGGTTTCGACTTCTTCCCGCTGACGGTTGACGTTGAAGAGCGCATGTACGCTGCCGGCCGTATCCCGGGCTCGTTCTTCCGCCGCGAGGGCCGTCCGTCCACCGAAGCCATCCTGGCTTGCCGCCTCATGGACCGTCCCCTGCGCCCCGCGTTCGTCAAGGGCCTGCGCAACGAGGTCCAGATCGTGGTCACCGTCCTGGCGATCAACCCCGATGAGCTCTACGACGTCGTTGCCATCAACGCATCCTCGATGTCCACGCAGCTTTCCGGACTCCCGTTCTCCGGCCCGATCGGTGGCGTCCGCGTCGCCCTCATCGCCGACGAACAGGGTTCGCAGTGGGTTGCTTTCCCCAAGCACTCCCAGCTTGAGAACGCCGTCTTCAACATGGTTGTAGCCGGCCGCATCACGGGTGACGACGTCGCCATCATGATGGTTGAAGCCGAAGCCACGGACAACTCCTGGAACCTCATCAAGGAACAGGGCGCCACTGCACCCACCGAAGAGGTTGTTTCCGAGGGCCTGGAGGCTGCAAAGCCGTTTATCAAGGCACTCTGTGAAGCACAGGCGGACCTGGCTGCACGCGCTGCCAAGCCCACCGTCGAGTTCCCCGTGTTCCTGGACTACCAGGACGATGTTTACGCCGCCGTTGAAGCCGCTGCTGCCGACAAGCTGGCTGCTGTTTTCCAGATCGCTGACAAGCAGGACCGCGACAACGCCTCTGACGAACTCAAGGACGAAGTCCTGGGCGCGCTTGCCGGTAACTTCGAAGGCCGCGAGAAGGAACTGTCCGCAGCTTTCCGCTCGGTCACCAAGCAGGTTGTGCGCCAGCGCATCCTCAAGGACCAGATCCGCATCGACGGCCGTGGCCTGACGGACATCCGCCAGCTCACCGCCGAGGTAGAGGTTCTGCCCCGCGTCCACGGTTCGGCCATCTTCGAGCGCGGCGAGACCCAGATCATGGGTGTCACCACGCTGAACATGCTCAAGATGGAGCAGCAGATCGACTCGTTGTCGCCGGTAACGCGCAAGCGCTACATGCACAACTACAACTTCCCGCCGTACTCCACCGGTGAGACCGGCCGCGTCGGTTCCCCGAAGCGCCGCGAAATCGGCCACGGTGCTCTTGCAGAGCGCGCCCTGGTTCCGGTTCTGCCGACGCGTGAAGAGTTCCCGTACGCCATCCGCCAGGTATCCGAGGCCCTCAGCTCCAACGGCTCGACGTCCATGGGCTCGGTCTGTGCTTCGACGCTTTCCATGCTCAACGCCGGTGTGCCGTTGAAAGCAGCAGTTGCCGGTATCGCCATGGGCCTGGTTTCCGACCAGGTTGACGGCCAGACCCGCTATGCAGCGCTGACCGACATCCTCGGCGCCGAAGACGCTTTCGGTGACATGGACTTCAAGGTTGCCGGTACATCCGAGTTCGTCACGGCCATCCAGCTGGACACCAAGCTCGACGGCATCCCCGCTTCCGTGCTGGCAGCAGCACTGAAGCAGGCCCGCGAAGCCCGCCTCCACATCCTCGAGGTCATCAACGCAGCGATCGACACCCCGGATGAGCTCTCCGAGTTCGCTCCGCGCGTCATCGCCGTCAAGATCCCCGTGGACAAGATCGGCGAGGTCATTGGCCCCAAGGGCAAGATGATCAACCAGATCCAGGAAGACACGGGCGCGGACATCTCCATCGAAGATGACGGCACGGTCTACATCGGCGCCACGAACGGTCCGTCTGCCGATGCAGCACGTTCCGCCATCAACGCCATCGCCAACCCTCAGGTCCCGGAAATCGGTGAGCGCTACTTGGGTACGGTCGTCAAGACCACCACCTTCGGTGCCTTCGTTTCCTTGACCCCGGGCAAGGACGGCCTGCTGCACATCTCCGAGCTCCGCAAGCTGGCCAACGGCAAGCGCGTGGACAACGTTGATGACGTAGTCTCCGTGGGCCAGAAGGTCCAGGTCGAGATCACCAAGATCGATGACCGCGGCAAGCTTTCCCTCTCCCCGGTTGTTGCCGAGGAAGACGAAGCTGCTGCCGAGGACGCTCCGGCTGAGGCCGCTGAAGCGGCCGCAGAGTAGTCTGTAAGCAGTACACCCGGCGGGGCCGGTGGGCTTGAAAAAGCTCCACCGGCCCTTCCGGCCTTAACCCGAAAACCTGAAAGGCCTTGATGACTGTCGTACCCTTGCCGCTGGAGCAAACTCTTCCCGGCGGCGAATTGATCCATGGTGCCGAGGGCGGTTCCGTCGTACGGCGCTCGGTCCTTCCCGGCGGCGTGCGCGTCCTGACCGAGGCAATGCCCGGCCAGCGTTCGGCCACCATAGGGTTCTGGGTGGCAGTGGGTTCGCGCGATGAAGCGGACGGCCAGCACGGTTCCACACACTTCCTTGAGCATTTGCTGTTCAAAGGCACCAAGCGCCGCACCGCCTTGGAGATCGCGTCGGCTTTTGACGAGGTGGGCGGCGAATCGAACGCTGCCACCGCGAAAGAAAGCACCTGCTACTTCGCCAGGGTACTGGACACCGACCTGCCCATGGCCATCGATGTCATTGCCGACATGATCACCGGCGCCGTCCTGGATCCTGCTGAATTGGAGCAGGAACGCGACGTCATCCTTGAGGAAATCGCAATGGACAGCGATGACCCTACGGATGTTGCCCACGAGAAATTCGTTGAGGCCGTCCTCGGCAACCACCCCCTGGCCCGTCCCATCGGTGGAACCCCTGACGCCATCAAGGCTGTGGCAAGGGATGCGGTTTGGGCGCACTACCAGCGCTACTACCGCCCGGAGGAACTGGTCATCACCGCTGCCGGCGGCCTGGACCACGACGTCGTCTGTGACCTTGTCCTCGATGCCCTGACGGCCGCGGGCTGGCAGCTCGACCCCCAGGCAGCCCCCGTCAACCGCCGTGGAACGGACCGCGCCGTCATCAGCGGAACGTCCGGCCTCCATGTGGTCAAGCGCCCCGTGGAGCAAGCCAACATCATCATGGGTTGCCCCACGATTGTGGCAACCGATGACCGGCGATTCGTCATGAGCGTGCTCAACGCTGTCCTGGGTGGCGGCATGTCCTCCAGGCTGTTCCAGGAAATCCGCGAGAAGCGAGGCCTGGTGTACTCCACGTACTCCTTCACCGCGGCTTACGCTGACGCCGGCTATTTCGGAATGTACGCAGGCTGCACGCCGTCCAAGGTCCGCCAGGTGCTGGACCTCCTGGGCGTCGAGTTGGAGAAGCTTGCCAAGGAGGGCATCACGGAGGAAGAACTCCGCAAGGCCGTAGGCCAGCTCAGCGGTGGAATCGTCCTGGCCCTGGAAGACACGGGATCACGTATGTCACGGTTGGGCCGGGCAGAGTTGGTTTCCGGAGAATTCCAGGACATTGACGAAACCCTTGCCCGGATCCAGGCCGTCACGGTGGAAGAAGTGCAGGACCTGGCCCGCGAACTCGCAGCAGCACCCCGCACCATCACTGTGGTGGGTCCTTTCGAGGAAACCGAGACTTTCGGACTCTAGGCCTCTGGACGCACGCACTGTCAACAGGGCAGCATGATCACACGGTGATCATGCTGCCCTGACGACTTTGGAGACGTAATGGATCTGCCCTCGAGCGGCCAGGCCGCGGAGCTGTTGCAGGAATTCATCGGTCACTGGCGCGGCATCACGGAGATTGCCGCGTCGCCGTGGGGGAGTGCCCGGACGGCTGAAGCGGAAGTGGTTTTCACCAAGGCTGCCGGAGGGTACGCCGTCGTCCAGAGCTACCGGCACCGCGAGGCGGACGGCACGCACTTTGAAGGGCATGGCATGTTCACTGTGGACCGGGATCACGGGGACACTCTTTGGTACTACGTAGACAGTTTGGGGAGGCCGCCGTCCAGCCCGGTCAGAGGAGCGTGGAATGCAGGCACCCTGACCTTGGACAGGAGGACTGCCGACGGCGTCGCCAGGCACACATTCCGCGTCGAGGACGGGGTCCTGGTGCACACGGCAGATCTACGGCTGGAAGGGACACCGGACTTCAGTCCGTTGCTGAAGAGCGTCTTTCGTAAGGCCTGAGCCAGATCCTTAGCCTCCGGCGAAGGGCGGCAGGACATCGATGACGTCCTGGGCTCCAAGCGGTGCTGAACGGTCCCTCACAGCTACCTCGTTGCGCAGGAAACTGCTTCGTGCCACGATGCGGTCCAGCGTCGGAGTGCCTTCTGGAGGCAGTGGACGTTCGACGGCGAGGGCGGCTTCCAGCAACGCTTCCAGGCTGGTGCCTTCCGGGAGGACGTGACGTTCTTCCTCGACACCGGCCGCCGCGCGTGCGGCAGCGAAGTAACGGACAAGCACGGGTTCAGCCTCCGATTGCGCTCATGCTGCGGTCCGGCTGGACAAAGTCCGCTGCGCCAAGACCTGTGTGGTCCATGCCATGGGCTTTAGGTTTGACCCACATGGCGTCTTCCCACCGCGATGCCAGTTCATGATCTGTGGCCCCGTCACGCAGCAGGCCCAGGAGGTCGAACTCTTCCCGGGAGAAGAGGCAGCTCATGATCTTGCCCTCGGCCGTGATGCGCGTTCGGCGGCAGTCGGCGCAGAACGGTTCGGTGACCGACGCGATGATGCCGACTGTACCAAGGACCGGACCTGTAGCTTCACCGGAAGCCGTGTCCCGGCGTCGTACTTCAAAGCGTTCGGCCGGGGCGCCGTCCCGTTCGCGGGGGTCGTGGCCCAGCACAAAGTCGCGGGAGAGCAGATCCCGGATTTCCGCGGCCGTGATCATGTTGCGACGGGTCCACCCGTGATCGGCGTCCAGTGGCATTTGTTCGATGAAGCGAAGCTCGTAGCCACGGCCCAATGCCCAGGCGAGTAAGTCCGGCGATTCGGCGTCGTTGATCCCGCGCATCAGCACTGCATTTAACTTGACCGGCCCCAAGCCAGCCGCCCATGCGGCATCAACGCCGGCCAGGACGCGATCCAGGAACGGCCGGCGCGTGAGTTGGGTGAAGGTTTCCTCATGAAGCGAGTCGAGGGAAACGTTGATGCGGGTGAGGCCTGCGGCCTTCAGTGCCGCCGCCTTCTTGTCCAAGCCAACACCGTTGGTGGTCATGGAGATCGGGAGGTCCGGGTGGTCGCTGCGGATGCCGGAAATGATGTCCAACAGGTCAGCGCGGACCAAGGGTTCGCCGCCCGTGAGGCGCAGTTCCCGCACGCCCAGGGCGTTGACGCCGATGCGGACGATCCGGACAATTTCGTCCTTGGTCATTACGGCTTGTTTCGAGAGCCATTCCAACCCCTCGGCCGGCATGCAGTAAGTGCAGCGCAGGTTGCATTTGTCCGTCAGGGACAGCCGCATGTCCGTAGCCCGCCGGCCATAGCGGTCCCACAGGCCCGCAGGCGTTCCTGCGGGGCGCGGCGGCGGTACCGCGACGCCACTTTCCTTGCTGCCTGCGGGGCCACCCGAAGGGGGCACCGGCATTCCCAGCTGAACACTCATGAATTCAGGCTACGCCACCGTGGCAGGATCAGTGACACCAATTACAGTCATGCAGTTCTTACGGATTCCATACACTTGCACCGCGGATGCCTGAATCGGGTGCCGGGGACCGCCGGCAAACCTATGCTGAAAGCGTGACCACACCTACGGCATCAACAGCGGAACCAGGGAATCGCCGCATCCTCCTGGTGGAAGATGAACAGACCATCGCCGACGTGGTCCGCGACTACCTGCTGCAAGCTGGCTTCCAGGTGGACATGGCCGGTGATGGATTTACCGCCCTGCAGTTGGCAGCGGCCCGCCAACCCGATCTGGTGATCCTGGACCGCATGCTGCCCGGATTGGACGGCGTGGAGGTATGCCGCCGGCTCCGTCAGTCCATGAGCGTACCGGTGATCATGGTCACGGCCCTGGGAACCGAAGATGACCGGATCCTGGGCCTGGAGATGGGCGCTGACGATTACGTCACCAAGCCTTTCTCACCGCGGGAGCTGGTCCTCCGGGTGAAATCGGTGCTCCGGCGAAGCATCAAGGAGTTCACGCCGGAACCACCGGTGGAAGCCGCGGGTCTCCAACTCGATCCCGCGTCCCGGACAGTGACGCATCACGGAACTCCGGTGGCCTTGACTGTGCGCGAATTCGATCTCCTGGCTTTCCTGATGCGGCGGCCCCACCAGGTTTTCAGCCGCGAGGAACTCATCAAGGTCGTGTGGGGCTGGGACTTCGGCGATCTCTCAACAGTCACAGTGCACGTGCGTCGCCTGCGGGAGAAGATTGAAGCCAACCCCACCAAGCCGGAGTTGCTCAAAACGGTCTGGGGTGTGGGGTACCGCTTTGATTCCGCCGCCGGCAACGCGCGGGAGCAGGCCGAGGGCGGGGAGCGTGGCCATGGAGGGCAGTGAGCTGTGGACCATCCTGGCCTGGGTCTTGTTCTGGGCCGTCCTCATCGGCGCCGCGACCTTGTTCAGCCTGCGACTGTTGCGTCGGGCGTCGGTCCTGGCGCAGATCTGCCTGGTGGTGGTGGCTACGGTTGCGGTCCTGGTAGCCGGCATGGTCAGCGCGTTCAATGCCATGTTCATTTCTGCCAGGGACCTGGAAGTCATGTGGTACATCCTGGCCGTGGCATCAGCGGTGGCTGTTGCCTTGTCACTCATGCTGGGCGCGGGCGTGTCCCGTAACGCTGCACGGTTGGTGGTTGCCGCGCGGCGGCTGGGCCGAGGGGAGACCTTGGATCACGCCGGGGATGGGCGCGGCAGAGCTCCCGCCATGACGTCCGAACTTGCCGAACTGGCCAAGGAACTTGAGGCCAGCAGCCGCAGCCTGGCCGAGTCACGGGAGCGTGAAGCCGCCATTGAGACTGCCCGGCGGGAATTGGTGTCGTGGATATCGCATGATCTCCGGACCCCGTTGGCCAGCATGCGCGCCATGACCGAGGCACTTGAGGACGGCATGGCGTCCGACGTGCCTGGTTACTACCGGAAGATCATCGGACAGACGGAGCAGATGACCGCCATGGTCAATGACCTCCTGGAGTTGTCCAAGATCCAGGCCGGCACTCTCCGTCTCCGTGCTGAACGGCTGGACCTTTACGACCTCGTCAGCGATGCGTTGTCCGACCTCGCACCTTTGGCCGCTCAGCGCGGTATCACGCTCGACGGCGGCGGCGACCGTGAGTGCATGGCCGTCGCCGATGGACCCAGCCTCGCCCGGGCCGTGCGGAACATCCTCCTCAACGCCATTATCTACAGCAGGCCGGATACTGAGGTCCACGTCAGCGTCGGACGCGAGGGCCCGGGGCTGAACGGTGGAAATGCAGTGGTCGCAGTGCAGGACCAGTGTGGGGGTATCCGCAGCGAGGACCTGCCGCATCTGTTCGAGACGGGCTGGCAGAAAGACCCCGCCCGGGGCACCACTGAGGGACTGCAGGGCAGTTACAGTGGCGCGGGCATTGGACTGAGCATGGTGGCCGGCATCGTCAAGGCCCACGGTGGATCTGTCACCGTGGAAAACGTTGACGGCGGCTGCCGGTTTGCGCTGTCCCTTCCGGCGGGATCCGTCCCGGCCACGTCCGGGATTTCAGCCGACGAACGCGCAGGAGGCGCAGCATGAGCACGCATAAAAGTGTGGACAGGCCGGAAACCCGTGCCTCCACCCGGTCACGCGGCCGGCTCAGCCTACGTCTGTGGCCTGCCGCGGCAGGTGTAGCGTCAGGCGGTGCGGGGATTGCGGCCGGCGAACTGACCGCGGGCCTGCTGAGCCCGTTGGTTTCCCCTGTCACGGCCCTGGGCGGAGCTGTGATTGATGCAGTGCCCCCCGGAGTGAAGGACCTGGCCGTGCAGTTGTTCGGCACAGCGGACAAGATCGTGTTGGTTGCATCCATCGTTCTCGTCGCGGGGTTGTTGGCCGCGCTGGCCGGCGTTCTGGAGCATCGCCGCGCCGGCTGGGGACTGGCTCTGGCCGGGGTGGCCGGAGCAGCTGGACTGACCGCCGTCGTCACGCGTGCCCAAGCAAGCCCGCAGGCGGCCTTGGCCCCGATCGTCGCCGCGGTCGTCACGATGCTGCTGTTGCGCACCCTCAACCGGCGGCTCGTCACGTGGGCACCCGAGGCCGCAAACGAGGAACTGCAGGGGCATGATCCCGCACCCCTGGCACGGCGGAGTTTCCTCAACGCCCTCGCTGGCACCTCCCTCGCCGCCGCCGTGGCCGGAACCGTCACTGCGGTCCTCACCCGGGCCACGGCCGTGGCGTCAGGTTTCCGCAGTTCCATGACGCTCCCGGAACCCGTGATCCCACCGCAGGCAATACCCGCCGGCGCCTCGCTGTCCGTGGACGGCATCAGCCCCCTGGTGACCCCGAACTCCGATTTCTACAGAATCGACACGGCACTGACGGTACCGGCTATCGACCCTCCGGCGTGGAGGCTGAGGGTCACCGGATTGGTTGACCGCGAGATCGAGATCGACTTCGCCACTCTCCTCGCCAAACCCATGATCGAACGGCACGTCACCATCGCCTGCGTGTCCAACAACGTCGGCGGAGACCTCATAGGCAATGCGCTCTGGCTGGGCTGGCCCATCAGGGAACTGCTTGCCATGGCCGGCCCCAAAGCCGGAGCAGACATGGTGCTGTCCACCAGTAACGACGGTTGGACGGCAAGCACACCCTTGGAGGCCTTGACCGACGATCGTGACGCCCTCCTGGCCGTCGGCATGAACGGCGAACCACTCCCGCTGGAGCACGGCTTCCCGGTCCGCATGATCGTTCCCGGGCTCTACGGATTCGTCTCGGCAACCAAGTGGTTGACCGAATTGAAAGTCACACGCTTTGCAGACGACACCGCCTATTGGACTCCCCGGGGCTGGAGCGATCACGGACCCATCAAGACGCAGTCACGCATCGACGTTCCCCGCAGCGGCAGGACGGTCCAGCCGGGCACAGTGCAGTTCGGAGGTGTGGCCTGGGCCCAGCACCGGGGCATCAGCCGCGTTGAGCTCCGCGTCAACCGCGGCCCCTGGAAGCAGGCCACTCTTGCGAGCGGGATTTCCACGGACACCTGGTATCAGTGGCAGCTGGGCGTGGACCTCACCCCCGGCGACTACGAGGTCCAAGTGCGGGCCACCGACTTGACCGGCCAGCCGCAGACCGAGGACAAAGCCCCCGTGGCTCCGGACGGCGCCACGGGCTATCACACCATCAGCGTCAAGGTGGGCTAAGGCCCTAGTCTGGGTACGTCCGGAGAAGTTCCGGAAGCCAGCGTGTCACAACAGGAGGTTGTCCGTGCCCAGATCTGTTGCAAGCCATCGCCGGGCAGTGGTGGAACTGCTGGCAGGCGTTGCCACCACCAAGGGAAACCACCGTGTGCCGTTGCTCGACGCACTGGGAAAGCCGCTCGCCGTCGATGTCCATGCGCCGCTCTCCTTGCCGCCGTTCGCGAACTCCCAGATGGACGGCTTTGCCGTCCGGTCACAAGACATTCCCGACGACGGCGGGCAGCTCCGGGTGGCAGCGCCAGTCCCGGCAGGTGCGACACCAACGGCGCTGAAGGCCGGCCACGCCGCGCCCATCATGACCGGGGCCATGATTCCAGAGGGTGCCGACGCCGTCGTACCCATCGAGAAAGCGCACCCCAGTGCCTTCCCCGACCCGATAACCATGGATGCCGTCGTCGTCCTTCCCGCGGCGGCTCCCGGTGCTTATGTACGGAACAGCGGCAGCGACATCCATAAGGGCGCCCTGGCCCTGGCGGCAGGCACCCTGCTGGGACCGGCCCAGCTCGGCCTGCTGGCAGCCATGGGCCTGTCAACAGTTGAGGTCCCTGAAGCTCTGCGTGTCCTCCTTATCACCACGGGAGACGAGGTAGTGGAACCGGGGGAAGAACTCACGCCCGGCAAGATCTTCGACTCCAACGGAACGCTGCTTGAAGCGTCCATGCGCCAGGCGGGCCTGGATGTTGTTCGAACAGGCATCTCGGACGACGACCCCGCACACCTCCTGGCCGTCCTTCACCATCACACCTGGGGGGTGGACCGTCCCGTGGATGTCATTGTCACCACCGGGGGAGTGAGCAAGGGTGCCTACGAGGTGGTGCGCCAGGCGATGGCCGACCAGCCCGTTGATTTCCTCCCCGTTGCAATGCAGCCGGGCGGGCCGCAGGGGCTGGGGACCTTCAACGGCGTTCCGTTCCTCGGATTTCCCGGCAATCCTGTCAGCTGCCTCGTCTCCTTTGAGATGTTTCTTCGGCCAGCCCTGTCGGAGGTTATGGGAACTCCCGCGCCACGACCCGTACGGAAAGTACGCCTGGCCGAACCCCTGACCTCGCCGGAGGGCAAACACCAGGTCCGGCGTGGTTCGGTGGCCGGGGACGGTTTCCTTCGTATGGAAGGCGGCGCAGGCTCCCATCTGGTCCACGCCCTTGCCCGTGCCAACGCGTTGGTCCAGATCCCGGGCAACGTCACGGAACTCACCGCAGGAGCCGAAGTGGAAGTATGGATGCTGTGAATGAAACTTCCGGGATACCAGAACACGGCGGCGGCCTGACGCACCTGAGGCACGACGGCACTGCGCAGATGGTGGACGTCTCCGCGAAGGCAGTGACCACACGCGAGGCCACCGCCACGGCAACCGTCCGCACAACCCCCGATGTGATGGTCCTCCTGGGCGCCGGTGAGCTGCCCAAAGGCGATGCGCTCGCCGTGGCACGGGTGGCAGGCATCATGGCGGCGAAGAAGACGCCCGAGTTGATCCCGTTGTGCCATCCGTTGCCGATTTCCAAAGTAACCGTGGATTTCAACTTGGGCGCCGGCTCGGTGGACATCCTGGCAACCGTCAAGACCAAGGGCGTGACCGGCGTCGAAATGGAAGCCCTGACGGCGGCATCGGTCGCGGCGCTAAGTGTCTACGACATGATCAAGGCCGTGGACAAGCACGCCGTGCTGACGGACATCCGCGTGCTGGCCAAGAGTGGCGGCAAGAGCGGCGACTGGGACGTCTCCGGGGAACCGGTCCAGGAGGCCGGCGAATGAGTGCTTGCGAGCCGAACAGCGTTCGGAAGGCCGGCGTCGTGATCGCCTCCACCCGGGCTGCTGCCGGGATCTACGCCGATGAGACGGGGCCCATCATCCTCGATTGGCTCAATGAGCACGGCTTCGAGACGTTCCCCACCATGGTGGTGCCGGACGGGGAACCGGTGGGAGCTGCCCTCAGGGCGCTCCTGACCCAGGACCCCGCCATCGTCATCACCAGCGGTGGAACGGGCCTGAGCCCTGATGACAAGACACCGGAGATGACGCTGCCGCTCCTGGACCGCGAAATTCCCGGCATCATGGAAGGAATCCGGCGCGCGGGCGCTGCGAAGACGCCGATGGCCATGCTGAGCCGCGGCCACGCGGGAGCTGCGGGAAAGACGTTCATCATCAATCTGCCGGGATCCCCGAAGGGCGTCATGGATGGATTGGCCGTCCTGGACCCAGTGATCGGGCACTTGTGCGAACAAATGGAAGGTGGCCATGGGCACTGAAACAGATTTCGAAGTAGTCAGCGCTGTCCTCAGCGCGGAACCCATCTCGGTGGACCAAGCCATCGCGGCGGTCGAGTCGGACTCCGCCGGGGCTGTGGTCAGCTTCAGTGGCGTAGTCCGGAACCACGATTCCGGCAAGGGTGTGGACCGACTCAGTTACAGTGCCCATCCCACGGCGCACCAGGTCATGTCCGACGTCGTGGCCCAGTTGGTAGCTGAGCATTCAGGCGAAGCCGATCAACCCGTCCGCATATGGGCAGCGCACCGCATCGGGATGCTGGAGATCGGCGACCCGGCCCTCGTCTGCGCCGTCGCGGCGGCCCACCGGGGACAGGCGTTTGCTGTCTGTTCCGAGCTGGTGGACAGGGTAAAGGCGCAGGTTCCCATTTGGAAGGAACAGTTCTTCACCGACGGCACCGTCGAGTGGGTTGGCGCGGGGGAGTAGGTCTGAGTCACGGTTCCTGTCGGGTGCCGGCCCGGCGGTAGGGTTAACGGCATGACCGAACAACTTGCTGTTGCAGTGCTGGGCGCCCACGGGCGCATGGGAATTGAAGCCGTGAAAGCCGTGGAAGCCGCTGATGACATGAAGCTTGTAGCTGCCCTGGGGCGCGGCGATTCCCTGGAAACCCTGCTCGACGCCGGCGCACAGTATGTTGTTGACCTCACCGTCCCGGACACCACCGAGACCAACGTCCGGTTTGCCGTGGAGCATGGCATCCACGCTGTCGTGGGTACCACTGGCTGGAATGCCGACAGGCTGGAGTCCCTCCGGGCATTGCTGGAGCAGAAGCCGGACACCGGCGTCCTGATCGCCCCGAACTTTGCCCTGGGGTCTGTGCTGGCCTCCGCTTTCGCGGCCAAAGCCTCACAGTATTTTGAGTCCGTCGAGATCATCGAGCTGCACCACCCGAACAAGGTGGACGCACCATCCGGCACGGCGGTGCGTACGGCGCAGCTGATCGCTGATGCACGGCAGGCAGCCGGAGTTCCAGCAAGCCCGGACGCCACTGAAACATCGTTGGACGGAGCCAGGGGCTGTGACGTGGAGGGTGTCCGCGTCCACAGTGTCAGGCTCCGCGGTTTGGTAGCCCATCAGGAGGTCCTTTTAGGCGGTCCGGGTGAGCAGCTGACGTTGCGCCATGACTCCTTTGACAGGGCTTCCTTTATGCCCGGCGTCCTGCTGGGATTGCGCAAGGTAGCAGCGCACCCCGGCCTCACGGTTGGCCTGGACGGCTACCTGGACCTGGGACTCTAGGTCCATGGGAAACTTTTGGACTTCCTTGAAGAAGAACCGCACCAAAATCTGGGTCGGCGCCATCACCCTCCTGCTTGTGCTGTACCTGGTGGTGTCCGTCCAGCGCTCGTTCCTCCTCCTCGGTGATCCGAACCTGGTAGCGAAGGGCATTGGAGCGGCCTATCTGGTCCTGCCCATCGTCGGTGCGTGGGCGCTCATCCGTGAGCTCCTGTTTGGCGCCCGCACCGAGCAGATGGCCAAGGTCCTGGAAGCGGAAGGCGGTTTGCCCGAGGACACCCTGCCGAGAACGCCCGGCGGGCGGATTGTCCGGGCTGCCGCGGATGCGGAGTTCGAGAAGTACCGCGCCGAGGCCGAGGCGGCGCCGGAGGATTGGCGTTCCTGGTTCCGGCTGAGTTGCGCCTATGACGCCTCGGGGGACCGCAAGCGCGCCCGGGCGTCAATGCGCGACGCCGTGAAGCTGTTCCGCTCTCAGCCCACCGCTGCGGGACGGTAGCTGCCCAGCCTCGACGCCGTATGGGCTACCCACTCCAGCGGTCCGCGGCGCCGGATCAAGGCAAAGCACACGCCGATTGCCACGGCACACAGTGCCTGGGTCCAGTACATGACCTCTTCCGTCCACCCTGCAGGCAGCGGCTGGTTGGTGAACCCCGAAACCACCCATACATGGGCAGAGTAGAGGCTGAGCGTCATGGCTCCCGGCCCGCTGAGAACTATCAGGAAATTGACCTTGATACGTTCGGCCACGGTACCGAGCAGCAGGAAGAAACCCACCACTGCGGCAGCCGTTCCGCTGGTGTGCAGCAGGTCCAGCGTGGTCCCTGCATGGGGGGACGCCGTGGCCAACCACCACCACGAACCGGTCTGCTCCAGCCCGGTCAGATTAACCTGAAGCATGCTTTCCAGCGGGTACCCGCGGGTGCCGGGAAGCGCCTCCAGCGCGGCCTGGCCGCCCCATGCTTCCAGGGCAAGGAACCCTCCCAGCTTTGCCGCTG
Source organism: Paenarthrobacter sp. 4246 (assembly GCF_040546855.1). NCBI lineage: Bacteria > Bacillati > Actinomycetota > Actinomycetes > Micrococcales > Micrococcaceae > Paenarthrobacter > Paenarthrobacter sp. 4246. The sequence goes on from NZ_JBEPOP010000014.1 coordinate 55,861, forward strand.
CAGCCACAGCGATTCCGCCGCTTAAGAGCAGGAACTGCACCTTCGCGGTCTTCAGCGCCAACCTGCCGAGCGCCAGTCCGATCAGCAGATATGAGATCCACTGGAACACCGGATAGTAACCAGTGAAGAAGAGGTCTGCGAGGAGACGAGCCGGCGTCCCCAGGTCCTCGCCGTTGGGGTTGTGACCCAGTCGCAGGGGAGGTGCGGCGTCCAACAGCAACGGCCGGACCAGGTAGGCCAGCAGCGGTGACAACAGCACCCAGCCCGCCGCCCAGAAACACAGTGCCTTGAGCCGAAGGCCAAGGAATGGCAGGACGCACAGGAAAAGTACGGCGTAATGCACCAGGATGACGGCGACGTTGACGTCCAGCCCTCCCAGGGTGAGGCCGACGACCGCAATCACCAGGGCGCGCATTGCGACGCCGCCCCTGGCGGACCGGAGATCGCTGCCTGCGCGAGGTTCCTGCCGGCCCGTACTCAGCGCCAATCCAATGCCGGCAAGGACAGCGAAGAGAGCAGCAGACCGGCCCGAAAATACCAGTCCCACGAAGGTCGGCTCCCACGACGGGGAGGGCCCGAACGTCGGCAGGAGGTGCGTGGACATCATTCCAAGCAACGCTGCACCCCTGGCGGCGTCGATCCCAGTGAGCCGGAAGGAGACCTGGCCGCCGTCGCGCGCTTTCCGCGGAGGCGCAGTCTCTTGCGAAGTCATGCTGCGATGGTCTCACAGCCAACTGTGAGCCGGACCGGCGGTGGAGTCAGGCTCTTGTTTTCGAATATATGTTCGAATAGCATGGCAGGATGAACGATGTTCCCACGCCACCCGACGGTCTCACCGGACCCATGAAAGCAATGAGCCCTGGCGTCGTCGACTTCCTGTTCAGGCAACTCGTGGCGGGCGAACCCCCTGAAGACACCCAGTGGCGCCGCGAAGGAACAGTATTGGCCGAGCAGCCGCCAGGAGCTGAACTGGCCCGGCGGCTATCCGAGGCAGACTTGGATTCCCTGACGCCGCTGGAACTGTTCGAGTACGTTCGCGCTTCCCAGCGCTTGGTGACCTGGGCTGAACACCTCAAGGAGCGGGCCGTGGCGCAGTATTGCTCGGAGCAGCCTGCGCGGACGCCTGGGCCGGCCTAGCCAGCCGGTGTCTGACTGGACTGGGAAGGCCTGCTGGCTCCTCGCCTCGCCCTGACCTGCAACACCCTGTGGTCGCCTCCGGAATAGGATGGGCGGGTGACTCCGACACTCCCGCAAGTCCCAACCCAAAGGCCGGCCCAGCCCCTGGGTGGCATGTCCGTTGAGAGCCCGTCCGCTGACACCGCTCCCGCAGGGCCCGGGTTCGTTGAAGCCCCGTCCCGCCCAAGGGATGAACCGGATGACCCGGCAGTGCTTCGCGTGGCCGTCGTTCAGTATGAAGCGCTGCTTCCAGGTGCCGGCGGAGCGGCCGTGGAGGCCAACGTCGCGGCCCATGTGAGGCTGGTGGAGGAGGCCTGCAACCGTGGTGCTCGCCTGGTGCTTTTTCCCGAGCTCTCCTTGACCGGGTACGAACTCACCGCATTCGAAGTCCCCGGCGGAGCAGGACGGCCCTTACTGGGCAGCCGGCCTTCGCCGTGGTTGACCGAAGACGACCCGCGGCTCCGCCCCCTCCAGGATGTCTGTGCCCGCACCAGGACGGTGGCCGTCGTCGGCGCAGGCTGGCGGGAGGTGGATCAGACGCCCCGGCTGGCCTCGCTCGTCGTTGGCCGTGACGGTTCGGTGAAACCGGTCTTCAAAACTCATTTGCATGGGCCGGAACGGGAGCTTTTTGTCCCTGGAAGCGGTCCGGAGGTGCTTGACGTTGACGGATGGCGGGTTGCCTTTGCTGTCTGTGCTGACGCCGCGCATCCGGCCCACGCCGGTGCAGCGGCGGAAGCGAAGGCCGATGTGTATGCAGTGTCTGCGCTGTACACGAGGGGCGAGGAGCTCAGGCTCGGACTGCATTTGGGCGCCCGTTCCATGGATCATCGGATGTTCGGATTATTGGCGAACCTTGGAGGGGAAACGCTGTTGGGCCCTTCCTGCGGCCTCAGTGGAGGGTGGGGCCCCGACGGGGTTGCCTTGGTCCGGATGGCCGGCACCGGAACGGAAGTCGCCATGGTGTCGTTGAACCGGTCCCGCCTTGACGCCTACAGATCCGCAGCAGGGGCATGAGGACCATCACGCGGAACCCATTCTTGTAACAAGCCCGTGACAGGGTAACGTTTTTCTTATGTCTGACTTGCGCGCCCACACTCCCGCCCTTGGTACCCTCCTGACCGCGATGGTCACTCCGTTCACCGAGGACGGCAAGGTGGACTACGACCAAGCCGCTGTACTGGCAGAGAAGCTTGTCCAGGATGGTTGCGATGGGCTCGTTGTTACCGGCACCACCGGAGAGACATCAACCCTCACGGACGACGAAAACCTCGGTATGTTCCGTGCGGTCAAAGAAGCCGTCGGCGGCAAGGCTGCCATCATTGCCGGAACCGGCACCAACGACACCGCACACTCGGTGCACCTTTCCCAGCGCGCGGCTGAGGTTGGCGTGGACGGTCTCCTGATCGTCACGCCCTACTACAACAAGCCCAGCCAGGCAGGCGTCCGGGCGCACTTCGAGACCATTGCCTCGTCAACGGATCTGCCCGTCATGCTCTACGACATCCCAGGCCGCTCCTCCATCGCGATTGCTCCTGAGACCATGATCGGCCTGGCCAAGCACCAGAACATCGTTGCGGTCAAGGACGCCAAGGCGGATTTTGCCGCTGCTACCAGGGTCATGGCTGAGACTGACCTGGTCTTCTATTCCGGTGATGACGGATTGACCCTCCAGTGGATGGCGCTCGGCGCCGTCGGCCTGGTGGGCGTCACCACCCACGTGGCCACGCGTCGCTTCCGCGAACTGATCGACGCCGTGAACGCCAGCGACCTCGCCACTGCGAGGGCCATCAACTTTGAACTGGAACCCGTCATCCGCGCAACCATGACGCGGGTCCAAGGCGCAGTAGCCGCCAAGCAGATTCTCAAGTGGCAGGGAGTCCTGCCCAACTCGGTTGTCCGTTTGCCCCTCGTGGAGCCGGACGCGGCCGAGATCGACATCATCCGCGGGGATTTGGCGGAAGCCGGAATGGACTTCAACGTCTAGGACGGTTCCGCCGGAAAGTAGCACAATATGACCCAAACCGCCCTTCCCGGACTGGTTACGCCGCCGAAACTGCCGAAAGGCACGCTGCGGATTGTTCCGCTCGGTGGCCTGGGAGAGATCGGCCGCAACATGGCCGTCTTCGAAATCGACGGCAAGCTGCTGGTCGTTGACTGTGGCGTGCTCTTCCCAGAAGAGACCCAGCCCGGCGTAGACCTCATCCTGCCCGATTTCTCCTACATCGAAGACCGTCTGCAAGACGTCGTCGGCGTCGTACTGACGCACGGTCACGAGGACCACATCGGTGCGGTTCCCTACCTGTTGCGCCTCAAGGCCGATATTCCGCTGATCGGGTCCCAGCTCACCCTGGCCCTGGTGGAAGCGAAGCTGCAGGAACACCGGATCAAGCCCTACACCCTGACCGTCACCGAAGGCCAGGTGGAGCAATTCGGCCCGTTCGAGTGCGAGTTCATTGCCGTAAACCACTCCATCCCTGATGCACTGGCCGTGTTCATCCGGACCGAGGGTGGCACGGTCCTGCACACTGGCGACTTCAAGATGGACCAGTTGCCGCTGGATGGCCGCATCACCGACCTCCGCCACTTCGCCCGGTTGGGGGAAGAGGGCGTGGACCTTTTCATGGCCGACTCCACCAACGCGGACGTCCCTGGGTTCACCACGGCCGAAAAGGAAATTGGTCCCACTTTGGACCGCCTGTTCGGCCAAGCCAAAAAGCGCCTCATCGTCGCGTCGTTCTCGTCCCATGTTCACCGTGTCCAACAGGTCCTTGATGCCGCAGAGAAGCATGGCCGCAAGGTCGCTTTCGTTGGACGCTCCATGGTGCGCAACATGGCCATCGCCGCCAAGCTGGGGTACCTCGATGTGCCGGCCGGAATTTTGGTGGACATCAAGAACATCGACAACATGCCCGATGACCGCGTGGTCCTGATGTCCACCGGTTCCCAGGGCGAGCCGATGGCTGCACTGTCACGGATGGCCAACGGCGACCACCGCGTAGTGGTTGGCCCCGGCGACACCGTCATTCTGGCCTCAAGCTTGATTCCCGGCAACGAGAACGCCGTGTTCCGCATCATCAACGGACTCCTCAAGCTCGGCGCGGACGTGATCCATAAGGGCACTGCGAAGGTCCACGTCTCCGGGCACGCAGCGGCAGGGGAGCTCCTGTACTGCTACAACATCCTTGAGCCGCTCAACGCCATGCCCGTGCACGGAGAAACCCGTCACCTTATTGCCAATGGCAACATCGCACGGGAATCCGGTGTTCCCTCCGAGGGCATCATCCTGAGCGACAACGGCACAGTGATCGACCTGAAGGACCACAAAGCCAACATCGTTGGCCAAGTAGAGGTCGGATTCGTCTACGTGGACGGTTCCAGCGTGGGTGAGATCACCGACGCCGATCTGAAAGACCGTCGCATCCTCGGAGACGAGGGCTTCATTTCCATCATCACGGTCATCAACCGCACTACCGGCAAGATCGTGTCCGGACCGGAAATCCATGCCCGTGGTGTTGCTGAGGATGATTCCGTCTTCGACGAGATCATCCCCAAGATCAACGCCGCGCTGGAAGACGCTGTGCTTAATCACGCAGACCACACCAACCATCAGCTGCAGCAGGTGGTGCGCAGGATCATCGGCACGTGGGTCAACCGCAAGCTCCGCCGCCGTCCCATGATCATTCCGGTGGTGCTTGAGGCGTAGCCCCAGGGCAACATGCATACCCAAGGGGGCCTGAAATCCGCGGATTTCAGGCCCCCTTGCGGTACCGTGGCACTTATGGCGACCCGTACTACCTCCACGCCACGAGGCAGCTCCAGCAGTAAATCCGGCGGAACAGGCCGGAGCGCAGCCACATCCAAAACCAGCGCCGCCGCGAGCAAAAGCGGGCGTGGAAGCACTGCCCGCACCAAGCAGGCAGCCGCCGTCGTGCCCCAGGCTCCGCTGCCCTTGCGCATGCTTTCAGGTTTTTGGCAGGGGATCGGCCATGTGGTCGGTGCCGGCGTCCGGCGCATCGGTTACGACGTCAGCGACCTCGACCCAGCGGATCGCCGTGACGGCGCAGCCCTGTTCAATCTGGTGTTGGGCATCGCGATTGCCACCTTCGCCTGGTGGGGCCTGACAGGCTGGCTTCCGGACGCCGTCTACAGCGTCGTCAACGGGACGTTTGGCTGGATGACCCTGATTCTGCCTTTCATGCTTTTTGTTTGTGCCTTCCGATTGTTCCGGAAACCCCAGGACGGCCGCGGCAACAACCGTGTGGGCATTGGCTTCATGATCATGACCCTGGCCGGCTCGGGTTTGGCCCACGTCATTGGCGGCCTGCCCACCGTGGCCGATGGGTTCGATGGCCTGCGCAAGGCAGGCGGCATGTTGGGATTCCTCGCTGCCGCCCCTCTGGCCGCAATCCATGGTGCAGTACCGGTGGTCCTTTACAGCTTGTTGGCGTTCGTCTCTTTCCTGATCGTCACCGCGACCCCGTTTGGCGCCATTCCCTCCCGGATCCGGGGTGCCTATGAGCACCTTATGGGTGTGGACCTCATGGACGGTTCCGGCAAGGACGCCCACGATCGCAGCTACCTTTACGAAAACGACGCACCGGCCAAGCCCAAGAAGAAGCGCATGCGCCTCTTCGGCAAGGACGAGGAACCCGAGGCAGGCCTGGAGGGCTACGTCGGGGACGAAGCTTTCGAACACGCAATAGTCGACGACGACGAAACCCCCGCCGCGTCGGAACCGCGCGTTCCGCCGGGGGTGCGTCGCCCAACCCAGGCGGAGATCGCCGTCGGGAAGATCAAGGCAGCCCAGGGCCTCGGGGGTGTGCCCGGCATCGACAACCCCACCGAAGCCATCCCGGTCATCACTCCTGACATGACCGTTCCCGCACCCACCGTGGCCCAGGTCCCCGCGAAGCCTGCCGGTGCGCCGCTCCCGCAAACGCCGATCCCACAGCGCACGGAGCAGTTGTCCCTCGCCGGGGATGTCACCTACACACTGCCGGCCTCGGACTACCTGACGCCGGGCTCCATTCCGAAGGAGCGCACGGAGGCGAATGACGCCGTCGTCGCCGCCCTGACGGACACCTTGACACAATTCAACGTGGACGCTTCCGTGACTGGCTTCAGCCGTGGTCCCACTGTGACGCGCTACGAGATCGAGCTGTCTCCCGGTACCAAGGTGGAGCGTGTTACAGCGCTGTCCAAGAACATTTCCTACGCGGTCGCATCGAGCGATGTCCGCATCCTGAGCCCCATCCCCGGCAAATCGGCGATTGGTATCGAGATCCCCAACACGGACCGCGAAACGGTTTCGCTGGGCGATGTGCTGCGGAGCCAGAACGCCCGCCGGACAGACCACCCCATGGTCATGGGCGTTGGCAAGGACGTCGAGGGCGGCTACGTGGTGGCCAACCTGGCAAAGATGCCCCACCTGTTGGTGGCTGGGGCCACTGGTGCTGGTAAGTCGAGCTTCGTGAACTCCATGATCACCTCCATCCTCATGCGTGCCACCCCGGATGAAGTCCGCATGGTCATGGTGGACCCCAAGCGTGTGGAGCTCACCGCCTACGAAGGCGTCCCGCACCTCATCACGCCCATCATCACCAATCCCAAAAAGGCCGCGGAGGCCCTGCAATGGGTGGTTCGGGAGATGGACGCCCGCTACGACGACCTCGCCAACTATGGTTACAAGCACATCGACGACTTCAACAAGGCTGTCCGTGCCGGCAAAGTGGTGCCGCCCGTGGACTCCAAACGGGTCATCAAGCCCTACCCCTACCTTCTGGTGATCGTGGATGAGCTCGCCGACCTCATGATGGTGGCCCCGCGCGACGTCGAAGACTCGATCGTCCGCATCACCCAGCTCGCCCGTGCCGCCGGTATCCACTTGGTCCTGGCCACCCAGCGCCCGTCCGTGGATGTGGTCACTGGCCTGATCAAGGCGAACGTGCCTTCCCGCATGGCCTTCGCAACCTCGTCCGTGACGGACTCCCGTGTTGTGCTGGACCAGCCGGGCGCGGAGAAGCTTATTGGCCAGGGTGACGCGCTTTTCCTGCCGATGGGTGCGTCGAAGGCAATGCGTGTCCAGGGCGCCTGGGTGACGGAATCCGAGATCCACAAGGTGGTGGAGCACGTCAAGGGACAGCTCCAGGCCGTCTACCGCGACGACGTTGCTGCCGAAGCCCCCAAGAAGCAGATCGACGACGACATCGGAGACGACCTCGAGGTCCTGTTGCAGGCCACCGAGTTGGTGGTGACCACCCAGTTCGGCTCCACGTCGATGCTGCAGCGCAAGCTCCGGGTGGGCTTCGCCAAGGCCGGGCGACTCATGGACCTCCTAGAATCACGCGGCGTGGTGGGGCCCTCGGAAGGCTCGAAGGCCCGCGATGTCCTGGTCAAGCCGGACGACCTCGCGGCCGTCCTGGCAGCGATGAAGGGCCAGGAATCGCCCGCCGCCCCCGACGCCCACACGGCGGCCCTGAGCGACAACGCGAACTCGAATATCGCCGTCGGCGGTTATGCGGAGGATCTCGTGCAGGCAGACCTGGACAACCGGACGCAGGCCATTGAGTATTACGATGGCGCTGACGGGCCCGATGACGACGACGAAGGCGGCGAAGACGCCTGGTCGTTGACGGGGCGCTAGCTTCAAAGGCGTCAGCCCAAAGACGGTAGCCTAGAGGGGTGACTACAGCCGAGGGTGATAACGCGACGTCCAGCAACTCCGATGTCTGGAACCTGCCCAACATCCTCACGATGCTCCGGATCGTCCTGGTCCCGTTTTTCGTCTGGTTCCTGCTCGCCGACAACGGCGAGTACGGCCTGTGGCGCTGGGCAGCCGTGGTGGCCTTCGCGGTAGCCATCTACACGGACAAGCTCGACGGCGACATCGCCAGGGCGCGCGGCCTCATCACCAATTTCGGCAAGATCGCCGATCCCATCGCCGACAAATTGCTGATCGGCTCCGCGTTGGTGCTCCTGTCCATCCTGGGGGAACTGCCGTGGTGGGTCACCATCCTCATCCTCGTCCGCGAGTGGGGGATCACGGCCCTTCGGTTCGTCGTGATCCGGTACGGCGTCATGCCGGCCTCCAGGGGTGGAAAGCTGAAGACGGTGGTCCAAACCGTAGCCATCTTCCTGTACATCCTTCCCCTCAAAGCGATCGCCCCCTGGCTGGGCGACGTTGCCTTCTGGGTCATGATGCTGGCGCTTGCCATCACCCTGTGGACCGGCGTCGAATACATCGTCCAAGCCCTCAGGCTGCGGGCGGCGGGGCGTCGGGCATGACGTCCGGTGACGCCGTCTCCGCCGCAACAGAGACGTCGACGGCGGTGGTCGCCGCGGCAGAGACGTCGACGGCGGTGGTCGCCGCGGCGATCGCAAAGAACCTCACGGTGGCTACGGCTGAGTCGCTCACCGCTGGAATGGTAGCGGCCACCTTGGCCAATACTCCCGGCGCCTCAGGGATGCTTCAGGGCGGAGTTGTTGCGTATCAAAACTCCGTCAAGGCCGGCGTCCTGGGCGTCCCGGAAGGGCTGCTTGCCGACGTCGGCTCCGTGGACGGTGCTGTTGCGGAAGCCATGGCCGACGGTGCCCGGCGCGCCTGCGGCGCCAGGATTGGAGTATCCACTACCGGCGTGGCCGGACCTGATCCCCACGACGGCAAAGCCGTGGGAACAGTGTTCGTTGGAATCGCTGCCGATGCCGGAACACAAGCCTTCGAATTCAGCTTCACGGGGGACCGCCAGTCCATTCGCGAGCAAGCCTGCGAGGCGGCCCTGGTGCGTCTGCTTGCCGCGCTGGAGGGGGATGGTTACCGTTCGTAAAGTAGCCGGGAACAAAAACTGATTGCCAATAGTTGTGTCATTGAGTCGCTTCGGAAGAGCCGGGGCGCCTAGGATGTAGAAACCAACCCGGTCCGCCCACCAGCGAACCGGATGACTGAGGGAGCAAGGCGATACAGATGGTAAAGCAGCCCGTATCCGTAAACGGCGTTGTCCGCTGGAAGGATGTGGGCTTGGCTGATCAGGCACAGAGCGAACAGAAGGAGCGCAAAATGGTTGTACTACGCCACGAGATCGGTGATGTACTGCGCGATGTCCGCCAGCGTCAGGGCCGTACCCTCCGCGAGGTTTCGCACAGCGCCCGCGTCTCACTTGGTTACTTGAGTGAAGTTGAACGCGGACAGAAGGAGGCTTCTTCCGAGCTCCTGTCCTCTATCTGCACAGCCCTGGATGTTCCGTTGTCCCACATGCTCCGCGAAGTCAGCGACCGTGTGGCCGTTGCTGAGGGAGTGGCCGTGCCGGACACCGTTCCGCAGGAATTCTCCCAGCGTTACGGTCGCGATCTGGACCTCACGGACGACTTCCCACAGGGAATGCTCTCCGGAGCCCGGTAACCGTTCCACCAGAATTTGGAGAAGGTCCCCAGCCGTCGGCTGGGGACCTTCTTTGGTATTCGCTGGTATGGCCTGAGGGGCGGGAGTCCTCGCGGATCAGGCGTCGGTCGGTTTGGCGGGGTCGGCGGCAATGTCGGGTTCCCTCAGGGTCACGTCCTTGAGGACGCCGTCGCCGTAGATCGCATTGAGCCGGCCCATGTAGTCGGCAAGGGTCTGGACGTCTTCAAGCGGCCATTCGCCCAGGCGTTCGCGGAATACCTGCCGCCGGGCATCCTGGACCTGGTGCATCTTGTCCTCGCCCTTGTCCGTCAGGCGGATGGATTGTGCCCTTCCGTCCTGCGGGTCAGCTTCTTTGTAGACCAGGCCGATGCTCTCCAGGAAAGCGATCTGCCGGCTCACGGACGGCTTGCCAACGCCAATGCACGTAGCGAGGTCGGTCAGCCTGATGGGTCCTTCCCTCCGGATGACGGTCAGCAGCCCGTAGGCGGCCGGTTCCATGTCCGGGTGGACCTGGCGCGACAATTGATGGGAGATTGACCGGGCCCGGCGCCAGAGCAGGCTCAGCTGGTGTTCCACCTGCTGGAGGGCGTCGTCTACGGCGTCGCCTGGCACGGCCTGACCGGGCGTGCTCTGGAGAGGATTGCTCATGGCAACCATTCTAGAGTCCGGCTCCATGAGAGACTCTATCCGTGAGGGCAAGTGACTTTTGGCGATTGATGGACGATGAGTTCGGGGCAGGCTATTCCCGGGTCCTCGCCGGCTCCTTGGTACTCGCAGGCGTGGGTGGGCGCACTGCCGTTGAGGCCCTGGCCTCCGGCTACCAGCCCCGCGAGGTGTGGTTGGCTGTGTGCGAAGTGCAGGACGTTCCCGCCGAACGCAGGCTGGGGCGGGACATCAAACCGGCTTCCAACTGAGCGCCGCACTGCTGTCTTGGCAGGGGACACGCCGGACCATTGTTCGAATATCTGTTCGGATGGGGATATGCTCCTGTGAGAGGAAAATTGATCCCGAAGGCCGCATTTCCGAGCATCCGGATTGCCCGGTTGTCCACATAGCCGGATTCGGCTCATAAAAATGTCAGCACGTCGTAATAGCGTCTGACATGACAGGAAAGCGGCCCTTAGGGCCACTCCACAGCGAGAAAGCATCAGAGGTGTGAACCATGGCGGCAACCCCGGATCGTGAGAAGGCGCTCGAAGCAGCGCTTGCCCAGATCGACAAGCAGTTCGGCAAAGGATCCATCATGCGCCTGGGTGATGACACCCGGGCTCCCATCGAGGTCATCCCTACCGGCTCCATCGCCCTGGACATCGCCCTTGGCATTGGCGGCCTGCCCCGTGGCCGTGTGGTGGAAATCTACGGACCGGAATCCTCGGGTAAGACCACCGTTGCGCTGCACGCCGTTGCCAGTGCCCAGCGTGCCGGCGGCATTGCGGCCTTCATCGACGCCGAGCACGCCCTGGACCCGGACTACGCTGCAAAGCTCGGAGTGGATACCGATGCACTCTTGGTCTCGCAGCCGGATACCGGCGAGCAGGCCTTGGAGATCATGGACATGTTGGTAGGTTCCGGCTCCCTGGACATCGTCGTCATCGACTCTGTGGCCGCGTTGGTACCCCGTGCTGAAATCGAAGGCGAAATGGGTGACTCACACGTGGGTCTGCAGGCCCGCCTGATGAGCCAGGCCCTGCGTAAGATCACCGGCAGGCTCAGCCAGACCAAAACCACAGCGATCTTCATCAACCAGCTGCGTGAGAAGATCGGTGTCTTCTTCGGCTCCCCGGAAACCACCACCGGTGGTAAGGCCCTGAAGTTCTACGCTTCGGTGCGTATCGACGTCCGTCGTATCCAGACCTTGAAGGAAGGCGCGGACTCCGTAGGTAACCGCACCAAGGCCAAGATCGTCAAGAACAAGATGGCGCCGCCCTTCAAGATTGCTGAATTCGACATTATTTACGGCCAGGGCATCTCCCGTGAGGGCGGCATCATTGATATGGGCGTCGAGCACGGCATCATCAAGAAATCGGGCTCTTGGTTCACCTATGATGGCGATCAGCTGGGTCAGGGCATGGAGAACTCGCGGCGGTTCCTCCGGGATAACCCTGAGCTCGCCCAGGAGCTGGAGCGCTTGATCAAGGAAAAGCTTGGCGTTGGCGTCAAGCCGGAGGAAGACTCCCCAAAGCTGAAGGCCGTTGACGGTTAGGAAAGGGCCGGATCCGGAGTCGTCCGTATCCGCCGATCCCGAGCCTGATCCCGAGTCCGTGGCGCGTGCCATCGTCCTGAGGCAGTTGACGATGGCGCCGCGGAGCCGGCTCCAGCTTTCCCGCAAGCTCGCGGAACGCAATGTGCCCGAGGACGTGGCCGAGGCAGTCCTGGACCGGTTTGAAGAGGTTCAGCTGATTGATGATGCTGAGTTTGCGAGGATGTGGGTCCGCAGCCGTTCGCAGAGCAAGAAGCTAGCTAAAGGCGCACTTCGCCGCGAACTGACGGACAAGGGAATCGAACTGGACGCAGCCGAAGAAGCACTGTCGCAGCTCAGCGATCAGGATGAAGAAGTGGCTGCTCGTGAGCTTGTTCAACGCAAGCTGCGTCCCGGCGTCGATCTGGCTGATCGCGCGGAACGGGACAAGTACACCCGTCGTCTGGCGTCGATGCTGGCACGGAAGGGCTACGCCCCCTCCATGGCCTTCAGGATCGTCGGTGAGGTGCTGGCAGAAGCCGGTACCCTTGAGTAGTGAGTTTGACCATTCCTTCCCCAACAGTTTCCGCCACTCCTTCGGCTGAGCCCCGGACCTATCAGGTCCGCACGTTCGGCTGCCAGATGAACGTCCATGATTCAGAGCGCATGGCGGGACTCCTGGAGGACGCGGGTTACGTGCCTGCGGAGGGTGAGCTCGCTGACGTGGTGGTCTTCAACACCTGCGCTGTTCGGGAGAATGCGGACAACAAGCTCTACGGCAATCTCGGCCAACTCAGGCAGGTCAAGGCGGCGAACCCCGGCATGCAGATTGCCGTAGGTGGCTGTCTGGCCCAGAAGGACCGGGAAACCATCGTCAAGAAGGCGCCGTGGGTTGACGCCGTGTTTGGCACCCACAACGTTGGCGCGCTGCCTGCCCTGCTGGACCGCGCCCGGCATAACAATGAAGCGCAACTTGAGATCCTCGAGTCTCTGGATGTTTTCCCGTCAACTCTTCCCACTAAACGGGATTCTGTTTATGCGGGGTGGGTTTCCATCTCCGTGGGCTGCAACAACACCTGCACGTTCTGCATTGTGCCTTCGCTCCGCGGCAAGGAGAGGGACCGACGCCCCGGAGAAATCCTCGCTGAGATCCAGGCGCTCGTGGATGATGGCGCTGTGGAAGTGACTCTCCTCGGCCAGAACGTCAACTCGTATGGCGTGGAGTTCGGGGATCGGCAGGCTTTCTCCAAACTCTTGCGCGCGTGCGGTGAAATCGAGGGCTTGGAACGCGTTCGCTTCACCAGCCCGCACCCCGCAGCCTTTACCGATGACGTCATCGACGCCATGGCTGAGACGCCCAACATCATGCCGCAATTGCACATGCCTTTGCAGTCCGGCTCAGACAAAGTCCTCAAAGACATGCGGCGTTCCTATCGATCCAGCCGATTCCTCGGGATTCTGGACAAGGTTCGTGATCGGATTCCCAACGCAGCCATCACCACGGACATCATCGTCGGGTTCCCAGGCGAAACTGAAGAGGATTTCCAGGCGACCCTGGATGTCGTGGAGAAGTCCCGTTTCGCCTCAGCCTTCACCTTCCAGTACTCCAAACGGCCCGGCACGCCGGCCGCAGACTTGCCGGAGCAGCTTCCGAAGGATGTGGTGCAGGAGCGTTTCGAAAGGCTGACGGCCCTCCAGGACCGCATTGCCGCTGAGGAGAATGCCAAGCAGCTGGGCCGGACAGTTGAAGTGCTGGTGACGGCCCAGTCGGGGCGTAAAGCCGAGGAAACCCACCGCTTATCCGGTCGTTCCAAGGATCAGCGCCTGGTGCACTTCTCCGTGCCGTCCGGTGCAGATACTCCCCGTCCCGGAGACTTTGTGACAGTCACGATCACGGAGGCTGCTGCTTTCCATCTTGTGGCGGATCCGGCTACCGCTGGCGACTATGTATTGCGCCGATCCCGTGCCGGCGACGCTTGGGATCGTTCCCAAGCAGAGTCCTGCGGTGTCCCTGCACCGGGTTTGGCCTCGAGCAAGGCCGGGGTGTCCTTGGGCATGCCGTCGTTGCCGGCTCGTCGCGCCTGACGTCGGACCAGGATCCTCGTGCCTACCTCCACCAAGGACGCTTCCCTGCCCGTCATTGCAGTGGTTGGACCCACTGGTTCCGGCAAGTCGGACCTGGGCGTCAACCTGGCCCTCGCCTTGAACGGTGAGGTCATCAACGCGGATGCCCTGCAGTTCTATCGCGGGATGGACATCGGAACGGCCAAGATCAGCGTGGAAGAGCGCAAGGGCGTTCCCCATCACCTGCTGGACACCATGGATGTCTCCCAGGAGGCAAGTGTTGCGGACTTCCAGGCAGACTGCCGTAGAGCCATTGGGGAAATACGTTCCCGCGGGAAACGCCCCATCCTGGTAGGGGGATCCGGTCTGTACGTCCGTGCCGCACTGGATGTCCTGGAGTTCCCCGGCACCGACACCGTCATCCGTAAGGCGCTGGAAGAAGAGTATGACGCGCACGGCCTCGCGCCGCTGCGGACACGGCTTGAAGTCGTTGATCCCGTGTCGGCAGCCCGTTTGGGGGACGCGCGGCGGGTGATCCGGGCCCTTGAAGTGCACCAGCTCACCGGACGCCCTTTCAGTTCGTTCATGCCGCAACGCGAGTATTTTCAGCCGGCAGTGCAGATCGGCCTGTCAGTGGACCGTGAGGTCCTGAGGGAACGGTTGGCACATAGGGTCCATCGGATGGTGGAGGATGGTCTGCTGGACGAGGTTGAACGGCTTGATGCTGCAGGGCTCAGGCAGGGCAAGACCGCGTCCCGCGCCCTGGGGTACGCGCAGTTCCTGAGGGTCCTGGACCAGCAAACCGACGTCGCTGCCGCGTCTGAGGAAACCATCGTGGCCACCAGGCAGTTCGCCAGGCGTCAGCTCACTTGGTTCAGGGCCGACCCCCGGATCACCTGGCTTGACTGGCAGGATCCCGACCTCGCGGCCCAGGCCGTCGCCACCGCTTCAAGCCCGCAGGCCTGATTTCTGGCCGAACCAGCGTGGAAGGTAGCCTAGTGGCATGGATGAAACCCCTGCAGTTCCCGCCCAGCAGTCCGCAGCTGCCGGTGCTACCGTGACCGCCTCAAGCCTTGCCGGTCTGACGTTTTCCAAGGGCCATGGAACGGGCAACGACTTCGTCCTGATTGCCGACCCCGGCGATGCCCACGAGATCAGCCCGGAGCAGGTCGCCCACTTGTGCGACCGCCACGTAGGCATTGGTGGAGACGGCCTTATCCGGGCTGTTCCGTCGCGGTTCCTTCCGGAGGGCCGGGACCTCCTGGAGAAGGATCCAGACGCCGAATGGTTCATGGATTACCGCAATGGTGATGGTTCCCTCTCGGAGATGTGCGGCAACGGCGTCCGCGTCTTCGTGCACTTCTTGATTGCCGAAAAATTGGTGGATCTTGGCCCGGGCGAAACCTTGACCATCGGCACCCGTGGCGGGGTCAAGAAAGTGGTCCGTACGGCCAACGGTTACGCCGTGGACATGGGCCCGTGGGAGTTCATCTTCCCCAAGGAAGCCACCAGCAAGGCCATGGACGCGCTGGTCAGCGCGGACGGCCTGGAGGTAGCCCGTCCCGGCCTCTCAGTCAGCATGGGCAATCCCCACACTGTGGTTGCTTTGGCCGAACTCAAGGAGTTGTCGGCCACGCAGTTGTTCAAGGCGCCGGTGGTCGATCCCAAGCCTGTCAACGGGACCAACGTTGAATTCGTTGTTCCGGCCGAACCGTTGGTTGAAGACGGCGTCGGCACCATCACCATGCGCGTCCATGAGCGCGGCGTAGGGGAGACCCAATCATGCGGCACAGGAGCCTGCGCTGCCGCCGTCGCCATTCGTCATTGGGCCGGCAACACAGCGCCGAACGACTGGCACGTCAACGTGCCGGGCGGCGTCGTGGGTGTTAAGTTCTTCCCCGGTGCAGGCGGCCGTGAGCATGTAGAGCTCAGCGGCCCGGCCGTGATCGTGGCTACTGGGACGCTTTCCTGACCCGAATGATCCTGAAGGACTTGGACGTGCTCTCCCGGCCCACGGAGTAGCTCTTGTCCAGCTCGCCGGCGAGCCACCGCTGGAGGGAGTCGGAACCAAGGTTCTTTTGAACCACCAGCCAAGCGTTTCCTCCCGGGGCCAGCCGTGGCAACCACGTAAGCAGCAGGCTGTGCAGCTCGTCCTTGCCGATGCGGATGGGCGGGTTGGACCAGATGGTGTCGAACTCGACGGCGGGGTCTACCTCGTGTGGCAGGCTCGCCGTCACGTTGTCCAGGCCCAAGGCAGCCGCGTTCTCATTGGTCAGCGTGACGCAGCGCTCGTTGACGTCCACAGCGTGCACCTTGGCGTGGGGCGCCATCAGCCCCAACGTCAAAGCAATGGGACCCCAGCCGCAGCCGATGTCCAACAAGTTTCCCTGCGGTGAAGGCGGCGGAACTTCGGAGAAGAGTATGGCAGTGCCCTTGTCCACTCCGTCGGGGCTGAAGATGCCGGAGGAGGTCTGCAAGTGGCGTGTGGCTCCAGCGAGTTCCACCGTGAGTGGCTTTCGGGTGAACGGTCCGGCCGGTTGGGCGGTGAAATAGTGTGCAGACTCCATAATTTGCCAGATTAGTTGGCTATCGGCGCCATGGGAAACTGCCTGTCCCCAGGGGCGGCTTGACATTGGATGATAGTGTGAAACGCATGTTCTTGATCTTCGAGTAATAACGCCGCAGCCCGCCTGAGTACTCAGGCGTCACACGGCACCGCCCCGCGATGCAGCCCGGTCCTTGGCAGTTCTGCCAAGCCCCGATCTTTCCGCCAGGCAGGTCCCACCGGCATTTCCGTTGACCCGCGTTTCCGATCACGGATGTCTTGAAGATCACACCATCCAGCCCAGCCCACTGAACCGCCAGCATCTTGTGCGGCTCCAGATAAGCCGGCAGTGCAATCTCCAGATGGCCAGGAACCTCCGCGCGGATCCCACCACGCCAGATCACAGCAACCGCCGTCCATTCCACGGGCGGCCGTTCAGCACAGGAGGCCCTCTTTGGCCCATGCCCGTCAGCCCAGCGCGAATACCGCCCCATCGAACAGCAAACAGCACTATTCTGGAATAGCCGAACAGTCTAAGGAGACCATGACCACCCAGAAGCACTCCGGATCCGATTCCGACGCCCAGGACATGAGTCCTGAACAAATCCAGGCCGTAATCGACCGGATTCTTTCCAAGGATGTACCTGCGCAGGCATCCGATAACGACGATGCCGGTGGTGTGTTCGGCAAGGCGCAGGCCATTTCCACGCTTGACCAGGAACACAGCATCTACGACGGTGACCAGGAAGACCTGGCCGAGCGCCGTGCACTGCGCCGTACGGCTGGCTTGTCCACGGAACTCGAAGACGTCACCGAGGTCGAATACCGGCAGCTGCGCCTTGAGCGCGTTGTCCTGGCCGGACTCTGGACCGAAGGGACACTGGCCGACGCAGAAAATTCGCTCCGCGAACTCGCTGCCTTGGCAGAGACTGCCGGTTCGGAAGTACTTGACGGTTTGGTGCAGCGGCGAACGAAGCCGGACCCAGGGACCTTCCTGGGGTCGGGCAAGGCCCAGGAGCTCAAGGACATCGTTGCCGCGACCGGTGCGGACACCGTAGTGGTGGACACCGAGCTGGCTCCTTCCCAACGCCGTGGCCTTGAGGACATTGTCAAGGTCAAGGTAGTGGACCGCACCACGCTGATCCTGGACATCTTCGCCCAGCACGCCAAGAGCCGTGAAGGCAAAGCCCAGGTTGAACTTGCCCAGCTCGAGTACCTGCTCCCGCGCCTCCGTGGTTGGGGTGACTCCATGTCCCGCCAGGCCGGTGGCCAGGTGGGTGGGGCTGGTGCCGGCATGGGTTCGCGTGGTCCTGGTGAAACCAAGATCGAACTGGACCGTCGTCGCATCCGCACCCGCATGGCCAAGCTTCGCCGTGAGATCGCCGCGATGAAGCCGGCGCGCGAGACCAAGCGCGCCAACCGCCGTCGTAATGCCGTTCCTTCCGTCGCAATCGCCGGATACACGAACGCCGGCAAGTCCTCGCTCCTGAACCGCCTCACTGACGCTGGTGTGCTGGTGGAGAACGCCCTGTTCGCCACCTTGGATCCCACCGTCCGTAAAGCCCAAACGCCGGATGGCATCGGCTACACCTTGGCGGACACTGTGGGGTTTGTCCGTTCGTTGCCGACCCAGCTGATTGAAGCCTTCCGCTCCACCTTGGAAGAAGTGGCGGACGCAGACCTGATCCTGCACGTAGTGGACGCCTCGCATCCTGATCCCGAAGGCCAGATTGCTGCTGTCCGGGCTGTCTTCACGGAGGTGGATGCCCGCAAGGTGCCCGAGATCATCGTCCTGAACAAGGTTGATGTCGCGGACCCCTTCGTGGTGGAACGCCTCAAGCAGAAGGAACCCCGCCACGCGGTGGTCTCCACGCGCACGGGCCAGGGCATTGCTGAGTTGTTGGAAGACATCAGCCAGTCCATTCCCCGGCCGGGCGTACGCCTGGAGCTGCTCATTCCTTACGACCGTGGCGAAATGATCAGTAAACTGCACAGCTCCGACTCGGAAATCCTCACCCTTGAGCACGAGGAAAACGGGACCCGCGTTGTTGTCATGGTCCGCGAAGGACTGGCAGCCGAACTGGAGCCGTTCGTCACCAATGGTTGAGAAGGTGGCGGCAGACGCCGTCGAGTCGTTGGGGGAGAAGACCACCCTCGAGTTGTTGGACCGGGCTGTTGCCGGCATGGGCGGTCAAAGCCGTGCCGGCCAGCACGAGATGGCCAAGTATGTCACCAGGGCTATCGAGACCGGAGAGCACCTGCTGGTCCAGGCGGGAACGGGAACAGGTAAGTCCTTGGCGTACCTGATTCCGTTGATCGCGCATTCGATGGACAGCGACAAACCGACTTTGGTGTCCACCGCCACCTTGGCACTCCAAACGCAGATTGTTGGCCGGGACCTTCCCCGGCTGTTGGAGACCATCAACCCAGCCCTTGAACGCCCCGTCAACGTGGCGCTCGTCAAGGGCAGGGCGAACTACGTCTGCCGGCAAAAACTCGAAGGCGGGTTCCCCAGTGAGGAACCGTCCGAGGGACAGCTGTTTTCCCTGGGCGAGGACACCAGTGTCCCGCACTTTGCTGCGTCCATGGGGGGACCGCAATCACAGCTGGGCAAGGAAGTGGTCCGGCTTCGCGAATGGGCCGAAAAGACCACTACCGGCGACCGTGACGAACTCATGCCCGGCGTCACGGACCGCGCTTGGCGGCAAGTGTCCGTGACGTCCATGGAGTGCCTCGGCGCGCAGAAATGTCCCCTCGCCGAGGAGTGCTTCAGTGAGTTGGCCCGGTCCCGCGCAGGCGAGGCCGACGTCGTGGTCACCAACCACGCCATGCTGGCCGTCAGTGCCTTCGAAGGGCTGGCTGTGCTGCCCGAATACGACGTCGTGGTAGTCGATGAGGCCCACGAACTGCAGGACCGGGTGACGGGCGCGGTGTCAGGCCAGTTGTCCGTGGCCATGGTTCATGCGGCGGCGTCGAGCGCACGCAAGCACACCGCCATCACCGTGGATGCCCTCAATGCGGCGGCCGATCGCTTGGATATGGCCATAGCGGGCGTGCCCAACGGTCTTTTGCCCAACGGGCTCAATGACGAACAGCTCGACTGTTTGGACCAACTGAGGGAAGCCACACGCGCAGCATTGTCGGATTCGAAGACGGAATCTTCCAACGCGGTCGACGGCGGCAGGCAACTTGCTCGCTCACGGCTCATGCTCATTCTTGAGCTTTGCGAGCGGATGCTCGCGGCCAAGGAGAACCGGGAAGTGGTGTGGTTTTCCCGCAACAGCACGTTCGATCCCCAGCAGGGATACTCTCAACCAGACGAGACCGCTCCGGCCTTGATCAACATTGCACCCCTGAGTGTGGCGGGACGCTTGCGTGAAGGTCTCTTTGCCGATCACACGGTGGTGTTAACTTCCGCTACTCTGGCCATCGGCTCGGCTTTCGAACCGGCTGCAGGCGGCCTTGGACTGATTGGCGATGGAGCACCAAGCTGGACCGGGATTGATGTCGGCTCGCCCTTCGATTACCCCAAGCAGGGTGTGCTCTACGTGGCCAAGCACTTGCCCAAGCCCGGCCGCGGAACTTCGCCTGAGGCCCTGGATGAGTTGGAAGACCTCATCCGCGCCTCCGGTGGGGGAGCGCTGTGTCTTTTCTCGTCGCGGCGGGCGGCTGAGGAGGCCGCCGATGCCATGAGACTCCGTCTCGACGTCAGTATTCTCTGTCAGGGTGAATCCACCATGGCAGCACTGGTGAAGCAGTTCGCTGACGAGCCCGATACCTGCCTCTTCGGCACGATGTCGCTGTGGCAGGGTGTGGATGTGCCCGGTGGTTCGTGCCGCCTTGTGGTTATAGACCGAATCCCGTTCCCGCGTCCGGATGACCCGTTGATGACGGCCCGATCGCGTGCCGTGGCACAGTCGGGTGGGAACGGATTCATGGCCGTGTCAGCAACGCACGCTGCCATCCGTCTGGCCCAAGGGGCTGGCCGGCTCATCCGTTCCACGGGAGACAAAGGGGTTGTGGCGGTCCTTGACTCCAGGCTCTCAACAGAGCGGTACGGGGGCTTCCTCAGGGCAGCCCTGCCGCCGTTCTGGGCGACGACGGATAGAACCGTGGTGCGGGGCGTGCTGGAGCGCCTGGGGCCAGCCAAAGCCTCCTAGAGGGAACGCAGGACCGACACGACCTTGCCCATGATGGTGGCCTGGTCGCCAAGGATGGGTTCGTACTGGGTGTTCTGCGGAAGAAGCCACGTGTGCCCATCGCGCTGGCGGAAAGTTTTGACCGTTGCTTCGTCGTCCAGCAGGGCGGCAACGATGTCTCCGTTGATGGCATCGTTCTGCCTGCGGACAACTACCCAGTCGCCGTCGCAGATCGCGGCATCGATCATCGAGTCGCCGGCTACCTTCAGCATGAAGAGTTCGCCGTGCCCTACGAGTTGCCGGGGCAGGGCAAGCACGTCCTCCACTGTCTGGTCAGCAAGGATGGGCCCACCGGCAGCGATACGACCGACCAGCGGAACCATGGCAGTATCGCTGGCGCTGGCAAGCTCGGTCACGGCAAAGCCACCCGTGCTGCGGAGAGCAGTGGGTGCTTCCACTCCCGGAATGGGTCCGCCATCGAGGGTCAAAGGCATGAGGACTTCCATGGCCCGGGGGCGTTTGGGATCGCGGCGGAGATACCCAAGCTTCTCCAGCTGGGAGAGCTGGTGCGTAACGCTCGACAGGCTTGCCAAGCCCACGGTGTCACCAATTTCACGCATGCTGGGCGGATAACCGTTGTCATTGACGGACCGCTGGATGGTTTCCAGGATCTTCTTCTGACGGACAGTCAGGCTCTTGGGAGTTTTTTGAGGCTGCTGGCTCCGCAGGGGTGCCCCGCCGCCGGTGGCTTTCGCTGCCATGTTCGCCAATGCCTTTCCATTCCGCCCGAAGTGTGCCCGGGGTCGTCGGGTCTGCAAAAAATGTCAGACCCTCCTGTTCCACTGAAACAGTGCTGTTTCTTCACTCAAACGTAGGGCAGCCACAGGCGTTTATCAAACATTTGTTCTAGCGAGTCTCGACACCGTTCGTTGATAAGTGCTAAAAATGTCATAGCAAGGTTCGAATATGTGTTCTATAAACCTGATGCTGACGCCGGATGTTCGAACGGAGTGTTCGAACTGACGGAGTTGGGCAGGGGAACGCACAGAATTGGCAGCCATGTACCGGGATCCGGCGCACGGCAATAGCTCAGAAGGGCTCAGCTCATGTCCGCAATCACTACGTTCGCTGATTTCCGCACCACCCAGGCGCCTGCGCGTCTGCGCCTGACCCGACGGGGACGGATGGTCTTCTTCGGCATCCCGGCAATGCTGCTGGTGGCTGCGCTGCTGAGTCTGGCTGGCTTCATCACGTCACCGGCCAAGGCCTCTGACTCGCAGGCGCAACTCCAGCCGCCTGTCGCCGTCACCGTTACAGTCCAGCCGGGACAGTCGCTGTGGGGTATCGCCGGCGCCGCTGCTCCCGAGCGGGATCCCCGCGATGTCATTTCGGAGATCATCCAGCTCAACGACCTCCGTGGCGGCCGGATCCAGCCCGGTCAGCAGCTGTTCGTACCCGCAAACTAGCGGGTTCCGTTCCGCATGAGGCGGCCCTCCGGCGTCACAGTTAGTCGGCAGTCCCGGCAGCCCCTTAAACTGTGGTGGTGAGTGACCAGCTTGAGCGACTTGACCGACTACCCCTCCGGACCAACCTGCGTGGACTGAGCCCTTATGGCGCTCCGCAGCTTGATGTCCCCATTTTGCTCAATGTCAACGAAAACACCCATGGCGTCCCGGCTGATGTGCAGGCGGCCATCACGGAGGCTGTTGCTGCTGCGGCCACAGGGCTCAACCGCTACCCGGACCGGGAGTTCACGGAACTTCGCCAGTCGCTGGCCGAGTATCTTGGCCACAATCTTTCCCCGGACAACATCTGGGCAGCCAATGGATCCAATGAGGTTCTGCAGCAGATCCTCCAAGCATTTGGCGGACCTGGCCGGAAGGCACTGGGATTCCCGCCCACGTACTCAATGTACCCATTGCTTGCCAGCGGCACGGATACCGAATACGTCCGCGGAGTCAGGGCTGACGACTACGGCCTGGATGCTGCCTCCGCTGCTGCGCAGGTCCGGGAGACCGGTGCCAACATCGTGTTCCTGTGTTCGCCAAACAATCCCACGGGAACAGGTCTGGGGTTGGATGTCGTTGAGGCCGTATATGAGGCAGGCGAAGCCAGTCAGGCAATAGTGATCGTGGACGAGGCATATCACGAGTTCGCGCACGACAATACCCCGAGCGCCCTGACCTTGTTGCCGGGACGCGAGCGTCTGATCGTGTCCCGCACCATGAGCAAGGCATTTGCCCTTGCCGGTGCCCGGCTTGGCTACATGGCTGCAGCTCCCGAGGTCACGGATGCCATTCGGCTGGTCCGCCTTCCTTACCACCTGTCGGCTGTTACCCAGGCAACCGCCCTGGCTGCGCTCAACCACAGGGAAGCCCTGATGGCGGACGTCGAGGACATCAAGGTCCAGCGCGACCGTATTGTGACCGAGCTCCTGCGCATGGGCCTGAAGCCTGCCGAGTCGGACTCCAACTATGTCTTCTTCGGCGGACTCAAGGATCCTCATGCGATCTGGCAGGGCCTGCTTGACGCCGGCGTGCTGATCCGCGATGTCGGGATTCCCGGCCACCTCAGGGTCACTGCTGGCACCGAACCGGAAACCACGGCCTTCCTCGAGGCGCTGGAAGCGCTGTTGGACGGCCAGGCGTCACAGCCCGCCTAAACTTGTCCATAGACCCAACCCACTCTTCGTGTATAAGGACGTCCCAATGAGCGAAACCGGCGCCACGCCGTCCGCTGCCCGCACCGCGCGCATGGAGCGCACCACCAGCGAATCCTCCGTCCTGGTGGAGATCAACCTGGACGGATCAGGTGTCTCGGACATCAGCACCTCGGTTCCGTTCTACGACCACATGCTGACGGCGCTGTGCAAGCACTCGTTGATCGACATGACCGTGAAGGCCACCGGCGATACCCACATCGACGCCCACCACACTGTCGAAGATGTTGCCATCACCTTTGGCGAGGTGCTGCGCACCGCTTTGGGCAACAAGGCAGGCATCCGCCGCTTCGGCGAAGCCACTGTTCCTCTGGATGAGGCCCTTGCCCACGCTGTGGTGGATGTTTCCGGCCGCCCCTACCTGGTTCACGGCGGAGAGCCGGCCGGCCAGGAGTACCACTTGATTGGTGGTCACTTCACCGGTTCATTGACCCGCCACGTTTTTGAGGCCATCACCCTGCACGCCGGGATTTGCCTGCACATGAACGTTCTCGCCGGCCGTGATCCCCACCACATCGTGGAAGCCCAATTCAAAGCCTTTGCCCGCGCACTCCGTGCTGCAGTTGAATCTGATCCCAGGGTCGAGGGCATCCCCTCCACCAAGGGGGCATTGTGAGCGGTCAGGTCCTGAAGGACGGGGCAGTGGCCGACACCATCGCTTCGGTCAAGCCCGAGTCCCCGGAAGGCAAGCCCACCGTCACGGTGCTCGACTATGGTTCGGGTAACGTACGTTCGGCTGTCAGGGCGCTGGAGCGTGCCGGCGCCCATGTAGTGCTGAGCTCCAAGCCTGAAGACGTGCTCAACGCCGACGGCCTGGTGGTCCCCGGCGTCGGTGCTTTCGAGACCGTCATGAAGGAACTTAAGGCCGTGGATGCCATCCGGATGATCGGACGCCGGGTTGCCGGCGGCCGGCCTGTGCTGGCCATCTGTGTTGGTTTGCAGGTTCTGTTTGAAGCCGGTGTGGAACACGGCACCGAATCCGAGGGCATGGCCGAGTGGCCCGGCAAGGTGGAGCTCCTGCCTGCTCCCGTCGTCCCGCACATGGGATGGAACACTGTGGATGTGCCGGAAGGCTCCAAGCTTTTTGCCGGCGTCGAGCAGGAGCGTTTCTATTTTGTGCACTCGTACGGTGTGCAGGAATGGAACTTCGATGTTGTGCAGCCTCGCATGGCCCCGCCGCAGGTGACGTGGTCCGAGCACGGCGCACGGTTCATTGCCGCCGTGGAAAATGGGCCAC
Source organism: Paenarthrobacter sp. 4246 (assembly GCF_040546855.1). Lineage (NCBI taxonomy): Bacteria > Bacillati > Actinomycetota > Actinomycetes > Micrococcales > Micrococcaceae > Paenarthrobacter > Paenarthrobacter sp. 4246. The sequence continues at coordinate 80,315 of NZ_JBEPOP010000014.1, forward strand.
TGTGCGCTACCCAGTTCCACCCGGAAAAGTCGGGGGACGCCGGGGCGCGCCTGCTGCGGAACTGGGTGGACGGCCTGAGAAAGACCGCCACTTCAGGAGCGGAAACCTCCGGAAGCGGTGCCGCCTAGATGTGGTCTGTTGTCCTCATGGGCCTTGCCGGCGTACTGGTGGGCGGCGGTATTTCCTTCCATCAGCAGAAGAAGCCCCGCTGGGTTTCCATCTCTTTCTACATGCTGGCAGGGTTGTCCCTGCTGGCTGCCTACCTCCTGACGCTGCCCGGTAACTGAACCGGTCACCAAGAACCCGCGTCAAACCTCGAACTCCAAGGACCCACATGACCACCTCTGCCCAGCCCGTTCTGGAACTCCTGCCCGCCGTCGACATCGTTGACGGCCAGGCGGTCCGCCTCCTCCAAGGAGAGGCCGGCTCGGAGACCAGCTACGGAACGCCTCTGGAAGCAGCCCTGAACTGGCAGAATGCCGGCGCTGAATGGGTTCATATGGTGGACCTCGACGCCGCATTCGGTCGCGGCAACAACGCGGACCTCATCAGCGAGGTAGTGAAGCAACTGAACGTCAAGATAGAGCTGTCCGGTGGCCTGCGCGATGACGAATCGTTGGAGCGTGCCTTGGAACTGGGTGTCGCGCGGGTGAATCTTGGCACGGCAGCGCTGGAGAACCCCGAGTGGACCCGCAGGGCCATTGACCGCTTCGGTGACAAGATCGCCGTCGGACTTGACGTCCGGGGTACCACCCTTGCCGGGCGGGGCTGGACCAAGGAGGGCGGCGACCTTTGGGAAGTCCTGGCCCGCCTTGAGGATGCCGGCTGCGCGCGCTACGTCGTCACGGACGTTACCAAGGACGGAACCTTGCAGGGGCCCAACGTGGAATTGCTGCGGCAGATGGTGGAGAAGACCGGAAAGCCTGTTGTCGCCTCGGGAGGCATCTCCAGCCTTGAGGACCTCCGAGTCCTGCGTGAACTCGTACCGCTGGGCGTCGAGGGTGCGATTGTGGGCAAGGCACTCTATGCCGGTGCCTTCACGCTGCCCGAAGCCCTGGACGTTGCCGGTCGTCGCTGATGCCCCACGACGCCGGACACCCGCAAGGTCGCCAAGGCCACCCTGGTGCAGGCAGCCGGCACTTGCCGGGCCACATTGCCGCCGCCCTGGCCGGGGCCGGGGGAGCGACTGACTCTGCCGGGCAACCGTGGGCAGGCAGGAGCCTTAGTGGGGACGACGCCAGGATCCATAACTTTGAGGACGACGACGGAACGGCCGACGCCGGCTACGTCACCGCGATTGCCGCGTTGATCAACGGCACCGGAACCGAGGCCGATGTTGTGGCCTCGCTGGCTACTGCACGGGTGTTTGTTCCCGTTGTTGCGCAGTTGGCAGAGGAAGCCGTCGGCGTTGACGGGCTGCATGCTGACAAGCAGGCGGATATGGCATTGGTCACACTCAAAGCGCCCGATGGTCGCAAAGCCATGCCTGTCTTTACCTCGGCGGCTGCACTGGAAGCTTGGCATGGGGAAGCCCGTCCCGTGGCGGTTTACGCGGCCCGCGCTGCTCTTTCCGCAGTCTCCGAGGGTGCGCAGTTGCTGGTGTTGGATCCAGGGTCGGACTTCACGTTCGTGGTCCGACGCCCGGCCATGTGGGCCCTCGCCCAACAGCGGGACTGGACGCCGTCATACCTTGATGATCAACTGGAGTCTGCTCTCGCTTCAACCGTGTCAGGTTTCCGGACCGTGCGCCGGCTGGAGACGCAGCCCGGCGCAGGCGTTGCGTCGCTGACGGCCGACGGGCGGACGGTGTCCGGCGGTGGTTCGGGTCCGGAGTTGCGGGTGGTGCTCTTCCTGGAAGATGGACTCGACGCTGTGGCGGTTCAAACGCTGGTGGCGCAACTCAATGAGGCGTGGGCTCGGATGGATTCCTTCGCTGAGGGCGTTGACTCCATTGAAGTGAAATTGCAGCGTGCGGCGCAGGAGCCTGGGCTGCACTAACGGCAGCCGGTTCCCCGGTCTGCCCCGGGGGAACAAGAGGATTTAGCCAGTGAATTTCGCTCTCTACAAGGAGATGCTGTCCATCCGCCCTGTCCGGCGCTTGCTGGTGGTGGGCATGATCGCCCGTATTCCGCATTCCGCGGCCGGCGTTCTCCTCACCCTGCACATCGTCCTGACTTTGGGCCAAGGCTACGCAGCCGCAGGGGCAGCAGCGGCCGTGATGACCATTGGCATCGCCTTGGGCGCGCCGTGGCGGGGCCGCAGGGTGGATATGGTGGGCCTGCGGAAGGCCCTGATCCCGTCGGTGGTCTCCGAGACCGTGATCTGGTCGATCGTCCCGCATGTATCTTATGAGTGGCTTCTGCCGTTGGTCTTTGTTGGCGGGCTCTTCACCCTGCCGATCTTCAGTGTTGTACGTCAGTCGCTGGGCGTCATGGTGGAGGGGGAGCAGCGCAGGTCTGCGTTCGCCCTCGATTCCATCGCAACGGAACTCGTCTTCATGATTGGTCCGGCCGTTGGAGCCATTGTTGCCACTAGCGGTCACTCGGCGATAGGCCTGACTGCGGTGGGTATCTCGGTCTCCGTGGCTGGCCTTTTCCTCATGTGGTTCAACCCGCCAACGCGAAGCGAAGCGGCCTGCACGCCGGAGGAGTCCGCGGACCGGGCCGCAGCGGATCTTGCTGCCGCTGAAGCGGCCATGGTGGCCTCGGCGCCGGCCCATGTCCAGGAAGCAGCATCGGAAATGGCGCCCTCAACCTCGCGCAGTGCCGCCCTCCGAAGCCGTGTCGCCAGGAATTTCACGTGGTTCACCGCATCCGTGGCTGCTCTCTTCACGGTGGCGGCCGGTTCAGGCATGGTGCTCAGCGGCTCGGATGTGAGCATCGTCGGGTTGCTGGAACGTGGTGGGCACGAGAATGAAATTGGCATCGTGTTCTTCTTCTGGTGCGCCTCATCCGTGATCGGCGGACTGATCTACGGCTCCATGAAGCGCTCCATTTCGCCCATGCTGCTGCTGCTGGGCATGGCCGCCCTGACCATCCCCATGGGATTTGCCCAGGACACCTGGACCCTGGCTTTCCTGTCACTCCTGCCGGGCTTGTTGTGCGCACCCGTCCTGTCTGCGTCGTCGGAGAAGGTCGCCGACCTCGTGGACGAGGAACGCCGCGGCGAAGCAATGGGCTGGTACGGCTCTGCTCTGACGGCCGGCGTTGCGCTGGGCGCCCCTTTGGCCGGCGTTTTCATCGATGCCGTGGGTCCTTCAGCGGGATTCGCGGCCATCGGTTCGGCAGGCGTCGTGCTCTGTATTGCAGGCTTGGTCCTGACTTCCTTGCGTCGACGCGCCGCCTGCGTCTGACACGCAAGTGGAGGAAAGCACGACGGCGGGTCGACCACATGTGGTCGACCCGCCGTCGTTGAAACCTGCGGCAGTTGCCGGCTAGTTCACCGGACCGGTGAACTTTTCGCCGGGGCCCTTGCCTGGAGCGTCGGGAATCAGCGATGCCTCGCGGAAGGCCAGTTGCAGAGAGCGAAGCCCATCGCGCAACGGGCCGGCGTGCTGGGAGCCGATTTCCGGGGCGGCTGCGGAAACAAGGCCAGCGAGGGCTGTGATCAGCTTGCGGGCTTCGTCGAGATCCTTGAGGTCCTCGGCGTTGGGGTCATCCGCAAGGCCTACCTTCACGGCGGCTGCGCTCATCAGGTGAACGGCGCCAGTGGTGATGACTTCTACGGCCGGGACTTCAGCGATGTCGCGGATCTGCTGGGAAACCCCGGCATCAGCGGCAGGCGAAGCCGCGTTTTCGCTGTAGGAGTTGCGGGAATTGCTGTCTTCAGTGCTCATACTGGTAAGCTTGTCACAGACCGACTGGAAGTCGTTATTCACGGCCAACATCAGCAGTAATGCTCCCGCCACGTGCAATGTGCGCTTGGCGGGTTGTTTCTGTAGAATTGTCTTTCAGTTTGCAAGCGGAGTTCTCTCCCACCCGCGTCAGCCGTTTCCCCTCGGGGACAGGATCCCTTTCGGGACAAGAGGTTGCCGGGTACCTGGTCGGACACGTGGGTGGCACAGCCACCCATAGTGCGTACTTCCCGCAAGGGGAGTGCAGCCGATCTTCGAGGCCTTCGATTGCACCAGCAATTGGGGGCCTTCTCTATTTGCCGGTGATATCACCACAACCACAGGAGCTTTAACATTAGCGAGCCAAGAATCAATGAGCGTATCCGCGTCCCCGAGGTGCGGTTGGTCGGCCCTGCCGGCGAACAGGTAGGAATTGTCCGCATCGAGGACGCCCTGCGTCTTGCTGCCGAATCCGATCTCGATCTCGTTGAAGTTGCCCCGCAGGCTAAGCCTCCTGTTTGCAAGTTGATGGACTTCGGCAAGTACAAGTACGAGGCTGCAGTCAAGGCCCGCGAAGCCCGCAAGAACCAGACCAACACGGTTCTGAAGGAAATTCGCTTCCGCCTCAAGATCGACAAGCACGACTACGAAACCAAGCGCGGCCACGCACTTCGCTTCCTCGGGGCCGGTGACAAGGTCAAGGCCATGATCCAGTTCCGCGGTCGTGAGCAGCAGCGTCCGGAGATGGGCATCCGCCTGCTCCAGAAGTTTGCTGAAGATGTTGCCGAGGTTGGCATCGTTGAGTCCAGCCCGCGCATTGATGGCCGCAACATGGTCATGGTGATCGGTCCGCTGAAGAACAAGGCTGAAGCGAAGGCAGAAGCCCGCCGTGCCGCCCAGCGTGCAGAAGCCAAGGCCCAGAACGAGGCCAAGGCGTCGGGACACGTGGACACCACTGGTGACCAGGCTCCGCTGACGCAGACCTTGGGTGACCTTCTTCCGGCCGGCCTGCTTGCTGGCCAAGCCGAGACCACGCAGGAAACTGTGGAGGCTCCCGAGGTTGAAGCGCCCGTTGCCGAAGAGGCTCCGGTTGTTGAAGAAGCCCCGGCAGTTGAAGAGGCAGTGGCAGTCGAGCAAGCTCCTGTTGCAGAGGAAGCTCCGGCGCCTGTTGTCGAAGAAGCTCCCGTAGTCAAGGAAGCCCCGGCTCCCAAGGCTGAACCGGCCAAGACAGCACCTGCAAAGGCTGCACCGGTTGAAAAGGCTCCGGCAGCGAAGGCTGCACCGGCCGAAACGCCGAAGCCTGTGGTTCCGGCCGCTCCGAAGCCCGCGGTTCCTGCGGCTCCGAAGCCCATGGCCAAGCCGGCAGCTCCCAAGCCGGCAGCTCGGCCCGCGGCCCCCAAAGCCGCGCCGAAGCCTGCTTCACGCAAGACCAACTAACTAGTTCAACGCCGCAGAGGCTCCGCCTCTACCGGCAAGCAACCAGCATGCAGGCCCTCGCAGGCCGGCTGCGCGAAAGAATCGCGGATTCGTCCGTGGATACGTAAGGAGATCGGTTCCCATGCCGAAGATGAAGACCCACAGCGGTGCTAAGAAGCGCTTCAAGCTGACCGGTACCGGCAAGCTGAAGCGTCAGCAGGCCAACCGCCGTCACTACCTGGAGCACAAGTCCTCCAGGCTGACCCGTCGCCTCGCCGGCGACAAGCTCGTCTTCAAGGGCGATGCCAAGGTCATCAAGAAGATGCTCGGCGTCTAAGTTCCAAGTTCTTTGGTTGCTGCCATCCGGCAGTGGCCGACTACACCAAAAGCCTTCTCAGGCCGGCCGGGTTTCCGGCAGTAGCAGCTTGGGATAAAGATTTCTGAAGGAGTACGCACGTGGCACGTGTGAAGCGGGCGGTAAACGCCCACAAGAAGCGCCGGGTTGTCCTCGAACGCGCCAAGGGTTACCGCGGTCAGCGTTCGCGCCTGTACCGCAAGGCCAAAGAGCAGCTGCTGCACTCGTTTGTGTACAGCTACGGTGACCGCCGTAAGAAGAAGGGTGACTTCCGTCGCCTCTGGATCCAGCGCATCAACGCTGCATCCCGCGCCAACGGTCTTACCTACAACCGTCTCATCCAGGGCCTGAAGGCCGCTGAGGTTGAGGTTGACCGCCGCATGCTGGCCGAGCTGGCTGTCTCTGACGCCAACGCTTTCGCCGCTCTGGTGAACGTTGCCAAGGCTGCACTTCCGGCTGACACGTCCGCTCCGGCTGCCAAGGCCGTAGCTGCTCCGAAGGCTGCAAAGGTTGCTCCGGCTGCCGCTACGGCAACGGCTGTCAAGGCTGTCGTTTCCGAGAAGCCGGCCATCGATGGCGCAGTTGCCGCTGATGGCGACGAGGCTCCGGAAGGCTACGCCATCAAGGGCAACGCCGAGTCCAAGAAGTACCACGTTCCGGGTTCCACCTGGTACAACACCACCGCTGCTGAGTACTGGTTCTCCACCGTTGAGGCTGCAAAGGCTGCCGGCTTTGAGCCTGCAGGTGGCGAAGCTCGCCAGCAGATCAAGAACTAGTCGCAACAGCCACTAAAGTTCTTTATATGAACGAAACCGGGCGCCCGCAAGACTTTTCGATGACCAACCCCCGAGCTGATCGGGTAAGGGATGTCGCCAAGCTTGCCGGGCGCCCGGCGCGTTTAAAACGCGGACGCTTCCTGGTGGAGGGTCCGCAGGCGGTACGCGAGGCGTTGAGCCTGCACCGTGAGCGCACAGCGGCGGGAGGCTCCGCCGTCGTGCATGAAGTTTTTGCCAGCGAAGCGTGCCTGGACCGTCTTCCGGAACTTGCAGACCTCGCGGAGGGAACGCCGCTCCGGCTGGCCAGCGACGAAGTCCTGGCAGCCATGGCGGATACGGTGAACCCGCAAGGGATTGTGGCCGTGTGCAGTTTTGTGGACGTCACCTTGGAATCAGTGCTCGACGCCGGTCCGCGCCTGATCGCGGTCATGTGCCAGGTACGGGACCCCGGCAACGCCGGCACGGTCCTTCGCGCAGCGGATGCCGCCGGCGCCGATGCCGTGGTCCTGACAGGCTCCAGCGTGGACATCTATAATCCCAAAGCTGTCCGATCCACCGTAGGTTCCCTGTTCCACCTCCCAGTGGTGCTTGGAGCCGATGTTGAGGATCTGGTGGAGCGCTGCAGGGAGCGCGGGATCGGTGTCCTGGCCGCGGACGGTTACGGGACCGTCAACCTGGACAAGCTTCAGGACGAAAATGCTGCCCGGAGGCTCGGGAATGGTGCTGTAGCCTCTGAGTACGCTCTTGAGGCGCCTACTGCCTGGCTGTTCGGTAACGAGGCGCAGGGTTTGTCAGACGCCGAGCTGTCGCTCGCTGACCACCGCGTGGCTGTGCCGGTCTATGGGGCAGCTGAGAGTCTGAATCTGGGCACAGCAGCTACCGTGTGCCTCTACGCCAGTGCACGCTCCCAGCAGGGCGCCATAGTGGGGAACGTGTAAACAGCGCGTCGCTGGTTTCGGCAGTTTGCGCGAGATGTACCGATGACCACTCTTCCTGGCGCAGGACGCGGTACCAAAGCGATGGTGGCGGTTATCGCCGCCCGGCACAAGGCCTGGGAAAGTTCCAGCACCCGCACGGCATCGAAGGTCAGCTGGCAAGCGGCCGTTTGCGCTCCAGCAGGCCGCTGAGCAGGGCCACGCCCAGGCCCAGAACGGCCAGTACCGCGCCCACAAGGGCAGGCGCTACGTAGCCCCAGCCCCACGCGATCACGGTGCCGCCCAGGAAGGCTCCGAGGGCATTGGCGATATTCAGGGCCGAGTGGTTCAGCGAGGACGCCAGGGATGCAGCTCCCGGGGCCGCGTCCAGAAGGCGGGTCTGCAATGCAGGGGTCAGCATCGAACCGACGCCGCCCACAACGAACGCCATGATGAAGGCCGCCCAGGCCCAGTGCGCCGCAATGGCGTAGACCACCAAGGCTACGGCGATGCCTGGCATGACCCAGTAGATGGTGCCCATGACGGACTTGTCGGCGATGCGTCCGCCCACGATGTTGCCCACCACCATGCCGAGGCCGTAGAGGGCCACGACAGCTGGTATGAGGCTCTCGGGGATTCCTGCCACGGATGTCATGGTGTGGGCGATGTAAGTGTAGACGGCAAAGAACCCGCCGAAGCCGATGATGCCGATGAGCAGGGCCAACCACACCTGCAGGCGCTTGAGGGCGCCAAGTTCACGACGGATGCTGGCATCGGGGTGTGCTGCTTCGAAGGGCACGAACTTCCACACCATGGCAACGGTCACTAGTCCGATGGCACCAACAATGATGAAGAGTAGCCGCCAGCCAAAGGTTTGTCCCACCCAGGTGGCCAAGGGCACGCCGATAACGTTGGAAACTGTGAGCCCGGCCATCACCATGGAGATCGCCCATCCGCGCTTGGTTGGAGCAACGAGCCCGGCGGCGATGACGGCGGCCACGCCGAAGAAGGCTCCGTGCGGAAGGCCCGAGGCGAAGCGGGAGAGCAGCATGAAGCCGTAGTCCGGTGCGATGAAGGATGTCAGGTTCGCCAGTGAAAGGAACAGCATGAGTCCCAAGGCGAGATGCTTCTTGGGGAGCTTGGCCCCGAATGCGGCGAAGATCGGTGCGCCGATGACCACGCCAAGGGCGTAGGCCGAGATTAGGTTTCCTGCCTCGGGCGTGCTGATACCGAGTCCCTCCTCCACTTCCTTCAGGAGGCCCATCATGGCGAACTCGGTGGTACCTATGGCGAACCCGCCCATGGCCAACGCCAGGATGGCCAGGCCAAGGTGGCGCCTTGTTGCTTTAGCGGCGGTGGGCGGGGACGTGGTGGTAGTCATAAGCCTATTTCTTGAGGGTGCCTTGTGGGCTGGGGGAATGCGGAGAAAATCCGATAACAAGTTTAGTCCCGTGGCTTGTCGTTGACGCAGGAATGTGACGATGCCCATCAAGCGGCCGCCCCTAGACTGGGGGAGTGACTGCACTGATAAGCGTTGTTGGCGCTGCGATCGTCGACTCCCTTGAAGCACCCACCCGCCTTCTTGCTGCGCGCCGCTCGGCACCGCCGCAGTTTGCCGGTATGTGGGAATTCCCAGGGGGCAAGGTGGAGGCCGGCGAGACTGCCGAGGCCGCACTGCACCGGGAACTTGCCGAAGAGCTTGGCATTGCGGTTCAGCTGGGACACGAGTTGGAGTCAGGTCAACCGGAAGGGTGGGTCCTCAACGAACGGGCCGCCATGCGGGTCTGGTTTGTGGAAATGACAGCTGGCGAGCCCGCTCCGCTGGAAGACCACGACGAACTGCGGTGGGTGTCACTGATGGGCGGTAAAGAAGCTCTGAGCCTTCCCTGGATCCCGGCGGACTTCCCCATTGTCCGGGCTCTGCTTGACCGCGTAGTTGCACCTGCCTAGCAGGGTCACGTCAGAAGAGCGGCTGCTGTTCAGGAAGTGTGCCGGCGCCCACCTCGGGTGCGGAGGCCCCCTGTGCCGGACGGGCGTTGCGGTGGCTGAATCCTGAGGTTCGGGTGTAGCCGTACTTCGCTTTGAAATGGGTGATCCGGCCGGTCAGCCAGGTGCTGTATTCCTTGGAAACGTATGAGCCTTGGCCGTAGAGGCGGCGGTACTTGCCGACGAGTTCGGGGTGCTGGGCCGCCAGCCACTGCATGTACCACTCCCGCGTTCCCGGCTTAAGGTAGAGGGCTCCTGCGGTGACGCCCGTGGCGCCGGCTTTGGCCAGTTCGCTGAACAATGAATCGAGGGCTTCGTCGGAGTCGGTCAGCCACGGCAGGATGGGCATTGCCATGACGCCGCAACCCAGTCCGGCGTCCCGGAGCCGGGAGATCAGTTTGAGCCGGGCCCTGGGGGAGGGGGTGCCGGGTTCCACGAGCTCGGCGAGATCTTCATTGGTCATTGCGAGCGAGATCCCGAGGTCCACGGGCACCATGGTGGCAGCGTGCTTGAGCAGGGGGATGTCCCGTGCCAACAGGGTGCCCTTGGTCAGGATGGAGAAGGGTGTGCCTGAGTCTGCCAGTGCACGGATGATTCCGGGCATCAGGGCGTAGCGGCCTTCGGCGCGTTGGTAGGGGTCGGTGTTGGTCCCCAAGGCCACTTGGTGCCTTTCCCATGAGGGTTTGGTGAGTTCCCTCCGGAGGACTTCGGCGGCATTGATCTTCACCACCACCTGGGAATCGAAGTCACGCCCGGCGTCGAACTCCAAATAGGTATGACTCTTGCGGGCAAAGCAGTAGACGCACGCGTGGCTACATCCGCGGTAAGGGTTCACTGTCCATTCGAACGGCATGGCAGAACCCGAAGGCACCTTGTTGAGCACTGACTTTGCGGTGACCTCATGAAAGGTGACTCCGGAGAATTCGGGTGTTGAGATGGAACGCACCAGCCCGGCCAGCGGCAGTAACGCATCCATGGCCGGGGCAGGGCCTGGAGCTGCAGAGCCGCCGTCGTCGGACGCCGGTCCACGGTTAGGTGACAGTGCTTGTGCGTCCCATCTCATGAACTCCATTCGAAGGTATGTTCGAATGAATGTCAAGGACGCCCACAGCGAATTGTGGAAAGCCGAGGGCCAAGCGTTGCTAAGGTTGGCCCATGATTCTGCTGACTGGCTTCGAACCGTTCGGCCAGGACGAAGTCAATCCTTCCTGGCATGCCGTGCGCCGCGCACAGGACATTCTCCGGGCTGAGGGCTTGGAGGTCGAAGCCCGGGAACTGCCGTGCGTCTTTGGTGAGTCGGCCACGGCACTCAGCGAAGCCATGGCCACCATCAACCCTGATCTTGTGATCTGTGTGGGGATGGCCGCTGGCCGCGCACGGATATCCCTTGAACGCGTGGCCATCAACTGCGATGACGCACGGATCCCCGACAATAAAGGCCAGAAGCCTGTGGACGAGGAAGTGGTCCCAGGTGGGCCGGCGGCGTACTTCTCCACCCTGCCCATCAAGGCCGCGCTGCGGGACCTCCAGATTGCTGGAATCAAGGGCGAGGTCTCGCAGTCGGCAGGAACCTACGTCTGCAACCACCTCTTCTACGCGTTGATGCATCTGCTGGCATCGACCCCAACCATTCGCGGCGGTTTCGTACACATCCCTTGTCTCCCGGAACAGGTGTCCCCGGAAAGCGGTACCCCGTCCATGCCGCTGGAATCCATGGCGGAGGGTCTGGCCGTCGTGGTACGGACGACGCTACAGACGAGGGTGGACGCTGCCTTGAGTGCCGGCGCCATCCACTAGAGAAGTTCCCATTCCACGGCGACGCTGGCCGTGACGGAGGATTCTCCGGCTTCAACGGGCAGTGATTCAGTGGAGTACGATGCCCGGACCATCCCGCCCAAGGGGATGGGGGTGCCATGGACGGGCTCCTGGGCAATGGATTTCACCTGCCCCAGCCGGGCAGAAGCCAGCGATGCGTACTGTTGGGCACGTGCCAATGCGTCCAGCCAAGCCGCTTTCTGCGCCTGTGCGGTCACCGAGGTTGCATCGGCGAAGCCTTGTTCGATGCCATTGATCCTGATGTCGTCACCACCGGCCGCTACGGCGGCGGCGATGGCTGCCGGCGCATCCGCGTGTGAACGAATTCCCACCTGCAGGGTGGTGGACGCTACATACGCCGTGACCTTCTGGCCTTGTCCTTCCACCCACACCAGATCGGCCCGCAGGTTCAGGCCGCTGGTCCGCAGGTCGACGTCCGTGACGCCGGCTTCCCGCAAACTGGCCGTGACAGCGCCGGCCGCCCTCCCGGCGTCGTCGTAGGCCTTGGCGGCAGTGTCCCGGCGCGTTTCCACGCCCAGCGTCAACGTGACCAGGTCCGGAACTGCTGTGGCGCTCGCAGTCCCCGTTACAGTGATGGTGCGTTTCATGAGGCCTCGATTCCGTTGCCGGCAGGTCCGTCCTGCCGATGGTGGTCAGTGTCAATGTATCCGCCCGCCGCGAGGCCGGCCTGGCGCTCGAAGAAGTTGCTCGAGCCCGGATTCCCGCTGCGCAGCATGGACCACGCCGCGGCGACGCCGTAGAGGGCAAGGAACGGAAGTCCCAGGCAGTAGGCGTACTGGGTGCTGTGCTGCTCCTCATGTCCCAAGAGCACGGAGTTCGTTCCGGCAACGCCATGGGGCGCCCGGTACAGGATCACGTTCCCCAGCGTGAACGCTCCGGCGTGGGGAAGTTTCCAGCCATACCCGGCTGCTATCAGGAGGCCGCGTGGCCCGCGGGTCAAGGTGCTCCGGGACGCAGCGGCTACCGCGAGTCCCAGTGGTGTAGACAGGTTTACGACGTTGGCGATCTGCCGCAGGCGTTGCGCGGGAGTCATGAAGCCATGCTAGACCTGCCGCGTATGGCACGGCATGAGCGGCAGGGATACGCTGTTCGAGCACTCATCGGTGCAGGGGAATGAATGGGGGAAGAAACGCGATGAACATTAAACGCGCCGTGGGCGTGGTGGGTGTCCTGCTTGCCGTCATGGTGGCTTTGACCGGCTGCGTCAAGCTGAACATGTCCGTCAAGGTGAACAACGAGAAAAGCGTGGACTACGAGGTTGTTTACGCGATCCAGAAGTCGGTACTGGGCGATAAGTCCTTTGAAGAATTCATGGAGTCAAACGGCAGTGGCAGTGGCAGCCAGGAGATGGACATCCCGGAAGGTGCCACCGTGGTGGACTACGAGGACGAAAAGTACAAGGGCAAGCGGATCACAGCCGCCAATCTTGACCCTGCGAAGCTCGCCGAGTCGTCCAGCTCCGAAAATCCTTTCGAACTCAAGAAGGAGGGTGACTTCTATGTCCTCTCCATGGGCGGCGTGACCGGGATGGACAGCAGCGATCCCCAGGCTTCCAGCATGGCAAAGTCAATGTTTGACGAAGCCACGGTCAAGTTCACGTTCCCCGGCAAGGTCGTCGAAGCCACGGGCGCCACTGTGGATGGCAACACTGCCACCTTCGACATGCTGTCCATCAAAGAGACTGCGGTCCAGGCCAAGGCCGAAGCCAACGCCGGCGTTCCCATGTGGATCATCTGGATCCTGATGGCCGTGCTGGTGATCGCCGCTGGGTTGGTGCTCCTGTTCGTACTGCTGCGCAGGAAGTCAGCGCAGCAAACGCCAGCGCTCGCAGGCGCTGCACCGTACGGCCAGCCGGGCTATGCTCCCCAGCAGGACGCATACCCCCGGCAGCCAACGCAGTCACCCCAAGCGGACTGGGCAGGGCAGGGCTACACCCCGGGCGCGCCGCCGGCCCAGGTCCCGCAGCCGCCTGCTCAGCAGTTCCCCACGCAGCAGCAGCCTGCGACGCCACCCGTCCAACGGAACGATGACGGCCAGTCTCCACCGCCGCCAATGGCACCGCCCGCTTAGGGCGTCGCAGAACCCGTGGCGACTTCCGTCGTCGTGCCGTTCACATAGCGGGACGCGTCTTGATGGGTTAAATCCCGTCCGTGACGTTCAACTAGACTGAAGGGTAGTGCCTGCCGTCCGCGGCGAGCACTGCCCTTTCGTTTTGCAGGCCTGCCTTGCCGGCCGCTCCCTACTCGTAGCTAAGAACAGTAGATGACTGACACTTTGCCAGGCGCTGCCATCCCGAATCCGCTGGATGAAGCCGCCATCACCGCCGCCGTCGAGGACGCCATTGCCGCAATCGCGGCTGCTTCCTCCCTTGATGAACTCAAGGCTGTCCGCCTCGCCCACACCGGCGAGAAGTCGCCACTGAGCCTCGCCAACCGTGAAATCGGTGGGCTTGCCAAGGAGCACAAGGCCGCCGCCGGCAAGCTCATGGGGTCCTCCCGCGGCCGCGTCAACCAGGCGCTCGCAGCCCGGACCGTGGTTCTCGAGGCCGAGAACGACGCCCGCATTCTGGTCGAAGAAACCGTTGATGTGACGGCCGCTCCGCGACGTCGTCGTGCAGGTGCACGTCACCCGCTGTCTACGTTGCAGGACCGCGTCTCGGACATCTTCGTTGGCATGGGCTGGGAAATCGCCGAAGGTCCCGAGGTGGAGTCGGAGTGGTTCAACTTTGATGCGTTGAACTTCAAGCCGGACCACCCGGCCCGCGAAATGCAGGACACGTTCTTTGTTGAGCCTCCTGAGGCTCACCTGCTCATGCGCACGCACACGTCGCCTGTCCAGGTTCGCTCCATGCTGGAACGTGAAGTTCCCATCTACGTGCTGTGCCCCGGCAAGGTGTTCCGCACGGATGAGTTGGACGCCACGCACACGCCTGTCTTCCACCAGTTCGAGGGACTGGCGATCGACAAGGACCTCAGCATGGCTGACCTGCGCGGCACGTTGGAGCACTTCGCCCGCCAGATGTTCGGCGACGAAGCCTCCATCCGTCTGCGCCCCAACTACTTCCCGTTCACGGAGCCTTCCGCGGAACTGGACATCTGGCACCCGGGCGCCAAGGGTGGCCCGCGCTGGATCGAGTGGGGTGGCTGCGGCATGGTCAACCCCAACGTCCTCCGTGCGGCGGGCATCGATCCGGACATCTATTCAGGTTTTGCCTTCGGCATGGGCATTGAGCGCACGCTCATGTTCCGCAACGAGGTCGGCGATATGCGCGACATGATCGAAGGCGACGTACGTTTCAGCGAGCACTTCGGGATGGAGATCTAACAGTGCGTATCCCACTTTCCTGGCTGCGTGAATTCGCGCAGGTTCCGGCCGATGCAACGGCCGAAGATGTTATGGCGGACCTGGTCAAGGTCGGCTTTGAAGAAGAAGAAGTCCACCGTCCGACGGACGAGCTCTCCGGGCCCATCGTCGTGGGCCAGGTCCTGAGCCTGGTCAAGGAGCCGCAGTCCAACGGCAAGACGATCAACTGGTGCCAGGTCCGCGTCGTTCCCGAGGGACAGGAACAGACGCTCAAAGGTGAGGGCATTGACCCTTCCGGAGTTCAGGGAATCATTTGCGGTGCCCACAACTTTGTTGAGGGCGACAAGGTGGTAGTTACCCTTCCCGGAGCTGTTCTGCCAGGAAACTTCAAGATCTCAGCCCGCAAGACCTACGGTCACCTGTCCGCGGGCATGATCGCTTCCGTCCGAGAACTGGGCATCGGCGACGACCACGACGGCATCCTGGTCCTCTCCCGCATCGGCCTCGATCCGGAAATCGGCACGGACGCCATGGAACTCCTTGGCCTCTACGACCAGGCCGCCGAAATCAACGTGACCCCTGACCGCGGCTACGCGTTCTCGATCCGGGGTGTCGCCCGCGAGTACGCCCACGCCACGGGAACCTCGTTCGTGGATCCCGCGTCCAAGGTCAATGCGCCGGCTGCCCTGCAGGGCGGCTATGGCGTCAAGCTCAACGACGACGCCCCGATTTATGGCAAGCCAGGCTGCGACCGCTTCGTGGCCCGCACGGTACGTGGTGTGGACCCATCACGTCCCACACCGCCGTGGATGTCCGCGCGCCTCCGTCTGGCCGGCGTTCGTTCCATCTCGCTGCCGGTTGATATCTCCAACTACGTCATGCTCGAGCTGGGACAGCCTAACCACTGCTACGACCTCGACAAGCTCGCGGGCGACATCGTGGTGCGTCGTGCAGTGGCGGGGGAGAAGATCACCACCCTCGATGACAAGGAGCGCACGCTCGACGTCGAGGACCTGTTGATCACCGATGACTCGGGCGCCATTGGCATCGCCGGCGTGATGGGAGGAGCCCACACTGAGGTGTCGGATTCCACCACCAACATCCTGGTGGAAGCCGCGCACTTCGACGAAGTGTCGATCGCCCGCTCCCGCCGCCGCCACAAGCTGCCCTCCGAAGCCTCCAAACGCTTCGAGCGCGGCGTCGACTGGCACGTTGCGAACATTGCTGCCCAGCGCGTGGTTGACCTTTTGGTTGAGCTTGCCGGTGGAACGGCAGATGAGACGGGGACCGACGTTGGAACCGCCCCTGATGCGGTCACCATTGAACTGCCGGCAGAGTTCGCTTCCGCGCGTATCGGCATCGACTTCACCGAAGAGCAGATCATCACGTCCCTTGAGGACCTTGGCGCTGTGGTTGAAAAAACTGCCGCCGGTTACAGGGTCACGGCTCCCAGCTGGCGCAATGACCTCGAAACCAAGGAAGACCTGTCCGAGGAAATCGCGCGCCTTGTCGGCTACGACAACATCCCGTCCACCCTTCCGGTGGCGCCTCCAGGCCGTGGCCTGAGCCGCAGCCAGCAGCAGAAGCGCCGGGTCGTCCAGGCCTTGGCGGATGCAGGGCTCACCGAGGTGCTGTCCTACCCGTTCGTCTCCAAGGCAGCCAACGACACCTTTGGCGTTGCTGCTGAAGGCGGTGCGCGTCCGGCGCTCAAGCTCGCCAACCCGATCAGTGAGGAACACGGCTACCTGCGAACGTCCATCCTTCCGGGCCTGATCGAGGTTGCCCGCCGGAACCACTCACGCGGCTTCCGTGACCTGGCTGTGTACGAGGCGGGTTCGGTCTTCCTGCCCGGTGACAAGCTCGGCACGGATTCCATCCCGCCGTTGGGCGTCAAGCCTTCCGATGAGGTTCTGGATGCGCTGTACGACGGCGTCCCGCCCCAGCCGCTGCACGTCGCGGCTGTCTTGACGGGCCACGATTCTCCGGCTGCCGCTACCCACACACCGCGCGTCTGGGACTGGGCGGACGCTGTTGACGTGGCACTCCTCATTGCAGATGTTTTGGGTGTCGAGCTGGTCGTCAGCCAGGGCAGCCACCAGGCATTCCACCCCGGCCGTGCAGCTCAACTGGCGCTGCGCAATGGCGACGTCGTGGGCTACGCAGGAGAGTTGCACCCCAAGCTCCTGGCGGCTCAGGACATGCCCGCACGCTCCGTGGCTCTGGAGGTCAACGTGGAAGCGTTGTTCGAAGCCGCTGCTGACGTGATTGTGGCCAAGCACATCTCTGGATTCCCCGTCGCCACGCAGGACGTCGCCTTGGTGGTTCCGCAGGATGTGGCGGCAGACCTGGTCCTCTCCGCGCTGCGTGAAGGCGCCGGAGAACTCCTCGAAGACGTGGCGCTGTTCGACGTCTACGCGGGTCCCGGCATCGAGGAGGGCAAGAAATCGCTGGCTTTCGGCTTGCGTTTCCGTGCGGACGACCGCACGCTGACGGCGGATGAGGCTTCGGAGGCCCGAGCGGCTGCCGTTGCCGTTGCGGCCGAGCGCTTCGGAGCAGTCCAGCGCTAGCACTCCCTGTATCGAGTGAATCCCCGGGACCTGATGGTTCCGGGGATTTTCTTTTATTGAGATTGAGCTCCCAGCATCTTGACAGACTATTCATGCATGTATGACAGTTTTGTCATGCACATGTGAAGCATGTGTATCACATCCCTCGCACGGCTCTTCTCTGAGCCGTCCCTTGAAAGGTACCCATGAAGAAGCAGAACGTTGCTTTGCTTGTCGGAGCTGCAGTGATGGCTCTGACGTCCTCGCTTGGTGGAGCCGCAACCGCGTCAGAGTCGACGCCGCAGGCAGCCGCCGCCGAGGTCCAACCTGTATCGCACACGGTAGACCCTTCGCAGACGTCCGGTTCCGCTGCATCACCACTGGCTGACAAATACTCGATTGCCGCACCGTCGAAGAACGGAGGGGCCTCCACCGACTCAGTGATCGGCGCTGACGGCCGTGTCCGCATCACCAACACCACAGCTGCGCCCAACCGCTCGATCGTTCAGATTGAGTTCAACGGCGGCTACATCTGCTCCGGTGCTTTGATCTCCGACGATACCGTGCTGACGGCAGGACATTGCGTCCACGAAGGCGGAACTGGTTCGACGGCTGATTACTCCTGGGGCGTGAAAGTGGCGCCTGGTCGGAATGGATCGACGGATCCTTACGGTACGTGTGGTGCCACTCAGCTCCTGACCGACCAGCGCTGGATAGACTCGGCGAACACCAACGCCGACTGGGGCGTCATTAAGCTCGACTGCACCATCGGCAACACCACCGGCTGGTTGAACTACACCGGCACCACCGCCAGCCTGAATGGCACCAACGTGACCGTTCGTGGCTACCCGGGAGACAAGGCCTTCGGCACCATGTGGTCCATGACCGGTCCCATCGAGAGCACCACCACGGAGAAGGTCTACTACAAGATGGATACCTTTGGTGGGCAGAGCGGTGCACCCGTCTACAACAGCTCCAACACCATCATGGCTATCCACACCAACGGCGGAAGCTCCAACTCGGGCACCCGCATCACGCCCACGCTGGCGAACTACCTGACGTCGGTGAAGTAGCCCAACTGAGTTAACCCACCCAACAAGTGTTCCCCTCAGTGAGATCCTGGCTGAGGGGAATGCGGCTGAGTGAGGCGAGTGGCGCCGTCTACAGACAGCGACTCGGCGTGGAACGTCGTAGGGGAGGGCTACAGTAGTGATGGGCAGCGTGATAGGAGTTCTGATGAAGTACTCGAAGGTCAAAGCCGGACTCATCGCCGGCGCTGCATTCCTCGTAGCACAGTTCATTTATCAGGTTGTTCTCGCTGCACCTTACAATCTCGGAATCAGCCTCGTTATGGCGGCCATCGTCGTGGTGGGATCTGTCCTGGGCTGGCACGTGATGAACCGTCGAAGGAGTGGGCTGACAGGCGACGTTTAGCTGGGGGAAGGGGTCGGACCAGCTGTTTGTCCAGAATGCTGGCTTCGACTCACGAGCAAAAGTGCAAGGAAGGCCGAGATGGACAGCCCGGTGCTTGAGCTGCGGAAGCTCAGTGACGTGCCCGGCACAGGCGGTCAGATTCAACAACTCGGCCCGCCCGCCCTCGAACGTGCCAACAGCTTGGCCAAACCCGAGGATAAGGAAGATTTCGTTGCCGGTCGGATCGCGCTGCGGCACTTCGCCGCTTCGCTGCTCGATGTCGAGCCCACACGCCTCGTGCCGGAGTATCACTGCCCGCAGTGCGGCCCCGGCCAGGACCATGGTCGCCCAGGGTTCATGCTCGACGGCGGCCCCGCACCTGTGGCGCTCAGCGCCTCCAGGGCGTCGGGCTGGGTGCTGCTGGCCGGCGTCGTGCATGCTCCCGAAGAGCTACGGCTGGGAGTGGATCTTGAATCGACCGGCAAAGCAACCTTCGAAGGCTTCGACGACGTCGCGCTGACCGCAACCGAGAAACGCTTCCTGTCCACCATCCCGGACCAGGAGCGAGATAGTCAGCGCGCCCGACTCTGGGCACGCAAAGAGGCGTGGCTGAAGATGACAGGGGAGGGCCTGAGGCGCAACCCCGCAGAGCTGGATGTGCTGGACCTGCCCGGCCTGCGGGATGTCACGGAAAGGGCACTGCCTGAGGGTTTGGTAGCCGCCCTGGCACTCGGCTAGCGCGCTGAAGGCAGCGCGGGAAGCGCAGCCTCGTAGAGCCATGGCCGAAGGATCGACGCAGCATCAAAGCCTGGAATGAACGAGTCTGCGGCGTCAATGAACGCGTCCGTGGACACTGAGCTGTGCCGGTTGGTGGCAGTCCAGTGCTGCAGGAACCCAAAGAAGGCCTCGTCCCCAGCTGCCATCCGCACCGCGTGAACGGCAAGGGCGCCGCGCTTGTAGACGCGGTCGTCGAACATCAGCTCAGGGCCGGGGTCTCCGACCAGCAGATCCTGGGGCCCGGCGTCGAGCCTCTTCCATGCAGCCGTTGCCCGCGCAGTAACGGTCATGGTCCGGGATTCTTCGGACCACAACCATTCCGCGTAGCAGGCGAATCCTTCATGGAGCCAGATGTCTTTCCAGCTGCTGACGGTCAGCGAGTTGCCGAACCACTGGTGGGAGAGCTCGTGGGCGATCAGGCGCTGGGAATCCCAGGCGTCACGCATGTGGTTCCGGCCAAAGATGGAGACGGTCTGGGCTTCCAACGGGATTTCCAGTTCGTCTTCAGTGACTACCGAGGTGTAGTCCGTGAACGGGTAAGGGCCAAAACAATCCTCGAAAGTGCGCATCATGTCCGGCTGGCGGCGCAGGCCGTGAAGGGCATCCACCGCCATCTCGGGCGTGACTGCCACGAACTGCGGCACCCGGTGATGGGTGTCGTCAACGTGCAGGGGAACCTTGACGTACCGACCGATCTGCACGGTGGCGAGGTAGGTGGCCATGGGTTCAGCGTGTTCGTAGACCCAGGTCTCCCTGCTCGACTTGCGGGAGTGGGAGATCAACGTGCCGTTGCACACCGGCCGGTAGTTGTCGTCTGTGGTAATGGAGATGAGGAAGCTGGACTTGTAGCGGGGATGGTCATTGCAGGGGAACCAGGAGGCCGCACCGTTGGGCTGGCCGGCCACCAGCACGCCGTCGTTCAGTTCTTCCCAGCCGACATCACCCCACAGGCCGCGGCGCGGCTGGGGATTGCCGTCATAGCGGATCTCCACAGAGAACTGCTGACCGGGCCTCAGTGGCGACGCCGGGTTGAGCACAAGGTGTTCGGCCCTGTGGCTGAACTTCTGGAGCTTCTTGCCATCCAGCTGGACCTTGCTGGCCCGCAAGCCCACCAGGTCCAGGACGATCTGCGTCAGGGGTTCCAAAGCTGTGCATCGCAGGACCGCCTTGCCGATCAGCTTGTTGCTGCCCAGCCTGACATCGAGATCCAACTCGTACCGGTCCACACGATAGCTGGTGCTGCCGTGGTCCAAAGTGTAGGGGTCGGCTTCGGTCATCGGGGTAGGGATTGGTACGGTCATGATCCGTCCAATCTACTTGAGGCGCGGCGCTTGTGCTGACGGACCCACCCACGGGCTCACCGGGTTGCCCATCCAGTACGTTCCGGCCGGCACTGTCTCACCACGCATAACCAACGACGCCGGACCAACAGTTCCGCCGTCGCCGATGCTGGCGGCGGGGAGGATGACGCCGTGCGGACCCATGGTGGCTCCGTTACCGAGCATTACTGTGTCCATGCTCATCACGCGGTCGTGGAAAAGGTGCGTCTGAACGACGCAGCCACGGTTGACGGTGGAGTTCTCACCGAGCGTCACGAGGTCAGCTTCGGGCAGCCAATAGCTTTCACACCAGGTTCCACGGCCGATCTTCGCTCCGAGCCCGCGAAGCCACCACACCAAGGCGGGAGTTCCGGCGGCCGATCGGGCAAACCACGGGGCGCTCACCATTTCGATGAAGGTGTCCACCACCTCGTTGCGCCAAATGAACGAGCTCCAGAGGGGGTGTTCCCCCGAGCGGATGGTCCCCACCAGAACCCATTTGGCCACGATGGAGCTGAGCGCTGCTACTGCTCCTGCTGCCAGCATCACCACTCCACCCAGGACCGCCGCAATCCAATAGCCCCACCCGCGCGCGATCCAATCCAGCACCAGCATCACGCTGACCGCGATGGCCACCGTAAGGATGACCGGTATCAGGCGGCAAAGTTCCCAGAGCGCCCTTGCAATCTTCAGCTTGAGGGCCGGGCGGAAGGTGCGGGTCTGATCGGCATCGACGGCGGTACGGCGCAACCTGACGGGGGGACTGCCAAGCCACGAGGTCCCCGACTTTGCCTTGGCGGGCGTGGCAGACAGCACCGCTACGAGGGAGTTCTTGGGCACGTTGCGTCCCGCGGCGGTCATTCCTGAGTTACCCAGGAAGGAGCGCTTTCCGATTTTGGCCGGCGCGATCTTCATCCAGCCGCCACCAAGTTCGTAGGAGGCCACCATGGTGTCGTCAGCCAGGAAGGCGCCGTCGCCGATGGTGGTCATTTTCGGAACCAGCAGGACGGTGGAGGCCTCTACGTTTTTGCCTACCTTGGCACCGAGGAGTCGCAACCAGAGAGGCGTGAACAGGCTCGCATAGACCGGGAAAAGGAGGTCACGTGCCATGTCCAGGAGTCGTTCGGTAGCCCAAACCTGCCACCCGATGCGGCTGCGCACCCGGTAGTAGCCCTCTTTCAGGCCCAAACCGAGGAGCCTGGCAACAATCAGGATGAGGACAAGGTTGCCCAAGAACCACACGAGGGCCGCCAGAGGAACGGCCAGGGCGATCTGTGGAAGCGCTGTCTCCAACGACTGGTGGCCTCGGATGAATGCCAGGACCACCAGGGCGCCGGCGAACGCCGAAACATAGGGGATATGAGCCAGCAAAGCCGAAGCGCTGGCAAAGGCGGATAGCCAGAGCCGGTCAATCGCTGGCCGCCTGGTGGTTGTTTCCGGCCATTCGTGCTTGGCTTTTCCACGGCGCTCCGCTGGGGAGCCGGCCACGAGGTGTCCGGCTTTCACTTTGCCCAGCACAGCGGATCCAGCGTCAACGTGGGCGCCCGCGCCGATGGTCGCTCCGGGCATCAGGGTGCTTCGGGCGCCGACTACTGCACCGGCTCCCACATGGATCTGGCCGATGTGGACGGAGTCACCGTCAACCCACCAGCCGGAAAGGTCCACTTCGGGTTCGATGTTGGCTCCGCTGCCCAAGGACAGGAGACCGGTGACCGGGGGAAGCGAGTGCAGGTGGACGTCCTTGCCGATCTTGGCTCCGAGGGCCCGTGCGTAGTAAGGGACGAACGGGGCGCTGGCCAGGCCGATGGCGCCCGACAGATCTTGTATTTGCTCGGCCAACCACAATCGCAGATGGGTCTTGCCTGAACGCGGGTAGGTGCCGGGTTGGATCTTGCCAAGCAGCACCTTGGCTGCAACCACTGAGATCGCCATCCGGCCAAGGGGGCTGACAAAGATCAGCCATGATGCCGCGATCCACCACCACGACACCACGGGTGCGGCGGCAAAGCCGGCGAAATCTGCCAGCAGCCTGTTGGCGGCCATGAGGTAGGTGAGCCAGCGCATGCCCACCAGGATGTGCAAGGGCACGCCCATCAGGACTTGGAAGACCTGCGACTTCAAGGCGGTAGGACGGACGGTGCGCTCAGCTGCGGGCCCCGCCACGCCGCCGTCGGGGAGCGATTGCCGGGCGGCGTCGATCAATGCGCCGACGCGCGGCGTGGCATAGATGTCCGCCACCGTGATGGTGGGGTAACGGACACGAAGGGCGGAAACGAGTTGGGCCGCAGCCAAGGAACCGCCACCGTAGGCGAAGAAATCGGCGTCGAGGGAACTGACGGGACTGCCCAGCACCGCCTCCCACTGCTCAACCACCCAACGGGCGTCATCGGGCAGGTTCAGCGGGGCGTTCCCTGCCTCGGCTGCACCGGCTCCTGCCAGCGGCCACGGCAACGCATGACGGTCGACTTTTCCGCTGGTCTTGGTGGGTAGCGAATCCACCACGGTCAGCAGGGGGATCAAGGCAGCCGGAAGGCTTTCGCCCAGCAGGCGGCGGGCCTCGTCCATGGAGAACTCATGGCCATCAACGGGGGCCAGGTATCCAACAAGTATCTGGTTGCCTGCGGCTGTGGTCTGCACGGCCGCTGCTGCGCCGGCGACACCAGGCAAAGACTGCAGTGCCGCGTCCACCTCGCCCAGTTCGATCCGGCGTCCACCCAGTTTCACCTGTTCGTCGGCGCGGCCCATAAAGACCAGGCCTTCGGCTTCGAAGCGCACCAGGTCACCCGAGCGGTAGGCCCGGCTCCATCCCAGCGTTGCCATCGGAGCGTACTTCTCGGCATCCTTGGCAGGATCGAGATAGCGGGCCAGCCCCACTCCGCCGATGATCAGTTCACCGACCTCACCTTCGGCCACCGGGATGCCCTGAGGATCGACGACGGCGAGGTCCCAGCCGTCCAGTGGCAGCCCGATCCGTACGGGGCCCCGTCCCCCCAGCGGAGCGGCGCAGGCAACGACGGTGGCCTCTGTGGGCCCGTAGGTGTTCCAGACTTCACGGCCGTCCACCGCCAAGCGTTCAGCGAGTTCGGGCGGGCATGCTTCACCACCGAAAATCAGGAGGCGGACGTTTTCGAGTGCTTCGGCAGGCCACAAGGCAGCGAGGGTGGGCACAGTGGAAACCACGGTGATGCCGTGGTTGATGAGCCACGGACCGAGGTCCATGCCGGTGCGAACCAACGCTCGTGGTGCCGGTACCAGGCAAGCACCGTGGCGCCAGGCAAGCCACATTTCCTCGCAGGAAGCGTCGAAGGCCACCGAAAGGCCAGCCAACACCCGGTCCTGGGGTCCAATGGGCTCAGCTTGAAGGAAGATCCTGGCCTCGGCGTCAACAAACGCTGCCGAGGAGCGGTGTTGGACAGCGACGCCCTTGGGGGTGCCTGTGGATCCCGAGGTGAAGATGATCCAGGAATCGTCGTCCGGTCCGGGAGTGGCGGGCGCGGAAACGGGTTCCCGGGCCTCGCCGGAAAGCTGGATGTCCAGGCCCGCAGCGACAATGGCGCCCACCTTGGCTTCGCCAAACACCAAGCGGGCGCGTTCGTCGGGGTCGTCAGCATCCACGGGAACGTAGGCAGCCCCCGCCATGAGGATTCCCAGGATCGCGATGTAGAGCTCGTTGGTGCCGGACGGGATGCGGACGCCGATCTTGTCGCCGCGGCTAAGACCTGCCGCATGGAGCTGGGCGGAAAACCCGCGGACGGCCTTGAGGAGATCGGTGTAGCTCAGGGACTGGTGCCCGTCGTCCAGCGCCGAGGCCTCAGGGAACGACGATGCGGTCTCTGTCAGGATGTCAACGAGGGTGCGCTCGGCCGGGGCGGCGGCGCCTCCCGGTAGCTGGGGACGGTATGTGGTCAAGGCAGGGGTATGCCCGGCCCCCAAAGGATGTTCTGTGCTCACGACGTCAGCTTTCCGCAGAAAGATGAACAAAAGGTGTCTGACGTTTCCTGCGCGTCAAGCTGTGTTCCACTGCTGTTTGCCTGCACGTCACTGGGTGTTGGGAACCGGGCATGGACAGGTTAAGGAACCAGAAGGACTTTGCCGGTGGTTCGGCGGCCTTCAAGGTCCCTGTGCGCTTGCGCTGCCTCGGCCAAAGGGTACGTTGCGCCCACCCTGACCGCGAGGGTGCCGTTGGCGGCGGCGTCGAAAATCTCGGCTGAACGCCACCTGCGTTCCTGGGCGTTCTGGACGAAGTGCGCCATGGTGGGCCTGGTCAGCGTCAGCGAACCTGCAGCGTTCAAACGCTGGGGATCGAAGGGCGGCACCGGGCCGGAGGCCGCACCGAAGAGCACCATGGCACCCCGGATGCGCAGGCTCTTCAGGGAGTCATCGAAGGTGTCCTTGCCGACGCCGTCGTACACCACGTTGACGCCCTCGCCGTCGGTCAGTTCACGGACCCTGTCAGCGAAGCCCTCGTAACGGAGTACTTCATCGGCGCCAGCAAGCGTGGAGAGATCGGCCTTCTCATCAGAGGACACGGTGGTGATCACACGGGCTCCGCGGGCCTTCAGCAGTTGCGTCAACAGCAGACCAACGCCACCTGCGCCTGCGTGGAGCAGAACGGTGTGGCCCGGCTCTACCCGGAACGATGAGTTCATCAGGTAATGTGCGGTGATGCCCTGCAGCGGCAGGGCTGCGGCGGTGTGATCGTCGACGCCGTCAGGAACCGGAAGTGCCTTGGCCGCCTCCACCACGGCGTACTCCGCGTACGTCCTGGACCCCTCAGCCGTGGCAACCCGGTCGCCAACGGAAAATTCTGCGACACCTTCGCCTACGGACTCCACTGTGCCGGCGGCTTCGGCGCCTGGGGTGAAGGGGTATTCCACCTTGTAGGTGCCGCTGCGTTGGTAGGTCTCAATGAAATTGACCCCGGCAGCTGCGACCTTGATCAACAGCTGGCCGGGGCCAGGTTTCGGTATTTCCACAGATGCGTATTCGAGGACCTCAGGTCCTCCGGGCTGCTGTGCAACGATGGCGTGCGTCATGGTGGCTCCTCACTCCGGGGCGGTCCTTCCGGGGCCCGGTTTCAGATTCCATCCTAGGGAAGTTGGGGCTTCCCTTGTTGAACGCCTAGAAGCGTCCGTGCGTCGAAGCCACGGGGCAATCGAAGCCGCGGCCTGCTGCCAGGCCTACGTCATTGAGGTATCTGACCACGATGCCGTAGGACTGCATCAACGTGGTCTCCGTGTAGGAAATGGAGTGCTTGGCGCAGAACTCGCGGACGATCTTTGTGGCCTTGTACAAATGGGGGCGAGCCATGTCCGGGAACAAGTGGTGCTCCACCTGGCGGTTGAGTCCACCCAGGAGGAAGTCCATGAAGAGACCACCGGAGATATTGCGCGAGGTCAGGATCTGGCGGTTGAGGAAGTCCACGCGGCTGTCCTTGGGGAGGACGGGCATGCCCTTGTGGTTCGGGGCGAACGAGGCTCCCATGTAGAAGCCGTAAACCATGATCTGGACGCCAAGGAAGGCGAACGCCATGCCGATGGGCAGGAAGGTGAAGGCCAGGACCGGGAGGGCGGCAAGCCTGGTCACGAGGATGGGCGTCTCCACCCAGCGGTGACGTACTTTCTGCTTGCCGAAGACGAAGCGAAGGGAGTCGAACTGCAGGCTCAAGCCCAGGAGCGTCAGGAGCGGGAAGAAGAACCAGCCCTGCTTCTTGGTGAGGAAAGCCAAGCGGCCTTTGCGTTCGGCTGCAGCGTCCTCATAGAACACCAAGGCGTTGTTCCGGATGTCCGGGTCCTTGGAGATGACGTTGGGGTGGTTGTGGTGGGCTCCGTGCTTCTGTTCCCACCAGGAATAGCTGATGCCGGCAACTCCTGTGGCCAGGAGACGGGCTGACCAATCGTTGGCACGCCGGGAAGCGAAGATCTGCTTGTGACCTGCCTCGTGGGCAAGGAAGCTCAGTTGCGTGCACAGGATGCCCACGGCGGCGGCGATCAGGAGCTGGTACCAGGAATCGCCGATCAGTGCGAAGCCGAGCCAGGTGCCGGCCATGAGCAGTGCCAGGGCCACGAAGACCCAGATGTAGAAGCCGCTACGGCGTTCCAGGAGTCCGGCTGCCTTGACGCTCTTGAGAAGCTCCGAGTAGCTCTGGACGACGGGATTGGGTTGAATTGCGCGAGCTTTGGGGCGCTCAGCGGTGGACGTGGGTGACATAAATGTGCCCCGTATCGCTAACGGGCAACGCTGCAGCCGACGTTCGGACTGCACGGTCTGGATCACCCTCCACTAAGCATACGGCCAATCTCCAAAATAATGAGACTGCTCACAAGCGCATGCATAAATATCGGACAGCGTGAATATTCTTGCTGTACAGTGGAGTCATGACTATTTCTGTTGCGGTCTCCGGTGCCAGCGGCTACGCCGGGGGAGAAGTGTTGCGCCTGCTGGCAGGCCATCCGAACGTCACCATCGGCGCCATCACAGCTCACAGCAACGCCGGTTCCAGACTAGGGGAGTTGCAGCCGCATCTCCACGGTTTGGCCAGCAGGATTCTGGAAGACACCACGGTGGAGAACCTGTCCGGCCATGACGTTGTGTTCCTGGCGTTGCCACACGGCGCTTCGGCCGAGATCGCTGCCCAGCTGCCTGAGGGGACTGTAGTGATCGACGCCGGTGCCGACCACCGCTTGCAGGACTCCGCGGCATGGGAAAAGTTCTACGGATCTGCCCACGCAGGAACATGGCCTTATGGACTGCCTGAACTGCCCGGTCAGCGGGAAGCCCTCAAGGGCGCCACCCGCATCGCAGTGCCGGGTTGCTACCCGACGTCGGCCCTGCTGGCCTTGACGCCTGGGTTCGCCAACAAGCTCCTCCTGACGGACGACGTCGTGATTGTTTCTGCCTCGGGTACCTCCGGTGCCGGCAAGGCGGCCAAGGTGAATTTGATCGGTGCCGAAGTCATGGGTTCCATGAGCCCGTACGGCGTGGGTGGCGGACATCGCCACACGCCGGAGATTGAACAGGGACTCTCCAATGCGGCCGGTGAACCGGTATCGGTCTCCTTCACGCCCACGTTGGTTCCCATGAGCCGGGGCATCCTGACAACGGCCACCGCTAAGGCAGGGCATGGCGTGACTGAGGCTGAACTGCGCCAGGCCTGGGCAGACGCCTACGACGACGAACCGTTCGTGCACCTCCTTCCCGAAGGCCAATGGCCCACCACCAAGTCAGTGCAGGGTTCCAACCACGCCGTGATGCAGTTGGCATTGGACCAACACACGGGCCGCGTGATCGTCACGTGCGCCATCGACAACCTCACCAAGGGGACCGCCGGCGGAGCCGTGCAGTCCATGAACATTGCCCTCGGCCTGGATGAAACCGCCGGCCTGAACCTGCAGGGAGTTGCACCGTGACCATTACCGCACCCAAGGGATTCCGCGCCGCCGGCGTCAAAGCCGGCATCAAGGCCTCAGGCAACCCGGACCTGGCCCTGGTAGTCAATGACGGGCCGCAAAAGTCCGCAGCTGCCGTATTTACCTCCAACCGCGTAGCTGCTGCGCCGGTTCACTGGTCACGCCAGGTAGTCAGCGATGGCCGTGTGGACGCCGTCGTCTTGAACTCCGGTGGTGCCAACGCCTGCACCGGCCCCCAGGGCTTCCAGAACACCCACGCCACGGCAGAGAAGGTGGCGGACGTGCTGGGCGTTTCCGCTTCCGACGTCGTGGTGTGCTCCACAGGCCTGATCGGTGAGCAGCTGCCCATGGACAAGATTCTTACTGGTGTTGATGCGGCTTTCCGTGAATTGTCGGAAGATGGCGGCACCGCTGCCGCCACGGCCATCATGACCACTGACAGCGTGTCCAAGGAAGCCGTCTTCACCGGCACTGATGCCCAGGGCAAGCAGTTCACTGTGGGAGGCATCGCCAAGGGTGCCGGCATGTTGGCGCCGGGCCTGGCGACGATGCTGGTGGTCCTGACCACCGACGCTGAGGTTCCTGCGAATGAGCTCGACGTCGTCCTCCGCGACGCTACGCGCGTCACCTTTGACCGCGCGGACTCGGATGGCTGCATGTCCACCAACGACACCGTGGTGCTGCTGGCATCCGGCGCCTCCGAGGCTCTGCCGTCTGCCGAGCAGTTGAGCGAAGCGGTCACCAACGTCTGCGCCGAACTTGCACGCAAGCTCATCGGTGATGCCGAAGGCGCCAGCCACGACATCGCGATCCGGACCTTCAACGCCGCAAGCGAACGCGACGCCGAAATCGTCAGCCGTAGTGTTGCCCGCTCCAACCTGTTCAAAGCTGCCATCTTTGGCAAGGATCCCAACTGGGGCCGCGTGCTCTCGGCTGTGGGGACCACAGATGCTGTTTTCGAGGCGGACCAGCTCAACGTCGCCATGAACGGTGTGCAGATTTGCCGCAACGGCGCTATCGGCGATGACCGCAACCTGGTAGACCTGGAGCCGCGCGAAGTTTTGGTCGAGATTGACCTGCAGGCCGGCGACGCTGAAGCGACCATCTGGACCAACGACCTCACGCATGACTACGTGCATGAGAACAGCGCCTACTCGAGCTGAGCTAATGACAATGACTGCGCATACCCGCGAAACCACCTCCACGGGCCATGTCTCGGCCAAGGCAGCCCAGGACAAGGCCGGCACGCTGATCGAAGCCCTGCCGTGGATCCAACGATTCGCCGGCACCACCATGGTGATCAAGTACGGCGGCAACGCCATGGTCAACGACGACCTCCGCCGTGCCTTTGCTGAAGACATCGTGTTCCTCCACCACGTGGGCATCCACCCCGTGGTAGTTCATGGCGGAGGCCCCCAGATCAACTCCATGCTCGGCCGCCTCGGCATCGAGTCGGAGTTCAAGGGTGGACTGCGCGTCACCACACCCGAGGCCATGGACGTGGTCCGCATGGTCCTGACGGGGCAGGTTGGCCGTGAACTCGTAGGGCTCATCAACTCCCACGGTCCTTATGCCGTCGGCATGTCCGGCGAGGATGGTGGGCTGCTGCGCGCCGTCCGCACGGGCACCGTGGTTGATGGCGAAGAAGTGGACCTCGGCCTGGTGGGCGAAGTGGTGGGCGTGGATCCCGCCGGCATCACGGACATTCTCGACGCCGGCCGCATCCCCGTGATTTCAACCGTGGCCCCGGAGATCGTGGACGACGGAAACGGCTTCCAGACCACCGGACAGGTGTTGAACGTCAACGCCGACACCGCAGCTGCCGCCGTCGCCTCCGCCCTTGGTGCCAGCAAACTGGTCATCCTCACGGACGTCGAAGGCCTCTATGCCAACTGGCCGGACAAATCGTCGTTGATCTCTTCGCTGACAGCCTCGGAACTCCGCGAAATGGTGCCCCGCCTCGAATCGGGAATGATCCCCAAAATGGCCGCCTGCCTGAAGGCCATCGACGAAGGCGTGGAGCGGGCACACATTGTGGACGGCCGCCTGCCGCACTCGATGTTGTTGGAAACGTTCACGACGGCGGGCATCGGCACCCAAGTAGTACCCGACGAGGAAGTGAACGCATGAGCACCGAACTGAGCCATACAGCCGAAAGCCGCAGCAGCGATGGGGGGCGGCTGGGGACGGAAGGGGCCCCCATTGCTGCGGAGACCGCCGCAACCGCGCTCGTTTCCCAGAGCTCAGGCGCTGACTGGCTGGCCCGTTACTCGTCCTCGCTGATGGGTGTCTTCGGCACGCCCCAGCGGGTCCTGGTCCGGGGTGCGGGCTGCCTCGTGTGGGATGCGGACGGCAAGGAATACCTTGACCTCCTGGGCGGCATCGCCGTTAACGCCCTGGGCCACGCGCACCCTTTCGTCACCTCCGTGATTTCCAGCCAACTGGCCACGCTCGGGCACGTTTCGAACTTCTTCACGAGCCCCACGCAGATCGCCCTCGCTGAAAAGCTCCTCGCAATCAGCAAGGCACCGGCTGGTTCCAAGGTGTTTTTCGCGAACTCCGGCACGGAAGCCAACGAAGCCGCGTTCAAGCTGGCACGCAGGAACAACTCCGACGGGAAGCGCACCAAGATCATCGCTTTGGAAGGTGCCTTCCACGGCCGCAGCATGGGTGCTTTGGCGCTCACGTCCAAAGAGGCCTACCGTGCGCCGTTTGAACCACTGCCCGGTGGTGTGGTCCACATTCCGTTCGGTGACATCGAGGCCCTGCGTGCCGCCGTCGACGATTCCACTGCTGCCGTGTTCCTGGAACCGATCCAAGGCGAAGCCGGCGTACGGCCACTGAGTGCCGAATACCTGCAGGCTGCCCGCGAGGCGACCACCGACGCTGGTGCGCTGCTGATCCTGGATGAGGTCCAGACCGGCATCGGACGTACCGGGAAATGGCTCGCCAGTGAAGATGCGGGCATCGTGCCCGACGCCGTGACGCTCGCCAAGGGTCTTGGCGGCGGGTTCCCGGTGGGTGCCCTTGTCACCTTCGGAAATACGACGTCGGCCCTGCTCACCGCAGGGCAGCACGGCACCACTTTCGGCGGAAACCCGGTGGCTACGGCCGCCGCGCTGGCCACGCTGCACGCCATCGAAAGCCAAGGTGTCCTGCGGAACGTGCTGAGCGTCGGAGCCCATCTGCGCGAAGGGCTGGCTGCCGTCGATGCTGTCACTGAAGTCCGCGGCGAGGGCCTGCTGATTGGCTTCGATGTGAACGCCGACGTCGCACCTGCCATGGTGACCGCAGCTTTGGATGCAGGCTTCATCATCAACAGTCCGGGCCCGCGGACCATCCGCCTCGCCCCTCCGCTGATCCTGACCACCGAGCAGGCCGACCGGTTCCTGTCAGCCCTGCCCGCCTTGATCGCCACGGCTACCGCCCAGACCGCTAAGGACGCACAGTGAGCACGTCAACCACCCGCCACTTCCTCAAAGACACGGACCTGAGCCCCGCCGAGCAGGCTGAGGTCCTGGAACTCGCTGTCCGGATGAAGGCCGCGCCTTACAGCGTGCAGCCCTTCGCCGCAGAGGGCAACAGCCGCAAGACCGTGGCCGTGATCTTTGACAAGACCTCCACCCGCACCCGCGTCTCGTTCGCCACGGGCATCGCAGACATGGGCGGCAACGCATTGATTATCAACCCGGGTGAAGCGCAGATCGGACATAAGGAATCCGTGGAGGACACTGCCAAGGTCCTGGAGCGCATGGTGTCCACCATTGTGTGGCGGACCGGTGCGCACGCCGGCCTGGTGGCGATGGCGGAAAACTCCAAGGTCCCCGTCATCAATGCCCTGTGCGACGATTACCATCCCTGCCAGCTCCTGGCCGACCTTCTGGCCGTCAAGGAACACAAGGGCGAGCTGGCCGGATTGAGCATGGCGTACCTGGGCGATGCCGCCAATAACATGGCCAACTCGTACCTCCTTGCAGGCGTGACAGCCGGGATGCACGTTCGCATCTCCGGGCCGGAGGGCTATCTCCCTGCCGCGGAGATTGTTGCCGCTGCAGAGGAACGCGCTGCGGAGACCGGCGGTTCGGTACTCATCACCAGCGATGCTGCCGAGGCCCTCAAAGGCGCCGACGTCGTTGCAACAGACACCTGGGTTTCCATGGGCCAGGAGTCCGAAAAGGAAGCACGGATGCAACTCTTCCGTGAATATTCCGTGGACGAGGCCGCCATGGCGCAAGCTGCGCCGGACGCCGTCGTGCTTCACTGCCTTCCCGCTTACCGCGGCTACGAGATTTCGGCGGACGTCATCGACGGCCCGCAGTCGATCGTGTGGGACGAGGCGGAAAACCGCCTCCACGCCCAGAAGGCGCTCATGGCATGGTTGATGCACCGCTCGGGACTTGCTTTCGTGGAGGGCCTTTCACCAGTTGAAGGTACCGGGGAGAGCACGTTCTAGTGTCCACCAACCCGTCCGTGCCGGGCGCCAGCCCAGCCACCAAGACTGCCCGCCAGGCGCGCATCACCGCGATCCTGACGGGTGAGTCGGTGCGCTCCCAGGCAGAGCTTGCAGCCCTGCTGGCGGACGACGGCGTCCAGGTCACCCAGGCCACGTTATCCAGGGACCTCGTGGAGTTGGGCGCAGTCCGGGTCCGCGGAAAGGAAGGCGCGTTGGTTTACGCGGTTCCGGGGGAGGGCGGCGACCGCAACGCCAAGAGCGGCGTGACCCAGGAGATTCTGGATGCACGGCTGACGCGGTTGTGCGGCGAACTCCTTGTCACCGCGGAGGCCTCGGGCAATATCGTGGTCCTTCGCACCCCGCCGGGCGCGGCAAACTTCCTGGCACTGGCCGTGGACCACTCGGTGATGCCCTCTGTATTGGGTACGATCGCAGGCGACGACACTTTGCTGTTGGTCGCCCGGGATCCCGATGGCGGGGCGGAACTGGCGGCGCGTTTCCTGCGCATGGCCGAAGAAGCCGGGCCGGCCAACCAATAGATTTTCCAAACATTGATTCACACCAGCATTGATTCGAATGAACCAAGCAACAACAAAGGAGCACTCTCGTGACTGAGCGCATTGTTCTGGCCTACTCCGGTGGCCTTGATACTTCCGTAGCCATCGGCTGGATCGGCGAAGCCACCGGCGCCGAGGTCATCGCTGTGGCCGTCGACGTCGGACAGGGCGGCGAGTCCCTGGAGACCATCCGCCAGCGCGCCCTCGGTTGCGGCGCCGTCGAGGCCTACGTAGCCGACGCCCGCGACGAGTTCGCCAACGAGTACGCCATGCCCACCTTGAAGGCCAACGCCCTCTACCAGGGCCACTACCCGCTGGTTTCGGCCATCTCCCGTCCGGTCATCGTGAAGCACCTCGTGAAGGCTGCCCGCGAATTCGGCGCCACCACCGTTGCCCACGGCTGCACCGGCAAGGGCAACGACCAGGTCCGTTTTGAAGTCGGCATCCAGACCCTCGGCCCGGACCTGAAGTGCATCGCACCGGTTCGCGACCTTGCCCTGACCCGCGACAAGGCCATCGCCTTCGCCGAGGAAAAGGGACTGCCGATCGAGACCACCAAGAAGAACCCGTACTCGATCGACCAGAACGTCTGGGGACGCGCCGTTGAGACCGGTTACCTCGAGGACATCTGGAACGCTCCCACCAAGGACATCTACGACTACACGGCCACCCCGGAATTCCCGCCGGCACCGGACGAGGTCACCATCTCCTTCCAGGCCGGCGTGCCGGTAGCGATCGACGGCGTCAAAGTCACCCCTCTGCAGGCCATCCAGGAACTGAACCGCCGTGCAGGCGCCCAGGGCGTTGGCCGCATCGACGTCGTCGAGGACCGCCTTGTTGGCATCAAGTCCCGCGAAATCTACGAGGCCCCGGGTGCCATGGCGCTGATCACCGCGCACAAGCACCTCGAGGACATCACCATCGAGCGCGAGCAGGCCCGCTTCAAGGCCACCGTTGGTCAGCGCTGGTCCGAGCTGGTGTACGACGGACAGTGGTTCTCCCCGCTGAAGCGCTCCTTGGACGCTTTCATCGAGGACACGCAGCAATACGTTTCCGGTGACATCCGTATGGTCCTCCATGGTGGCCAGGCAGTAGTCAACGGTCGTCGCTCCGAGACCTCGCTGTACGACTTCGATCTCGCCACCTACGACACCGGCGACACCTTCGACCAGTCCATGGCACGTGGCTTCATCGAGCTGTGGGGCATGTCCTCCAAGGTTGCCTCGGGCCGCGACCTGCGCGTCGCAGGGCAGTGAGTCCTCAGCAGGGCCCCGGGACGCAGGGGTCCCCGGCCGAGCGGAGCGAGGTTGGGGAGCGTTCAGGGACAAACGAAGGTGCACTGTGGGGCGGCCGGTTCGCCGGCGGCCCGGCAGATGCGCTGGCTGCTCTGAGCAAGTCCACCCACTTTGACTGGCGGCTCGCCCGCTACGACATCGCCGGCTCAAAGGCCCACGCCCGTGTGCTCGCCAAAGCAGGTTTACTGGACGATGCCGAGCTCGAAGGCATGCTTTCCGCCCTCACTCAGCTGGACGAGGACGTCGCGAGCGGTGCCTACCAGCCGGCCGAGAGCGACGAGGATGTTCACGGTTCCCTGGAACGTGGCCTGATTGAGCGCGCCGGAACCCAACTGGGCGGCAAGCTCCGTGCCGGCCGCTCACGCAACGACCAGGTGGCAACCCTGGGCCGCATGTTCCTGCGTGACCACGCCCGGATCATTGCCCGCGGTGTACTGGCCACCATCGACGCCCTGGTGGAGCAGGCCAAGGCCCACCAAGGCGTTGCCATGCCGGGCCGCACACACCTGCAGCACGCCCAGCCGGTGTTGCTGAGCCACCACCTCCTGGCTCATGCCTGGGCTTTGCTGCGCGACGTGCAACGGCTCCAGGACTGGGACAAGCGCGCCGGCGTTTCGCCGTACGGTTCCGGTGCCTTGGCGGGTTCATCGCTTGGCTTGGATCCCGAGGCTGTTGCTGCTGACCTCGGATTCTTCTCGGCCGTCCACAACTCGATCGATGGCACCGCTTCCCGCGATGTCTTCGCCGAGTTCGCCTGGGTGTGTTCCATGATTGGCGTGGACCTGTCCCGGATCTCCGAGGAAGTCATCTTCTGGGCCACCAAGGAGTTCTCCTTTGTCACGCTGCATGACTCGTACTCCACGGGGTCCTCGATCATGCCGCAAAAGAAGAACCCGGACGTCGCTGAGCTCGCCCGTGGCAAGGCAGGACGGCTTATCGGCAACCTGACCGGTCTACTGGCAACCCTGAAGGGACTGCCGCTCGCGTACAACCGCGATCTGCAGGAGGACAAGGAACCGGTCTTCGACGCCGCCGACACCCTGGAGCTCTTGCTTCCGGCCGTGTCCGGCATGATCGCCACGTTGAAGTTCAATACTGAGCGCATGGAATCACTGGCCCCGCAGGGCTTCGCGCTGGCTACGGATATCGCAGAATGGCTCGTCCGCCAGGGCGTACCCTTCCGTGAGGCCCACGAGCTCTCCGGTGCTGCCGTCAAGCAGGCCGAAGGCCGTGGCGTTGAGCTGTGGGACCTGACGGACGAGGAATACGCAGCGATCTCGGAGCACCTGACTCCCGAGGTCCGCAGCGTCCTCAGCACCGAAGGTTCGCTCAACAGCCGCAACTCTCAGGGCGGAACGGCACCAGCCGCCGTCGAACGCCAACTGACGGCGCTCCAAGCGGAACTGGACGCAGTGCGTTCCTACGCCAGCTAAACCACGCGCGGGACGGCACGTCGCGGCCATGCCTTCGGGCAGGGCATCGCGAGGTGCCGTCCCGCTGTGCGTTAACATGGCGCTATGACTCAGATCACCCCCGATGCGTTGCCCGCAGAGCTTCACAAAGCCGCCGGCACCGTCACCCGCCTCCTCGCCAAACTGGACGACTCATCCGTCGCTGAACCGTCGGAGCTTCCAGGCTGGACCCGGGGTCACGTCCTCGCCCACCTTGCCGGGATCTCCAACGCCATGGCCCGGCAACTTGAGTACGCGCGCCGTGGCGAAACCGGGGAACTGTACGACGGCGGCATGGACGGCCGTAACAAGGCCATCGCACTCGCGGCGGGGCACAGCCTCGCGCAGCACACGGAGGCCGTCACCACCGCCGTTGATGCGGCGATTGCCGCGTTCGATGCCTTGAGCCCGGAGGACTGGCAGGCGCGTATCGCCTACCGGGATGGGACAGTGTTCGACGGCGGCCTGGCCCTATGGCGCGAATTGACCATCCATGCCTCGGACCTGGGTTTGGGGTTCGGGCCGGAGACGTGGAACAGGCCCTTCTGCGAACATCTGATCGGCTTCCTCGCCGCACGTGTCCCGGACACGTACAAATTCGTTCTGCAGCCCACCGGCCTGCCTCAGAGGACCATCGGCAGCGGCGGCACCTCCATCGCGATTACCGGCATGCTGACCGACATCGCCGCGTGGCTTGCGGGCCGGGAGCCCAGCCTGGGCAGCCTGCGCGCGACTGCGGCCGCCGACGGCGTGGACCTGCCGGACCTGCTGCCCTGGCCGGCACCCCAGACCGCCGCCCGCTGAGACCCGCACGCTCTCTCACGTCCCTCGTGTTTGGGGCGGTCGCTCTCTCACGTCCCTCGTGTTTGGGCCGGTCGCTCTCTCACGTCCCTCGTGTTTGGGCCGGTCGCTCTCTCACGGGGGAACTGATTGCTTCGGAGTTTCTCCGCCGCCGCCCGCCACAGGTGCATGGTGGCATACGAACGCCACGGGCTGACCTCCCTGAAATCGGCGCTGAGCCCAGTGCCGGCCGACAAGACCTTCAGACCGTTCCGGACCGCGGCGTCGTTGGCCAGGAAAATATCCGGAGCGCCGAGGACGCGCATTGCCACGTAGCCAACAGTCCATGGCCCCACTCCGGGTAAGGGGAGCAGCTTGCTTTCGAGGCTGGTGGGATCGTCGCCGTAGCCGAAATCAAGTGCTCCGCTGGCCATGGCTTCGGCCGCAGCCACGATGGAGTCGATCCGGCGCTGAGGTCCACGGAGGAGCGCTCGCCCGTGTTCGGCGACTTCAGCCGCTGTTGGAAACAAGCGCTCCAAACCGGGGATGGCGCCATCCACGGGGGATCCAGCAGCAGACAGCTGAGTGAGGGCCGTTCGCGCGGCAGCTACGGTGATTTGCTGCCCGATCATGGCCCGGATGAGTAGTTCGTGGGGATCCACAGCCCCCGGCACACGTATTCCCTGGATCGCAGTCACACTGGCAGTCAGCCGCGTATCCGTTGCCAGAGCATCATCGATTGCCTGAGGATCCGCGTCGACGTCGAACAACCTCCGGACCCGGCTCAAGAGTGCCGGGAGATCGTGGAGGTCCACCACCGCAGCTGTGAGTTGCAAGGGTTTGCCGGGAGCTGAGGGGTGGTACGAGACAGAGAAGGAGGCACTGCCCCGCGGCAGGCGTAGGGTGCGGGCGTAAGTCCTGCTTCCATCTGTGCCCGTTGCGTCCTTTAAGGTGCTCGCCGTTTCGATGCCCGGCACTGCGCGTACTGACAGGAAATCGAAAATGCCCGGATCGAAAGGCTCCCTGTAAGGAAGGTTCAGCGTCAAGGCCGCAGGGGCGTGCACCGCAGCCACGGTACCCCGGTGTTGCCCGGACTTGGCCCCGGTGGCGCGCACCGCCGTCGGGGTCATCGCGAACACTTCGCCAATGGTGTCGTTGAATTGCCGCACGCTGTTGAACCCCGACGCGAACGCAACGTCGGCAAGGAGCATGTCGGTGGAAACCAACAAGGTCCTGGCGGTTTGTGCCCGGCTGGCACGTGCCAGCGATAGTGGACCGGCGCCAAGTTCATTGCTGAGGATGCGGTTGAGTTGCCGCGCGGAGTAACCCAACCGGTGGGCGAGGCCGTCGACGCCCTCGCGGGTGATCACGCCGTCGTTGATCAGCCGCATGGCCCGGCCGGCTATATCCGATCGGATGTTCCAGGCGGGAGTTCCCGGCACAGCTTCGGGCAGGCATCGCTTGCAGGCGCGGTACCCGGCTTCATGGGCAGCGGCCGAGGTTTCGTAGAACGTGACGTTCTCGGCTTTGGGTGTTCTGGCGGGGCACGATGGCCGGCAATAGATGCCTGTGGAACTGACGGCCGTGAAGAACTGCCCATCGAACCGTGTGTCCCGGGCGTCGATTGCCCGGTAGCGCTGCCAGAAGTCCATGGCTTCATCCTGCCAGCCGGCCGAGGCCGCTGCTAGCGGAAATCGGACATGGGCGTTGGGAGTTTGTTAGGGTCTGGGCATGGGATCGTTCAGGGAAAACGGAATCGGTCACCCCGACGACGTGCGCAGTTTTCTCCAGGGCGACGCTCGCGTCATCGCCCCATTGATCCTGGGCGCTGTCCTCACCCATCACTCCGACGCCGGCCCAGTCTCCGTGAGGCTTACGGAGGTGGAGGCCTATATGGGCCCGCGCGGCTCGGAACACCCTGACCCCGGATCACACACTTTCGGTGGCCCTACGGCCCGTAATGCGCCCATGTTTGGGCCACCCGGATTCCTCTACGTCTACTTCACCTACGGGATGCACTATTGCGCGAACATCGTCTGCGGGCCGGACGGATTCGCATCCGCGCTGCTCCTGAGGGCAGGAGAAATTGTGGACGGGGACGAGCTCGCTGCCGTCCGCAGACCAGCCTCCAAAGCGCACAAGGACCTCGCCAGCGGACCGGCCCGGCTCGCCTCCGCGTTGGGACTCACGACGGCGGACACTGGGCGTGACGCACTAGCTTCACCATTCAGCTTGTGGTTGCCGGCGACGCCCCCACCCGCCGTCGCCAGCGGACCGCGGGTGGGCGTAGCGGGTCCGGGCGGAACCACGGAATATCCTTGGCGTTTTTGGATTGAAGACGATCCAACGGTGTCGCGGTACAAGGCCGCGCGGCCCCGAAATCGGGTCGTTCCGCAATAACCGTCCCACCACATGACTTGTACCCCCCGCGTTTACCAAAATCGCTGTAGAATGGACGGTCTGTCTTTTGCGATAGGGGTTACGGTTCGATGCACGACGCTGATTTGGTCCACGAGCAGGAATATGTGGCCGGGCTGTACGCCCGGCTCGATGAGCTGCGCGCTGAAAAGCGCGCCCAGCTGGCGCAGGTGCGCAAGGCCGGCGCGGTGGGAACCATGCAGAACGTTTCCGAACGTGACGCGTTCGCGGCCCTGTACGAAGACCGCCTTGCCCAGCTCGACGCCGTCGACGACCGCTTGGTCTTCGGCCGCCTTGATCTTGACTCCGGTGAAGCACAATACATCGGACGCATTGGTCTCTCTACGGCCGACCTCCAGCGGCTGATGGTCGACTGGCGTGCGCCCGAAGCCGGGCATTTCTACCAAGCCACGGCGTTCGACCGTCAAGGCGTGCGCCGCCGTCGCCACCTGATCCTTCAGGGGCGCGACGTGAAAGCGATTGAAGACGATGTCCTTGACGCGGGGATGCTTGCAGACAACGACTCTCTCCAAGGTGAAGGCGCACTGCTCGCAGCACTGAACTCCAAGCGCACGGGCCGTATGTCGGACATCGTGGGCACCATTCAGTCTGAGCAGGACCGCATCATCCGCTCCTCCATCTCCGGCGCATTGGTGGTCCAAGGCGGTCCCGGAACGGGAAAGACCGCTGTTGCCCTGCACCGTGCTGCCTATCTGCTGTACACGCACCGCGAACGGCTGAAGAGCGCCGGCGTGTTGCTCGTTGGACCGTCGTCCTCCTTCATGCACTACATCGAACGCGTACTGCCATCACTCGGCGAGACCGGCGTAGTCATGGCAAGCCTTGGCCGCCTGATGCCCGGCATCAACGCCATCCCCGAGGAAGACGCCGACGTTGCCGCACTCAAGGGCAAATTGGACATGGCCAAGGTGGTGGCCAACGCCGTCGCGAACCGCCAACGGACGCCGGCTGAGGACCGCATCCTCGAAGTCGATTCACGGAAGCTCACGCTGACTGTCCGCCAGGTCCGCCGTGCCCGTGAAAAGGCCCGTGCCACAGGAAAGCCCCACAACGAAGCGCGGCTCACGTTCGTGAAGATCCTCCTCCGCGAGCTCACGGAACAGCTGACGGACCTCGTCGAAGAAGGCAACATCGGCAACAACGCAGATCGCGCCTACCTGGCGGAAGACGTCCGGTCGGCGAGGGACGTGCGCATTGCGCTGAACCTCTGCTGGATGCCGATGACACCGGAGAAGCTCATCTCCGAGCTCTTCAGCAAACCGGCCATCCTCGAAGCCTGCACACCGCACCTGACGCCTGAACAGCGTTCGCTGCTGCAGCGGCCCGTGGACGCGC
The DNA here is from genome assembly GCF_040546855.1 of Paenarthrobacter sp. 4246. Lineage (NCBI taxonomy): Bacteria > Bacillati > Actinomycetota > Actinomycetes > Micrococcales > Micrococcaceae > Paenarthrobacter > Paenarthrobacter sp. 4246. The sequence continues at coordinate 120,507 of NZ_JBEPOP010000014.1, forward strand.
CATGGACGGAAGCAGACGTTCCGCTGCTGGATGAGGCTGCTGAACTGTTGGGCGAACTCGACCCGGCAGCCGGCAGGGGATTGGCCCAGCAGGAGGCAGACCGCGCCCGCGACATCGCCAACGCCAAGCAGACTCTTGCCAATATGGAAGCCATGGGTGTCGACGTCCTGGTCTCGGCTGAAGAACTTGCTGACCAGAACCAGGAACGCGAGGGTCGCCTGACCGCAGCGGAACGTGCCACCAGCGACCGCTCGTGGGCTTTCGGCCACATCGTGGTTGACGAAGCCCAGGAACTTTCGCCAATGCAGTGGCGGCTCCTGGTGCGCCGCTGCCCGTTGAAGTCCTTCACGATCGTCGGTGATATCGCCCAGACGAGCGCAGCGGCAGGTGCCAATTCGTGGCAGAGCGCCTTGGCGCCGTCGTTCGGTGACCGCTGGACTCTCGAGGAACTCACCGTCAACTACCGCACGCCGTCGCAGATCGCCGAAGCCGCAGTCCGCATGGCCAACCGCGCCGGCCTGGTGGTCTCGGCTCCCAAAGCCGTGCGCGAAGGTAAATGGTCGCCCATTGTGGACCGCGTCGATGCGGACAGCATCGTGTCCCACTTGGTGGACGTCCTGCCCGAGGAAGTTGAAGCGATCGACGGCGGCCTGCTGGCTGTCATTGCCGACGGACCTCTGCTTCCGCAGGCCACCGCTGCGCTGCGGGAGGTCTACGGACGCCGTATTGGCGCGGGGGCCGGCAGCTACGAACAGGACATCGTGGTCATCAGCCCCAAGGAAGCCAAGGGCCTGGAATTCGATGGGGTGGTGGTCCTTGAACCGGCCGCCATGCTGAACCATGAGCACGGCAAGGTGGGCGACCTCTACGTCGCTATGACGCGAGCCACGCAGCGCTTGCGTCTCATTGCCGCCGCCCCGGTACCTGCGGGTATCGAGCGCTAGGAAAACGGGCCTCCGCAATCCTGCTAACTTAGATCTCGTGTCACACGTAAACAACCTCGAGTCCCAGCACAACGATCCCGCTTTTGCCAATGTCTGGCAGGAGCTCAAATGGCGCGGCCTGATCCACGTTTCAACCGATGAAACTGAACTGGAAAAGCTGCTCGCCGGGGACCCGATCACGTATTACTGTGGCTTCGATCCCACCGCGCCGTCCCTGCACCTGGGCAACCTCGTGCAGTTGCTGGTGATGCGACGCCTGCAGTTGGCAGGCCACAAACCGCTCGGCCTGGTGGGTGGGTCCACCGGCCTGATCGGTGACCCACGTCCGACGGCGGAACGCACCTTGAACACCAAGGACACCGTTGCTGAGTGGGTTGGGTACCTGCAGGGTCAGGTGCGCCGATTCCTCAGTTTCGAGGGCGAAAACCCGGCCCGCATGGTGAACAACCTGGACTGGACGGCGCCGCTGAGTGCTATCGACTTCCTGCGTGAAATCGGTAAGCACTACCGTGTGGGCACCATGCTCCGCAAGGATGCTGTAGCGTCCCGCCTGAACTCCGATGAAGGCATCAGCTACACCGAATTCAGCTACCAGATCCTGCAGGGCATGGACTACCTCCAACTCTTCCGGGATTACGGCTGCGCGCTGCAGACCGGCGGCTCTGACCAGTGGGGCAACCTCACCAGCGGAACCGAACTTATCCGCAAAGTGGAAGGCAAGAGCGTCCATGCACTGGGGACACCGCTCATCACCAACTCCGATGGCACAAAGTTCGGCAAGAGCGAAGGGAACGCCATCTGGCTGGACTCGGACATGTGCAGCCCGTACGCGTTCTACCAGTTCTGGCTGAACACGGCGGATGCGGATGTTGTGGACCGCCTCAAGGTGTTCACCTTCCTTTCGCGTGCAGAGATTGAGGCACTTGGAGAAGCTGTGGCGGAGCGTCCGTTTGCCCGCGAGGGACAGAAAAAGCTCGCTTTCGAAGTGACCTCGCTTGTTCATGGCGTCGACGCAACGGAGAAGGTCATTGCGGCGTCGGCTGCACTCTTCGGCAACGGCGATCTCACAGTCCTGGATGAGCGAACCCTTGAAGCCGCCACCGCGGAACTTCCTTTGGCGAAGATCGGCACCGACGGTTTGGGGATCATCGACCTCCTGGTTGCCTCGGGCCTGTCCGACAGCAAGTCGGCTGCCCGGCGGACCGTAGGGGAGGGCGGCGCGTACGTGAACAACACCAAGGTCTCCGATCCCGACGCAGTCATTGCCCAGGATCAGCTGCTGCACGGACGGTACCTGCTCCTTCGACGTGGCAAGAAAAACCTGGCCACGATTGAGGTTTCTGCTTAGTTCTCTTTTCCATTACGTTCCAAAAGGGCCGGCAACCGTTACGGTTGCCGGCCCTTTCTGCGATTCCGTGCATGTCATCCTCGTCGCTCTCTCATGTTCCTCGGGTTTGGGGCGGTCGCTCTCTCACGTTCCTCGGGTTTGGGGCCGTCGCTCTCTCGCGTTCCTCGGGTTTGGGGCGGATGCTCTCTCATGTTCCTCGGGTTTGGTTGGGGGTTCGACGGCGGTGGTGGGGTGGGGTTGTGTCGGTGGTTGCGGTGGGGTGGGGTTGTGTGACGGGCTTCACTTGGGCTGGTTTGGGGTGTGGTGGGGTGGTTTTGGGGTTGTTTTCCTTGTGTTTGCGGGGTTTTTGGGTGGTGTTGGGGTGGATTTGGTGTGGGGGTGTGGCGCGTGTAAAGTTGTTCGAGTCGCCGCCGCTGATGCGGAAAGATGGCGACCGACTCCCTTCAAATTGCCGGTTTCGGTGGTGCTTTTGTGTGCTGCTGGTTGGTGTGGG
>NZ_JBEPOP010000015.1:0-38707 GCF_040546855.1 Paenarthrobacter sp. 4246
GGCCGACTTTAGGATGGGTGTATGCCAGAGGATGCCAAGAAGCACCGGTTCCTGACTGACGACGGAACAGGTTGCCGAGGAACTGAATGTGTCAGTGAACCGGGGCAGGGCGTTGCTCAAGCCGGTGATCAGCGGGCGTCCAGGTCCGGGGCCGTAGGAGCAGGCGCCGGAAGTCACCTTTTGGCTACAACCTGCTTGTGCCGCGGGTCACAAGTTCCGTTAGGGCGCCAACTTCCATAGGCTTGCAGGGTGATCTTCAAAGCTGTGGGCGAGGGACGCCCGTACCCTGACCATGGATACTCGGCGCCGCGGGACTGGGCTGCCTTGCCCCCGCGCCCTATCCGCCTCGATGAATTGGTAACCACCAAACGGACCCTGGATTTGGAGGCATTGTTGGCTGAGGACTCAACCTTCTTTGGCGACCTGTTCCCGCACGTTGTCCAGTACCAGGGCGTCATGTACCTCGAAGACGGGCTCCACCGGGCCGTCCGCACGGCGCTCCACCAGAGGACCGCGATTCACGCACGTGTATTGGTGATCGATGGCTAGGCGGACGGGTCCCACCAGTCCGGAGGCGTCCCCAGCAAAAAAACGTAAGCGTCCCAAGGATGTGACGCAGCTCCATGGCCACCACGTGGTCACCGGCCCGGAGCTCCGGGCAACATTTGCCGAGGACGCCGCGGCCCAGAAGAGCCGTTTCCGGCGCCGGCTGCTTCACGGAATTGTCCTGGTCCTGCTGGTGGGTGTGATCGCTGCCGGGGCCGTCGGCGCCTGGGCAATCATGAACGGCGTGATCAAAGTCCCCACCGCGATCGCCAGCAAAGCCCCTATGAGCCTGTGCCCCACCACCACGTTCGACTACGTTCCGAACGAAACCGTGAACCTCAACGTCTTCAACGCCACCTCCCGCGGCGGCCTGGCAGGCACCGTGGCCGAGCAATTTACTGCCCGGGGCTTCAAAGTGGCTTCGGTGGACAACAGCGAGACCGCCTACGCCGGAGTGGCCGTAGTAGTTTCCGGCGTCAAGGGCCAGGCGGCTGCTTTCAACGTCCAGCGCAACCTTGCCGGCACGGATTACTTCCAGGACAACCGTGAGGACGAGTCCGTGGATGTCATCCTCACCTCAGGCTACGAAGGCCTGGTGGAGCCCGAACTGGTGGATCAGACCCCGGGGAAACTCCTGTGCCCGCGTGAAGATCTGCGCATTGCTGACAACTCCAAGTGGCCCATCATTCCGACACTTCCGGCGGGGCCGTAACGGCAGGCAGCAACACCAGCGCCCCTGTACTAGCCCGCCAGGGCGTCGTGGATGGGGGCGTCGTGGACGTCTGCTTCCAGCCGAATCGGCCGCCCGGCGTCGTCGAAGCGTGCTCCCGCCCCGAGCTGGATGAAATGTACGGTCTGCGCAGTATGGGCTTCAACAGCTGACTTGACCTCGACGTCGGTGGCCGGGGTTGGTGGGGGAGTGTCGCCGTCGGGCGTTCGGTTGCGTCGTGCGGCGCTGGCAGACAGCGTTCCGTGAATGAGTCGCGCCAGCTGGGCAACATCGACGTCAGGGAGGTAGCCCTGGTGGACACCGTCTTGAAGGATGTCCTGCAGAAGGATGTTGAGGTCGCCCACGTGGTCCGCGAGCTTCGCGAAGGAGCCGGGGGAGAGGACAGCGGCCATGGCCGGCCCCGGGGGCAGATGGCGGCGGCTGAGGTCCTCCACTTGCGCACGGACGTAGAGGGCCAGCCTGTCCACGGGGTTTTCCAGCGCGGCCAGTGACTCCCGGAGATCAACAATGAAGCGCTCGGTCTCGTCCAAGGCGTACGCGATCAGCAGTTGTTCCATGTCCGCGTAATAGTTGTAGACGGCGGTACGGCCCACCCCCGCATGCCGGGCGACGTCGGTCATGGTCAGGCCGGGGAGGCCATGGGTGAAGAGGAGTTCACCGAAGGCAGTGAGAATCCTCCGTTGGGTCTCGGCGCGTTGGGCAGCATTCGTGGCGGCCGTGATCCTGGGCATATAGACACTTTACAGTGATCTGTCACTAAGAGCTGCGGGTTAGGTCAGGTGTTGCTGTTTCCTTCAGGAGCTCGGGCCGTGGTTTTGCGGATGACCAAGTGCGGGGTCCGGACCACGCTGCCCGGCGACTTTACCCCTTCAATCCGGTCCACGGCGCGGCCGACGGCGGCTGCCGCAAGGAGCGGAGCGTCCTGGCTGACAGAGGATAACTGGACGTAACTCAGCTTGGCGAAGTTGCTGTCGTCATAGCCCAGCACCGATACATCTGAGGGGATGCTGATTCCCGCAGCCCTGAAGCTTTCCATGATTCCGAGGGCCGACCTGTCGTTGAAGGCGATGACTGCCGTTGGCAGATCAGCCTGAAGGATCTGCCCCGCGCTCATGCCGTCCTCCTCCCCGGGGCCGCCCGAAACAACCACAGGTTGCAGGCCGTGCCGGACCATTTCAGTGCGGTAGGCCTCCCGGCGTTTGTCCGAGGAGACAGCCTCGCCGCCATCCACGTGGACGATCCGGCGATGACCCAGACCCACCAGATGGTCAACGGCCAGTACGATGCCGGCGTGATCGTCGCTGCTGACCGAATCCACGTACTCGCCCACATCGTCGCGCAGGAGGCTCACTACCGGCACCTGTCGGGCGTGCCGTGCCAGGTCATCCACGCTGAGGGTGGGGGCGATGATGATCAACGCCTCGGCGCCAACATCCAACAAGGTCTCGATGGCGCGCGCCTCGGGTCTGCCGCCGGCCACGGCGCTCAGCGTTATCTCATATCCCTTGGCAGACGCCTCGGCGTAGGCGGCGTCGACGATTTCAGCGTGAAACGGCTGTGAGCTGGAAAAGGTGAGACCCAGGAGTTTCGTCCTGCTGCTCCGCAGCAGCCTGGCGCGGGAGTCTGCCCGATAACCGAGATCGCTGGCCGCCTGCAGGACTCTTTGCCGGGTGGATTCCGCTGCACCGGGGGCGCCCCGCATCACGATGGAAACCAAGGCCCGCGAGACGCCAGCCGCCTCGGCTACGTCCATCAGGGTGGGGCGGCGCTGCAGTTCTGACATATTCCTCCAATTGCAACCAGTGTATAGAACGATCTAGACGGGACGTGAACCGCATGTCAGTATGGTCGGACTAGAACGATCTAGAAGACATGCGTCAGGAGCTCCCATGGTTTACCTTCAGCACCGGGTCAGTGAAGACCGGCCGGTTCGTATTGCTCTGATCGGAGCGGGATGGATTGGCAGTTTCCACGCCGAATCCGTTGCCCAGCGGATCCCCAATGCCCGGCTGGAGGCCATCGTGGATCCGGCCCACCCCGCCGTCCAGACGCTGGCTGGCCGACTGGGTGTCCGCAAAATCAGTACTGACCCGGAGGACGTACTGAACGATCCCGAGGTGGATGCTGTTCTGATCTCCGCGCCGGCCCGCTTTCATTCCGGGCTGATCTCGGCGGCCGCACGTGCAGGAAAGCATGCCTTCTGCGAAAAGCCGGGCGGCCGTACCGTGGAAGAACTTGACGCGGCGCTGGAAGCAGCAGAGGCCGCGGGTGTGGTGGTCCAGTTCGGTTTCAACCGCCGCTTCGCTGCAGATTTCGCTGCCGCCCGCCAACTTATCGATGATGGCGTTGTGGGAACCCCGCAGTTGTTGCGGTCCTTGACACGCGACCCGGGCAGCAGGGACGGGATCGCCAATCCGGAGAGGATTCCGCCGGGCACCATATTTCTTGAGACCCTCATCCACGACTTTGACACCTTGAACTGGCTGAACCCCGGCGCGGTCCCAGTGCGAGTCCATGCCGTGGCTGACGCACTGGTTGCTCCTGAGGCAAAAGAGGGCGGCCTGTTGGATACCGCTGTGGTCACCGTGACCTACAGCAATGGGGCCATTGCCGTGGCCGAGGCCAACTTCAATGCGCTGTACGGCTATGACGTGCGGGGAGAGGTATTTGGATCTGCGGGTATGGTGACGGCGGGTGGCCCGCAGGCCGGCTCGGCCACGAGCTACACTGCTGCCGGCATCAATGCGGCCACCGCCCGCGTGAACGTGGATCTCTTTCACGATGCCTACACGGCTGAAGTCGCCCACTTTGTGGATGCGGTGAAGGCTGGCCGCGATGGTACCCAGGCTCCCGTCGCCCAAGGTGCCGGCGGAGCGGACGCACGGAATGCTTTGGCTGTTGCCCTGGCTGCCACCCGTTCGGCCCACACTGGGCTGCCTGTTGATGTGGCATCGATTGCCGCACTGCGCCCGGCGGAACCCGCGCTGCTCACTGTGGGGGATAAAGCATGAGCTTCCGCTTGGCCGTATGCGCTGAAATGCTCTACGGCGAACTGCCCTTGACGGAGCGGGTGAAGAGGATCCACGGGCAAGGGTTCGAAGTGGAGCTGTGGGACACCCGGGGCCGGGATATCGCGGCCCTGGCAGCAACAGGAGCCCGGTTCTCGTCGATGAGCGGCTATTTCGGCGGCAGTCTTACTGATCCCCGTAGTGCCGAGGAGGTGCTGGCTTCCGCGGAGAAGTTGATTCCCGTGGCGCTTGAGCTTGGTGTCGAGCGGATGGTGGTCCACCCTGCGGAGCTCGGGGAGGGCGGCCATGCTGTCCGACCGGTTCACCGGTCTACCGGTGAGATGTGGCTGACCGGGAGAAGCACCCTCGAGCGCCTGGGCGCGCTGGGCGAGAAGCACGGAGTAACCTTCGCGCTGGAGAACCTGAACACCATTCTGGACCATCCCGGGATCCCTTTGGCGCGGGCCAAAGACACCCTGGCGTTGGTCTCCGCGGTTAACCACCCCAACGTCAGGATGATGCTGGACCTGTATCACGCCCAAATCGGTGAGGGAAACCTGATCCAACTTGTCCGGACCGCGTTGCCCTGGGTCGGAGAAATACAGGTGGCCGACGTCCCGGGCCGCTGCGAACCCGGCACCGGGGAAATCAACTATCGCGGCGTCGCAGATGCTCTACTGAAGGCCGGATACGCGGGGGTTGTAGGCCTAGAGGCGAAGGCCGCCGGGGGAGACGACCTGGAATCAGGGGATGCCGCGCTGGCGGCGTTCCGTGCGGCCTTTGAAAGCTAGCTAAGTGCGGCCCGCCCGCGGGTCAGGGATGGAACCCTACGCTCCCGCGTTGGTCGGTACCTGCGAGGGAGCGCTGCATCCACGGGTCAAAACTCGCGTAGCATCAAGGAAAACCGGTCAATCGCATCGCCGGTCAACACTGTAGCTAGGGGGCGTATTGCGCGCAACGGTCAAGGACGTGGCGCGCCGTGCAGGGGTATCGCCCAAGACAGTCTCGAACGTGATGAACGGCGTCGTGCCGGTCAGTGGTCCTACGCGGCTCAGGGTTGAGCAGGCTATGGCGGAGCTCGACTACGTCCCAAATCTTTCGGCGCGCGGACTGCGGAATGGCCGCTCAGGAGTCATCGGCCTGGCACTGCCGGACCTGGCTACGCCCTTCTCCGCGGAACTGGCCCAAAGCATCGTGGAAGTTGCCCATGCGCAGGGCTTCAGCGTGCAGATCGAGGAAACCGGCTCCGACCCCCATCGTGAGCACGAGTTGATGACACGTGCGCGGGCCAACCTCATCGATGGGCTGATTCTCAACCCCGTGGTGCTCAAGGAAAGTGCCGTGCAGGTGGGTGTCGCGCTGCCCCCGGTTGTTCTCCTGGGCGAGGTCACCCAGCAGTTGGCTGACCGCGTCTTTGTGGACAGCTTCGCTGCGGCGCGGGACATGACCCTGGCTCTGGCCCGGCCCGGGCGAAGGCGGATCGCGGTTCTGGGGGTAAATCGAGGAAGACAATCCGCCACAGCCATTCAGCGCAGGGGTGGTTATGAAGCTGCGCTCGACATGCTGGGAATCGCCAGGGATGAGTCGCTGAGGATTTCCTGCGACAGCTGGACGCCCGCATCAGCCGCTGAAGCACTTGCGGAGTATTTGGACTCGAACCCGGTGCCGGATGCACTGTTTTGTTTCACGGACTCAATGGCTCTTGGCGCGTTGAATCTCCTGTGGAAGAGGGGCCTGCGCGTTCCGGATGACATTGCGGTGGCAGGGTTTGACGATGTGATTGACGGTCGCTTTGCGGTGCCGTCCCTGACCACGGTTTCCTTCGACAAGCGAGCGATTGCCACGGAGGCCCTTCGCCTGCTGACTGAACGCATGTCTGACAGGTCCCATGGGCAGCGGCTGGTTGAAATCGAGTACGAGATCGTAGAGCGGGACAGCAGCCGGGCCTGAGCCTGGGGGTCCCCGGGCCCGAAACGAGAGTTCCCACCTAAATTGTTCGCGCTAACAATTTTCTCTTGCCCTGCCTATTACATCGATGTAATGTGAGACCTGCGTCACCCCGGGTCACCATTTACCCGAGCGTGGGGACGCACCGGAGCCGGCTTTTTGAGCAGTGCAGCAGTGACCTTTCAGCGGACCCATCCAAAGGAGTGACGGGTGAAGCAGTTTGATTCTTTGACCGGGAAACAGTTGTCCCGGAGACAGTTACTAACAGGATCGGCCCTCCTTGGCGGGGGACTCCTGGCAACAGGCCTCACCGGTTGCGGAGGGGCAGCCCAGGCCGCCGCGGTCCAGGACATCGGGTTCTGGCACCTTCTTTCCGGCGGTGACGGGATCAAGATGCAGGCGATGATCAACGCGGCAAACCAGGCCAACCCCGGCTTCAAGGTGCACCCCACAGTCCTGGCCTGGGGTCCGCCTTACTACACCAAACTGGCCATGGCGTCGGCGGGAGGCCGCCCTCCTGAGGTAGCCATCATGCATGCCAGCAGGGTGCCCGGTTACGCGCCAGGGGGACTCATTGATCCTTGGGATCTGGACCTTCTTGCCGAGAACGGTGTGACGGCGTCCGACTTTGCTCCCAGAATCTGGGACAAGAGCCAGCACGGCGGCAAGGTCTTCTCCATCGCGTTGGATTCTCACCCGTTCGTCATGTTCTACAACACGGACGTAGCTGCCAAAGCGGGCGTCCTGGGCGGCAACGGGCAGCTCCAGGAGGTGAGCTCGCCGGACGAGTTCAAGGCCATGGCCCTGGAAATGCAGAAAGTGACCAAGGCCCACGGCCTGTCCTTCGGCTACCTGGGCAGTGGATCGCAGATGTGGCGCTTGTTCTACACGCTTTACAAGCAGCACGGCGTGGACATGGAACTGACGCCAGGCCAGCCTATGAAGGTGGACCGGGAGGCGGCCATAGAGTCGCTGGAATTCATGGCCTCCCTGTTCGACGACACCATCGCAGCCCAGGCCGGTGACATCAGCACCGGTATCGCCGAGTTCGCCCGTGGCGGTTCCGGGATGCTGTTCAGCGGTGTTTGGGAACTGCCCACCATGAAGAAGGCCGGCATTCCCGTTGACGCGGCCACCATTCCCACGCTGTATGGGACACCGGCCTCTTACGCTGACTCGCACTCGTTCGTCCTCCCACGGCAACTCAACGTCAACGAGGACAAGCGCCGGGACGTCTACAAGTTTGTCACCGACGTGCTGAAGGGATCACTGTCCTGGGCAGAAGCCGGTCACATCCCCGGCTACCAGCCTGTGGTCCAATCCCAGGCGTACCGCGAACTGACCCCGCAGATCCACTACGCCAACGCGGCTGACATCATCGCCTACGATCCCGAGGCCTGGTTCAGTGGCTCCGGCTCGGACTGGCAGACCTACTTTGCGGAGAACGTGCAGAACGTCCTCTTGGGCAGGGACAAGGCCTCTGCCGGATGGGATGCCTTCGAACAGCGCACCAATACCCTCCTCTCCCGTCCCAACCCGGTCTAACCGGCCCACGTACCGAGCGACCAAAGGAGTTCTTGAATGAGTACCTCTACGCTGTCCCGGCCGAGGCCGGAGAGTCTGCGCAAACCCGGGAGCCGCACCCGCAGCAACCTGAGCGGCTGGGGATTTGCCGCCCCGTTCCTGGTGTTCTTCCTCGTTTTCCTCGTCTGGCCCATCCTCTACGGCTTCTATATGAGCCTCACGGGCAAGTCCCTGACCGGGGCCAACGACAGCCTGATCGGTTTCGCCAACTATGCCGAGGCCTTGGCCGACGCAGATATGTGGCGGTCCTTGGGCAACACCCTCTACTTCACGGTGATCAGCACCGTGCCCCTGGTCCTCGTGGCCCTGGTCATGGCAGCCCTGCTTAACGTAGGACTCCCGGCCCAGTGGCTGTGGCGGCTCTCCTACTTTGCGCCCTACCTGCTGGCTTCCACTGTGGTTTCGCTGTTCTTCACTTGGATGTACAACCCGCAGCTTGGCCTGATCAACGAGTTCCTCACCGGCATCGGCCTCCCTCGGGTTGCCTGGCTGAACGACCCCAACGTGGCCATGTGGGCAATTGTCATTGCCACCCTCTGGTGGACCGTGGGCTTCAACTTCCTGCTCTACCTGGCCGCCATGCAAAACATCCCGGCCCAGCACTACGAGGCAGCATCCTTGGATGGCGCCGGAGCCTGGCGTCAGTTCTTCTCCATCACGCTGCCGCAGCTCACCCCCACCACTGTGATGATTGTGCTCCTCCAGATCCTCGCGTCACTGAAGATCTTCGATCAGGTCTACCAAATGACCGCAGGCGGGCCGGCCGGATCCACCCGCCCCGTGGTGCAGTACATCTTCGAAACCGGGTTCACCGGCTACCGGCTGGGCTACTCCGCAGCCATCTCCTACATCTTCTTCGGACTGATCGTGGTTGTTTCCGTCATGCAGTTCGTCATCACCCGCCGCAGGAGTGCATAACCATGGCAACCCCTACCCTGACCCGTCCCTCACCCAGCACCACCACAACTACCAGCCCGAAGATCCGCCAACCCCGCAAGAAGCTGACAGTGGGCAGGATCGCGGCCGTCGTGGTCGCCGCCTTTATTGCCGTTCTGTGGCTGATCCCGTTCGCGTGGGCCACGGCCACTGCTTTCAAGACCGAGACGGATGCCGCCGCCCCGGACGTCACCTGGCTGCCGCCGTCGGGCTTCACTCCGGACGCCTTCGTCAAGGTGTTCCAGGACGGCAACATCCCACTGTGGACCTGGAACTCGCTGTACACCTCCGCGGCCATCACGGCCATCACCCTGGTCATCTCGGCACTGGTGGCCTACGCGCTCTCGAGGATCGACTTTAAGGGCAAGAAAGTGCTGATGACCGTGATCATCGCGTCCATCATCATCCCGCCGCCCGTGCTGATCATCCCGCTGTTCTACCAAATGCTGGCTCTCAACCTGATCGATACCTCATGGGCCATCATTCTGCCGCAGGTCATCCACCCCGCCATGGTGTTCGTGCTGAAGAAGTTCTTCGACCAGATCCCGCGCGAGCTCGAGGAAGCGGCCGTGATGGACGGTGCCAGCCGGTTGCGGATCTTCACCCAGATCATCCTGCCGTTGTCCCGGCCCATCCTGGCCGCCGTCGCGATCTTTGTGTTCATTGGCGCGTGGAACAACTTCCTGTGGCCGTTCATTGCCACCAACGACGGCAACCTGCTGACACTTCCGGTGGGCCTGCAAACCATCAAGAGCGCCTACGGCATCCAGTACGCACAGAACATGGCGTCCGCGCTGCTGGCCGCGCTGCCGCTGATTGTGGTCTTCCTCTTCTTCCAGCGCCAGATCATCAAGGGCGTTGCGACGACGGGACTCGCCGGAACCTGACCGGCACCCACCGCTTACTACCAGTTTCAGAACCCAATAGTTTCAGAACCACAACCAAGGAGATACATGTCCCGCGCACGCATCACCCTCGACCGCGACTTCACCATTGGCGAGGTACCCCGGCGGCTCTTCGGCTCCTTCGTGGAGCACATGGGCCGCTGTGTTTACACCGGCATCTACGAACCCGGGCACCCGGAGGCTGACGAGAACGGCTTCCGCCAGGACGTCATGAAGCTGGTCAAGGAACTGGGCGCCACCGTCATCCGCTACCCCGGCGGCAACTTCGTCTCGGGCTATAACTGGGAAGACGGCATCGGCCCCCGCGAAAACAGGCCGCGCAGGCTCGACGGTGCCTGGCACACGGTAGAGACCAACGCGTTTGGCCTGCACGAGTTTGTGGATTGGTCCAAGCAGGCCGGCACGGAAATCATGGAAGCCATCAACCTTGGCACCAGGGGAGTGGACGCAGCCCGCGAGATCGTGGAGTACGCCAACCACCCCGGCGGAACGTACCTGTCTGATCTGCGGGCCAAGAACGGCCACAAGGAGCCCTTCAACATCAAGCTCTGGTGCCTGGGCAACGAGCTGGATGGGCCGTGGCAGATCGGCCACAAGACCGCCGACGAGTATGGCCGGCTGGCACAGGAAGCCGCTAAAGCCATGCGGTTCGTGGACCCCTCGCTTGAGTTGGTGGCCTGCGGCAGTTCCAGTTCTTCGATGCCCACGTTCGGGGCATGGGAGCAGACCGTCCTCACCCACACCTACGACGAAGTCGACTATGTTTCCCTCCACGCCTACTACCAGGAACATGAAGGTGACGTGGGCAGCTTCCTGGCCTCCGCCGTCGATACTGACTACTTCATTGAGTCAGTGGTGGCCACCGCGGACGCTGTGCGCGCCAAGGGCAAGCACAAGAAGCACATCAATCTGTCCTTCGATGAGTGGAACGTCTGGTACCAGCGCGGCCTGGACACCGAGGACCAGCCGCACAACGTGGCCAAGGCAGGCTGGCGTGAACACCCCCGGGTGATCGAGGACAAGTACAACGTGACCGACGCCGTGGTGGTGGGCACGCTGCTCAACTCGCTCCTCCGCCACGGTGACCGCGTGAAAATCGCCAATCAGGCGCAGTTGGTCAACGTGATCGCGCCGATCCTTTCGGAAGAGAACGGGCCAGCGTGGAAGCAGACCATCTTCCACCCGTTCGCCCGCATGGCCGAGCTCGCCAAGGGCCAGATTTTGAGGCTCTCGGTGGACTCGGACAAGTACTCCAATGCACGGTTTGGCGACACAGACCTGGTGGACGTCAGCGCTACGTGGAACGAGGAAACAGGCCGGGTTGCCCTGTTCTTCGCCAACCGCGGCTTGGAAGAAGCGGCCGACGTCGAGGTCGCCCTGCGCGGTTTCGACGCCCGCCAGGTGATCCGCGCCGAAGTCCTTGAAATTCCTGAGGGCGGCGACCGCTTGACCATCAACACCCAGGAGCAGCCGGGCCGTGTTGGCCTGACGGCACTGGAGGGCGTGAAGGCGACTGGTTCCGAGCTCCGCCTGACGCTGCCCGCCCTGTCCTGGGCCGTCGTCGAACTTGACGTGGTGAAAGGCTAGCCCCGTACCCAACTGAGTAACAGCAAACGTCGCCATGAGCACTCATAGCGACGTTTGCTGCTACCTACTTGGGTTAAGGCACGACGGCGGGTGGCTGGCTAGACGGCGCAGCCGTCCGGGCCGCAGGCCTCGGCGTCGGAGGCACCCACCGGGATCAGGGGGTTGGCTTCCTGCCATGCCTGGTTCAAGGCTTCGCTGAAGAGGTCCGCAGGCTGGGCGCCGGAGATGCCGTACTTGCGGTCGATGACGAAGAACGGGACGCCAGTGACGCCGATGGCGCGGGCCTCATTGATGTCCTGGTTGACCTCTTCGGCAAACTTGTCGGAGGTGAAGAGCTCGGCGACCTCGTCTGACGGCAGCCCAAGGGCGGAGCCGAGTTCCGTCAGGTACTCCTGGCTGCCAATGTCCTTGCCGTGCTCAAAGTGGTCGCTGAGCAACTGCTCCTTGGCTGCGTCCTGGCGGCCGTGGGAAGCGGCCAAGTGGATGAGGCGATGGGCCGTGAAGCTGTTGGCCACCACAACTTTGTCGAAGTGGTAGTCCAGGCCCTCGCCCTTGGCAGTCTCGGTGACGTGGGCGAACATCTGCTTTACCTGCTCAGGAGCCATGCCCTTGCGCTTGCTCAGGTAGTCCAGTTCGGTGCCGTCGTAGTGCTCCGGGATGGAGGGGTCCAGCTGGTAGCTCTTCCACTCGATGTCCACGGAATCGCGGTGCGGGAACTGTGCCAGGGCGGTCTCGAAACGGCGCTTGCCGATGTAGCACCACGGGCACGCGACGTCTGACCAGATCTCAATCTTCATGCTCTGGACAACCCGTTGGGCCGGCGGGACATTCCTTACACGGCTGTTATTTTGCTCACCCGTTGCCGTCCGGTCGCAGGCCCCATACTCTTGGAATGGGTTATGAAGCCAGCCCTTGGACTGGGGGTTTTGCGCGGAGGCTCCAGCATGCGCATCGGACTCATCGTTGGCCCGTGGTTTACCGTGCCACCAGAAAAATATGGTGGAACAGAGCGCGTAGTGGATGCCCTGGCGCGGGCGTTGTCGGACGCGGGACACGATGTCCTGCTGGCGACTGCCTCGGACAGCACCTGCCCGGTGCCCCAAGTACCCGGCTTTGGCCCCTCAGCCCCGGAGGAACTGGGACAGACCTCCAGCGAACTTGGGCACGTCATCAGGGCGTATGCACAGTTGCAGGACGTGGACATCATTCACGATCACACGCTGGCTGGACCCCTCTACGCGCATCGGCCAGCCGGCATCCCCGTAGTCACCACCATCCACGGGCCGTTGTCGCCCACCTATACGCCGCTCTACCGTGACATGGCGCAGGACACCGCCATCATCTCCATTTCCCACGACCAGTGCAGCAGGACCCGGGATGTGCCGGTCACAGCCGTCATCCACCACGGAATCGACGTGTCGGCGGTGAGCGTGGGGCGAGGAGCCGGAGGGTATGCCTGTTTTGTGGGCCGCATGTGCCCGGACAAAGGACTCCTGGAAGCCGTGGCCGTTGCCAGGGAAGCCGGCGTCCCCCTGAAGATCGCGGCAAAGATGCACGCCAAGGACGAGCAAGAGTATTTCCGCGACGTGGTGCGGCCGGCCCTCGGAAAACAGGAGGAGTTCGTGGGAGAACTCTCGGACCCGGAGAAATTCGAGCTCATGGGTGATGCGCTCGTCCTGATCAACCCCATTCAGTGGCATGAACCTTTTGGATTGGTGATGATCGAAGCACTCGCCACAGGTACCCCTGTCCTGGCCACTCCGATGGGTGCCGCCCCGGAGATTGTCCGGCACGGTATCACGGGCTTTGTAGGGTCCCCAAGCGAGTTGGCGGCCCGCGTTGAACGGGTTCCGTTCCTCAGCAGGGATGCCTGCCGACGATCAGTGGAGGAGTCTTTCAGCTCAGCCCGAATGGCTGCGGACCATCTGGACCTTTACGCCAAAGTCATCGAACAATTTTCGGCTGGACCTCTTTCCGGCGGGAGTCTGTTGCAAGAAAATCAGAGGCAAGCCCTGTAGGGCCCTGCCCTCACGGAAGACTCCCAAGGAGGCCTGTTGGCCATGACCGCTTGGAATGAAGACACTGAAGCCGGAGCGTCAGAGCTCGGTGCCGTCACCGTCGTCGAAGGCTCGTCCTTCTGTATTTCCTCGCACTCGGGTGACATCCATGGAGGTGGGTCCCAGGGTGCTTACTACCAGGACACCAGGATCGTGTCGCGCTGGATCCTGCGGATCAACGGGGCGCTGAGGGAGCCGCTGGTGGCACGGAATCCCACCGCTTTCCAAGCGGAGTACGTGGGCCGGGCGTGCTCGGCCGACGGCAGGTTCGACAGCCCCTTGGTAGTCCATCATCAACGGCATGTGGGTGCCGGCCTGCGGGATGACATCACTATCAGGAACTACTCGGGACAGGACGCCCCGTGCGAGATTGAACTGCTGCTCGACGCCGACCTGGCGGACCTCTTCGACGTCAAGGGCGGCCGGACCAACAAAGCCGGAGCACCCACCAGGAAAGCGCATAAAAAAGAGCTGCACATCGATTCCCTCCATTCCAGCGGCCAACGCCGGGGAGTGGCTTTCCGGGCCTCCGGCGCCAAGGTTTCCGATGAAGGATTGAGATTCCACGTCAGAATCCCGGCGCGCAGCCAATGGTCCACCAGCATCATCGCGCTCCCGCTGGTGAATGGGGAGGGACCCCACGATCCCTTTACGGAGACCACACCGCTGCATCACACACCCGGCGTCCGGCGCCACGCGGCCTGGGAAGAACACGTACCCCGGATCGCTGTGACTGATGCCAACGTGGAGGAAGTCCTGGAGCGGAGCCAACGCGATCTGGGCTCGCTGCGGATCTTCGACCCCGCCCATCCAGGACGCGCCGCCGTGGCCGCCGGGGCGCCGTGGTTTATGGCGTTGTTCGGACGCGACTCGCTTCTGGCCTCTTATATGTCGCTCATGGTGGATCCCAACCTTGCAGCCGGAACCTTGCAGACCCTGGCAGCGCTCCAAGGCAGCACAGTGGATGTTGACTCCGAGGAAGAACCCGGACGCATCCCTCACGAGGTCAGGCTCGGTGTCACCGCCGGACTCTCGCTGGGCGGAACTGCCTACTACGGAACGGCCGACGCGACACCCCTGTTCGTCTCCACGCTCGGTGAGCTCAGCAGATGGGGCCTTGGGGCTGACATCATCGAATCCCTCCTTCCGCACGCCGATCGTGCCATCGAATGGATGGAGCAGTACGGGGACCGCGACGGCGACGGCTTCATCGAATACCAACGGCCAAACGACCATGGGCTGGTAAACCAGGGATGGAAGGACTCCTGGGACGGCATCAACTTCGCGGACGGCCGGATGGCGGAAACACCCATAGCCCTTTGCGAAGTGCAGGCCTACGCTTACGCGGCGTATGTCGGTCGCTCCCTGCTGGCCCGCGCGGCGGGGGACACCGCCGTCGAACGCCGTTGCGCGGACCGCGCCGAAGCGCTGAAAGCCGCTTTCAACGAGGCCTTCTGGCTACCTGACCGCGGCTACTTTGCGCTGGCGCTGGATAAGGACAAGAAGCCCGTGGACTCCTGTACTTCAAACATGGGGCACTGCCTGTGGGTGGGCATTGTGGACGAGGACAAGGCGCCGCTGGTGGCCGAGCGGCTGATGTCGCCCGAAATGTTCACCGGGTGGGGCATCCGGACTTTGGGTTCGGACATGGGCGCTTACAACCCCGTCAGCTACCACAACGGCTCCGTCTGGCCGCACGATACCGCGCTGGTCGCCACCGGGCTCATGCGGTACGGCTTCGTGAAAGAGGCCAGCAGGGTGGCGAAAGGACTGTTCGACGCCGCCGAACACTTTGGCGGTCAACTTCCGGAGTTGTTCTGCGGCTTTGACCGCAGCGACTTTGCGGCGCCGGTACCGTATCCGACGGCGTGTTCCCCGCAAGCGTGGGCGGCTGCGGCACCCGTGCAACTGGCCCGGATCCTGCTGCGCTTCGATCCGGACTTCACCCGGGACGTGTTGCACCTGGCGCCGATACTGCCCGACGCTTATGGGTCGTTCCGCGCGGACAACGTACTGTTGGGGCGCTCGCGGATCACCGTGGAGGCCACTGGCTCGTCCGGGACGGTAACCGGGCTGCCAGCCGGCCTCGAACTGCGGTCCGATCCCCGGCCGCCGCTGACGGGGGATTTGTTCGGCTAGCCTCCTAGAGTTCGAGCTCCATGACGAAGTCGTGCTCCACGGTGTTGCCGAGCTTGAATGATTTGGTGCCCACGCGCTGGAACCCGCTCTTCTCGTAGAAGCGGATCGCTTTCGCGTTCTCGCTGTTCACGCCGAGCCAAACGCCTGCCGCGCCCTTATCTGCCGCGTCAGCCAGGGAGGCTTTGATGAGTTGTGATGCGGCACCCTTGCCGTGGTGGTCGGGGTGGACGTAGCACTTGCTCAACTCCGTGGAGGGGAGGGCGGAAAGCACCGAGGCGACGTCGGGATCGGTGGCTGGCTTGGCAACCAGCATGGTGTACCCCCGGAGCTGCCCGTCGTCGTCGAGCACCACAACGGTGATGTTCGCGTCGGCGAGGTAATCCTCGAAGTTGGCCTCGCTCAGCGTCTTTTCGAGGTGGGCTTGGATGTCAGCCGGTGACGAACCGGGTGGGCAGGCCAGCGGGAAGGTGACGGCGGCAAGCTCAGCCAGCTTGCCGGCGTCGTGCGTTGTTGCGGTGCGGATGGTTTCAGCCACGTGGTCCCCCCGGGAGTTTTTGTACAGGTAATGCCCCTAAGAACGAATCTTAGGGGCATTAGCTGTACAAAAACTCCCAGGTTTGGGGGTCCAGGCTCAGGACAGGGCTGTCACCGTCAGTTTCCTCACTGTGGCCGTACCGCCCTCCGCATTCAGTTGGGTGCCTACGCTCCCGGGGGCGGGGAACACGAGATCGGTCAACACAACCTTGCCGCCTTGGGCGAACACCTCCACGGAGCCATGGTCCACGATCACCCGAAGCTTGAGGACGCCGTCCTCCAGAACCACGGGTGCCGATTCAGTGGAGGCAAACTTTTCATGGAAAGCGGTGTGACCGGAGGTTCGGCGATCCAGGGTGAGCCGGTGAGTGCCGGCGTCGAAGCTTAGGCGAGTGGCCCCGAAAAGTGTCAATGAGACAGCCCGAGCCGTACCTGGCAGGATGTCGGCATCGATCACTTGGGCTGTGTCAAAGTCCGGCAGTGCAAGCGGGGAAGAGCCAACCTCCGTGTCCTGCACGGTGTGGATGGTCCTCCCGAACCCTGGGGACAGAACAGGGCGTTGGACCAATCGGGGTAGTCCGTTAATGGTGGCCAGTCCCACGTCGCGCGCCAGTGACATGCTTGAGCGCCACGGGGACGTTGGGAGGGAGTTGGCGTAATCCCAGTTGTTCATCCATCCGATCATGATCCGGCGGTTGTTGGGAGCGTTGCTGAAAGAAACGGCAGCGTAGTAGTCGCGGCCCCAGTCCAGCCAAAGGCAATCCGCGAGGTTCACCGTTCCGTCCGCACTGGCTTGAACCAGCGAATCGGGATCCGCGATGAACCGGACCCCATCGAAGTGGCCCACAAAGTACTGCCCACCCGAACCGCCGGCCACGGCACCGGGATTAATGTTGACCACCAGCACCCACTTGAGGTGATGGGGATCCCCGTCCACGGGAAGGGGGAACAGGTCAGGACATTCCCATTCGCCGCCAGTGGCATTGGCAGGGCCGAAGGTGCTCAAGTACTCCCATTCCTTGAGGTTGGCGGAACGGTACAAAACCACTTGCTGATGCTGGGCCTCCACCGCAACCATCACCCAGAAAGCACCGTCGGATCCCTCGTGGCGGAACACCTTGGGATCCCTGAAATGTGCCGAGCCCCGGTTGAGGACAGGATTGCCCGCGTACTTCTGCCACGTCATGCCCGAGTCGGTGGAGAAGGCGAGCGACTGTGCCTGGGTCCCCTGCAACCCTGAGCCTTCCTTGAAAGCGCTGGTGTAGATAGCAACCAGCGGAGGGTTCTCCAGTGTGCCCAAACCGGACGTATTATCTTCATCCACCACCACGCTGCCGGAGAACACATCCTCCTGCTCGTCGCAGGCGATGGCAACCGGCTGTTCGGTCCAGTGCAGTAGATCCACTGACGTGGCGTGCCCCCAGGACATGTTGCCCCAGACGTTATCGAACGGGTTGTTTTGGTAGAAGAGGTGGTAAACACCCTGGTAGTACACAAGCCCATTTGGATCGTTCAGCCAGGTGCTGTCGGCCGTGTAGTGAAGCGCCGGCCGGCTCATAAGTTGGGCGGGCGCGGGAGTGTGCGTGGTTGTATCAGTCATTGGAGTTCTTTCGGGAAGTGTGTGCCAGTTCCAGCGATCCGCTCAGTTCGGCCCGCGTTGGCGGGCTGGCTCCGTGCCGTCCCACGGTGCCCAATGCTGTGAGGGACGCAGTGCTGATGCTTAGGAGACTGAGGACGGACACAGAGGCAGTCAGGTGGTGGTGCCCGCAGTCAGTTCTGCAGGACCCTTGCCCGGCACGGGCTGCGGGGGCGCGACGGAATTGCGCAGGACCAATGGGCAGGGAAGAACGGTGGGGTGGGCCGTCAACAGTTGCAGGTCCGTTTTTCCCTCGATTGCGTCAATCAGGTTTTTGGTTGCCCACGCGCCCATTTCATAGTGCGGAAGGGCCACAGTGGTCAGCGATGGGTAGAGATTTTCCGCGATGAGCTGCTGGTTATCGAATCCCACAATGGAGAGGTCCTCCGGTATCCGCAGCCCAAGCTCCCCGGCCGCCCTGTAAGCACCCATGGCCATACGGTCGTTGTAGCAGAAGAGGGCCGTGGGGCGGTGAGGCGATTGCAGAACCCGCAGGGCCGCTTCATAACCACCTGGCACCTCGGACAGTTCCGAGTGGACCAGCTCTTCATGGAACGTCAGCCCGGCGTCGGCCAGCGTGTCTTGGAAAGCCTTGAGCCTGGAGTGCGTGGCCGGTACGTCGTCGGTGTTGTTGATCATGCCAATCCGCGCGTGTCCGGCGTCGATCAGGGTTTGCACCGCAAGCCTTGCACCTCCGGCTTCGTCGGGGATGACCGCTGAAACCGAATGGTTGATGTCCTCGGAGTCCACGAGGACTGACGGAACACCGGTTAGGTTCTCGGGAAGGGACAGCTTTCGGTGATACATGGTGGCGTACAGGATGCCATCCACTTGCCGGTCCAACAGATCAGCGACGTCACTTTCACGCGAATCCTGGGAACCAGTGCTGGTGGAGTTGATGATCATGATGTTGTACCCACGTGCCCTTGCCGTTTCCTCGGCCCCGAGGATGATCCGGCCCGCGTGCGGGGTGGTGGCGATCTCTTCGCTGATGAAACCGATCATCCCCGAGCGTTGGGTGCGAAGGGCCTGGGCCAGTCGGTTGGGCCCGTAACCCAGCTGTTGAGCCGCTTGGTGGACCCGTTCCCTCGTTTCGGTACCTACGCGGGCGTAGGCAACATCATTGAGGACATGGGAGACGGTGGTGACAGAGACACCGGCTGCGGCGGCCACGTCTTTGATACCGACAGATCTTTTGGTCATTGCTTTCCCACGTCCTCAAGGTGTTGATGATTGTTGCTGATCCTACGTCCGCTTACTGGTCTCAGTAGGCTATCGAGGAATACCCGCGCCCTGGCTGCTTTGGGTGGCCCCTGCTGCCGCAAAGCCCAGGGTGGGCGTGGCCCTCACAGCGTTGGCACCCCTGTCCGCGATGACCTGGGCGTCATTCCCGGAGTCAAGGATGGTATTCCGTGCCGAGGTGGAGTCGACCAGCACCGCCGTTACTGCGAGTCCGTCCGAAGCTCCGGTGGTCAACAAGGCATCCACTTGGGCCGAGAAGCAGGAGTCACTGGACGCAGAGCGAACGTCCATGGCCACCACATGGTTGTTGGAGACGAAGTTTCCTGTCCCTTCGGCCAAACGAATGATCACCGGCGTGGCCCCTGACGGCCGGATGCTTTGTGCGTCCACAACCTCGGAGAAGTGGTTGCCGATCACTGAGTTATTGCTTCCACTGATGCGCACGAGACCGTGAAGGTCATCGCATCCATTGTCGACTCCCAGGAACGGCGTCCACGGCTCATGGTCACGGAGGAAATGGTTGGTGGCCACCAGATTTTCGGAGCTGTTCTCCGCAAGAACCACCATTCCGGGGTAAAACGAGTGCAGGCGGTTGTTGGAGACACTTGAACGTGTGACACCTTCGAAGTGGATGCTGCTGGCACCGCGAGGGAAGATGTTGTTCGCGGTGACCAGGAGACCGCCATGGTTCTGGGCATAGATCGAGTGCCCTTTGAAGCCGGCCCCTATCAAGTTGTCCGTGATCTTTGAGGCCTGGCCCCAGCCGCGGAGTTCTATGCAGCTTCCGCATTCAGCAATGAAGTTGTCGTGGACGGACAGGGCGTCTGCCTTGCAGATGGTGAGCGCGTTCTCAAGGTAGACGAATCCCATTCCATTGACCCGGAAAGAGTCATTGGCGCTCGCCACAAAAATGCCGGTCTTGCCGTTGACGTAACTGTTCTCCGCCGGCAGCTCGGACCCATCCGGGGTGAAGTGCAAGCCGTCGATGCAGAAGTTGGAGAACTCAACGGAACTGATCCGGGGGCTTCCGCCACGTTCAACGTAGAAGGCGGCGCTCTTGGATTCGTCGTCCGGCAGTAAGTCACTGATCGGAAGATCCACCATGACGCGGCTCCCGCCAGGCCACAACTCATGAAGATCAGGCCATTCGGCCTCGGGAACATTGAAGCGGATGCTCGAGGACGTGAAGCCGTGACCTGAGCCCTCAATCCTGAGGAAGCTGACGTCGATGACTACCTGCGTCCGGAGGCGATAATCGCCGGGCGGAAGATAAATCACCGCACCCGGCTTGCCGCCGTCGTTCTCATCCGTGGCCGTTTGCCGGTCCTTGATGTCCGCGATGATGCTGTTGATGACTTCACCAACGTCCGTGAACGGATCGCCGATGGGCCAGGTGGTGACGTTGTAATAGTTGCTGTTGGACATGGTTCCTTCCTTAGCCCTTAACCGCGCCGAGCGTCATGCCGGCAACGATCTTGCGCTGCAGCAGCAGTGTCAGGAGGATGACGGGAATGGAGTAGACGGCCGCGAGTGCTGTCATGGAGCCCCAGTCCAGTCCGAACTGGGTTTGGAAGTTCGCTATGACCACGGGAGTTGTTTGCGAGCGGATTGCGGTCATGAGGAGCGCGAACAGGAATTCGTTCCACGACGCCAGGAAAGCGAAGATCGCGGTGACGGCGATGCCGCCGGAGACCACCGGGATGACTACCCGCCAGAGCGCACCCAGTCTGCTGCAACCATCCACCGTTGCCGCTTCCTCCAGGTCGCGGGGGACCGCCTCGAAGAAGCTGGACATCAGCCAGATGGACAACGGCAGGGAGATGGTGGTGTGGGCGATGGACAGGGCGATGGGTGTGTCCGCCAGGCCTACGGAGGACATCATGGATGCCAGCGGGATGCCGATGGCTACTGGCGGAACCATACGCGTTACCAGTGCCGCCATGATGAACACGCGGCCGCTGGGAGTCTTGTAGCGCGTGATGCCGTAGGCGGCCGGGATAGCCAGGACCAGTGACAACAGGGTGCTGATGACGGCGGTCTGAATGCTGTTGATGAACGAAGCCAAAACTCCGCTCCGGCCCAACGCGTTGGCGTAGTTCTCCAGCGTCCATTCCGTGGGAAGGATGGTGGGCGGAACGGCGATGGTGTCGATCGGCGTCTTGAATGACGTGAACAGCAGGTACAGGAACGGGAAGCCGTACAGCACCATGGCCACGGCCAGCAGGATCCACAGGATGATCCGGGTGCTTCGGCGCCCGGCTTCCAGGCCTTCGCGGTTGACGCCGCGGCCCTTCCGCGGGCCGTTTAACGCAGTGACGTCCGACGCCGGCAGTGCGGTTTGGCTTGTCACGTCGCCCTCTGTTGTGGCTTGGTTCCGTTTAATCGCGGTCCGGGAGCTCATCAGTTGTCCTTTCCTGGCCGCCAGATGGTGGCCACCGCGAAGAATGCGACGGCGAGCATCGCCAGCAGGTAGATGGTGCCCATGGCGCTGGCCAGGCCGGGATCGCCAAAGCGGATCATGGTGCGGTAGATCAGCAGGCTCATGGTTTCGGAGGCGGACTGCGGGCCGCCGTTTGTTTGAATCAGGATGGTGTCAAAGGCGCGGGCGGCGTCGATCCCCCGGACCACCAACGCCACGGCGATGACCGGGCGGAGGAGCGGAAGAATGATGCGGAACAGGAGGGCGGGTGCCCTGGCGCCGTCCAGCCGGGCAGCTTCGATGAGATCACCGGGGATGTTCTGCAGTCCGGCGAACAGTACGAGGCACATGAAGGACGTTGTGAGCCAGATGTCCGGAACGGCCACTGAGAACAGCACAATGTTCGGATCTGACAACCAGCCGATCTGGTTCGGATTGGAAAGAACACCCGCCTGGTGCAGGAGGGTCCCGATGAGGCCGAAGTTGTCGATCATGAGGAACTTCCACAGCAAACCTGCAACGATCGGCGCGATCATCAGGGGATACAGGAAGACGGTTCGCCAGATTTGGGATTTGCGTCCGAGGGTGGTGAACAGGAGCGCCATTCCCAGGCCGAGGGCGAACTCGAGGGTTACGACCACCACGGTGTAGGCCAGGGTCCGCCAGCCCGCGCCCATGAAGGCCTCGGAGGCGAAGGCCGTCACATAGTTTTGGAATCCTACGAAGTCCCGGGGGCCACCGGCAATGGGGGAGATTTTGTAGAAGCTGTCGGCGATAAGGCGGAACAGCGGGTAAGCCACGAAGACGCCCAGGAACAACGCCGCCGGGGTCATCAGGTATAGGGCGAAGCGGCGATCGGTGATGCGCACGATTTTCTCTTCTGCTGGTTGGGGCCGCGGCCGGCACGGGGTTTATGGTTCCGGGTGCCGGCCGCGGAGTCTTTACTTGAGGAGGTCCTGGATCTGCTTCTTGGCTTCAGCCAGGAGTGTCGCGGAGTCGCCGCCGGCTACAGCCTTCTGCAGGAGCGGCACCAGTACCGTGTCAACGATTTGCTGCCACTTGGCCGTTGCCGGTCGGGTGGCTGTGGCTTTGCCGTTGAGGGTTTCGATCAGCGGCTTGAAGCTCTCGTATCCGGGCTGGTCCTGGTACTTCTCGAACGCGGAGATTCGGGAGGCCAGGCCAAGGCTGGATTCGATGCCCAAACCGTTGTGGTCGTAGGCGCACTTGATGAACTTCTTTGCGGAATCCGCGTTCTTGGTGGCCTTCGGTACGGACAGGTACCAGGGTCCCGGGACGCCTGCGACGCCGGCGCTGCCGCCAATCATCGCTGCGGCACCCACCTTGCCTGCCACCGGTGAATCCTTGGGGATCTGGCGGTAAGCGTGGGCCCAGAACCGCGTCATGGCCGTCTTGCCTTGGTTGAACAGGTTCTGGGCGGCTGCCCAGTCAACCTGTGCAGCACCCGGAGGTGCGGACTTGGTCAGGCTCACGTAGAAGTCGAGCGCTTCTTTGTGGGCTGCGTTGTCGATCACTACGTTCTCGCCGTCGAGGACCATCGGCGAGCCGGCCTGCAGGACGTGGGCCAGCCATTCAGTTTCCACGGCTCCCTTCACGTCCGTGCCGTACATGCCGTCCTTAGTAAAGAACTCCGAGATGTCCTGGTACTGCTTCCACGTGGTGGGTGCGGCGAGTTCATAGCCGTACTTGGCCTGGAAGTCGGCCTTGTTCTTGGCGTCCTCGAAGAGGTCTTTGCGGTAGAGGATGATCTCGGCATTGGTCCACGCTGGCAGGCCGATGAAGTGGCCATCCACGTTGGCTTCCTTGACCAGCGCGGGGAAGATGTCCTTTTTGGCCTCATCGGTGAAGATTTCATCGATGGGCTGGACCGCGTCCTTGAAGCTCGGGAGCCAAACCGAGTCGAGGGCGGCTACGTCGAAGGAAACGTTGCCGGAGGAAAATTCGCTGGAGAGCCGGTTGAACATGCCGTCGTAGGGCAGTTCGACGAAGTTGACGTCGATCCCGGCGTCCTTCTTGCATTGTTCGGCTACGCCGGTGAGTTCAGCGTGACCGCCGGCCTCCACCAGGACATTGACGGTGCTGGCGGCGCTACCCGACGTTGGTGCCGGGCCCCCTGCGCCGCATCCGGTAGCCGCGAGTGCGACGGCGGTGCAGAGGCCGCCAAGGGTAACGAGCCTGGAGATGGTGTTTCGAGTGGACATCGCTGTCGACTCACTTTCTCTCGAACGGGATGGCAAGACTGTTTGGGGTGAAGAATCGTTTTGCCAAAACGACTTGGCAGCAACAGTAAAGGCGAAACTTTGACCGTGTCAAGAGTCACTTTTCGATGGCTCGGCGCTATTGACGAGGGACCGAGGCGATGCCTAGAGTCATCGTTGCTGGCTGACAAACCGTTTTGGCATATTTTGGCAGTACCAGTAGCCCCACACCCCGTTCAAAGGAGAACCGTGAACCCACCACCCACCATCAGCCGAAGGAGCATCCTCCGGATGTTCCCGGCAGCGGCAGTTACGGCCGCCGTCGTCGTGCTTTCCGCCAATCAGGCGACCGCGCAAACCCCGGTCCCGGACCACAACGTAAATCCCGCACCGTCCTCGCCGGGCCACCGGGCAATTATCGGAGTCCTTTAGCCGGATCAGCAGTGCAGCAGACCGTTCAAGCAGTACCCCAACGATGAGGAGAACCAGCTTTGACCACTGTCTACGACGTCACCACCTGGAGCGTGCCAGGGAACCCCGCCGCTACCCCATACAACGACATCGGGCTCATCATGAACAGCATCATCGCTGACATTAAGAGCCAGCAGACCAACCAAGCATCAAAACCCGGCGCAGTGATCTACATTCCGCCAGGAGACTACTCGCTCAAGACCCGTGTCAACGTGGACATCAGTTTCCTGACGATCCGAGGATCAGGACACGGCTTTACGTCCCTGAGCATCCGGTACAACGCCGGCAACACTTCCGGTTGGCATGAGATCAACCCGGGCGGCAGCCGGGTCCGGGTGGAAAACACGGACGGGAACAGCGACGCCTTCCGCGTCTACCGCTCCGGCGATCCGAGGCTGAGCTCCGTTGTGTTCCAGAACTTCTGCTTGGACGGTGTCTCCTTCGGATCCAACGAGAACGACTACATCAACGGCAAGACAGGCATCCGCTTCGACTCCGCCAACGATTCCTGCAGGGTTGAAGGCATGGGCATGGTGTACCTCGAACACGGCCTGGTGGTACGGGATACGGATGCCCTCAGCGTCAGCGGCAACTTCCTGGCTGAGTGTGGATCGTGCATAGAGTTGACGGGATCAGGCCAGGCTTCCAAGGTCACAGACAACCTCATCGGCGCAGGATTCGTGGGTTTCTCCATCTTCGCCGAGGGCCATTGGGGCCTTCTGGTTAGTGGGAACAACGTGTTCCCCCGTGGGAAGAGCAGCGTGCACTTCAAGGACTGCGGCCGATCCTCCATTACGTCCAACCGATTCCACGCCTTCTATCCCGGCATGGTGAATTTTGAGGGGAACTGCACGGAGAACCTGGTGGGAGCCAACCACTTCCTCCGCCAGATGGAGCCATTCGATCCACTCAAGCCCTACAACAACGGCCTGGACGATCTTTATGGCCTGGTCCACATCGCCGGCAGCAACAACACCGTGACGGGAAACCACTTCAGCTACGACGTCCCATCCGGTTCCGTGGTTCCGGCAGGGCAGGCGCCCACCATCGTCCTGGTGGCGTCCGGAAACAACAATTTCATCGCCACCAACAACACGGTTTCGGCCATTCCCGTTCACACGGTGGTCCTGGATGCTTCAACCTCCGGGTCCAAAGTGTTGGACAGCGGGGACAGCAACCAAGTGGTGCGGTACGCGTCCAGCTACTCCTTCAGGCCAACGCCGTAGCGGCCGGCAAGCACTCGTGAGAGGTGGGTCAAAGATGACCAAACGTACCAGAGCCTGGGTGTCGATCGGGACGGCCGTGGCACTCACCGCAGCTTCTTTCGCTGTGACTACCAGTGCCGCCAGGGCCACGGACCCGGATCCAGCCTCGCAACAATACCGGCCCTCGCTTCATTACACCCCGGAGGCCAACTGGATGAATGACCCCAATGGGTTGGTTTACCACAACGGTAAATACCATATGTACTACCAGTACAACCCCAATGGAACGCGTTGGGGGGACATGAGCTGGGGTCACGCCTCCTCCACGGACCTGATCCACTGGGAGGAGCAACCCCTCGCGATTCCGCGGGGAATCAACGGAAACGGCCAGGTGGTCGAAGAAATTTTCTCAGGATCAGTGGTTGTGGACGCCCACAACAGCAGCGGATTCGGGACCCTGCAGAACCCGCCCTTGGTGGCCATATACACGAGCAACTACACGGGGGCCCACCAGCTCTACCCCGGTAAACAGGCGCAATCCCTGGCGTTCAGCCTCGACGACGGTCAAAGCTGGACCAAGTACGGCGGAAACCCGGTCCTCAGCAGGAACACCCCGAGCTTCCGCGACCCCAAGGTCTTCTGGTATAACAATCCATCCGGGGCGGACTATTGGGTGATGGCTGCGGTGGAGGCGGACGAGCATCGGGTTCTCTTTTACAAGAGCAGCGACCTTAAGCAGTGGGAGTACCTGGACGACTTCGGCCCGGCGAATGCTGTCGGCGGGCAGTGGGAGTGTCCTGACCTGTTCCCGCTGGCAGTCGATGGGAACCCCAATAACGTCAAATGGGTCCTGGCTGTGAACATCAACCCGGGTGCCGTGGGTGGCGGAAGCGGCGGACAATACTTCGTGGGGGACTTCAACGGCACAACGTTCACCGCGGAAAACATCGATCCCGCCGGCCAGCTTCCACCCGGCAACGTTGTGGCCGGCTTCAATGGCGGCAACTACGGAGGGTGGAACGTGCAGAACGATCCGTCCAACGGTTCCGGTCCATGGGGGAGTGCCCCGGCGTCGGGAACCATCCATGGACAGCAGCAGGTAACGGGTCACATCGGCGCGGGACTGGTGAACGGTTTCCACGGTGGCGACACTCCAGTCGGCACCATGGAGTCAGCGCCGTTCACCGTGGACAAGGACTACCTCAATTTCCTCGTAGGAGGCGGAAAACATGCCCAGCAGCCCGGACAGCAGTCGGGCAACCAGGCTCCGCCGGGTTACCTGCTTT
Organism: Paenarthrobacter sp. 4246; assembly: GCF_040546855.1. Taxonomy (NCBI): domain Bacteria; kingdom Bacillati; phylum Actinomycetota; class Actinomycetes; order Micrococcales; family Micrococcaceae; genus Paenarthrobacter; species Paenarthrobacter sp. 4246. Next base: position 26,449 of record NZ_JBEPOP010000015.1, read on the forward strand.
TTGATGGGTTCGACTACCCAGGAACGCTCTCCCAAGCCGGCTGGCAACTCAGCGGTGACTTCCAGGCGGCACTGAACCCATCGACGTCGGGCGGTGAATTCGCCAACGGGAAAAGAATCAATACCTTCGAAGGCGGCCCCTACCAGGACAACAACGTCGGCACCATCACGTCCCCTGAGTTCTACCTGACCAACAACAACATTGCGTTCCTCTTGGGCGGTGGGGAACGAACCGACGGGCAACTCCAGGTGGAACTGCTGGTGGGCGGCGTGCCGGTCCGCACCACGACGGGAACCAATTCGGGGGACTTGAATTGGAAGAACTGGGACGTTTCCGCCTGGTACGGGCAGATCGCACGCATCAGAATCGTGGATAACGTGACGGGTCCGTGGGGGCATCTGACCCTGGACAACATGGTCCTCGGTTCGGAGCCCGCCAAGGTCCGCAGCAGCGAAACCACCGTGAACCTGATGGTGAACGGCCAGACGGTGCGGAGCGCAACCGGCGCCAACTCCGAGGACCTGGCCTGGAACGCCTGGGACGTCAGCGCCTATAAGGGCAGCCAGGCCACCATCAGGATCGTCGACAACAACCGCGGAGGATGGGGGCACATCCTCGCCGATGAGTTTGTTTCTTCGGACGCATCCCATCTGGAACAGCACGATTGGCTGGATTGGGGCAGGGACTACTACGCCACGGTGTCGTTCAACAATGCGCCCGACGGCAAGCGCATCATGCTGGGCTGGATGAACAACTGGGATTATGGCCAGGACACCCCCACCTCCACCTGGCGGGGAAGCATGGCCCTGCCGCGGGAGGTGGTTCTCACACAGACTCCTGCCGGGCCAAGGCTGCGGCAGCAGGTGGTGTCACAGGCGGACGCGTTGAAGAACACGGCCGCGGCCTACACGGCGCCCGCGCAGGACCTCCAACTGGGAACCGCCGCGCTTCCGATCTCGGGCGACGTGGTGCAGATTGATGCTGAGTTCTCGCCCGGATCCGCGTCCGCGTTCGGTCTGAAAGTGCTCGGAAACGCCAACGAATCAACAAGGATCGGGTACGCAACGGCCACACAGCGGCTCTCCATCGACCGGACCAACTCCGGTAACGAAGGCTTCCATCCCGCCTTCAGTTCAGTCGAGGACGCGAAGGTGGAGTTGATCAATGGCAGGCTCCACCTGCGGGTGTATGTGGACCGGGCATCCGTGGAGGTTTTTGCGCAGGACGGCCTGACAACCCTCACGGACCAGGTCTTCCCCGGCGCGGACGCAGATACCATCTCGATCTTCGCCGAAGGAGGCACGGCCCGGCTCGAAAGCATGACCGTGACGCCGCTCACCCCGGCTATGTGGGGCGGCTGACTCGTCTTGCAACGCACGACGGCGGCTGGTCACCAAGGTGACCAGCCGCCGTCGTGATTCCTGAAGTTAGTCGGCCTTGACCGCAAGGACCGGGCAGTCCGCCTCCAGCAGTATCCGCTGGGAGACGCTGCCCATGATGAGCTTGCCTACGGGGCTGCGGCGGCGAAGGCCGATGACGATCAGGGCGGCGTCGTTTTCGTCGGCGGCGTCCAGGACTTCCGCAGCGGCATCGTGACCTCGGATCGGCTGCTTGATGATGTGCTGGATGCCTTGATCCGCGAGCCGTTCCTCGATGCTCTGGATGTCCGGTTCCTGGGCGTACCGGTTGTCCACCAAGGCGTCTCCCTTGGACGAGTTGATGACCAGGAGGGTGTCATTGCTTTTCTTGGCCTCGGCGATGGCCTGCGTCAGTGCTGCTTCGCCTTCTGGTGTGGGGACGTATCCCACCACGATGGTCATGGTTTCTCCTGCTTCTGGTGGGTCGGGGTGGTTGACTCGGTGGGAGCGGCCGTCTCCGGTTCTACGGGAGTCGTCTGCCCGGACGGTCCTGCGAAGACTGCTGCGGGCCGATTGCGCCGGATGAGCTTGAAGATGAACGGCCACGCCAGGATGATCGCCACGATGATGTAGACCACGATCGCGATGGGTTCGCTGAACAGGCCTGCAGGATCACCGGCGCTCAACTGCAATGTCTTGCGAAGCTGGCCTTCGATGCGCGGACCCAGGATGACACCGAGGATCAGCGGCAGGACCGGAAGTCCGAAGCGCCGCATCATGAAGCCCAGAGCGCCGAGTACCAGCAGGATGACCAGATCGAAGGCCTGCAGGTTGACCGAATAGGCGCCCAAGGTGGCGAAGAACAGGATGCCTGCGTAGAGGTAGGGGCGGGGGAGTTGCAGCAGCTTGGCCCAGACGGGTGCCAGAGGCAGGTTGATGAGCAAGAGCAGGAAGTTGCCGATGAAGAGGCTTGCGATCAGTGCCCACACCAGGGGACCCTGGCTCGAGAAGAGCTGGGGGCCGGGCTGGATGCCATAGGAGGTGAATGCTGCGAGCATGACGGCGGCCGTTGCGTTGGTAGGCAGGCCGAGGGCAAGCATCGGGGTCAGTGTTCCGGCGGCGGCAGCATTGTTGGCGGCCTCGGGCCCGGCGACACCTTCAATGGCGCCCTTGCCGAATTCTTCCGGATGCTTGCTGAGCCGTTTCTCAGTGACATAAGAGAGGAACGTGGGGATCTCGGCGCCACCTGCCGGCAGCGCACCGAACGGGAAGCCAAAGGCCGTGCCACGAAGCCAAGGCTTCCAGGAGCGGCCCCAGTCCTTCTTCCCCATCCAGGGACGGCCCACGGGAATCACATGGAGCGGCGTGCGGCGCAGATGGGCGGCAACCCAGAGGGCTTCACCTACGGCGAAGATCGCCACCGCGACCACCACAATGTCCAGGCCGTCCACCAGCAAGGGCTGGCCGAAGGTCAGGCGGCGTTGACCGGTCACGGAGTCAATGCCCACCAGCCCGATCGCCAGACCGAGTGCCAGTGATGCGAAGCCGCGGAGCCTCGAAGAGCCCAGGACTGCCGTTACTGCCAGCAAGGCGAGGACCATGATCGCGAAGTAGCTGGGGGCGCCCAGACTGACGGCGAACTGCACCACGATGGGCGCGAACACTGCCAGCAGTGCGGTGCCGATAGTGCCGGCGATGAACGAACCGATGGCGGCGGTAGCAAGGGCTTGTGCAGCCCTGCCCGCCTTGGCCATCTTGTTGCCTTCGATGGCCGTCACCACTGACGACGATTCACCTGGTGTGTTCAGGAGGATGGACGTGGTGGAACCGCCGAACATGCCGCCGTAGTAAATGCCGGCGAACATAATGAAAGCGCTGGTGGGCTCCAAAGCGGCGGTCACCGGAAGCAGCAGTGCCACGGTCATGGCCGGGCCCAGCCCGGGAAGAACGCCGACGGCGGTACCCAGGAGCACGCCGATCACGGCGAACAAGAGGTTCATGGGGGTCAGGGCGGTGGCGAAACCGTCCATCAAGGAGGACCAGACGTCCATTAGAGGATTCCTTCCAGGAGCCCGGCAGGCAGCGCGATGCCCAGGCCGAGGTAGAAGCCGTAGAAGGTCAGCACTGACAATGCGACGGATATGAGGCCGTCCCGGATGTAGCGGCGGCTGCCAAGTGCCAGCACGCTGCCCCAGAAGAGGACCGTTCCGGAGATGACCCACCCGGCCCAGTCGATGAGCAGGATGTTCAGGATGAAAGCTCCGGCCAGCGGGAGGACGGTCTTCCAATCGGCGGGGTGTGCCAGGTCAACGTCTTCGCCGCCTTCGGCTTCGCCCTTGCCGCCGCGGAGGACGTTGATGGCGAGCAGGATGGCGCAGATGATCAGCAGCCCGGAAACAATGAACGGAACAGTCTTCGGACCCACGGGGTCCGACTGGGAGTATGGGGTCACCAGGCCGTTCGCGTCCAGGAAGACCAGGACGCCCACCGCGCCGAGCAGGAGGGCTACCCCCAGCTCGGCGCGGCCTTTAAGGCCTGTGGCTGTGGAGCTCACGCCAACCCGAGCTTGGTGAGGACATCCGCAACGCGCTTGTCCTGGTCCGTCAGGAAGGTCTGGAACTCGTCACCGGTGACAAAAGCGTCCGTCCAGCTGTGGGTCTTCAGGGCTTCCTTCCAACCGGCAGATTCGTGCATCTTCTCAAGGGCGGCGATCAAGGACTTCTTGTCGTCCTCGCTGATGCCCGGAGGGGCCACTATGCCGCGCCAGTTGGTGAAGACCAAGTCGATGTTGGACTCCTTCAACGTGGGAGCATCCACGCCCTCCAAACGGTTCTCTCCACTGGTGGCCAGGACGCGGATCTCGCCTGACTTGATCTGCTGCAGGTACTCGCCTGCGCCGGAAGCCGCAAAACCAAGCTTGTTACCGAGGATGGCGGGCAAAAGGTCGCCACCGCCGTCGTACGACACAAAGTTGACCTTGGTAGCGTCGATGCCAACAGCGCCCGCCAACTGCATCGGCAGGAGGTGGTCCGGGCCGCCAGGCGAGGAGCCGCCGCCAACTGAGATGGAAGCCGGGTTGGCCTTCCAAGCCTTCACCAGATCATCAATGGTCTTGTACGGGGAGTCCTTGCCCACCATGATGGCGCCGGGTTCCTCGATCAGCTTTGCCAACGGGGTGGTCTCGGTCAGCTTGGACTCGGACTTGTTGGTGTAGCTGGCTCCCACAACGCCCAGGCCCATGAGCATGGTGAGGTCACCGTTGCCCTTTTCATTGACGATGCGGGCCAAGCCAACTGTTCCGCCGGCGCCGGCAAGGTTGAATACCTCGGTGTTGGTGGAGATCTTCTCGTCGTCCAGTACCTTGGCGGCTGCCCGGGCGGTGGTGTCGTAGCCGCCACCGGGAGTGTTGGGGACCATGATCTGGAGACCGGTGATGGGCCCCGCAGCAGCGCCGGAGCTTTCAGAACCGGTGGACTTACCTGTGGCACCGCAGCCGGTGGCCATCAGTGCGATGCCGGCTGCGACGGCGGCGACTCGCAATGCGCGGATCTGGCGCATGGTGTTCCTCTTCTCATCATTGAAAATTCGAGTGCAGGGCGATGCCCGTTGATTTGATGCTAGGCGCGTACGTGACAGGGATCACTCTTGTGTTCGCAGTGATCTTTAAGTTCATTGCGTTCACGGTTTTTGCCCCTGTTTTGGGCCGTGATGGAGGTCTGGGCCGGTCTTTTTGGCCCCTGCGGTATAGTTCCGATACGCCACGGTGGAAGCTGTTATCCGCCCCCGCCTCACCGGCACCACCAAAGGAACCAACGCAGTGACCCGACTGTCTCGAAGAAGAGGAATGTCCCTGGCAGGGCAATACCTTGTGCTGCAGTTGCTCATTGTCCTGGCCGTTCTTGTGGCGGTGGTGGCCATTTCACTCGCCCAATCGGCCGCTGTTTTCGAACGGACCGAAGGCCGCCGGGCGCTGTCCGCTGCTGAGGCATTGGGCAACAACCCCACCGTGCGCGCTTTGCTGCCTACAGCCGAACCCCGCGCCGGTTCCGCCCTTCCCGCCGTGGCCGAATCCGTGCGCACGGTGTCGGGATCCTCCCACGTGGCCCTCGCCAAGCTGGACGGGACAGTAGTGGCATCGTCCGATCCCAGCTTGGTAGGGCAATCACTGCCCCTCGGTGAAAGCAGGGTCATGGAGGGCCGGGCGTGGACCGGCGTCCTGCCGGCCGGTGGAGGGGCCGTACTTTCCGCCCACGTCCCTGTCCTGGATGATGCCGGAATCATGATCGGCGTAGCCTCCATCAGCAGGAACTACCCCTCCACCATCGAGCGCCTGGGCGATGCCGTGCCTAACCTCCTCACCTACCTGGGTGTTGCCAGCGTGCTGGGTGTTGCCGGATCCCTCCTGTTGTCCCGCCGCGTCAAACGGCAAACCCTGGGCATGGAACCGCGGGAGATCACCGGGCTGGTGGAAAACCGGGAGGCCATGTTGCAGGGCCTGAAGGAAGGGGTGGTCGCGTTGGACCCGCACGAGCGCATCACGGTAGCCAACCAGAGCGCCCGCCAACTCCTTGGACTGCCCCAGGATTGCGTGGGGAAGAAGCTGCGATCCCTGCATGTGGATCCTGCACTGAAAATCGTCCTGACCCGTGAGCAGTCAGACGCTGATCAACTGGTGCTGGTGGGGGAGCGGCTGGTGGTCATGAACCGCGTGGCACTGCGTTCCCATGGACGCGACATCGGCTCCGTCACCACCTTGAGGGACCGGACCGAGTTGTCGTCTTTGGAGAGCGAACTCGGCGCCACCAAGACCGTCACTGACACCCTAAGAGCCCAAGCCCACGAGTTCGCCAATCAACTCCACGTCATTTCCGGCCTGATCCAGATCGGCGAATACGACTCCGTGGTGCAGTTCGTCAACGGCGCCACCGTGGACCGCACCCGGCTCAACGACGACGTCACCAGCCGCATCGAGGACCCTGCGCTCGCAGCCCTGCTGATCGCCAAAGCCAGCTTGGCGACCGAGCGGGGCGTGGAACTTCTGCTTGACCCCCAGTCCGCCCTGCCGCGGGTCCGCGAGGAGCTCTCCAGGGACCTCACCACCGTGGTGGGGAACCTGGTGGACAACGCGTTCGACGCCGTCACTGGCCGCGCCGGGGCTTCGGTCCGCGTGTTGGTGGTCAACTCGCCGGACGGTGTCACGGTTACCGTCCGGGACAACGGACCGGGTGTTCCCTCCGGCTCCGCGGAAGACATCTTTCGTCAGGGCTTTTCCACCAAGGACCCGGGGCCCGGTGATGCGAGGGGATTTGGCTTGGCGCTGTCGCGGGTGATCTGCCGGCGGTCCGGAGGCGACCTCACTGTGTCCAACGACAACGGGGCAGTGTTTACGGCGCAGTTCAGCAAGACCGACTCAGGCATCAGTAAAGGGGCACATCAGCGGTGATCAAGGTTCTGATTGTGGACGACGACTTCATGGTCGCCAAGGTCCACGCCGGCTTCATCCAGCGGACCCCGGGCTTCGAGGTGGTCGGCGTGGCACACACCGGCGCCCAAGCCCTGATTGAAACCCAGCGGCTGCAGCCGGACCTGGTGCTGTTGGACATCCACCTCCCGGACATCAACGGGCTGGAGCTCATGCACCAACTCCGGGACGTTGCCCCGGACCTCGATGTACTGGTGATCAGCGCTGCCCGGGAAGTGGAAACTGTGCGGAAGGCCTTGCGTGGTGGCATAGTCCATTACCTGATCAAGCCATTCTCCCAATCCGATCTGCAGGAACGGCTGGAGCACTATCTCAGTGCCTACCAGGGCTTGGATGCGTCCAAGGTGGAGGCCGAGCAATCAGATGTGAACCGCGTTTTCGGCCTGGGCGTTTCAGAGCGGACCCTGCCCAAGGGCTGCAGCGTGGAGACCCTGGAACTGGTGGAAGCCGCTCTCAAGTCCGCGCAGGGCGACGTGTCCGCGGCGGAGGTCGCCGAGCAACTCGGGACCTCACGCGTCAGTGCCCGCCGTTACCTGGAGTACCTCCACGACGAGGGGGCGCTGGAGGTCAGGCTCAAGTACGGCGTCGGACGTCCTGAAAGGCGATATGTGCTAAAGGGGCGGTGAGATCCGGTCACAAGCCTCAGGCGGCGGGTTTTCCGCAATTTGTTCCACAGGACGGCGCGGTTAGGGCTCTGCGGTGGCATGCATCCGCACCCTTCATTGACAACATTCAGGCATGCTGTCACATATATGACAGTAATTAACAATTTTGTCATGTTAGGTGCGCTTGTCCCATTAACTGTTTCACTAAGGAGCAAACTGGGATTCGATTGACGATGAGACTCTGGCGAAACTGCGGGAGGCTCATAAGTCGGGAGATGAGGCTCTGCAGAGCCTCCTGGCCAACCTCGCCTTCAACAAGTTTGAAACGGCGGATCAGGCCGATCGGATCGCCGCTTCGATGGCCGGGATCAAAGCAGCAGTAGTCGGGCACATTTTTGAAGAGTTCCCGGCAACGTCTCTCGCTGATTTGAAGGAAGCGGCAGACAAGGCCGGCTACGACATCGAAGTCCTCGTCTAGAAATTCCCTACGTGTGCGCTAAGTGAGTTCTCATACAGGCAGTTCGGCGTCCATCTCGGGCAGGACGATGTACTCACGTTTCTGGGTCCAAGTGGTCAGACCATCACTGGTCACTTCATCGATTGCCGCAAAGACAGCCCCACCTTTGGGCAGCGAGACGACTTTGAGTTTTCAGCATCCAGCGGACGGGCTCTGGTAATACCCCGCGGAGTGGGCCACGACTTCGATGGCTTGGAGAACATTTTCACCCTTAACACGTACGAACTCTTCCTGCCGGCGCCGGATGACTGGGTCAGCAGTGACTGGAAGCCGAAGAGTGATGTCATCAACGTACCCTCCGACATTGAACCAAGTGAAGTACCCGCTTTCACACCGAATCCGTTGCCGGCCGGTGACAAGTGGTATCAACTTGTCGCACTCCAGCAAAAAGTGATGATTCCTCTTCTCTCACATGAATACCCCTTGACCAAGGAAATCCAGTTCGACGATGGCCAGTCTCACCGGGTTGCACTGCTCAAGCGCACCACGAAGGAGAAGCGCCCGGATTGGGAACCGATCGAAGGTATCGGTGGCCTGGGCTGGGTCAACCTCCCGTATGTTGCCAGCGGGCCTGAATCCGGTTTCGTGCCTCTTCTTGAGCCCTATCCGCTGTACTTCATCGATCACGGTCAGACTGGCTATACCCACGACGCATTTGGCATCCACATGGGCCAGGAGGATCATTTGCTCTTTGCCGGTAACCCGGACCAGATAGTTTCGTTGGAAGTCATGGATACACGCGACACTTCTCCCACCCAAGGCGCCCGATTCACAATCGAGTTCAACCCAGACCCCACCCGGTACTTGAAAATTCCGGCAGGCGTCGGGCACGCACTGAGCAACCTAGAGAACGTCTATACCTTCAACAGGGCAGCGGTCTACTTGCCGGAGGAAAATGCGAAGAATTACCTTCCGGGCAACGATGTCATCGACTGGCCCCGCTCCAACCCTGAAGTTCCGAAACTGAAGGCGAACACAAGGAAAGCCCCGCCGGAGTTCTACAGGCAGCAAATTTCCGACCAGGTTTTGCTTCAGCAGGCACCACCTATGCACTCCACCCCGGCCATCATGCTGATTGACGGGCCCAACGGGGAGAAAATTCGCGTCGCACTCCGCAAACGAGTCGACACAGTCAGCTAACTACACTCGGTGGCGGGCGAGGAACTGTGCCCGCCACCGACCTGAAAGTCAATAGGAACACTTCATGCTGAGGTTGCTTTCAAACTCTAGATACCGGCCCTTCTTCCTTTCATTTACAGCAGGAAACTTCGCTGAAGGGCTTGTCACCGTCTCGGTTCCCTTCGTGATTCTTGTAGCAACCGGCGATCCGTTCGTTGTGGGTCTGAGCCTGGCCTGCCAAACAGCAGGTGTACTTGCTTTGGCTTTCCCAGGCGCTTCCATCGCCGATCGTTATCCCCGGCAGAAGGTCATATCTGCGGCTTATTTGGCGGCAGCAATTGCCTTGATCGGCATGTTTATTTCCCTGCAGTCCGGGTTCGGGATCTGGGGTCTCGCAGGCTGCCTCTTTCTTTTCGGCGGGTCGACCGCAGTGTACGGACCCGCTTCGGATGCAATGACCCCACGCCTGGTTCACGAGGAAGATTTACATCGCGCCAACTCCATGGATGGTCTGAGCCAGAGAATCGGTCAGGGCATTCTGGGACCCCTTGTTGGAGGTGGGCTGGTCGCTTCCGGGCTTGGAGTCTGGACGTTCTTGGTTTCAGCGACCCTCTGCTTCGCCGGGGCTTTCATCATTTTGAAAGTCCGTCTTCTGGATCGATCCTGGACAGAATCAGGGCTCGAGGATGAAGGCGGAAAGAGCTGGTCTGCCGTCCTCAGGTATTTGCGCACCACACCGCTTTTCCTGGCCCTACTCGCTTGGGTTTCCCTTGTAATCATGCTGCAAGTAGGATCTCGGCCAGTAGCAGGCACGACGTGGGCCGCTGAACTACAGGGCGGCGGCGCGGCCCTATACGGCATGACGCTTTCAATCGGAGCAGTGTCATCAGCTTTAATCGTCATAGCCATTGGGTCACTGCCTATGCCGCGCAAGTACATCGCTGTCATGGTGGCGGCGTGGAGCGTAGGCGCTGGAGTGGTCATTGTGGCTGTTATGGCCCCTCACCCCTGGGGATTTGTCGTGGCCTACGCAGCATCCTCATGCTTCATGGCAGTGGGGAACATCTACTGGTCCACATACTTACAGAGAACGGTGCCCGACGAATACCTAGCCCGGGTTATAAGTATCGACTGGGTAGCCTCGCTCTCACTCACCCCTCTGGGAGCGGTCCTGGCGGGTGCCGTCGTCGGTCTATGGGGCCCAGGAATAGCGCTAATAGGAGTATCGGTCATTCCATTTACAACAGGTGCGCTCATGTTGATGTTCGTCCACCGCTACTCAAAACGTCCTACTCCAGAAACACCTCATATGGACGCAGCAAACCTCTGACGCAACGGAGCAACCCGGCCGCCTGTACTGGATTGGGGGACTGGTAATGCGCCGTTAGTGTCGAACCCTCACTTTCGGCTACTGGCTGCCCCTAGACCCCCACCGTCTTCAAGTAGTTCCGGATGCCATCCACCACCATCTGGTGGTCCTCGTCCGACGACAAGCCGGACACCGTGACGGCCCCGATCACGCCTGCGCCGCGTACTCGGATAGGGAAGGAACCGCCGGCCAGAGTGTAGTCCTCCGGAGCCAGCCACCCACCACCGAGTGGGTTGCGCTCGGCGAATTGTTCACCCAACAACGCCGTGCTGTGCTCGAACCGCAGCACGGATGCGGACTTGCGGCGGATCCACTCTTCCTGGTCGGCCGTGGCGCCGGGCAGCACGCAGCGGAAGAGGACGATGTTGTGCCGGCGTATATCGATCGCGACCCCGAACTCCGAAGCGATGGCATGGTTGGCTATCAGAGACCCGAGCCGCCATGCGTCATGGTGATCGAACGCAGCGAAGACCAGCTCTTCTTCCTGCTGGCGGAGTTCAGCGAGGCGGGGTGAATCAGTCATTGTTCGTACCTTCCACGACGGCATCGGACTCGTAGCTCAGCCCGATCTGCCGGCGGATCTCGTCCATGGCAGCCATGATTGCCACGGTTTCGCTCGGGGGAAGCATGGTTCCAGCGGTCTCGCCTGAACGGATCAGGCGCTCCAGTTCAGCGGCTTGGAACTGCATGCCACGGCTGGTGACAGGCTGGTCATAGCGCTCCACAACGGTGCCATCAACCGCATGAACGGTAAAGGGAACCGGGTTGTACCAGGTGCTTTCGATGTCGATCCAGCCGTCGGTCCCGATGACCATGGCGCGGTTGGCGCTGGCGGCGTCGAGCTCACAGTCCACCAAAGCCTGCTGACCACCGGCGTACTCAAAGATCGCCGCGGTCTGCCGGTCCACGCCCGTGGCGGACATGGAGGCACTGGCCTTAATTGACGCAGGCGTGCCCAGGATGTCGAACGCGAAGGAGATCGGGTAAATGCCCAGGTCCAGCAGCGCTCCGCCGCCCAGAGCGGGATCGTTGAGCCGGTGGGCTGGATCCTGGGGAAGGCTCTGGTTGTGTGTGGCCACTACCTTGCGTACCTCACCAATGGTGCCGGCAGCGATGAGCTCCCGGATCCGGATCATGTGCGGCAGGAACCGGGTCCACATGGCTTCCAAGGCCACAAGCCCCTTGGACTCCGCCAGGTCAACGATCTCCTGGGCCTGGCGGGCATTCATGGTGAACGCCTTCTCCACCAGCACGTGCTTGCCCGCGTTCAACGCCAGGAGAGCATTTGCGTGATGGAAAGGATGTGGCGTGGCGATATACACGACGTCCACCATGGGGTCGGCAACCAGGTCCTCGTAGCTTCCGTGCGCGGTGGCCACGCCGTACTCCTCAGCGAACACCTCACTCGATTCCAAAGAGCGCGAACCCACGGCTTGAACCGTGAATCCGTTCTCGTTCAAATCCTTTGTCTGGAGTCCGGCAATAAATCCTGTGCCGAGGATGCCCCAGCGGATTGTGCCGTCGGAGGTGCCATCGCTGAGAGTCACGTGCTTAGTCCTTGCTGCTGAATGCGGCGTCGAAGGAGGTCTGTGAGGCGGGGAAGTCGAACTTCTTCAGGGCGGCCAGGGCTTCGGGGGCGCCGTGGAGACGGTCCATCCCTGCGTCCTCCCATTCCACGGAGATGGGTCCGTCGTAGCCGATGGCCGTGAGCGCCCGGAAGGACGATTCCCAGGGCACGTCACCGCGTCCGGCGGAGACGAAGTCCCAGCCACGGCGCGGGTCGCCCCAGGGCAGGTGCGAGCCCATCAC
>NZ_JBEPOP010000016.1:0-11125 GCF_040546855.1 Paenarthrobacter sp. 4246
TCGCACACGGCCTGGCCCTTGAGGTGGTTGGAGATGGCCCAGACCTTCAGGTTGTACTTCTCCAGGACAGCGAGTTTGGACTCGACGTAACCGGGTTCGTCCCAGCGCCAGGCGTCCAGGTGGTCTCCGGAAACGGCGATTTCCAGGCCGTCGTAGCCCCAGCCCGAGGCAAGGCGCGCGACTTCCTCGAAAGGGAGGTCGGCCCACTGGCCGGTGAACAAGGTGTACGGGCGGGGCATGTCAGGCTCCTTCGGTAGCGGTGCTGGTTGCCCTTGCGGACAGCTGGATCAATGCGCTCTTGCCGGCCGCGGATTCTTCCACGGCGGCCAGGATGTGCTGGACGTTGAGTCCATCCTCGAACGACGGCGACGGCGACTCACCGGCCGCGATCGCGGTGAGGAAGTCCCGGATCTGGTGCGTGAAAGTGTGTTCCCAGCCGATAATGTGACCCTGTGGCCACCACGCTTCAAGGTACGGGTGCTCCGGTTCGTTGACAAGGATTCGGCGGAAGCCCTGCTCGCGCACCGGGGCGGTCGCGTCAAGGAAACCGAGTTCGTTCAAGGCCTCGAGGTCGAAGAGGATGGTGCCCTTGTCGCCGTAGATCTCGAGTTTGAGGGAGTTCTTCTGGCCTGTAGCCACACGGGAAACCTCCACCGAGGCGATTGCTCCGGAGGCGAGGGTCAGCGTGGCCCAAGCGGCGTCGTCGACTGTGACGTCTTCTGGACCATCAGCGCCGGGGCGGCGGTCCACGAAGGTGTGCAGGCGGCCCGAGACCTCGGTGACGGCATCGCCCAAGAGGAACAGGACCTGGTCGATGGCGTGCGAGGCGATATCGCCCAAAGCGCCGGAACCCGCTGTTTCCTTACGAAGCCGCCAGGACATGGGAGACTCCGCGTCGCTGAGCCAGTCCTGCAGATAGGCGGCGCGAACGTGCCGGACGGTGCCGAGACGACCTTCAGCGATGAGTTCGCGGGCCAGCGCCAACGCCGGGACGCGGCGGTAGTTGAAGCCGATCATCGACTGGACCCCGCGGGCATGCGCTTTGGCGGCGGCTGCGGTCATCAACTCGGCTTCACCCAAGGTGTTGGCCAGCGGCTTCTCCACGAGCACATGCTTGCCTGCCTCCAAAGCAGCGATGGCGATTTCGGCGTGCATCCACCCCGGCGCGCAGATATCGATGATGTGGATATCGTCCCGTTCAATGACGGAGCGCCAGTCGGTTGCGGATTCGGCCCAGCCGTATTTGGCGGCGGCTTCCGCAACGGCGTCGGCGTCCCGGCCCACCAGCACTTTCTGCTCGAACGCCGGGACGTCGAAGAAGCTGGCAACGTTCCGCCAGGCATTCGAGTGGGCCTTTCCCATGAAGGCGTAGCCGATTGCCGCAACACCCAGCGGGGGGTGGGAAATAGTCGTCATGTTCGTCGCCGGTTCCTAAAGGGTCGCTGTTTCCGGTGCCCAGTCCTCGGGGAGGGCGGCCGAGGCGGGTGCGTTGCTGGTGACGTCCACGAACGCGCCGGATTCCACGGATTCGGCGATCGAAACCATGCTGTCCAGCACGTGGTAGGCGAGGTCGCCGGTGGCGCGGTGCGCAGTGCCGGAACGGAGGGCGCGGGCCATGTCCAGCACGCCCAGGCCGCGGCCGTTGGCTGGACCGGTGGCGGGGATGATCTCAGGTTCTTCCGCGCCTGGACGCCAGAGCTTCAGGTCGCCGTCGAAGTTGTTCGGGTCCGGCAAGGACAGGGTCGCTTCGGAACCGGTGATTTCCACGAAGCCCATGCGTTGGCGCGGGGACTCGAAGGAGAAGACGCTGTGCGAGGATTGCCCGCCTTCGAACTGCGCCATCGCGGAGACGTGGGTGGGGACCTCGACGGCGAATTCCTCGCCGGCTTTGGGTCCGGAACCGATGATGCGGGTGGCTTTGGCGGAGGAGCCGACGGCGGCGACCTTGCGGATGGATCCGAAGGTCTGGATCAGTGCGGTGAGGTAGTAAGGGCCCATGTCGAACAGGGGACCGGCGCCGTGCTGGAAGAGGAACGCGGGGTTCGGGTGCCAGGATTCCGGGCCGGGGGTCTGGAAGGTGGTCATCCCGGTCAGCGGGGTACCGATGTCGCCGCGTTCGATGATCCGCCGCGCGGTCTGCAAACCGGCTCCGAGGAAGGTGTCCGGGGCGGTGCCCAGGCGGATGCCGGCGGCATCGGCTGTCTTGAGCAGGCCGAGCCCGGATTCGCGGTCCAGGGAGAAGGGCTTCTCGGTCCAGACATGCTTGCCGGCGTTGACCGCTGCGGTGGCGACCTCGACGTGCGCGGCCGGGATGGTCAGGTTCACGATGATTTCGACGTCGGGGTGGTTCAGCGCCAGCTCGGGGGTACCGAACTCGGCGATGTCGTATTCCTTGGCCCGTGCTTCGGCGGCCTCGACGAAGAGGTCGGCGACGACCAGGACTTTCAGGTCCGGGAAGACCGTGAGGTTGTCCAGATACTGCTTGCTGATGTTGCCCGCGCCGATGACGGCGACACCCACGGGGCCTTTACGTGTGGAGGGTGCGAAGCTCATGCCTGTGCTCCTTCTGCTGCGTCTGCGCTGGCTGCGGCGGTGAGGTAGGCCAGGCTTTCGGTGATGCCTTCGAAGATGTCGCCGGAGTAGTCGTCGAATTCCACAACGCCAACCTCAAGGGACTTTGCTGCGGCGATCACGTCCAGGACCGGAACGGTGCCCTGCCCTGCGGGTAGCTGGGCTTTGGTGTCTGTGGTGGCCGGGCCGTCCTTGATGTGGATGAGCTTTACACGATCACCGAGGCGGGCCAAGAGCTCCACAGGGTCCTGTCCGCCCACTGCAACCCAGTAGGTGTCTACTTCCAGCACCAGTTCCGAGTCAAGCAAACCTTCGAGGTACTCCAGGGCGGTCTTGCCCTCGACGACGGACTCCAGCTCCCAGGCGTGGTTGTGGTAGCCCACGCGGATGCCGTACTCGGCGCCCTTCTTCGCTGCGGCGTTGAGCTTGGCGGCGGTGGCCTGGATGGCTTCAGCGTCCTGCCAGTGCTCTGCGGGAAGGAAGGGATCGATCACTGTGGTGATACCCAGTTCCTTCGCCGCTGCGAAGATCTCGTCCTGGTCCTGGGACAACAGCGGGGCGTGCCCGGACGGCGCCGTCAGGCCGTTCTCCTTCAAAGCCCGGCCAAGCTCAGAAGCTGTGGCCA
This sequence comes from Paenarthrobacter sp. 4246, assembly GCF_040546855.1. Lineage (NCBI taxonomy): Bacteria > Bacillati > Actinomycetota > Actinomycetes > Micrococcales > Micrococcaceae > Paenarthrobacter > Paenarthrobacter sp. 4246. The sequence goes on from NZ_JBEPOP010000016.1 coordinate 3,197, forward strand.
CAAAGTTGTACGGCTCCACCTGCGTGAAACCGATCTCGGCAACCCTCTTGATAGTTCCCGGCAAGTCCTCCTGAATGGCATCGCGGAGGGTATACAGCTGGAGTGAGTAAGACATTGGGTTCCTTTTCGGGAGAGGTTTTCCGGAAAATCAGGGCCTTGGCGCCAGTCTAGTGAGCGCCCCCTTCGGGGAGCCACAGATTCCATCCTTCGAGGGATGAGTCACCAACTCTTTTCAGCCTAAAGGGACTTTTGCCGAGCGTCCAGCAAAAGTTGCAGGATTTTGTCTAAACTTTCACCGGATGACACGCATAAGCAATCGTGATTCACTGAATGCATGACATCTGAGGCCGGAATCGACGCCGGAATAAACTCCGCGCCCGAGGCCGGCAACCTTTCGCGTGCTGGCGATCTGTTCCAACTTCTCCGCGACGGTCAGGCCCGCACCCGGGCGGAACTCGCCGTCACCACCGGATTGGCCCGCTCCACCATCGCTTCCCGCATCGATGCCCTCATCGGTTCCGGGCTCGTTGGGCCCGCTGGTGAGGCTTCCTCCAGTGGCGGAAGGCCGCCGTCGCGCTTTGCTTTCAACCCCGCCGCCAGGGTGGTCTTGGCCGTCGACGTCGGAGCCACCCACGTGATTGTTGCCGTCACCGACCTTGGCGGCAACGTTCTGGCCGAGCAACGTCTGCGGCAGGAAGTGGCTGAAGGGCCGGACGCGGTCCTGGGCCGCGTCGTAGCTGCGGGTCGTGAACTCCTGGCCGAAGCGGGACGCGAACCCGGAGACCTCGCGGGCATAGGCATCGGCCTGCCCGGCCCCGTGGAGCACGCCAGCGGCAAGCCGGTGAAACCACCCATCATGCCGGGCTGGGACGGATTCGACGTCGTCTCCTACGTCCAGCGCTCCCTGCCGGTCCCGGTCCTGGTGGACAACGACGTCAACATCATGGCGCTCGGCGAGCGCACCGCCTACTGGCCGGACCACCAGAACTTCCTGTTCATTAAGGTGGCCACGGGCATCGGCGCCGGCATCATCAGCAGTGGTCAATTGCAGCGCGGCGCCAACGGCACCGCGGGCGACCTCGGCCATGTCCGTGTTCCGCGCGGCGACGATGTCCTCTGCCGCTGCGGCAACCATGGGTGCCTTGAGGCGCTTGCTTCAGGTCCCGCCGTCGCGCGTCAGCTGCAGGCCCAGGGGCTGGAAGCGTCTACGGGCGGTGATGTCCTCAGGCTTGTTGGCGAGGGGAACCTGCAAGCCATCCAGGCACTGCGCCAAGCCGGGCGCGACGTCGGCGATGTCCTGGCCACCGTGGTCAACCTCCTTAACCCGTCCATGATCATCATCGGCGGCAGCGTGGGAGAAGCCGGCGAGCACCTCGTGGCCGGCATCCGCGAAGTGGTCTACCGGCGGTCCTTGCCGCTGGCCACTACGCACCTGCGCATCGGCATCTCCATGGCAGGCCAGCGTGCCGCGGTCCTGGGCGCCAGCCAGATGGTCACTCAGCATGTCTTGTCGCCGGCCGTGATTGAGGCCACGCTCCAAGCAGCGGGTTAGGTCCTGTTGGGTGCCGGTTGCCGGATGACGGCGTGATAGCAATGAAAGTGATGAAAACTCCTCCTGCATTCGCTGCTTCGTCGTGCGCCCGATGAGCCAGTTCCTCGCTAAAATTCCCCGCGGCTGGCTGATCCTCGCGTGCATTGGCCTCATTGCCCTGAACATGCGCGGCCCCTTTGTGGCTGTGGCTCCCGTGGTCGATTCGCTGCAGCAGGACCTGGGCTTCTCGCCCGTTGAGCTGGGGCTTCTGACCGGCATTCCCGTGCTGTGTTTCTCCCTTGCGTCCCCGTTGGCTTCGCTGGCGGGACGCCGGTTTGGGGCCGAGTTCGCCGTGATGCTCACCTTGCTCGGAGTGTTGGCCGGTGTGATCATCCGCTCCAGCGGTGGCGGTGTCTCGGTGATGGTGGGCACGGTGGTCATTGGCGTGGCCATCACCATCGGTAACATCGCGGTGCCGCTCATTATCCGGCGCGACTTCGCACCCCGGCGCCAGGCGACCGCGATGGGCGTTTACACCGCCGCGCTGAATGTTGGCTCGTTCCTCACCTCCGTGGCTACGGCGCCCCTTGCTGAGCTGGTGGGGTGGCGGCTTTCCCTCGCGGCCAGTGCTCTGCTGGCTTTGGCCGCGATCCTGTTCTGGGTGCCTACGGTCGGAGCTCGACGTGCGTTTGTTCCCCTCGCGGTTCCTGCTCCTCCTGCTTCCTCGGCGGGTCGCGTTGCGGGTGTGCGCTGGCTGACTGTGGGCCTCACACTCGGCTTCGCGGGGCAGGCGTTCTCCTACTATGGGGTTACCGCCTGGCTCCCGAGCTTTCTCTCCGACGAACTCGCCATGGGCACCGCCGAAGCCGGGGCAGGATCCTCCCTCTTCCAGATCTTCGCGATTGTGGGCGGCTTGGGCGTACCGCTCCTGGCCCGCTTCGCCAGTACGACGACGGTTGCGGTCACCTTGAGCGCGCTGTGGCTGACGGTTCCCCTTGGCTTGTTGCTGGCACCATCGTGGTGGTGGATGTGGTCCTCGCTGGGCGGTGTGGCCCAGGGCGGTGGGATCACGGTGATCTTCATAGCCATCATCAAGTTCGCGCAATCGCAGGCCGCCGCCGGCAAAATGTCCGCCGTGGTGCAGGGGGTGGGCTATTGCTTCGCTGCGTTGGCTCCCACTGCCATCGGGTTCGTGCACAGTGTCACCGACGGCTGGACGGTGCCGCTGTTCGTGATCCTCGGCTCGGTGCTCACGTTCTGTGTGTGCACCACGGTGTCCGTGCGCTGGGTGGCCCGGCAGGGTTAGCCCCGCTGCTGGGCTGCCTCCCCGACGGTCGGGGTCACTTGTTGCGAAGAGTGCAGGCAGCCCAGCGTCGGGGCTTGGTGTGTCGCTGGCCAGCGGAAAGCTAGGCGGCGACGAGTTCCTCCTCCGTGGCCTCTTCACGGGCCTCGGTGAGGAAACGGGCGTACGCGGGGATGGTCAGGAAGGTGGGGAATTCCTCGGCCAGGGTGACTTCTTCGAAGATGGCGCGTGCGTCAGCGAAGCGGTCTCCATCGAAGCGTTCCAGGCGGGCGAACTCCTCGTCCAGCATGTCCTCCACCCACTGGGATGTGATGATGTCGCCATGGTCGGTGATGGCGTGGGAGTGGATCCACTGCCAGAGCTGGGACCGGGAGATCTCGGCGGTAGCGGCGTCTTCCATGAGGTTGTGGATGGCCACAGCTCCGTTGCCGCGAAGCCAGGACTCGATGTAACGGATGCCCACCTCGATGTTGAGGCGAACTCCGCCCTCGGTGATGGTTCCCTCGGTGCTGGCGATGTCGATCAACGCGCGGTCGTCGGGGGTGACATCCTCGCGGGAGCGGTCCAACTGGTTGGGGCGGTTTCCGAGAACTGAGTCGAAGACTTCCCGGCATACCGGTACCAGGTCCGGGTGGGCCACCCACGAACCATCGAAACCGTCATTGGCCTCACGGGTCTTGTCGGCACGGACTTTCTCGAACGAGGCGGTGTTGGCAGCCTCATCCTTGCGGTTGGGAACAGCGGCGGCCATCCCACCGATCGCCATGGCCCCGCGACGGTGGCAGGCCCGCACCAGTTGCTCGGTGTAAGCGCGCATGAACGGCTGGGTCATGGTCACCTGGCCGCGGTCCGGGAGCACAAAACGCGGTCCGCGGGTGCGGAAGTTCTTGATCAAGGAGAAGATGTAATCCCACCGGCCAGCGTTCAATCCCGAGGCGTGGTCCCGCAGTTCGTACAGGATCTCTTCCATCTCGAACGCGGCGGTGATGGTTTCGATCAGCACCGTGGCGCGAATGGTCCCTTGCGGGATACCCAGCAGATCCTGTGCCAGGACGAAGATGTCGTTCCACAGACGTGCCTCGAGGTGGTTTTCGATCTTCGGCAGGTAGAAGTACGGGCCCTTACCCTGGGCCAGCAGGCGGCGGGCGTTGTGGAAGAAGAACAAGCCGAAGTCCACAATTCCGCCGGCGATCGGCTTGCCGTCGATCAGCATGTGCTTCTCCGGCAAGTGCCAGCCGCGGGGACGGACCACGATGGTGGGCAGGTCCTCGGCAGCCTTGAGCTTGTACTCCTTGCCCTCCGGGGAGGTGAAATCGATGCGCCGCTCCAAAGCATCGGTCAGGTTCAGCTGACCCTGGATGACGTTGCGCCACGTCGGCGTGGACGAGTCTTCCATGTCAGCCAGCCAGACCTTCGCGCCCGAGTTCAAGGCGTTGATGGTCATCTTCTTATCCACCGGACCCGTGATCTCCACGCGACGGTCCTCCAAACCCGGAGCCGGGGGAGCGACGCGCCACGACGGATCATTCCGGATACCCTCAGTTTCCGGGCGGAACCGCGGATCCTGGCCGGCGGCGATCTGCCCACGACGTGTGTGCCGTGCCTGCATCAGCTCCTGACGACGATCCGCCGTAGCCCTGTGCAACTTGCCAATGAACTCAAGGGCGTCCGGCGTCAAAACCTCGTTCTGCCGGCATATGGGCTGAGCGGTGATGGTGATGCCATTAATAGTGAAGTTGTCAGTGAAGCTGTTCATGTCAATCTCTCCTATGAGAAGCAAATGTTCGACGGCGGCACTTACGTGAGGTGCCCACGAGGCCGGAGGGGCGGTGATGCGGCAGCCTGCGTAAAGGGGCCCTGCGTCCCGGTCCGTCCTCGCTCAGCGAGGTCGAAACCGGGACGTAGGGAATAGCAGGCAGAGCATTGCCGCTCCGCAGGCCGGAGGCGACAATCGCCGTCGTGCCTTCCGGTGAGCGAAGCGAACAGCTCACCGTGGGCGGTGTGGTTAGTGGAATTGGCCCTCTTCGGTCGATCCGACCAGTGCGAGGGTGGATGCGTTCGGGTTGAGCGCGGTTGCGATGTCGTCGAAGTAACCGGTGCCGACTTCGCGCTGGTGCTTGGTGGCGGTGTAGCCGCGGGATTCGGAGGCGAATTCCTTTTCCTGGAGCTCGACGTAGGCGCTCATGCCTTCACGGGCGTAGCCGTGGGCGAGGTCGAACATCGAGTAGTTCAGGGCGTGGAAGCCGGCCAAGGTGATGAACTGGAACGTGAAGCCCATGGCGCCGAGCTCGCGCTGGAACTTGGCGATGGTGGTGTCGTCCAGGTGCTTGCGCCAGTTGAAGGATGGGGAGCAGTTGTAGGAGAGCATCTGGTCGGGGAACTCGGCCTTGACCGATTCGGCGAACTTGCGGGCCAGTTCCAGGTCCGGGGTGCCCGTCTCCATCCAGATGAGGTCGGAGTACGGTGCGTAGGCCTTGGCGCGGGCGATGCAGGGTTCGATGCCGTTGCGGACCTTGTAGAAGCCCTCGGCCGTCCGCTCACCAGTGATGAATTCCTGGTCGCGCTCGTCAACGTCGGAGGTGATCAGGGTCGCTGCTTCGGCGTCGGTACGGGCAATGACGACCGTCGGGGTACCGGCGACGTCGGCTGCCAGGCGTGCTGCGTTGAGCGTGCGGATGTGCTGCTGGGTGGGGATCAGGACTTTGCCGCCCAGGTGTCCGCACTTTTTTTCGGAAGCGAGCTGGTCTTCCCAGTGAACGCCTGAGGCACCGGCGGTGATCATGGATTTCATGAGTTCGTAGGCGTTCAGCGGGCCACCGAAACCTGCTTCGGCGTCGGCGACGATCGGGACCAGCCAGTCCTCAACGGTCTTGACGCCCTCGGCGTATTCAATCTGGTCTGCGCGGAGCAGGGCGTTGTTGATGCGGCGGACAACCTGCGGAACCGAGTTGGCCGGGTACAGGGACTGGTCCGGGTAGGTCTGGCCCGAGAGGTTGGCATCTGCTGCCACCTGCCAGCCGGAAAGGTAGATGGCACGGAGGCCGGCCTTGACCTGCTGAACGGCCTGGTTACCGGTCAGTGCGCCCAAAGCGTTGGTGTAGCCGCCGGTGGGAGCTTCCTCGGTGAGCTGCTTCCAGAGCTTCTCCGAACCGCGGCGGGCCAGGGTGTGCTCTTCGGAGACGCGACCGCGGAGGCGGACGACGTCGGTGGCCGAGTAATCACGGGTGACGCCTTCCCACCGCGGATTGGCGGACCATTCAAGTTCCAGCGCTGCTGCCTGCTCGCTAGCTGTGTCCTGAGCGGACTGCTGTTCTGCTGGTTCAAACGATGCGGTCATTGCATGTCTCCTATGTGGTGCCCGGGCTGGCCTCCGCTGCGCCTTTGCTGCATCGGCCGGCTGCCCGGGGTCTGTATTTCTTTTTCGTAAGTCCTACTTTTCTGCACTTCCAAGTGGGTTACTAGAGGAAAACTATGGAAAGAAACGCACTTCTTCGCGTATTCTCAAGAAATGTCGCCTGTGAGCTGGAATCGTGAAGTCGCGTCGCCGTCGTTGTCCCCTGCGTCCCCTGAACTGGACGTCATCAGCCTTGGCCGCCGCGTCCGCCATCTGCGCAAGCAGGCTGGACTGACGCTGGACGACTTGAGTGCCGCCGTCGGGACCGCACCAAGCCAGCTGAGTTTGATTGAAAACGGCAAGCGGGAGCCCAAGCTGGGGTTGCTGCAGCAACTGGCCGCGTCACTTAATGTGAGCATCGATCAGCTGCTGGGCGCCGAGCCGCCGAGTCGGCGCGCAGCCCTGGAAATCGAACTGGAACGGTACCAGCGCGGCCCGCTGTATGAGTCGCTGAACTTGCCCAAAATCCGCATCAGTTCACGGCTTCCGCTGGATGTGCTGGAGTCGCAGGTCGGGCTGCTTCAGGAGCTCGAACGCAAACTTAATGAGCAGGTCGCGACGCCGGAAGAAGCCCGCCGCGCCAACGGCGAGTTGCGTGCCATGATGCGCGAGCGCGGTAACTATTTCCCCGAGTATGAGGCCGAGGCGCAGAAAGTTCTCAAAGGGGTTGGCTACACCGCGGGGCCGCTGAGCCAGCACGTCATTGCGGACATTGCTGAGAACCTCGGGTTTTCCCTGCACCATGTGGGTGATTTGCCGCACTCGACGCGATCAGTGACGGACTTGAAGAACCGCAGAATTTACCTGACGCAGAACCAACGGCAGGATCACGATCCGCGATCTGTTTTGCTCCAGGCTCTGGGCCACTACGTCCTGGGACACGAAACTCCGCGGAACTACGGGGATTTCCTGGCGCAGCGCGTGGCCACCAACTACTTTGCGGCTGCTTTGCTGCTTCCGGAGCAGGCCACGGTCGAGTTCCTGCAAAAGGCCAAGGCGGCCAAGGAGATCGCGGTGGAGGACATCCGGGACGCCTTCGCCGTGTCCTACGAAACTGCCGCTCACCGCTTCACTAACCTGGCCACCAAACACCTGGGCATCACCACTCACTTCCAGAAGACCCATCAGTCCGGCATCATCTACAAGGCCTACGAGAACGACGGCGTGACGTTCCCGCAGGATCACACGGGGGCGATTGAAGGGCAGCCCTCGTGCAAAGCGTGGACTTCACGCGCGGTGTTTGACGTTCCGGACAAGTTCAGCGCTTACAGCCAGTACACGGACACACCCTCCGGGACTTACTGGTGCACCGCCCGTACCGAGCGGTCAGCCAACGGTGAATTCTCGCTGAGCATCGGCGTTCCCTACCAGCACGTGAAGTGGTTCCGCGGCAGGGAGACCACGGCCCGCGCAACGTCCAACTGCCCGGATCCCAACTGCTGCAAGCGGCCGCCAGCGTCCCTGGCCAACGAGTGGGCAGGCAACGCCTGGCCGTCCGCCCGCGCCCACTCACATCTGCTGGCGGCAATGCCTCCGGGCGCGTTCCCGGGGGTGGACGAGACCGAGGTGTACTCCTTCCTGGCGGCGCACTCCGAGCGCTGACCCTCTCTCACATCACTCGTGCTTGAGTCCCACGCTCTCTCACATCACTCGTGCTTGAGTCCCACGTACTCTCACATCACTCGTGCTTGAGTCCCACGC
>NZ_JBEPOP010000017.1:0-3335 GCF_040546855.1 Paenarthrobacter sp. 4246
GCACCCGGGAGGGTGTGGGAGAGTAGGACACCGCCGGACACACATTAGGCAAGAGCCCCGACCACAGGTCGGGGCTCTTCCCCTTTAACCACCCAAACACTAAACGAACAGGACCCCAGCAGCGCCTACCCTGGGCCAGCCGCTGCCGCCCGGAGCATTCCCAGATAGTGGTCAACGTTGCCGGCATCAATCACTCCACTCCCGGCCGCTCGTTCACCGCTGGCTGGCGTTAGTGCCGTAAGGGCACGGCCAATCATGGATGGTTCACGCAGTTCGCAGGCAGTCTGGGCCATAACGCACCAGGTGGCCTCCAGCAAGAGGTCCTGGGGCGGATCCGGCAACTGCCGAAGTGCGGTTGCTGCGTTGGTTTTTTGGCCGGCGCGTAGCGACAGGAGGGGTCGCACCCATGGTTCGTAGGGGCCGAAGTCCCCGTCAACCAGTTCGTCCCCATTGCGTAGTTGCCGGGTGAACGATGCAAATGCCAGGATTCCCTCGCTGAACCCTGGCATTTCTTCAGGTACAGGAGGCACCGCGCCGGCGTCGAGGAACGTCCAGCGGAACCATTGGGTGAACACCGCTGCCAAGGGGCGCTCGTGCCGCACGGCCAGTTGATCCACGGCATTGGCTTCAAGACGGGCCGAATCGACGTCGGACAAAGCGCATAGGGCCTGCATCCGAATCAGGCGCCCGTTGATCTCAAAGGTGGGCGAATCGGCGTCGAACGCTGCTGTTATCAGCTGCCTGCCGATCTCTTCGCGGTGTTTTGCCAGGCCTGTGCGGGTGAATGCCTGCATGAAATCAGCGCTCAAGGCGAAGCAAAGTAGGTGGCTGTCGCCCAAATGTCGCGCCAACTCAATGGCTTCGGTTGCTTCGGCCTGCCTGGTCCCTGTTCCGCGGGACTCCATGGCGATCGTCGCCAGAAGACGTGCCCGGCTGCGGTCGCGGAGGGGCACAGGAGAAGCCAGCGCATCCTCAGCTGCGGCGACCACAGCGGTAGAAGCAGCGGGATCGTCCGTTCGCGTCCATATGCCGGGGACGTCGTAACCCCCGATGATTCTCGCGGCGAGTTCGGGATCGTTGAGGCCGGCGGCCGCCTCGATGGCAGCAAGACGTTGCTGACGGGCTGTCTGGAGATCGCCGGCGACCGCAAGGCTGCCCAACACTGCATTCGAAGCCTCCAGTTGGGCCCGCACCCCGCCACCGGAATAGGCGCTGGCAATCGGGGCCAAACTGGCTGATTCAGGCCGGTCCAATTGCGGGTCCCGACGGAGGATCCGGGTCTCGAGGTCCGTGAGGGCGGGGCTGAGGTCCATCCCGAGTTCGTCGGACAGCTGACGTCTTGCTTGGCGAAGCGCGGCAAGAGCGTCGCCTTGGCGGCGACTCCGGTACAGAGCCAGGGCCAGCAATCGCCATCCTTCCTCACGCCACGGGTTGGCCGTGACATGCGTTTCCAGGATGGCCGCAGCCTCGATTGGCCGGGCGTCGGCAAGGCGGGCTTCGGCACAGCGTTCGACGGCGGTCTGCCGCAGCCCGCTCAGCCGCGTCGCCTCCGGGACCGCCCATGGACGCTCGGAAAATTCCTGGTATGGGCTTCCGTGCCACTCCCCGAGGGCAGCGGACAAACGTGAATCAGCATCGTAGGGAGCGGCCCCAACTGCCCCCGCCATGGCCGTTTCAAAGCGCCACGCGTCCACCGCGTCGGCGTCGAGCTGCAACGCGTAGCCGTCAGCAACCGTGACCAGAATCGTGGGCGAGGTGCGGGGCTTCCGGTGTGGTTCGAGGATTCGCCGCAGCTCGCCAACGAACGTCCGGATGGCTCCCACGGCTCCGTTCGGCGGCATACCGTCCCATAGTTCTTCAGCAAGTTCCGTGGTGGGGATGGCCCGACCACGCAGCGCGACCAGGATCGCGATGATCTCCCGATGCCTGCGTTTGGACAGTTCCAGCTGCACCCCGTCAACACTCACCCCGATGGGGCCGAGGACTCGGATCTGCGGCGTACTCACGGGTCAATGGTAGTCACGGGCCCCGACAAGAAAATGGGCGGAGCCGGCTGATTCGCTGCTGATTCGTCGGCGGGATAGTAGGGGAACACATCTGACGAAGGAGACCCCATGACCTTGACATTGATGCCCGAAGCTACCTATCACCGCGTCCTTGTAGCACCCCATGTGGAACTGAACGTTGCCGTAGCGGGGAGTGGACCCGCCGTCGTACTCTTACACGGCTTCCCTCAGACGCATCTGATGTGGCGACACGTCGCCGCCGACCTGGCGGCGGATTACACGGTCATCTGCCCCGACCTTCGAGGATACGGAGCGAGTGACAAGCCTGCAGAGGACGACGAAGAAACCTATTCCAAGCGCACCATGGCGGCCGACGTCGTTGCAGCGGCGCGAGCCCTGGGCCATCAGCGCTTTGCCCTCGCCGGTCACGATCGCGGCGCGCTGGTTGCCATACGCGCCGGCCTGGATCACGGTGACGCAGTGACCCATCTCTTGTCGCTGGACGTGCTGCCGACCTTGGACATGTGGGACATTCTCCGGGGCGCGGATGCCAAGGTGGCGTGGCACCTGTACCTCATGGCACAGCCGGCCGGCATCCCGGAGCCCATGATCGAGGCTACGGCCGATTCGTTCTTCGCCTCCTTCCTGGATGGGTGGACCGCTGACCCTGACGCGATTCCGGAGTCTTATCGGGAGGAGTATCTGAGGGCATCACGCGGGGCCGTGGCATCGATCGTTGCGGACTACCGCGCTTCTGCCGGCATTGATGTGACGCATGATCGGGCCGACCGGGACTCCGGACGCACTCTGGAGATGCCCGTGACTGTGATGCAGCAGGATTGGGGAGCTGTGCTGGGCTACGACGCTGCCCCTCTCTGGGGAGCCTGGGCGCCCGACCTCCGCCACGTGACCTTCGACGGCGGCCACTTCATAGCCGAGGAAAATCCAGGTGCCGTCAGCGCTGCGTTGCGGGAGCTGATGAAGCGCTAGGAGCCAGCGCCCGACGGCGGTTTGGTGGGGTTTTGGGGGTGGGTTTGGTGTGGGTGGGGTGGGGTGTGGGGGTGGATTTGCGTTGGGGGTTGGGGGCGTGTATTGTTTTCTGAGTCGCCGGGTGCGAAACGGAAAGCCGGAAGGTGTGTACGGTTCGGTGGGCGGCCAAAAATAACTCTTCTTTTCCAATGGCCCTGTTGGGTGCGCTGCTTTGTGTGGTGTGCTGTGGGTGATGTTTTGGGGGGTCTGTTGTTTGAGAACTCAATAGTGTGCCAAGTTTGTTGATACCGATTGTTTTATTGATTGGTTGAAATTATGGCTGGATCATTGCGCACCCCC
>NZ_JBEPOP010000018.1:0-2309 GCF_040546855.1 Paenarthrobacter sp. 4246
GCTGTCCCTTTGTGGGGTGGTGGTGGTCTGGTTGATGGGGTTGTTGTTTGAGAACTACATAGTGGACGCGAGCATCTGAGACATGCATGGCTGGCCTTTCGGGGTTGGTGTGTGTGTTTCTACAGCAATTTCTTATGAATGAACCTGGCCCTTGTGGTCATGGTTCTCTCGAGTAAGTTTTTGATCTTTGTGTGGTCAAGTTTTTAAGGGCACACGGTGGATGCCTTGGCATTAGGAGCCGAAGAAGGACGTAGGAATCTGCGATAAGCCTGGGGGAGTTGATAACCGAGCGTTGATCCCAGGATGTCCGAATGGGGAAACCCCGCACAACGCTGCAAGGTGATTGTGTGACCCGCATCTGAACACATAGGGTGCGTGGGGGGAACGCGGGGAAGTGAAACATCTCAGTACCCGCAGGAAGAGAAAACAATAGTGATTCCGTTAGTAGTGGCGAGCGAACGCGGATCAGGCTAAACCGTTTCCATGTGTGATAGCCGGCGGGCGTTGCATGGGCGGGGTTGTGGGACTTTCCGTGATGGTTCTGCCGGACCGTTGGGGTGATGTGCAGGCATAGGTGAACGGTCTTGAAAGGCCGGCCAGAGAGGGTGGGAGCCCCGTAACCGTAATGTTGTGTGCAGCCTGGAGAGTATCCCAAGTAGCACGGGGCCCGAGAAATCCCGTGCGAATCTGTCAGGACCACCTGATAAGCCTAAATACTTCCTAATGACCGATAGCGGACCAGTACCGTGAGGGAAAGGTGAAAAGTACCCCGGGAGGGGAGTGAAACAGTACCTGAAACCGTGTGCTTACAATCCGTCGGAGCAACCGCGAGTGATCGCATAGTAGTTGTGACGGCGTGCCTTTTGAAGAATGAGCCTGCGAGTTAGTGTTACGTCGCGAGGTTAACCCGTGTGGGGTAGCCGTAGCGAAAGCGAGTCTGAACAGGGCGAGTGTAGTGGCGTGATCTAGACCCGAAGCGGAGTGATCTACCCATGGCCAGGTTGAAGCGACGGTAAGACGTCGTGGAGGACCGAACCCACTTCAGTTGAAAATGGAGGGGATGAGCTGTGGGTAGGGGTGAAAGGCCAATCAAACTCCGTGATAGCTGGTTCTCCCCGAAATGCATTTAGGTGCAGCGTTGCGTGTTTCTTGCCGGAGGTAGAGCTACTGGATGGCCGATGGGCCCTACAAGGTTACTGACGTCAGCCAAACTCCGAATGCCGGTAAGTGAGAGCGCAGCAGTGAGACTGTGGGGGATAAGCTTCATAGTCGAGAGGGAAACAGCCCAGACCACCAACTAAGGCCCCTAAGCGTGTGCTAAGTGGGAAAGGATGTGGAGTTGCGAAGACAACCAGGAGGTTGGCTTAGAAGCAGCCATCCTTGAAAGAGTGCGTAATAGCTCACTGGTCAAGTGATTCCGCGCCGACAATGTAGCGGGGCTCAAGTACACCGCCGAAGTTGTGGATTTCACACATTGCCCTAGCCTTCGTGGTTCAGGGGTGTGGAGTGGTAGGGGAGCGTCGTGTGGGCAGTGAAGTCGCGGTGGAAACCAGCGGTGGAGCCTACACGAGTGAGAATGCAGGCATGAGTAGCGAAAGACGGGTGAGAAACCCGTCCGCCGAATGATCAAGGGTTCCAGGGTCAAGCTAATCTGCCCTGGGTAAGTCGGGACCTAAGGCGAGGCCGACAGGCGTAGTCGATGGACAACGGGTTGATATTCCCGTACCGGCGAAAAACCGCCCATGCCAAGCGGGGGATACTAACCGCCCGGAGCCTGCCCGCTCACCCTTGTGGTGTTGTGGGTTTTGGCCGAGCGCGGGACCTGATCCCGGGAGGTAAGCGTATTAACAGGTGTGACGCAGGAAGGTAGCCGGGCCGGGCGATGGTTGCCCCGGTCTAAGGATGTAGGGTCAGGGATAGGCAAATCCGTTCCTGTGTGCTTCGAGCACGTTCCTGAGATCTGATGGGACTCCCGTATGGGGGGATCCGGTGATCCTATGCTGCCAAGAAAAGCATCGACGCGAGGTTTTAGCCGCCCGTACCCCAAACCGACACAGGTGATCAGGTAGAGAATACCAAGGCGATCGAGAGAATTATGGTTAAGGAACTCGGCAAAATGCCCCCGTAACTTCGGGAGAAGGGGGGCCTGCCCCGTGATGGAGACTTGCTCTCCGTGAGCGGGTGTGGGCCGCAGAGACCAGGGGGAAGCGACTGTTTACTAAAAACACAGGTCCGTGCGAAGTCGCAAGACGATGTATACGGACTGACTCCTGCCCGGTGCTGGAAGGTTAAGAGGACCGGTTAGCCAC
>NZ_JBEPOP010000019.1:0-1836 GCF_040546855.1 Paenarthrobacter sp. 4246
GTCTGTTGTTTGAGAACTCAATAGTGTGCCAAGTTTGTTGATACCGATTGTTTTATTGATTGGTTGAAATTATGGCTGGATCATTGCGCACCCCCGTGTGTGGTGGTCTGGTTTTCAGCTGGTTTCGAATTTTGTGCAGCCGTGTTCGCCGTTATTTCCGGTGGGTGTGGTTGTGTCTGTTTGATTTGTTTTTCTTCAACGGAGAGTTTGATCCTGGCTCAGGATGAACGCTGGCGGCGTGCTTAACACATGCAAGTCGAACGATGATCCCAGCTTGCTGGGGGATTAGTGGCGAACGGGTGAGTAACACGTGAGTAACCTGCCCTTGACTCTGGGATAAGCCTGGGAAACTGGGTCTAATACCGGATATGACCGTCTGACGCATGTCAGGTGGTGGAAAGCTTTTGTGGTTTTGGATGGACTCGCGGCCTATCAGCTTGTTGGTGGGGTAATGGCCTACCAAGGCGACGACGGGTAGCCGGCCTGAGAGGGTGACCGGCCACACTGGGACTGAGACACGGCCCAGACTCCTACGGGAGGCAGCAGTGGGGAATATTGCACAATGGGCGCAAGCCTGATGCAGCGACGCCGCGTGAGGGATGACGGCCTTCGGGTTGTAAACCTCTTTCAGTAGGGAAGAAGCGAAAGTGACGGTACCTGCAGAAGAAGCGCCGGCTAACTACGTGCCAGCAGCCGCGGTAATACGTAGGGCGCAAGCGTTATCCGGAATTATTGGGCGTAAAGAGCTCGTAGGCGGTTTGTCGCGTCTGCTGTGAAAGACCGGGGCTCAACTCCGGTTCTGCAGTGGGTACGGGCAGACTAGAGTGCAGTAGGGGAGACTGGAATTCCTGGTGTAGCGGTGAAATGCGCAGATATCAGGAGGAACACCGATGGCGAAGGCAGGTCTCTGGGCTGTAACTGACGCTGAGGAGCGAAAGCATGGGGAGCGAACAGGATTAGATACCCTGGTAGTCCATGCCGTAAACGTTGGGCACTAGGTGTGGGGGACATTCCACGTTTTCCGCGCCGTAGCTAACGCATTAAGTGCCCCGCCTGGGGAGTACGGCCGCAAGGCTAAAACTCAAAGGAATTGACGGGGGCCCGCACAAGCGGCGGAGCATGCGGATTAATTCGATGCAACGCGAAGAACCTTACCAAGGCTTGACATGAACCGGTAATACCTGGAAACAGGTGCCCCGCTTGCGGTCGGTTTACAGGTGGTGCATGGTTGTCGTCAGCTCGTGTCGTGAGATGTTGGGTTAAGTCCCGCAACGAGCGCAACCCTCGTTCTATGTTGCCAGCGCGTTATGGCGGGGACTCATAGGAGACTGCCGGGGTCAACTCGGAGGAAGGTGGGGACGACGTCAAATCATCATGCCCCTTATGTCTTGGGCTTCACGCATGCTACAATGGCCGGTACAAAGGGTTGCGATACTGTGAGGTGGAGCTAATCCCAAAAAGCCGGTCTCAGTTCGGATTGGGGTCTGCAACTCGACCCCATGAAGTCGGAGTCGCTAGTAATCGCAGATCAGCAACGCTGCGGTGAATACGTTCCCGGGCCTTGTACACACCGCCCGTCAAGTCACGAAAGTTGGTAACACCCGAAGCCGGTGGCCTAACCCTTGTGGGGGGAGCCGTCGAAGGTGGGACCGGCGATTGGGACTAAGTCGTAACAAGGTAGCCGTACCGGAAGGTGCGGCTGGATCACCTCCTTTCTAAGGAGCTGCTTGCAACTGTTGCTGTGCCTGCATGGGTGTGGTGGTGGTTGTCAGTGTTGCCCATTGCGCAGGCGTCTGTTCTGCGGTGGGTGCTCATGGGTGGAATATCAACGAATCA
>NZ_JBEPOP010000020.1:0-1555 GCF_040546855.1 Paenarthrobacter sp. 4246
TGGACGACGAACAGATCTGGGGCCTCAAACGCGGCGGCCACGACTACCGCAAGGTCTACGCCGCGTACAAGGCAGCGACCGAGTTCAAGGGCAAACCCACCGTGATCCTGGCCAAAACGGTCAAGGGCTACGGACTGGGCCCGCACTTCGAAGGCCGCAACGCGACCCACCAGATGAAGAAACTGACCATGGAAGACCTCAAAGCCTTCCGTGACCACCTCCGCATCCCCATCAGCGATGACCAACTCGACGCGGACCTCTACCGTCCCCCGTACTACCACCCCGGCATGGACGCCCCCGAAATCCAGTACCTCATGGAACGCCGCGCCGAGCTCGGCGGGTTCGTCCCCGAACGCCGCCGCACCCACACCGAGGTGGTACTCCCGGACGCGAAGTCCTACGACGTCGCCAAACGCGGATCCGGGAAACAACAAGCCGCGACCACCATGGCCTTCGTCCGTTTGCTCAAGGACCTGATGCGGGATAAGAACTTCGGCGCCCGGTTCGTGCCCGTCGTCCCGGACGAATCCCGCACCTTCGGGATGGACGCGTTCTTCCCGACCGCGAAAATCTACAACCCCAAAGGCCAGAACTACCTCTCCGTGGACCGCGACCTCGTCCTGGCCTACAAAGAATCACCCGCCGGACAACTGATCCACCCCGGCATCAACGAAGCCGGCGCCGTCGCAGCGTTCACCGCCGCCGGGACCGCGTACGCCACCCACGGCGAACCCCTGGTCCCGATCTACGTGTTCTACTCCATGTTCGGCTTCCAACGCACCGGCGACTCGTTCTGGGCCGCAGCAGACCAAATGACCCGCGGCTTCATCATCGGCGCCACCGCAGGACGGACCACCCTCACCGGCGAAGGACTCCAACACGCCGACGGACACTCCCCCATCCTGGCCTCCACCAACCCCGCCGTGAAAACCTACGACCCCGCCTACGGCTACGAAATCGGCCACATCATCCGCCACGGCCTCGAAGAAATGTACGGCGACGCCTCCACGGATAAAAACGTCATGTACTACCTCACCGTCTACAACGAGCCCATCACCCAACCCGCGGAACCGGAAAACCTGGACATCAACGGACTCCTCAAAGGCATCTACCGCCTCGCCGAAGCCCCCACCGCGGACGGCACCAACGCAGAGAACCGCCCCACCGCGGCCATCCTCGCCTCCGGCGTGTCCGTACCCTGGGCCCTCGAAGCCCAACGGATCCTCGCCGAAGACTGGAACGTCGCCGCCGAGATCTACTCCGTAACCTCCTGGAACGAACTCCGACGCGACGGACTCGCCGCCGAAGAACACGCCTTCCTCAACCCCGGCCAACCCGCCCGCACCCCGTTCATCACCGAACAACTCGCAGGCACCACCGGACCCGTCATCGCCGTAACCGACTACATGAAAGCCGTCCCCGACCAAATCCGCCAATTCATCCCCAACGACTTCGCCTCCCTCGGAGCAGACGGCTTCGGCTTCTCCGACACCCGCCAAGCCGCACGCCGCTACTTCAAAAACGACACCCACTCCATCGTCGCCAAAACCCTGCA
>NZ_JBEPOP010000021.1:0-1133 GCF_040546855.1 Paenarthrobacter sp. 4246
TGTGGCGAAGCTGAGAATTTAAGCCCCAGTAAACGGCGGTGGTAACTATAACCATCCTAAGGTAGCGAAATTCCTTGTCGGGTAAGTTCCGACCTGCACGAATGGAGTAACGACTTCCCCGCTGTCTCAACCATAAACTCGGCGAAATTGCAGTACGAGTAAAGATGCTCGTTACGCGCAGCAGGACGGAAAGACCCCGAGACCTTTACTATAGTTTGGTATTGGTGTTCGGAGTGGCTTGTGTAGGATAGGTGGGAGACGTTGAAACCCGGACGCCAGTTCGGGTGGAGTCATCGTTGAAATACCACTCTGGTCACTTTGGACATCTAACTTCGGCCCGTGATCCGGGTCAGGGACAGTGCCTGATGGGTAGTTTAACTGGGGCGGTTGCCTCCTAAAAAGTAACGGAGGCGCCCAAAGGTTCCCTCAGCCTGGTTGGCAATCAGGTGTCGAGTGTAAGTGCACAAGGGAGCTTGACTGTGAGAGAGACATCTCAAGCAGGGACGAAAGTCGGGACTAGTGATCCGGCGGTACATTGTGGAATGGCCGTCGCTCAACGGATAAAAGGTACCTCGGGGATAACAGGCTGATCTTGCCCAAGAGTCCATATCGACGGCATGGTTTGGCACCTCGATGTCGGCTCGTCGCATCCTGGGGCTGGAGTAGGTCCCAAGGGTTGGGCTGTTCGCCCATTAAAGCGGTACGCGAGCTGGGTTTAGAACGTCGTGAGACAGTTCGGTCCCTATCCGCTGCGCGCGCAGGAAATTTGAGAAGGGCTGTCCTTAGTACGAGAGGACCGGGACGGACGAACCTCTGGTGTGTCAGTTGTACTGCCAAGTGCATCGCTGATTAGCTACGTTCGGATGGGATAACCGCTGAAAGCATCTAAGCGGGAAGCTCGCTTCAAGATGAGATTTCCATACACAGTCATGTGTGAGAGGCCCCCAGCCAGACCACTGGGTTGATAGGCCGGATGTGGAAGCGAGGACTAAAGACTCGTGAAGCTGACCGGTACTAATAGGCCAACAACTTACACCACACAACACACTGCACGCGTCCACTATGTGGTTCCCGAACAACAACACCGTTCCAGGAACCAACACAACAAAATAACAACACCACAGTTGTAACCA
>NZ_JBEPOP010000022.1:0-1079 GCF_040546855.1 Paenarthrobacter sp. 4246
GAGTAGGACACCGCCGGACAACCATTAGGCAAGAGCCCCGACCACAGGTCGGGGCTCTTCCCCTTTAACCACCCAAACACACCCCCGAGCGACAAGCACCCGAACAGGCCCATGAGGAAGAGCGTTTCTTCAGTTTTCTCGAACTCAGGGAAACTCTGGAAAACCTGAGCTAGGCGGAAGATAGATGTGGCCCATGATGGGAATCCAGGAGGGCCTGGCCCGAAACGGCAGCAGGTAAGCTCGGCGCGTACTAGTTTTTGGACGACTTTGCGGCCTTCGCAGCTGCTTTTGCTGCCTGCTTGCTGGCACGTACCTTGACTAATGACTCAGGATCCACGATGTCGGCTACGGATAAGTACGATCCTTCCTCGCCGTAGTGACCGGCGGCCTCCCGCCATCCTTTGGCTTGAAGGCCGCATTGCTTGCCCAGCAGGGCCAGGAAGATTTTCGCCTTCTGCTCGCCGAAGCCCGGCAACGCTTTGAGCCGGCGCAGTACCTCAGGACCGTCAGGGTTTCCGCGGGTCCAGATCGAGGCAGCATCACCGTTCCAGTCGCTGTGGACCGTCTCCGCCAAGGCTTGGACCCGGCCTGCCATGGAACCGGGGAAGCGATGAACGGCCGGCCTCTCCTTGAAGATTTCGATGAAACCGGCGGGATCGTGCTCGGCAATGGCAGCTGGCTCCAGGGACCCAAGGCGGGTCCGGATCTTCTCTGGACCAGCAAATGCCGACTCCATGGTGACTTGTTGATCGAGCAACATACCCGTGAGCAACGCAAAGGCGTCGTCACTGAGCAGTCTGTCGGCGGCGGCATCTCCCGTGATGTGCAGTTCCATGCGCTCCATCCTCCCACCAGGTGGCGTCAACGTCATTGGCCCGCTCATTGCGACCCATAAGTTCGCAGCCCGCTGCGGCCACTCCGCAGTTCCTGCCTGCTGTGCGGCAGAGCTGATGCCCTGACGTCCGGTGGCGAGTTCGACGGCGGTTGGTGGGGTTTTGGGGGTGGGTTTGGTGTGGGTGGGGTGGGGTGTGGGGGTGGATTTGCGTTGGGGGTTGGGGGCGTGTATTGTTTTCTGAGTC